>CAZSTX010000001.1:0-6544 GCA_964610025.1 uncultured Lentimicrobiaceae bacterium
ACCTTATTTTCATACAAAAACAAAAAAAATAGCTTTTTAAGGCTCGACTAATTAGAGAATTAGGTATTGATTCGAGTATTTTGCGGCGTCTAGCTCCGGTAAGTACTATTTGTATGCACGGCAGTCCTCGCTCACCTTATGACAATAAAAAATTGTGGCAGTTTTACAATTACAAAGACTTTGATATAGTTGGCGAACCGTATTTTGATATAGATTTTTCTCGTCTTTTTTACCTTACAGATACGGGGAGAAGATGGGATGGCTATAAAGTAAGTCTGAGAGATAAGATTCCTCATCATCAAGAACGTTGGATACGAGAAGGAAAAGTGTATCGTAATACAGAAGATATAGTGCAAGCCATTCGTAATCAAAGTTTATACCCACAACTTATGCTTACGACACATCCCCAGCGTTGGAGCAATCATTTTTTTGAATGGGCAAACGAACTACTGAGCCAAAAGATAAAAAATACCATTAAATATTTCCTTAATCGGAACTCAGAAATCAAAATCTACTAAAATAAATACCTTATTCGTTCGTTAGATTTGTATTTAATAAAATAATAAAATCTTTTTTTTTGATGCAAATACAAACGATGCGTTTGGTAGATAAGTATGTAGGCATTCCTTTGTGCTTTTTAATGAGTATATTATTACGCATAATTACTGTATTTAGCACTAAGAAAAAAATAGATTTACAACGTACGCTTTTTATTGAACTTTCAGAAATGGGCAGTGCCATATTAGCCGATCCAGCCATGCGTTATCTTCAAGAAAAAAGAGTGTCAAATTTGTATTTTCTTATTTTTCATCAAAATGCCGAAAGTTTAGACCTTTTGCAAACCATTCCTGCCTCTCGCCGATTTACCATGCGTAGCGATAATATGTTTGTGCTAACACTCGATGTTGTTCGTTTTATGTTGTGGAGTCGTAAAAACAAACTCACTACTGTCATTGATTTAGAATTATATTCGCGTTTTACGTCTTTGTTGTGTGTGCTGAGTGGGTGTAAATCCAGAGTAGGTTTCGACTCTCATTACGATGAGGGTTTTTATCGGGGCAAACTCATCAATTATCCCGTGCGTTACAATCCACATATACATATTAGCCTTAATTTTATGGCATTAATACACAAAGCCATGGGAAATTTTACAAGCCCTTATGCAAAAATAGCTATTGCCAAAGAACAGCTACGCTTAAAAGAAGCCGAAATAACACCTCTTCTCAGCGATAAAGTGAAAGCAATGTTATCGTCATTACGAACAGATTGGGAGAGTAAACAACTGCTTATTTTCAATATCAACGCTTCCGATATGTTGCCACAACGCAAATGGCCCTTGGCACATTTTGTAACAACTGCCCGCTTATTGATAGAAAACAATGATAATATATTGATTTTAGCCATAGGTAGTAAATCAGAACATGCTTATGTTCAAGATTTTGTAGATAGAGTAGGGGAGCAACACAGTGTGAATACTGCTGGCATGTTTACTTTACAAGAACTGTTAGTAGTGTGTAGTTTGAGTAAGTGTATGCTTAGCAATGATTCGGGACCAGCTCATTTTGCTGCTACAACACCTTTGAAAATTTTTGTTATCTTCGGACCAGAAACTCCTGATTTGTATTTGCCATTAGGCAATGCCGAAGCTTTTTATTTGGGTTTAGCTTGTTCGCCTTGTGTGAGTGCTGCCAATCATCGCAAAACCGATTGTCTTACACAAGATTGTATAAAAGGGATTAGTCCAGAGATGGTTAGCGAAAAAATACACACTTATTGTGCTGCATTATCATCTTGATTCATTGCTTTCTAAATTTTCAATACCAATAAAATAGAGCGAGAGAGTATTTTTTTTCTATTTTTCATACAGTCAATTAATTTCTTTGCTTTTGACTTTATATTCTTGTAAAAAAATAAAAAAAACAGCTTCTTTTACATTTTTTTTATGTACATTTGCAAAATTAAAAAACACATATAACTGATAAAAATACAGATACATTATGTTTTCAAATAAGATACTTCTCATAACGGGAGGCACAGGCTCTTTTGGCAATGCAGTATTAAGACGTTTTTTACATACCGACATCAAAGAAATACGTATTTTTTCGAGAGACGAAAAGAAACAAGACGATATGCGTCATGCTTTACAAAGTCCGAAAGTGAAATGTTATATAGGAGATGTTCGCGACAGACGTTCGGTAGATGGAGCGATGCAAGGTGTTGATTATGTGTTTCATGCAGCTGCATTAAAACAAGTTCCATCTTGTGAGTTTTTTCCTATGCAGGCAGTGCGTACCAATATTTATGGCACTGAAAATGTGTTAGATTCAGCCATATCGCATGGCGTTAAAAATGTAGTTGTGCTTAGCACCGATAAGGCAGCCTATCCCATTAATGCAATGGGTATATCAAAAGCGATGATGGAAAAAGTGGCTATTGCCAAAGGACGACAGTTGGGAGATAATGCTGCTACTATCGTTTGTTGCACACGTTACGGCAATGTAATGGGGAGTCGCGGTTCGGTTATTCCTTTGTGGATAGAGCAGTTGAGCAATGCCAAAGCAATTACAGTTACCGACCCCAATATGACACGCTATATGATGAGTTTAGACGATGCTGTTGATTTAGTACTTTATGCTTTTCAACATGCACGCAACGGCGATTTGTTTGTGCAGAAAGCACCAGCGGCTACTTTAGAAGTATTGGCAGAAGCCATAGTGCAATTATATGGTAAAAGGGCTTTTGACAAAGAGAAAGACATGTATGTTATCGGCACACGCCATGGCGAAAAGCTGTACGAAACCCTCGTAACACGCGAAGAAATGGCAATAGCTGAAGATATGGGCGATTATTACCGTATCCCTTGCGATGCACGCGATTTGAATTACGATAAATATTTTACAGAAGGGCAACAAAAAATATCTGAAACATTGGATTACCATTCTCATAATACTACTCAATTGACAGTGCCCGAGATGGTGGAAATGTTGAAAAAGATAAATATATAAAAAAAGATAATTGTATGCAAGAAACTGCAAAAATAAGAATAGGTATTACAGGTCAGATTGGTTTTGTAGGTAGTTGTTTATACAATACCTTAGGATTGCAATCCGAACTATATGAACGTATTCCTTTTGAAGACAGTTTTTTCGATGATTTTGATGCCTTGTGCCGTTTTGTGAAAGACTGTGATGTCATAGTGCATTTAGCCGGCATGAATCGTCATCTCGACCCACAAGTGATATACGACACAAATATACGTTTAGTCAAGCAATTGATTAAAGCAATGGAGAGGCTTGCTGTACGACCTTATGTTATTTTTTCGTCTTCTACACAAGAAGAAAAAGACAATCTTTATGGAAGTAGCAAACGCGAAGGTCGCCTGCTTTTACAATCGTGGGCAGAACGGCAACATGCGATGTTTACTGCCTTGATTATTCCCAATGTTTATGGTCCTTTTGGAAAACCTAACTATAATTCTTTTATGGCAACTTTTTGTTATAAATTAACGCACAACGAACAACCACAGATAATTACCGATGCTGAAGTTTCTTTGATTTATGTGGGTTCTTTGGTGCAAATAATGATTGATAAAATCGGACAATACGCAGCCCATAAACCGACAGGGATAGATAATGTATGGCTTCCTCACGATATGCAAGCCAAAGTAAGCGATATACTGTTATTGTTAGAAAAGTTTAAAATGCAATACCTTGACAATGGTTATATTCCTTCGCTTACGAATGAAAATGAAAGAAATCTTTTCTATACCTTTCATTCTTATATCGATCATGCACAACGTTACCCAAAATTATTAGAGCAATTTGTCGATGATAGAGGTTCTTTTGTCGAAACGATACGTTTTGGTACGGGTGGACAATCTTCTTTTTCAGTAACATTGCCGGGAGTTACGCGGGGCAATCATTTTCACACTCGAAAGATAGAACGTTTTACAGTTATTAAAGGTAAAGCACGCATACAATTGCGTCGTATAGGCAGCGATGAAGTGTTGACCTTTGATTTAGATGGAAAATCGCCTGCTTATGTAGATATGCCAATTTGGTATACACACAATATCACCAATATAGGAAACGATGAATTGTATACCCAATTTTGGATTAATGAATGGTATAATAAAGAAGACGGAGATACTTATTTTGAAAAAGTATAAGAATATAAATTTTAAATACAATGAAAAATAAATAATAATATGAAAAAATTAAAAATAGTAACAGTAGTAGGAACACGACCCGAAATAATTCGTTTGTCATGTGTTATTCAAAAATTAAATACAAGTCCTGCAATAGAACATATATTAATACATACAGGGCAAAATTATGATTATGAATTAAACGAAGTTTTTTTTAAAGATTTAGAATTAAGAAAACCCAATTATTTTCTCAATGCAGCAGCCAATAATGCTACTGTAACCACAGGAAACATCTTGACAGCTATTGATCCTTTATTAGAGAAACTACAACCCGATGCTTTTTTAGTATTGGGCGATACTAACTCTTGCCTTTGTGCGATAGCAGCAAAAAAACGCCGCATTCCCATTTTCCATATGGAAGCAGGCAATCGTTGTTTCGACCAGCGTGTTCCCGAAGAATCGAACCGTAAAATAGTCGATCATATTAGCGATATAAATCTTACTTATAGCGATATAGCACGAGAGTATTTGTTGCGTGAAGGCTTGCCTGCCGACCGTATTATAAAAACAGGCAGCCCTATGTTCGAAGTGCTGAATCGTTATAAAGATAAAATAATGGCATCGGAAATACTGCAAAGTTTAAAGCTGAAAAAAGGAAAATACTTTTTAGTCTCTACCCACAGAGAAGAAAATATTAACAACGAACAATTGTTTTATAATTGGGTGAATATATTGAATACATTAGCACTGAAATACAATTATCCTGTTATTGTTTCTTGCCATCCTCGTACACGCAATACGATAGAAAGTAAAAACATACATTTTCATGAAAAAGTAAGCTTGTTAAAACCTCTTGGCTTTGTCGATTACAATCATTTGCAGATAAATGCAAAAGCAGTTTTATCAGACAGTGGTACCATTAGCGAAGAATCTTCTATTTTAAATTTTCGTGCCCTTAACATACGCGAAGCACACGAACGACCAGAAGCTATGGAAGAAGCAGCTGTAATGATGGTAGGCTTGAATTTAGAGCGTATTATGCAAGCATTGGCAGAGTTAGAATTGCAAAAAGTAGAAAGTGCTTTCATTGCTTCTGATGATAGCCAAAAGAAAGAAAAATCGCCAAAAGTTGTCTTACGCCTTGTTAACGATTACTCTATGCCAAATGTGAGTGATAAAGTAATACGCATTATCCTTTCTTATACCGATTATGTAAAGAGGGTAGTGTGGGGGGAATAAATCAAAACTTTTGAAAAATAAAATAAGTGATGAAAAAATCAATTAAGAAATGGCTCATACTTTTTTTTCTTCTTTATTTATTGGTAATTTTATTATTAAATACCTTGCCATTGAATTCATTAGAACAAATGAGTGAAGAGTTTTTTGGAGAGTTTCACATGGATTATCTTGTGCATGTGCTTTTCTTTTTGCCATGGATATTGTTTCGCTGTGTGTTTTTCAAAAAAAGAAAAATGCTATGGCTGTTGATAGGGATTTTCTTTGCTGTTGGCATCGAGTTATTGCAGTATTATTTGCCTTACCGTAGTTTTAATCTTTATGATTTGATTTTTAATGTTGTAGGTTTGCTCTTAGGTTTTGCAATATTTGTAGGAGTTGATTTGAAAATAGAAGATACTTTACAATTAGAAGAAAACAATTAATAGGATACTATTCAAACTTATAAGTCCAATAAAAATGTACTGCCCTACGGGCAGATTGTAAAAGATCTTGATAGTTAATGTGTTATATTCAGCGGAATACTTTGCTGTTTTCAAGTATAGATTTATTTTTGTAGTTATTCATATTTTGTTTTAATAGGCAACTATTGCAGTATAATAAGTGAATATTTTGATAATAAAATTTCAATTTAGAGATTGTACAAAAATACTTGTCCGTAGGACAACAATTGATTAACCGTAAGATTTATCTTAGGGAATAAACGCACACTAACAATTACTCGCCCATAGGGCGATACTAATAGGATAATCTGCAAATTTATAAGTCCAATAAAAACGTACTGCCCTACGGGCAGATTGTAAAAGATTGATTTTAACCACAGGCTTACGCCTGCGGTTAGTCACATTTTGCCCTACGGGCAGATTGTAAAAAATCTTGATAGTTAATGTGTTATATTCAGCGGAATACTTTGCTGTTTTCAAGTATAGATTTATTTTTGTAGTTATTCATATTTTGTTTTAATAGGCAACTATTGCAGTATAATAAGTGAATATTTTGATAATAAAATTTCAATTTAGAGATTGTACAAAAATACTTGTCCGTAGGACAACAATTGATTAACCGTAAGATTTATCTTAGGGAATAAACGCACACTAACAATTACTCGCCCATAGGGCGATACTAATATGATAATCTGCAAATTTATAAGTCCAATAAAAA
>CAZSTX010000001.1:6644-194169 GCA_964610025.1 uncultured Lentimicrobiaceae bacterium
CGCCCATAGGGCGATACTAATATGATAATCTGCAAATTTATAAGTCCAATAAAAACGTACTGCCCTAACGGGTAGATTGTAAAAGATTGATTTTAACCACAGGCTTATGCCTGCGGTTAGTCACATTTTGCCCTACGGGCAGATTGTGAAAAATCTTGATAGTTAATGTATTATATTCAGCGGAATACTTTGCTGTTTTCAAGTATAGATTTATTTTTGTAGTTATTCATATTTTGTTTTAATAGGCAACTATTGCAGTATAATAAGTGAATATTTTGATAATAAAATTTCAATTTAGAGATTGTACAAAAATACTTGTCCGTAGGACAACAATTGATTAACCGTAAGATTTATCTTAGGGAATAAACGCACACTAACAATTACTCGCCCATAGGGCGATACTAATAGGATAATCTGCAAACTTATAAGTCCAATAAAAATGTACTGCCCTACGGGCAGATTGATGAAAGATTATGCTACTAAATTTTCTCTCAAATTTTATTTCCGAACTTTTTTTATAAACTCTTCTACTTCGTCTATTCCTCCTTGGTATACTAAGTAAGCATTATAGGGTTCTCGTTGTGTAATTTCGTCATTAATAGGCGTGAGCATAATGCGTTTAACTTCTTCGGCATCTTGTGTTTGTCCTAATGCCCATCCTAATTTGATGTATGCTACTTCGGGAAGCATATTGCCACACGGGATAATGCCTCTTGCCATCATATCTCTTCCAGTGTCATAGACAAACATATTTACATGCCCCCAAATGGTTTGCAAAGTCATATATTGATGAATGCCAGCAGCGTGTGCTTTTTCGACAGCAGGATACATTTCTTTATTAATATGTCCTAATCCGGCACCTATCCAAACAATTCCTTTGTAGCCTTTTTCTATAATGGCTTCTAATATATCAGGTTTCATATTAGGATGATAATACAACATGCTTACCTTATCATCAAAAGTAGGAATGATTTTTATTTTCTTTTCTTTATTTGCAGGCTGGTATTCTTTTTTTATCAACTTTATATCATTGCGTGTGATTTTGGCGACAGGGGTATCGCTTATTGTTCGGAATGCCGAACGATACGAAGAGTGCATTTTACGAACTCTTGTGGCTTTGTGTAGTAGGGCATAATCGTCTGAGGTAGTGCCTGCCATACATATAAGTACTTCGGCGATATTGCTATAAGCGGCAGCAGTAGCAGCATGGATTAAATTTAAAGCGGCATCGGAACTTGGACGGTCTGACGAACGCTGTGAGCCTACTAAAACAATAGGAATAGGGAGATTCTGGCACATGAAAGTCAGTGCAGCGCCTGTGTGTTGCAGGGTGTCGGTGCCATGACTAATAACGATACCATCTATGCCTTTTTTAACTTCTTCTTCTATTTTTTTTGCTAAAGCAATATAGTGTTTAGCAGACATGTTTTCAGAAAAAATGGCAAATACTTCTTCGGTACTAATATTGCAAATTTTGGTTAATTCGGGAATAGAAGCATACAATTCGTCAGGACTAAAAGCAGGTACGACAGCTCCAGTACGGTAATCCAAACGCGAAGCAATGGTGCCACCTGTTCCTAAGAGTTTTATATGTGGTAAGCCTTGGGTGTAAGGGATTTTTTTTTGAGGAATCTTAAAATCAGGTTGAGTTAAGCGTTTGCCTACCATAGAGTTGATTGTAGATACGTGAATACCAACATTATATCCTGTTGGTAATTTTAATACTATATGTAAACTGTCTGTGTTTTCGGCACGAGGAAGTATTTTGCCAGAAAAATGACCGTTATGAGTGCTTATTTCAGCATCATCCCACACATGAACATTGTATTTTTTCAACACTTCTAATGCTGCTCCTTTATAACCTTGAAATATATCTTCGTTCATAGATTCCATTATTTTTTTAAAGCATGTGTTTGGCTAATTCGCTTAAATTAATGTTGCCTAAACTTATTTTTTTTAATTGTCCCATCATGCTGTTTGTTTTATCATCAGCATTTTTCTTCTTATTAATAGCTTGGTATTTTTTTGCAATTAGTGGTATTTGTTCTATTATTTCATCTTTTGTTTTTCGTTCGAAATGGAGAGAGTTTAAAATAGAATTGAAATCCATAGCGGGATGGACAAACATTTTTTTTAACATTTTATAAGCGATAGCTTTGTCTATTTCTTCTTTTTTCAAAAAAGCAAATAAGTCATATAGTCGCTTGATGTCAAATGGAATATGTTTGTGTTTCCCATGCAAATGCTTTAATGTTTGACCAAAAAACACCCCTATGTATTTGGGCGAATAGTGTAGCTTGTCAACTATTTTTTTTATGAGGGGTAAATAGTTGTTTGTAAAAATATACGCATAACTATCTTCAGGGATATCCCATACTTTTAATTGCTCATAAGATAGTGAAATTGATTGAGGAAGTGTGTTTTTTATTTTTTGAATTAAGTTGTCGTCAATAATAGTAGGTGGGCTATCGGTATCGGGATACATGCGGTCTTTTCCAGGTAGCACTCTTTTAAAGGCAGTAGTGCCATCAGCAAATGCTTTGCGTGTTTCTTTAGGTACTCCGTCAAATGCCATTAGCGAACGTTCTTCTATTACTTGTAGTGCTGTTTGTAAATCGTTTTTGTTAGTCCAAAAGATAATTTGTGCATCTTGCTCTTTTGCTTGAAGTTGCTGTTGTATCTTTTTGATAAAACAGAGGTCTAATTCATTGTTTATGTCTTCGTTGCAAACCATATTGGGAATTGCAAGACAAGCTATTGTTTTTAAACGGTGAATGTATTCGTCGTAAAATGCTTTATTGGGTTGCGTGAAATGGGATAATAAACCTGCGAAATGAGGTAAGTTTACTGCTACAAGGCTATCGTTTTGTTTAAATGCTTTGCTGATAGGTGGATATGCTGTTGAAAAATCATTACTGTTTAATGTGATATATTGCATTTTCCAATTTTCTTTTTTAATACGTTTTTGTAGTTTTTCTTTGATAGCCAACAAAGCCCACTGTCGAAAACATTCGTTATGGCTCAATGCAGGTAGCCATTTAGTATGTGCTACTCCTTTGATTTCTATGCGTGTGCCTCCTTTACAGCTTACATTCACATCTTGGCGTCCTGTTCCTATTCCTGTGCGTACTTTTGCAGTGCTACGATTGAGAAAGCGAATGTAATTGCAAACGTCCATTACTTCTTTAGGGTGTTGCATATCAGGATAAGTAACTATTTCGACCATGGGCATTCCCATTCTATCTACACTGAAAATGCGTCTATGTCCTTCGTCTGAAATTTTACGGCACGAATCCTCTTCGATACTTAATTGTATTAGTCGTATTTTTTTATTATTTACAATTATTTCTCCTTCTATTCCTAATAGTGCAGTGCATTGAAATCCAGACGGCATAGAACCATCTAAATAAGGTTTTCTGCTAATATGTGTTTCGCTAACGGTATTCATTTTGCATGCTAAAGCAATTTCTAAAGCAATTGTTAAGGCTTCTTGGTTGATAGGGAAGGGCGGGCAGTCGTCAATGTCGTAGGTGCAGGCTGTTGTATTTGAAATGCGGTAAATAATTTCTTTTTTTGTTTTAAATTCCATCAGTGCCGATTCGTCATAAGTTCCTAATTCAGATAGCGTTGGACGCATGTGCCGTAATAGTTCGGCATCGTATTGATTGAGATTTTGATAAATGCCTGCTGGGCAATGACAAAATAGTTTTTCTTTTGTCAATAGTTGTTGATGTACTTCTAATCCTACTGAAAAGCCGATGCGTTGATAGTCTATTGGGTGGGCATTTTTCAGCGCTATATAGCCAATTGATTGTTTGCTTGATTCGAAATTTTCTTTTGGATTGATAGGTTTCACTCTATTGCGTTTAGTATTCAATTGTTAAAATGGTGAAGTTGTTAGTTGTATAATATTATTTATTGTTTAGATATGATTTCTATAATTTTTTCTACTGCTATTTTTAGTCCCTCGGGATTTTTACCTCCTGCTGTGGCAAGTGTAGGTTGTCCACCGCCGCCACCTTGAATGAGTGGAGCAATTTCGCGTACTAATAGGGTAGCATTATAGCCTTTTTCTATCATATTATCAGATAAAGCTATAATAATATTTGCCTTTCCTTCTACATTACTTCCAAAGAGTATCAATGTGTCTTGCAAGCTGTTTTTTAATTGATAAGCTGCATTTTTAAGAAGTTCAGACGACATATTGTTGATGGATTGCAAAATATTGATGCCATTAATAGTAATCATTTCTTTTTTTACTTGATTTACAAAATTAATGGTTTTTTCTTGTTCTAATACTTCGATAGTTTTACGGTAGTTTTCTAACTCTTGTGTTATTTTTTTTACAGCAGGAATGACTTGTGGAGCATTGAGCATTTCTTTTATTTCTTCTATTTGCTGTTGATAGTGGCGAATGTAGTCTTCTGCATTTTTGCCACTTACCGCTTCGATACGCCGTATGCCGGCTGCAATAGCACTTTCGCTGATGATTTTTACTAATCCTATATTGCCTGTAGCCGATGTGTGGGTGCCACCACAAAGCTCTATCGAGTCGCCAAATTGTATTACTCTGACTGTATTACCGTATTTTTCGCCAAATAATGCAATTGCATCCAACGATTTAGCTGCATCTATTGATATGTTTCTAAGTTCTTTTAAAAGAATGTTTTCTCTTACTAAATCGTTGACAAGGTTTTCTACTCTTTCTAATTCTTCGTTGCTGACTTTTGAAAAATGGGAAAAATCGAAACGTAATCGTTCATGATTTACCAATGAACCTTTTTGCTCGACATGTGTACCTAATACTTTACGCAAGGCATAATGTATTAAATGCGTAGCAGTATGGTTGTTTTGTGTAGCCATGCGTGTTTCTATATTTACTTTTGCAACGAATGTATTTTCTGTATTTTCAGGAAGAGTAGGAGCTATGTGTAGTGTTAAATTGTTTTCTTTGATAGTGTTGATAATAGTAATTTTTTCGTTGGCATTTTCCAATGTGCCACTGTCGCCTACTTGCCCTCCGGCTTCGGCATAGAAAGGTGTTTTGTTGAGTACTAATTGGTAGAATTGTTTTCCTTTTACTTTTACTAATCTGTATTTTATTATTTTACATTCATATTCTAAAGTGTCGTAACCAATAAATTCGGTTTGCGAAGCATTAGGAATTACTTCTTGCCAATCGTCTGTTTGCAAGGTAGCTACAGCACGTGAACGGTCTTTTTGTGCTTGCAATCCTTCATGGAAAGTTTGCATATCGACACTATAACCTTTTTCTTTTGCCATAAGCTGTGTTAAATCGATAGGAAAACCGTAGGTGTCGAAAAGTTCAAAAGCAAAATTGCCATTAATAACCGTATCGGTGGTATGTGATTGTATGTAGTGTTCAAACTTTTGGATACCTTGCGATAAAGTTCGCAAAAATGATTGTTCTTCTTCTAATAATACTTTGATAATTAGCTCTTGTTGTAGTTGTAATTCTGGAAAATGTGTCCCCATTGTTTTTACTAAGGTAGGGACTAATGTTGCAAGAAAAGCTTTATCAAAGTTTAAAAAAGTAAAGCCATAACGTACAGCACGTCTTAAAATACGGCGTACGACATAACCGGCTCCTGTATTAGAGGGGAGTTGCCCATCGGCAATAGTGAAGCAAACAGCTCGTAAGTGGTCTGCAATTACACGCATAGCGATATCGCAATCTTTGTTGTTACCATAGTTTTTTTGTGATAAAGAGGCAATTTTTTGAATGAGTGTTTGAAATATATCGGTGTCATAATTCGATTGTTTGTTTTGCAGTATCATACACAAGCGTTCTAATCCCATGCCTGTATCTACGTAATTATGGGCAAGTGGCATTAAGCTGCCGTTAGCTTGACGATTGTATTGGATGAAAACTAAATTCCATATTTCGATTACTAAGGGGTGGTCTTTATTGACTAATTCTTTGCCCGATATTTTCTTTTTTTCTTCTTCTGAGCGTATGTCTACGTGTATTTCTGAACAAGGACCACAAGGACCTGTATCGCCCATTTCCCAGAAATTATCTTTTTTAGTTCCAAACAATATTTTATCTTTTGGCAGTATTGTTTCCCAAATTTGATAAGATTCCTTGTCTTTTTCTGTTCCGTCTTTAACATCGCCACCAAAAACGGTAACGTATAGGTTTTGTGGCGATATTTTAAATGTTTCTGTTAGTAATTCCCATGCCCACTCGATAGCTTCTTTTTTAAAATAATCGCCAAACGACCAATTGCCAAGCATTTCGAACATGGTGTGATGGTAGGTGTCTCTTCCAACTTCTTCTAAATCGTTGTGTTTCCCAGAAACTCGCAAGCATTTTTGACTATTGGCTATGCGATCGTATTGTGGTAAAGTGTTTCCTAAAAAAACATCTTTAAAACGATTCATACCTGCATTTGTGAACATTAAACTTGGGTCGTTTTTAACGATAATAGAGTCAGAAGGGATAATCTGATGGCGTTTTTTTTCAAAAAAATCTAAAAATGTCTTACGTATTTCACTTGCAATCATAGATGTCTATATTCTTTATTAGAATTTACAAAAATACATAAAATTGCTTCATTTTAGAATGATTTTATAAGCAAATACAGTATTTTCGTTTTTATTTGATTTTATAAATTTGAAAAAGATAGAATTTATTTTGGTGTAAGTTATTTTTTCTGTCTGATAGAAAACAAATATATTGGCTTGTATTATAAAGCAGTTATAATATTATAAAGGCTTCATCATGATTTGTAAAAAATAATATGAAACATTAGTGGGTAATGAAAGATTTTTACTATCTTTGCTTTATTATTTTTAATCTAATTTTTTATAGTGCATTGTAATCGTTATTTTATTTTATTACTTTTATATACAGCTTTTTGTATGTCTGCGTTTTCTCAGATAAGCAAATGGGATGGAAGTGTGCAGCGTTGGACAAGAGGCAATGGAAGTGAAAATAATCCATACTTTATTGATAGTGCTTCTCAATTGGCTTATTTGGCTCAGAGTGTTAATGCTGGAATAATTTATGCCGATACTTTTTTTGAGTTAACAACCAATATTGATTTAGATAGTTTGAATTGGACACCAATTGGTTATACTGCTAATGAGTTTTATATTGGAAATTTTAATGGTAATAATTATAGCATTTATAATCTTCACTGTAAAGATACATCTTATCGTTTTGGTATAGTTTATAGTGGATTGTTTGGTTATGTTTTAGATGCTAAAATTAGCAATGTAAATATAAAAGGAAACACAGTAATATTATCTTCATTTTCAACTTCTTATAATTTTTACGCAGGTGGAATCGCGGCTTATGCTTTCGCTTCTGAGATTGAGAATTGTAGTTTTGAAGGTTGTATTTCTACTTATGCTGTTACGTCTATTGCTTATGTAGGGGGCATATTGGGGTTTTCTGCATCTGCTACTAATATCATTCATTGCCATAACAAAGGAAAAATATTTTCTTCTTCTTTGAATACCGCTTATGGTGGAGGTATATTGGCTGATTGTGATAATGGTTCGCCTCTCATACAATATTGTTGTAATGATGGTTATGTGTATGTTACAGCTTATAAATATGTTTATGCAGGTGGAATAATAGCAAGACTTAATTATAATGCATCAATTGAAGGTTGTTTTAACGCTGGAATTATTGAAACCTATTCTAATTCTTATGCTTACACTGGTGGTCTGGTAGGATTGGGTAATAATTGTCTTATTAATGAATCGTATAATGATGCAGCTGTCTATGCAGTAGCTTACGATTATGCTTATGCAGGTGGAATAATAGGTTTTACAGAGCATACTTCTTCTATTTCAAATGTTTATAATAAAGGGAATGTCTTATCTAATTCGTACTATTACAAATCTTATGTAGGAGGAATAATTGGTAATGTACATAATTATTCCTATATGCCAACCATTTTAAAATCGTGTTATAATGTAGGATATTTATATTCAATATCATCTAAAACAGCTTTTTTAGGAGGAATATGTGGAGAGATAACTATTAATATTACCATTAATAATGCCTATTGTTTGCAAACACCATTTTTTTATCCTACTAATCAAAGTGGAAAAATGGTAGATTGTTCTTTTTTATGTTCACAACAGGCTGTCGATTCTTTAAATCAAGAAGATAAAGTGTGGTTGTTTGATGATGCTCTGTTAAACGATGGCTATCCATTGCTGAAAAACGCAGGAAGAAGTTTTGTAGTAACAAATCCTCCCATTGTGCAATCAATGAGCGTTGTTTTAGAAGGCGTTGCTATTCGTCGCTCACATGCAATATTAAAAAAAGGTTTTGCTTATAAAAAACATCAGGACATTAATTTCACGTATATTTCAATAGATAGTTCCCATAGTTTTCAAACAGTACTGAAGGATATAGTAGCCGATACTCTTTATGAATACAAAGCGTATATTGTTTTGAAAACAGATACTATTTTTGGAGCAAGTCTTTTTTTTAAGATAGGAGAAATGCAAGTGTATACCTTAGCCGCAACAGCTTTAAAAGCAAATAGTGCTTTGTTGAATGCTCGTATTGAATATGGCGAAAATGTCGTTGTTAGTAAAGGATTTAAATGGAAAAAAGTGTTAGATGAAACAGATAATTATTTAATGGTAGACTATGCTTGTTTTTCAAGTAAATTATTTAATTTACTTTCTAATACCGATTATGTATGCCAAGCTTTTGTCGTTACCTCATTAGATACGATATACGCTAATAGCGTTTATTTTAAGACACAACTTCAACAATCAGTGGTAGAAACAAATCTTGCAACGGCTATTTCGCCTTATTCAGCTATTTTGAGTGCTTATATCCAGTATGGAGACGATACTATTGTTAAAAAAGGATTTGAATGGAAAGAAGAGTCAAGCTATAAAACAAATATTGTTTATGTAAATGACACATCTTTTTCTTTTGTTTTAAACGATTTATCTTCAAATGAAAATTATTTATACCGTTCTTTTATTATAACTACTACCGATACTATTTTTGGAAATGAATTGGCATTTAAGACTTTACGTTCTTGTAGTTTAATCACACATCCAGCTACTTCGGTAGCAATGTGTGCTGCTGTGCTAAATGGACATATCAGTGTGTGCGATGAAAATGTGTATATGCAAGGATTTTTATGGCGTGCTGTTGATGATACGAGTGAGCAAATAATACAAAACTATGGCATTGATATTTCAGACACTCTTTATGAATTATCGCCTCAAACGAATTATGTTTATTGTGTTTTTTTAATTACTAATAATGGTGTTTTTTATGGTAATTTAGAATATTTTACAACATTAAACTATTCTTTTAAAGTTACCACAATAGAAGCAAGTGATATAGGAGCTACAACTGCGGTTTTGCATGGGCAGGTAGTTTATGGTAAAGAAAATGTATTAATGCAAGGCTTTGAATACAAAGAAAAATCGTCTGAAAACTATATGATAGTAAAAGTAGACGGAAACAATATGGTAGATACACTGAACAATTTAAAACCATTGACAGATTACCAATTTCGAGCTTTTGTTATGATAGCCCAAGGAGTTGTTTATGGTGAAACCTTGTCGTTTTCTACTTTAGAAGATACTAAAATAAATGAAATAATTACTAATAATCCATTGTGTTTTTATCCTAATCCTGTCGAAGATAAATTGTATTTAGTATTTGACAATGATAGTCTTATAAATGCTAAACTTGAAATAGTTGATATGTATGGCAAATCGTATTATCATCAACTCTTAACATCGAAAAATATGCTTATTAACTTGGATAAGTTTCCAAAAGGTTTTTATATATTGACAGTCAAAAAAGATAGTTTAATTCAACAATCATATAAATTTATTAAAAAATAAATTGTCAAATGAATACAACATCATCGAATTTGTATTATACACTCTTACTGTCTCAACTGCCAAACATAGGCAATATTACAGCAAGAAAATTGATTACAGAATGTGGTAGTGCAGAGGCAGTATTGAAAGAAAAAAAAGAAAAACTTATTTTGATTGGAGGTGTTGGATTTAAGGTAGTTGAAAGTATTCGAAATATTTCAGCAGCGACTTACAAAAAAGTAGAACAAGAAATTGATTTTATTAAGCAACATAACATAACAACTTATATTGTAACGGAACCAAATTATCCGAAGCGGCTACGTCATTGTATTGATGCTCCTATTTTACTTTTTGGAAAAGGGGCAATTGATTTTGATGTTCCAAAAGTATTAGCTATTGTTGGAACTAGAAAAGCTGATAACTATGGACTTAGTACTACCAAACAAATAGTTGCTGATTTATTACAATTAGATGTTTTAATAGTGAGTGGTTTAGCGTATGGAATAGATACAGTTGCTCACGAAGCAGCTTTGCATCATAATTTGCAAACAATAGGAGTGTTAGGGCACGGCTTGCATATGTTGTATCCTAATAAAAATAAAAAAACAGCTTCTCGTATGCTTAACAAAGGAGGAATTATTACAGAGTATTGGAGCGATATAGGTCCTGATCCTCAAAATTTTCCTGTAAGAAATAGAATTATTGCTGGATTGTCTGATGCTATTGTTGTTGTTGAAGCATGTCAAGAAGGAGGAGCATTGATTACAGCCAATTTAGCATTTTCGTATGATAGAGATGTGTTTGCAGTGCCTGGCAAGATAGGAGATAAACTTTCTATAGGGTGTAATAATTTGATTAAAAGCAATAAAGCAGCTCTTATAACATCAGCTAACGATATTATAGAAATGATGCGATGGGAGACGGGCAATACAAGCAAAAAGAGCCGTCAAGAAAAATTGTTTTTTGATTTAGACGAAGATGAAAAGCAAATTATAGCTATTATTCAGCAAAATAATGAAATAGATATTGATGTGTTGACAAGTAAAATAAATATGCCTATTTCACGTTTAACAGCATTATTGCTTTCTCTTGAATGTAAGTCATACATAGAGTGTTTGCCAGGGAAGCGATACATAATTATTTAATGACTATTTCTTATAAAAGAATAATAATGAAAACTAAAAAAATAAAATTTTATCTAATTAAGTTATTGATAACTTCTTTTTCGGTCTTATTTGCGGCTTGGATTTTGCAAAGCGGTATTCATATTCAGGAGCCACGTATTTTTACTGCTGTAGTCGTAGGGCTTGTTTTAATATTGTTAAATACTTTTCTCCGCCCTCTGTTGATAAGCATGACCATCCCTTTAACTATTTTTTCTTTTGGATTTTTTCTTCTCATTATTAATGCTATTGTTATTAAATTGATTGATTTTATTTTGCCGGGTTTTACTGTTGATAGTTTTTTATGGGCAATGTTATATGGAATAATCGTTTCGTTTACAAGCTCTTTAATAGAAATTTTTGGAAATATAAAAATTATACGCTATCATCATAAAACTATGTATGATAATAAAAATGACGACGACGACGATGAGTTTACTCCTTACGAAGAAGTGTAATAAAAAAAAGTAAGCTGCTTTTGTTTAAGCAGCTTACTCACATAATAACATAATAATTTTATAAATAAATATCTCGTTCTCCTCCGTCTATCTTTTCGATATTTTTTTCTACAACTTTTTTCAGTTTTTCTTTTTCTATTTCTTTTACTAACTTCTGAATTAATTTTATTCCTTTTTCTTTTGTTTCAGGAGAAGCAAAGTCATTTAGATATTCTCTAAAAGTAAAGAGTGCATTGGGCATACAAAAATCTTTGATTAGACCTGGCTTAGCTAAATCCATAAAATCGTGGCCTACACGCCCTTTTCGATAACAACCTGTGCAAAACGAAGGGATATATCCACTGTCAATCATACTCGAAATAACTTCGTCTAAATTGCGATGGTCGCCTAATTGGAATTGGCTACCTGTTTTATGTCCTTTAGTATCATTAGCGTAAGCACCTGGATTTGTACGCGAACCTGCTGATATTTGACTAATGCCATAGTTAAACAATTCAGTGCGTAGCTCATCTGTTTCGCGTGTACTTAATATAATGCCTGTATAAGGCAATGCAATACGAATAATGGCAATGATTTTTTTAAAATCATCGTCGCTCACTTTGTGTGGAATATGCTCTGGGAGTGGTGCTCCTTCGGCTGGTTCTATGCGAGGAAAGCTAATAGTGTGAGGACCGCAACCAAAAGCATCTTCTAAGTGCTTAGCATGTTCCATTAAAGCTAATATTTCAAAACGGTAGTCGGCTAATCCGAACAATACGCCTAAACCTATATCGTCTATTCCAGCTTCCATAGCTCTGTCCATTACTAACAAGCGATTGAGATAATCGGCTTTAGGAGTATCATCTGGATGGTATTCTCTATATAAATCAGGGTCGTATGTTTCTTGAAAACAAACATAAGTACCAATTTTTTCTTTTTTTAGTTTTTGAAAATCTTCTATTGACATGGGTGCAAGTTCTACATTGATACGGCGAACGTTATGTCCATTTTCTATTACCGAATAGGTTGTTCGTATGGCTTCGCAAATATAATCAATATCGTTGGCTGGTGTTTCTCCACAAATTAATAAAACGCGTTTGTGTCCTTCGTGTAATAATTCTCTTACTTCTGATTTAATCTCTTCCATGTTTAACACTTTGCGTTTAAGTGCTTTGTTGTCTCTTCTAAAACTGCAATAAACACAATTGTTTACACAACGATTGCCGGTATATAAAGGAGCAAAAAGCACCAATCGTTTGCCATAAATTTCATTTTTTACTATTTTAGCCACATTCATAATCTGATATATTTGTTCGTGATCTGTAACCCTTAATAGTGTGGCAACGTCTTCTAAATTAAGACCTTTTAATTCTAAAGCTCGTTTTAAAATGACATCGAGTTTTTCTTGTGATGGTGCTTCTCTTTCTATTAAAGAGTATAATTTTTCTTTGTCAATGAAGTTTTTAAATTTTTTACTTGTGTCCATAATGTTGATATATGTATAGTTAAATTTTAATTTTTGATAGCATAGATTTTACTTCAACAGCATTTAATTGACCTAATCTTCCCGTTAGTGCACTAATTTCATCAGTAGTACCTTCGATAATTAATGAAATAAAATTGATGTTGTAATCTCGTATAGGAAGACCTTGACGTGTTAAAATAAGATTACCGTATTGGGAAAGTAAATGATTTACTTTTGAAATAACATTTGTGTCTGATATGAGTATGCTGATTACTCCTAGTCTCTTTTCCATTAGAACTTACCTTTGGATTAGATTGTTAATTAATATTTTATAGTAAACTTTGAATGAGATGCAATCCAATTCTCAGTTATTTTTTTATTATTGCAAAGATAGCATAAAAAATGATACCTAAAGGCTTGTTTCTTTGTTTTTTTCTTTTTTTGTATTATATAGATTCATTGTTCGTTGAATACCTTGTAATACAAAACTTTCAATGATTTCTTTACTGCAATTAATGCTGGGTTGAATTATTTCTATTTCATCGGGTGTAAATTTTCCGAGCACATGTTCCACTTGCCCACCTTGTGCAAAATCGCTCCCTATTCCTAAACGTAAACGCGAAAAATAAGAGGTGTCGATACTTTCAATAATATCGTTTAATCCATTGTGTGTGCCACCACTTCCTTGTGATTTTAGTTTGTATTTTCCTAAAGCTATGTCTTTGTCATCGGAAATTATTAGTAAATTTTCAATAGCAATATTATGTTTCTGAAGATGATAAAGCACAGCTTTTCCACTGAGATTCATATAAGTGCTTGGTTTAATAAGGATAATTGTTCTTCCTTTTAATTTGAGAGAAGTCGAAGAGGCATACCGAGTTGATTCAAAAATGAGATTGTGAGATTTTGCAAAATAATCTAAAGCCATAAATCCAATGTTATGGCGTGTGTTTTCGTATTGTGTTCCAATATTTCCTAATCCAACTATTAAATATTTCATGTGAATATATTCTAAATGTGCAAAAATAGTAAATATTAATACACAAAAAAAGTGTATTTTTGCAATGTGTTATTATTGTTAATAAAATACATTTAAATAATTGAACATCATTCTTATATAGAGTGATGTTGTTGTAAATAATCAAATGAAAAATTAAAAAAATATGTTCTCAGAAATAGCAGAAAAATATTCGTGGCATCAGATAGAAAAAGAAATTAATGCTAAGAGTCAATTAGACGTAGAACATGCACTACATGCTGATAGTTTAACTATTGAAGATTTTAAAGCCTTAGTTTCGCCTGTGGCATCTGATTATTTAGAAGACTTAGCATACAAAAGTCGTATTGCTACGCAAAAACGTTTCGGAAAAACAATACAATTTTATATTCCACTTTATTTAAGCAACGAATGTATTAATCATTGTATTTATTGTGGATTTAATTTTAAAAATAAAATTAAACGCATTGTTTTGAATGATGAGGAAATAATGCATGAGGTAGCAGTAATAAAAGAAATGGGATACGAACATATTTTACTGCTCACAGGCGAATCGCCAAAACATGCTGGTGTTGATTATCTTGAACATGCTATTAAATTAATACATCCCCACTTTAAGCAAGTAACATTAGAAGTACAACCTATGTCGTTAGAAGATTACCGCAAATTGATAGCAGTAGGTTTGCATGGGGTGTATATTTATCAAGAAACTTATAACAAAGATACGTATACTATTTATCATCCGGCGGGTATGAAAAGCGATTATCAATGGCGTATTAATACTCCCGATAGGTTAGGAGAGGCGGGTATTCATAAAATTGGATTAGGTGCTTTATTAGGATTAGAAAATTGGAGGGTAGAGGCTGTGTTTATGGCGATGCACCTTCGTTATTTAGAAAAAAAATATTGGAAAACAAAATACGCACTTTCTTTTCCTCGGATACGTCCACATGTTGGCGATTTTATGCCTAATCACATTGTAAGCGATAAAGAATTAGCACAAATGATATGGGCTTTTCGTATTTTTGATAACGATGTGGAAATATCGTTAACTACACGCGAAGATGCTGTATTTAGGAATAATATGATAAGTTTGGGAATAACTTCAATGAGCGCAGGCTCGAAAACAATACCAGGTGGCTATTCTCATTCACATTATGAACTAGAACAATTTGCAACCAACGATAATCGTCAGCCTAATGAAATGTTAAAAATAATAAACAATATAGGCTACGAGGTAATATGGAAAGATTGGGATGCTTATTTTGAAATAGAAAAAAAAGAATAATATGGAAGAAGATTATTTTGATGAAGACTCAAACGATGATTTGGACGATAAAGAAAAAGAACGTTTAATAGAACGTTTTGAAAAAATGATAAATAATGACAGTATCGCTTATTTTGATAGCGATGATTATGCCATTGTATTTGATCATTATTTTTATACAGGGAAAATAAATAAGGCACAAAAAGCATTATCGCTCGCATTAAAACAATTTCCTGATTCACAAGAACTAAAGCTGAAAAAAGTACATTATTTTCTTTATTTAGAAAAAAACGAAGAGGCTTTAAAATTACTCATAGAAACAGATAACGAAAGTTTTAGTGATGTCGAAACTTTATTAGAACAAGCCTATTTGTATGCCCAATTACGTTCTTTTGATAAATCACTTGCAAAATACCAACAACTCATTGAAATAGAAAATCAAGATGAAGAATATATTGAAGATGTTTATCTTGGCATATCAGATGTTTATGACCAAATGGGAGATACAAAAAAGTCTTTGTATTATTTACAACAGGCTTTAGAAATAGACCCTGAAAATGAGTTCCTGCTTTCGAATGTTGTAGAGGTTTTTTATGAATTAGGTGATGAAGATGAAAAATATGAAGTAATTGATTATCTTATTAAATTTACAAATAAATATCCTTTATTTACCGCTGCTTGGTCTTATTTAGGACTGGTGTATACAGAGGTTGGCTTGTTAGAAAAAGCAGTAGAAGCTTTTGATAATGCATTGGCATTAGACGATAACAACGAAGAAGCATTGTCGTATCAGATGAATACTTTTTTTAAACTTAATGAAAGAAAGAAAGCCAATGAAGCCTTTTATGCTTTATTACAAATATCTCAGTTTAAAGAATTAGCATGGTATCAATTAGCAGATAATTTGTCTAAAATAGAAGATTATTCATCAGCTCTTTTTGCATTTCAAAAATCAATAGACGAAAATCCACGTTTTTCTTTGTCCTTTGTTGGTAAAGCAATGGTTTATGCTCAAATGGAGCAGTTTAATAATGCTATAAAAAATTTGCAAAAAGCATTAGATATTGATGCCAATAATTTTGAATATTGGTTGTTATTAGGTGAGTATTTGTGCGATGCAGACCGAGATGATGATGCTAAAATGGTATATGAGCACTTAGCTAAACATTTTCCTAAAGAAAGTGATACATGGTTGAGTTATTCCGATTTTTATGCCTTCAAAAAAAATGATATAAATAATGCCATTGATATATTATTTAAAGGAATTGAAATACAGTTAGATAACATTGCATACTTGTATAGAATGGCAAATTATTTTTTTCTCAAAAAAGATGTATTACAAGGAACATCTTACTTGCAATTAGCCTATGTTTCTAAACCTGATATGTTAAATGATTTTTTTGAATACGACGAAACAATGTATGATATTCCCGAAGTAATTGATTTTGTCACAAATATAAATAATAATATTGAATGAAAAAAAAATATTTAATTGTTTTTTTATTTTTACTATTTCAAGTAACTGTTTTCTCACAAAATACTGCTATTGCTACAAACGATACATTAATTAAACAAGAAAATAAACCTATTATAACAAGAGTAGTAGATTGGTATATGCATCATTTAAATTACTATTCTGTTGTTGTATTAATGACAGTCGAAAGTTCTTTTATTCCTTTTCCTTCCGAAGTTGTCATTCCCCCAGCAGCTTATGCAGCATGCAAAGCAGATAATGAAAATTTACACATAACAGATTATAAATTTATCAATATATTAATAGTTGTACTGTTTGGAACTTTGGGAGCTTTATTTGGAGCTTTTATTAATTATTTTTTATCTCTTTATTTAGGGCGACCTGTTGTTTATAAATTTGCAGACAGTAAGTTAGGTCGTTTTTTCTTACTCGATAGCAGTAAAATTAAAAAAGCCGAAGATTATTTTATTAAACATGGTAATATTTCGACATTTATAGGAAGATTATTGCCCGGTATACGTCAATTGATTTCTATTCCGGCTGGATTGTCAAAAATGAAATTATTGCCTTTTATTCTCTATACAGCCTTAGGAGCGTTCAGCTGGAATGTTATACTTGCTTTTATAGGTTATATAGCTCATGGCGAACAAGATGTTATTAATAAATACAGCCATGAACTTTCTTATATTTTATTAGGATTAGGATTGATAGTTGTTGCTTATTTATTTTATAAAGCTTTTAAAAAGAAAAACAACAATAATCGTGAATAAGACGTATGGTATCATTGGAAAATCGTTAATTCATTCTTTTTCACCTTGCTATTTTGAAAAAAAGTTTATAAAAGAATCTATCGCTAATGTTTCTTATCAAACATTTCCATTAGAAGATGTAACACAATTGTTTCCTTTGTTAGATAATAATTTATCTATAAGAGGTTTAAATGTTACTACCCCTTATAAAGAAAAAATTATTGCTTATGCAGACGTGATAGACAAAGTTGTCGAAAAAGTAGGTGCTGCCAATGTGCTGAAAATAGACTATCTAAAAGGAAAAAGAATAATTTATGCTTATAATACTGATGTTATTGGTTTTGATAAAATGTTTGCAAACTACAATATGACTAAACATACGTCTGCTTTGATAATTGGAACAGGTGGTGCTGCCAAAGCAGTAGCATATGTGTTAAAACAGCGACTATTACCTTTTGTTTTTGTGTCACGTAGAGAGCAAGAAAATGCTATAACTTATCAACAGATTACGGAAGAACACATTGTGAAAAATACTTTGATTATTAATTGTACGCCTTTAGGAATGTATCCTGATGTGACTACTTATCCTATTATTCCCTATAGTGTTTTAGGAAAAAATCATTTACTTATCGATTTGGTATATAATCCTAAAGAAACTGTTTTTATGAAAAAAGCAAAAAAACAAAATGCTCAAGTAACAAACGCTTATGCAATGCTTTGTTATCAAGCCGATGCAGCTTGGGAAATATGGAATAAAAAAGGAAAATAAAGAAAATTTTTGTTGACCAACTAGGATTCGAACCCAGACAGACAGAACCAGAATCTGTAGTGCTACCGTTACACCATTGGTCAGTTTTTTGCAAAAATACTAAAAAATACTAAAAAATTAAAAAATAAAAATATAAAAAATAGTTTTTCAATAAAAAAGGCTGCTATAAAACAGCCTTTAAATGATATTTATCTTATTATCTGTGTTTTTTTTATAAGCATTCCTTGTGCGGTATTGATTTTTATAATATACATTCCCGGCGGCATTTCTTGAATATTAATATTTGCTTGAGTTGCATTTATAGGCATTTGCTTCACTTTTTGCCCCACTAAATTATAAAAACAAACTTCTTTTATTGGAATACCCTCATTATCAATGGTTATAGATTCGTTGGCTGGATTGGGATAAAGAGTGAAAATACTTGTGTTTTGTTCTATTGCTTTAACACCAACGTCTCCTCTTACAATATAAAAAACGGAGGTGTCCGCACCTTCATAAAATACTTTTTCCGAATAAGTTCCATCTTTGCTTGTATAGCTGATGCCCGTTATTATTTTCCAATAGCTTATTTGCTCAAAATCAATACCCATTCCTTCAATCTCCTTTATTACTCCTAATAAAGGAAATGCTTTGAAGCCTATAGAGCCTAAGTCAATGGTATCATTAGGGAAAAAATCATAAGGTATGGGATATCGTAATGAGACATTACGATCCACCGAGAGTAAACCTGTATCAGCATAAAGGTAAAAATCTATTATATATTCAAATCTTACACCAGAGGAAAAAGTATCATTGCTAACATTTAAAATAAGCAATTCAGGAATTAAAAGAGAAAGTGTATCTGTATTTATTGCAGCACCATCCAATTCTCCTATTCTATAATAATAACTTTCTTTTATATCTCCATAATATGTTTTTATGGTTTTTAATTTTAGCGTATCCTGTGCGTTTGCACTTAAAATCAAGCCAGTAAAGGCGATAAATAAAATTATTTTCTTCATATCAATTATATTTTATTAGTTTTTTTATTACATTATTTTTAAATTGGTTATAATCTGTTTTTATATTTTTACTTTGCGGAAAAACCCGCTTTATTTTAGTGATTATTTTCCACACCCAGCGGTCATTGTTTTGTTTAACATTCAAGAAAGGAGTGGTAATTAATTGGTTATGTTTAAAAATATGCTTTACAAGCAAAATAATATAGCTAATCAAAAATATAACAATTAAAAAACCGGTAAAATACAAATCAAAGGAAAGGTGTGGCAGTATTATAGAAACAAACAAACAATTAGCTAACAGACTCATTGTATTTTTAGGTTTATATTTTACAATGCAAAATTACACTTTTTTATAATAAAAAATAGTTTTTGCTTAAAAATTTAGTTTTTTCTACCAAGAAATAATGATTTTGAATGACAAAATCTTTTGATTGTTTTTTTTGTTTTGTTATTAAACTCATTGTATTTGAATAATAGGTATGCTTCCTCATTTATAAGTATTATTAAAGGATATGCAGCGGAAGGGTATGACAAGTTGAAATAAGATGTTAGATTTAGACGTAATCGTTCTTCTTTTGACATTCTTTCTGGAAACTCAAAATATACGCCTTTACAATAAGGAAATAATTGTGTAAAGTGATTGATTTGAGCCCTATTAAATGAGGATTTATTATCATATCCTTCTGTAAGAATAAACAATGAGAAATTTTCTTTTTGTTTTATTTGTTTAACAAAAAAAGATGAAATTTTTTTTACACATCCGGAACAATAAACATTGGGAATAACAACGATTATTGTTTTTGAATGATCATACAATGGTATAATTTTTTTATCTATGGTAAATGCAAAATTCGAATCGGATGAATTTTGCGATTTTAGGATAGAAACAAACAATAATAATATAATTATATGATAAAACCTTATAAACATTTTAAGGATATTTTATATTAAATATGCTAATAGAAAAATAAGCTGATTTATTTTCTAAAAAAGCTGTTTTGTCGGTTGTATATGCTCCAATAGTTATTCCAATAGGATTGATATCGGGAATAGATGAAATACAAATCATTTTATTTTTATAAAAAAATACTTTATCCAAATGTTGCCTTACAATCCAATATTGTTTTTTTGTTATTACTTCATTTGTATTCGGAACATTCACATTTAATTGAGATTTTGAAATATTCCATTCGTTATTTTGTTTCTTAATGACATCATAATAACATATATTTTGATTGAAATATTTTGTTAGTATCGTATTTGAATCCAACCAATATACATGATCTAAAAAGGAATATTTTTTTAATAGCGGCGTAACACTTGAAATCAGAATATATGCTTGTTGAGAACTATCTATCAGCCGGATTTGATCTTCAGGTACCTGCTGCCAATAATCAGGGGACAAATGAATGCTTTCGCATAATAATAAGTTAGTATCGAATAGGTTTATATGATAATTAGTGCTTTGATGGAATGATATGCATGTTCTGTGTGAGTTGATAGAGAAAAAATCCCCACCATATCTGCAATGTGTGGAAGCAATAAATGGAAAAAACGGTTGTATGGAACAGACCTCTTTTGCCGGACGAAGAGTATGTACTGTTATTTGCGTATTTGATTTTATTTTAGGGTATGCACTGAAATTCTCATTTCTTGCCAAGAATATACTGTTCTCTGATATAAATGAAACAAATTCAGGTAATAATTGTATGTTAAGTTTTAATTTTTTATAAATCTTAAATGTGTTATTATTTCTTTTTAGAATAAGTAGATAACGGTCATATCCGAGTAATATAAAATCATTGTAAACCGCGAAAAGATTATAATTATCATAATAGTCTTTTCGTAGAGAACTATTTAAACGAGGAATTTTAATAATAAAAGAATCGACTTTCATTTCATTTATATAAAAGCAATAAAGGGTAAATTCATTAGCATGCGTATAAGACGCATTGTACTTATAAAACCAAATACGTTCGTTGTCTAAAGCAACTTGATAATCGTCTAAATAATCTGCTTGCAGGTAGTTAAAAACAATTGTTGTATCGTGTTCCAGTATGGAACAAAGGTGATTTTGAGAGTACGCCGAGATAATTATTTGAAATAGGATAAATACATAAAATTTTCTCATTATTGATAATTTTAAAACAAGATAGATTGAATTAATTTTTACCGGTAGTGTTTTCATCGTTTCTTCGTTTATATTTTACAATGCAAAATTACATTTTTTTATAATAAAAGTAGTAAAAAAAAATTTTTTTTTATATGCAAAAGAGTATTAATACTTAAAGTGTAATAATTAATGAGTTTATTTGATGATTATTAGGCAAGTTAAATGGACACAGTATGCTTATTTAAAAATAGATTTTAAATAGGCTGTACATTCTTCAAAAGTTTTAAATGTTTTATTATGAGGTATTAAATCGGGAATAACGTCCATTTTTTCTAACATATACATAGGTTGTGGTTGAATAATGGTCATTAATACTGTGATTCCTTTTTCTTGCATTTCTTTAATGGCTGTTTCCATGGCATAAAGTCCCGATTGATCCATAAAAGTAACTAATCTCATTCTAATAATAACAATTTTAACATTATCAGGTATATTACTCATTACTTCTTGAAATCCAGTAATAGAGCCAAAGAATATAGGACCATTTAATCGTTGTATATAAATTTGATTGCGAATTTCGTCAGGCATATCTTTTTCGTCTTCCCAAGGAGATTCTTTATCAAAAGTTGTTAAGGCACTCGATTTATAACCGCTCTCTACTAAGTCGCTTGCTCGTTTCATAAAGAGTACACTTGCTATAATCATACCAATAGCTACTGCAATTAATAAATCAACAAAAACAGTTAGTAATAAAACAGTTACTAATACAATAGCATCGGCTCTTGGTATTTTAAATAAATCTTTTAATCCTTTAAAATCAATAATTCCAAAACCGACTGTAATTAAAATTCCTGCTAAAACCGATAGAGGTACATATTCGACATATTTACCCAATCCAAGTAGTATAGCCAATAAAAGTAAGGAGTGCACCATGCCAGATAATTGTGTTCTTCCACCACTTTTAACATTGACAACTGTACGCATGGTGGCACCTGCACCTGAAATGCCAGAAAACATTCCAGCTACCATATTACCAATACCTTGTCCAATTAATTCTTTATTACTGTTATGTTTGGTTTTAGTAATATTGTCGGCTACTACTGAAGTTAAAAGTGTATCTATAGAACCTAATCCTGCCAAGGTTAAAGCCGGAATAATAGTGATTTTGAGAGTATGTAACCAATTAATGCCTGCTAATGAAAAGTTAGCAAAAAAGGGTATGGGTAATCCTGAAGGAATTTTTCCGATGGTAAATTTCACGTCAAAGCCTATTATGACAGAGATGATTGTAACGACAATTAAAGCAACTAAAGTAGAGGGGATTTTTTTTGTGATTAGTGGAAATAAATAAATAATAATAATACTTAATACTCCCATAATACATGCTAAAATGTTGAATCCTTGTTGGATTTTTATAGGAAACTGTGAAACCATATCTACGATTAAAACAGGTGATTTTAATCCAAAAAGAGGATAAATTTGCTGTAAAATAATAATAATTCCAATTCCACTCATAAAGCCTGATAAAACAGGATAGGGAATATAGCGGATATATTTTCCTATTTTGATTACTCCAAATAAAATTTGAAATAATCCGCATAGCATTCCTGTAATAGACATGATAATCATTACATGTTCGATACTGTTAGGAGTAGTGCCACTTGCCCAAATGCCTGATATTAAAGAAGCCATAATAATGGTCATAGGTCCAGTAGGTCCACTAATTTGAGAATGTGTTCCTCCAAACAAAGATGCAAAAAAACCTATCATTATAGCACCTGTCAATCCTGCCAAAGCTCCATAGGCGCCAATGTTTGCTACATCCTTACTGTCTATTACTCCAAATGCTTGAATGCCAAAAGCTAAAGCTAAAGGTAAAGCTACTATACCAGCAGTTATACCGCCAAAAATATCTCCTTTAATGTTTTTTGTGAAAAATGATTTCATATTAAGACTTTTATTATTATTGATTTTGCACAAAGATAACACTTTATTTTGAATTTAATAATAGAAATTTAAAAATAAATTATCTTATATATAAAAAATAAATATCTTTGTATTTATAATTATTATATGTATGAAATTAAAATTAAGATATAAAAAAACAGATATAATACACCATCCTTTTGTTGTGCAAATAAAAGGATTATTGCGAAAAATTGTTTTACCAGGTTTTGATGGAGTTCCTATTTTTGATGTGTTACTTTTTTTTATAAAAGGATTGATTAAAGGTGAATTATCGAGAAGGGCTTCTGCACTTTCGTATAATTTTTTTATGGCACTTTTTCCTATGGTACTTTTCTTGTTTACCATCATCGCTTATTTACCAATTGGTGATTTTGTTCCATTAACTTATGAAATGATAGAGAATTTTTTGCCCAAACAATCTGTTAGCTTTGTAAAAGAAACGATTGATGGTATTTTAAGAAAAAATGGAACATTATTGTCTTTTAGTGTATTGTTTTCTTTTTATTTTGCAACAAGAGGTACTAATGCCATGATTTCGGAACTGAATGCTACTTATCATGAAATAGAAACAAGAGGATTTGTGAAGCAAAAATTAGTTTCATTGTTTATGCTTTTTATATTGGTATTGTTGTTTTTAACAACATTAGCACTTAATTTAGGAGTGACTCAATTTATAGCTTACAATGCAACTCATGGACTTGTTCAGATTACGTGGTATTTATCAATTATTAAAGTTTTTAAATGGTTATTGATTGTAACACTTGTTTTTTTCTGTATTTCAATAATTTATTATTTTGCACCAGCTAAAAAAAGAGAATATCATTTTTTATCGGCAGGAGCTTCTTTAGCTACTATTCTTATTGTATTATCGTCTGCTGGATTTAATTTTTATATTACTAATTTTTCTCGCTATAATGCTATTTATGGTTCTATAGGTGCTTTGATTATTTTATTAATATGGATACAGTTGATAGCTATGATTTTACTAATAGGATTTGAACTAAATGTGAGTATAAATAATGCACGTAAAAAAATAGAAAAATAATATTATATAAATTCATCAGAATCGCAGGTGGGGATTAAAATATACACCTTATCATTTCGCCGTACAATAGATTTGGTTGAGATGGAGCAGTTATCGCCTTTTACTGCAATAGCTGTCGTTGTTAAATTGACCCTTATTTCCTTGATAGTATCTTCGTAAACACCTGTAGTAGGACCAATAATAAGGATTTCATCATTTTGCTCTAATTTACCACTTTCGATTAAAATTTCTGCTACTTTTAATTTGCTAAAATAATTTGTAACTCTTCCTATGTATATTTTGGTTTTATTAGCTTGTGAACCATAACGATTTGTCCATTCTCCTAATTTTCTGCCTAAATAATATCCATCCCAAAAATCACGATTGTAGACGCTTCGAAGTTTTTGCATCCAAAAATTAATTTTATCTTCGCCATAACTTCCATTAAAATAAGCATCAACAGCTTCTTTGTAACAACGAGTTACAGTTTTTACATATTCTGGTGAACGTCCACGTCCTTCGATTTTTAAAATACTTACACCTGCATCTAATATTTTATCCAAAAAACCTATAGTACATAAATCTTTAGGAGATAAAATATATTTTTCGTTTACTAATAATTCTAATTCATTATCGGCATCTTTTACGTTGTATAATCGCCGGCAAGCTTGTAAACATGCGCCACGATTGGCAGAATATCCAAAGTTGTCTAAACTTAAATAGCATTTCCCTGAAATAGCCATACACAAAGCCCCGTGAACAAAAATCTCAATTTTTACTAATTCTCCTGAAGGACCACAAATGTTTTCTTTTGTAATTTGCTGAACAATTTCAGCTACTTGTTTTAGATTTAGCTCGCGTGCTGTAACCATCACATCGGCATATTGAGCATAAAAACGCACAGCTTCGATATTGCTAATATTGCATTGTGTGGAAATATGTACTTTGATTTTTTTAGATATAGCTGCTTGTATTACAGCCCAATCAGAGGCAATAATAGCTGTTATATCATGTTTTTTTACAGCATCTAATAAAATAGTTATTTCTTCTATTTCATTATTATAAATAACAGTATTAATGGTTAGATAGGTTTTAATATGGTGTTGTTTGCAGATAGTGCTAATTTTTTCTAAATCGTTTAGTGTAAAATTAACAGTAGAGCGAGAACGCATATTTAAATTGCCTACTCCAAAATATACAGCATTGGTATTTGCTTGTATAGCAGCCATTAATGATTCGTAAGACCCTACAGGAGATGCAATTTCTATGTTGTTATTATTTATTTTCATAAGTGCAAAAGTATAAAATATTAAAATAGAAATCTTAAATAATAATAAAAAATAATATGAATTTATTTTAATATACAATAAGATACGTTTATTTATTTTATTTTCATCTAAAAACTATCATTATGAATGTTTTTTTTTCTATTTTTGCACTTTTAATTTTGAAATTTTTTATTAACTTAATTTTATTTACATTATGTTTAAAAATCATCCGAAAGGACTTTTAGGGGCTGCATTGTCGAATATGGGAGAACGCTTTGGTTTCTATATTATGATGGCAATACTTACGCTTTTTATTTCAGCTAAATTTGGACTATCAGAAACCACTACAGGCTATGTGTATTCGGCATTTTATGCTTCAATATATTTATTGGCTTTAGTTGGAGGTTTGATTGCAGACAAGACTAAAAAATACAAAAGCACGATACTTATAGGTTTAATTTTAATGGCTGTTGGCTATTTAATTATTGCAATTCCAACACCTACGCCAGTTCCAAATATGGCTTTGTATTTGACATTGACTTGTTTTGGTTTGTTGGTTATTGCTTTTGGTAATGGGTTGTTTAAAGGAAATCTGCAAGCTATTGTTGGACAAATGTATGATAATAATGAGTTCTCTGATAGACGCGATGCAGGATTTCAAATTTTTTATATGTTTATTAATGTTGGAGGTTTTTTTGCTCCATGGATAGCTATAGGCGTAAGAAATTGGTGGCTTAAAGTCAATAATTTCCATTATAATGCTTCGCTTCCAGAACTTTGCCATTCTTATTTGAAATCAGGAAGTGCAATGCCAGAAGAATCAATTACTAAACTAACTCAATATGCTAATGATGCATACATTATTGCTCCTGAAACTGTTGATTTAAGTGTTTTTACTAAAAGTTATCTTGATGTTTTTAGTCATGGTTTTCAATATGCCTTTATGGCAGCTATTATTGCTATGGGTATATCTTTAGTAATTTATTTAAGTAATAAAAACAAATTTCCAGATCCTGCTAAAAAAGCAATTGAAAAAGAAAATAATCCTACAAGTAAAGAAGAAATTGCAATGAGTATACAAGAAATTAGACAGCGTGTTTATGCTTTGTTTGCTGTTTTTGGTATTGTGATATTCTTCTGGCTATCTTTTCATCAAAATGGATATTCCTTAACATTTTTTGCTAGAGATTATGTGAATTTGAATGCTATTGATATTAATTTAGGATTTACACGAATTATTGGAGCCGAAATATTCCAAGCTGTTAATCCATTCTTTGTTGTTACACTTACTCCACTCATCATGTGGTTGTTTGGTAGTTTAAGAAGAAAAGGAAAAGAGCCTTCTACTCCGATGAAGATTGCAATAGGTATGGGGATAGCAGCATTGGCATATGTTGTATTAATGGTGTTCTCTTTTGCATTGCCTGCAAAAGGAGAATTAGAGGCAATGAGTGTAGAACAAATAGCTGCAATGCAAGTAACGCCATGGATAATGGTTATTTTATATTTCATACTTACTGTTGCAGAGTTATTCATATCTCCTTTAGGAATTTCTTTTGTCTCTAAAGTTGCACCACCACATCTTCAAGGATTAATGCAGGGGCTTTGGCTTGCAGCAACTGCAATAGGAAACTCATTGTTGTTTATAGGAGGAATTCTTTATACAACTGTTCCTATTTGGGCATGTTGGTTGGTATTTGTTGGAGCAACAGCTGCTTCAATGGTAGTGATGCTATCGATGGTTAAATGGCTCGAAAGAGTAGCTAAATAATAAAAGAAACAAAATGACATAAAAGGCAATCCTACAGGATTGCCTTTGTGTTTTATTATCACACTTTATCACTAATCTAAATAATTGAATTTATGCTTTTAAAAGATTTAGAAAATTATCAGGTTGTTTTAGCTTCTTTATCCCCACGCCGACAAGAATTGTTGTCGCAGTTGGGGATAGCTTATACTGTTTGTAATAGCTATGTTAGCGAAATCGTTCCTCAGGGATTAACTATTTACGAAACTGTGCAATATTTGGCACAGCAAAAAGCAGAAATTGCTTTAGAATCTTATAAAAAGCAAAAAGATTTAATAATTATAGCGGGCGATACGATAGTGTCGATTAATAACGAAATCATGGGAAAACCTACCGATAGAAAAGATGCTTTTTACATGTTAAAACAACTTTCAGGTAAAAAACATCTTGTGCTAACAGGTATTAGTGTTGTAACACACAATAAAACGCTTACTGCTTACGACGAAGCATGGGTAACTTTTGATGACTTGACGGATAATGAAATAATTTATTATCTTGATAAATATATGCCTTACGATAAAGCCGGTGCTTATGGCATACAAGAGTGGATAGGTTGTCGTGCTGTAACGAATATAGAAGGTTCTTTTTTTACAGTTATGGGTTTTCCTACACATTTAGTATGGAAAATGTTAGAAGAAGTAATAATAAAAAATAAATAAACTAATATTTCGTTATTAGCTTATATATAAGTTAAAATGACAAAAAAAATAGGTCTTTTTTTTATTTTGAGTTGTTTGTTTTATTTTACACAAGCTCAATCTTTAATTGACGATGCTAAAGCTAAATATTTTCTACAGCAAGCGAATGAAAAGTTAACCCAATCCTTGTTTAACGAAGCTATTGCTTTATATCAGCAAGCTGATTCTCTTTCTTTATCTGTTTTTACGGCTAAAGATTATAACAATATGGCTGGGGCTTATTATCAGCTAAAATATTATAATGAATCGTTGAATGCTTGTAAGAAAGCTATTTTACTTGATTCGTTAAATAAAGAGACTTATTTTAATTTAGGAATAGTGTATTTGGTTTTAGATAGCAATACAAAGGCAATATTTGCTTACAAAAAAGCGATTCAAATAGATAGTGTAAATATAAAAGCACTGTATAATTTAGCTGCTGCTTATAAAAAGTTAAAAGATTATGAAACAGCTATTTCATATTATGAAAAAATTATTGAAATAGATGTTAATCATATTAAAACTTATGTGAATATGGGTGTTGCTTACGGTGAATTGGGAAATATTGACATGCTCTATGAGTGTTTTAAAAAAGCAGCACGTTTGGGAGATAAAGAATCTCAAGAGTTTTTAACCAAAACAGGCAACACATGGTAGCTATTGTCCTGTTGTTTGCAAATAAAATGTACGTTTTTTTATAAAAGTGATATAGGCATCAAGATAAGCATCTTGACTTTGTTGTAGTAAGGTTTGAATTTCTAATAAACTTGATAAATTGATAGTTCCCGATAAGTAATAGTCATTATAGATTCTTAAATTATCTTGGACTTGGTCGATTTCCAATTGTAAGATTTGCAGTTGCATATAAGCTTCGTTTAATTCATTCCATGATTGCTCGATTTGCAGTTGTAATAGCTGCATGTTGCTTTGATAATTATTATCATCAATTTTTTCTTGTATCCGGTGTTTCTGAATAGCATGTGCACCTCCCCACCAATCAGAAATAGGAATAGAAATAACTCCAAATACAAAACCTAAGTTATTTTTTGAACCCAACATTTCATTATATAGATAAGTAGAACCTATAGCTATAGAAGGCAAATATTTTCCTATTTCCATTTGTTTTTGTAGTTTGTTAGCTTTTTTTTGATAGAGTAATAGCTGATTTTCTATGCGTTTATCGACCGCTTCTTCGGGAGGTAAATAGTAATTTAAAGGAGATTCTGGTATGGAAATACTATCGTAAATAATATTAAAATCTTTTTCTTTAATTCCAGTGTATTGATGTAGTGCTAATTTAGACATGCGAATGCCATTCTCTATTTTAATTTTAGCACTTGCTACCTCTTGTTGCTTAAGTTTTATTTTTAAAAAATCATTAGCATTGATAATGCCAGCTTTTACAGCCGTTTCTGCGTCTTTGTGTAAATTGTTTAGTTGTGATGATATAATGTCAATTGTTTTTTTCTTTTCTTCAAGCGAAATGATTTGAAAAAATACTTCTTCTATTTTTCTTTTAATTTCATTTTCTGTAAGGCTAAGTTGTAGTTTTTCGACTTTAATGCCAATAGTAGCTAATTGATTTCCAGTATAAATTCTTCCTCCTGCAAAAATAGGCTGTGTTAGTTGAACGCCAGCTAAAAAACCTTTGTTTATCAGTAGTTTATAATTTAAATTGACGTCTGTTGCTGGCAATTCATAATCGTCAATAATGGAGTTGTATTTTGCATTAATAAAACCTTCTATGTGCGCACTAAATCCGATAATAGTAGCCGATATGCTGGGAAAATATTTAGTAAAAGCTTCCTTTTTGGTTTCTTTAGCCATGTCGATAGATAAAAGTTTGTTCTTTATTTCAACATTTTGTTTTAACGCTAATACAATACAAGTATCAAGACTATAAGAAGATTGTGCTTGAATGAGAAAGCAATGAAAGAAAAATAGGAATAATAAAATATTTTTTTTCATATTATAGCGTAACTTTTTTATCTGTTTTCTTAAAAACTAACCAGTAACTGACTGGTAATACAGTAACTACAAATAACATTGACAGCCAAGTGCCAAAGCAAATAACTACCCCCATAGGTGCCCATAAAGTGCTTTTGCTGATAATCATTGGAATAACTCCCATTGAAGCAGCAGCTGATGTTAGGAAAATAGGACGCATTCTGCGTTTTCCAGCTTCTAAAGCAGCATCGTAAGCGGTTTTCCCATGTATTAGTCGTAATTCTTCGGCATAATCATACATGATAATACCATTACGGACAATAATCCCCATCAAGGCTACTAATCCTAATACAGAGGTAAGAGAGTATTCCATTCGCATTATTAATATTCCTACCGAACCTCCAAAAACAGATAACATAGCAGTAGAAAAGATAAGCAAAGCTAAATTGATTTTTCGGAAATGGAATACTAAAATCATAAAAATAATAGCTACAGCGATAATTAAACCATAGACAATCGTTGGCATTAGCATCATATCTTGTTCGCGTACACCTCCCCAATTTATTGTTACAGATTTTGGAAGTTGAATGTGTTTTTTTATATTTGATGCTATTTGAGACGTAACATTTACAACATTATATCCTCTATTTACTTCTGCTAATAGTGTTAAGCAATAAACGCCATTTCTTCTAACTATTTGTCCTGGCGTGAAGTCGGCAGTTGTAGTTGCTAATTGACGTAGTGGTACTGTATTGCCAATTAGGGTGGAAATATATTCGTCTGGAATGTCGTTAAAATTGGGCTGTTTATCACTTTCTGCTTTTAGCACTACATCTACTGAATAGTCATCTTCCCAGATAGATGTAATAGGTATTCCACTACTAAATCGTAAAGCTAAATTATTAGCGACATCTATTTTTGATATTCCTAAATTATTAGCTTCTACATTGTCAATATTTACCAGAACGCCTGGTTGCAAATCTTTGTAATCGGAATGAACGAATAATATTTCTTTCATGTTTTTTATTTCTTTTAAAAGTATGCTTTCGGCAAGAAGTAAATCGGGTAAATGATTGCCTGTTATTTGCAATTCTATAGGATAAGAAGCAAAAACAAAATCTAATTGTTTAAATCTTACAAGGGCATTAGGGAAATAATTCACATAAGTAGCAGCATAGTCATCAAGAACATCTATTGTTGATTGAATATCAGTTGTGCTTACGATAAATTGCGCATAGTTTTCACCAGGGATATTGGGGGCGTAGCAAGTATGAAAACGAGGAGATGAAGCGCCTATAAAAGAAGTGATAGAAGTAATTCTTTTATCTTTATTGAGTAAATTTTCTAAAGAGTCTGCTATTTTTTCAGTAATATTAAGAGGTGTGCCAGTAGGTAAGTATATTTCAACGGCAAATTGATTACGTTCTGTAATAGGCATCATTTTTTGCGGTAAATTAAAGAAAACAATACTTCCGACCAATATGGCACCAATAGCCGTAAAAATGGTTAATCGTGCATATTTGAAAGCGAAATGTATTACTTTATCGTATTGTTTTTGTATAAAATTAGACAAAATACTGCTTATTTGTTTTTTGTTTTTTATTTTTTCGTGTAGACCTGTTTTAATAAAAGTATATTGAATAATAGGTATAAATAGCATTGCTATTAAAAGTGAAACAAAAAGAGTTATAGTAATTGTCCAAGGGAAAGCTTGTATAAAATCGTTGAATATGCCTACCGTAGTAAATAAAAAAGGATAAAAAGTAATACTAATAGCTAAAGTAGCCGATAAGACAGATTTAAACAGTTCTTTAGCACTTTTTACAGACGCTTCCCAGCGAGGGATATTGTGGTCTAATTTTTCTAAATAATTATCGATAATAACGACAGAATCGTCTACTATAATCCCCAAAATGACAATTAGAGCAGCTAATGTAACAGTGTTGAGTTCAAAACCGAGTGCATGTATAATGCCTATTGAGATAAAAATAGTAATAGGAATAATCATAGCTGCAATAGCAGCTACTCTTAAAGGTTGTAATAGCATAAGCACTAATAAAACAGTGCATATAGCTATAATCATTTCTTTAAAAAAGTTTTTGACTGAATGGTTTACCACTTCTGGTTGGTCTGCAACTTTAAACAGATGAACATCGTTGGGTAATTCATTTTGAAATTTATCCAATACTTTATTTACTTCTTGTCCGTATTTTACAATGTTATGTCCTTCTTGCATTTCGAGCGATAGCAATAAGCATTTATTGCCTTGATTTTTTATATAGCTAGTAGGGGTGGGATATTCTCTTACAATAGTTGCAATGTCTTTTAGACGTATCATATTTCCTGTTGGGTCAATATATACAATTTGTTCGCCAACATCTTTTTCGTTTTTGAATGTTTCAGAAATATGAATAGGGGCTAATACTTGATCATTTTTTACTATCCCGCTGATAGACGAAATGCCTTGTGTAAACAAAGTTGCTAATAAAGAAGAGCTATTAATGCCATAAGCAGCTAATTTTTCTTTATTAATATAGACAGAAATTTGCTCGTGTTGCAATCCGTAATGACGCAAATTAGACACAGATTTTATTTGCCTCAATCTATTTTCTAAATCTTCTAAATATTGTTCTAATTCTCGGTATGTTTTTTCTTCCGATTCTATAGATATTAAAAGAGCAGAAGTTTCGCCAAAATCGTTATTGGCAATTAATGTTACTACTCCTGATGGCAAAGTCTGTTTAAATTCTTTTAATCCGTGCCTAAATTTAGACCAAAATTCGTCTTTGTTTTTGATTTTATCAGATAATTCGACGACTATAAATGCTAATCCATCTTGTGAAATAGAATAGGTTTTCTCTTTTTGAACTTCTTTATAACTAAATAAGTATTCTTCTAAAGGTTTGGTAAGTCTTTTTTCTATTTCAGAAGAAGAAACACCGGGATAGACACCAATTACAAGCCCTTGTCGTATAGTGAAAACAGGAAATTCTTGTTTAGGCATAAGAAACAAAGAATAAATACCAAATGCCATTAGCATAACCACAAACAGATAAACTATCTGTTTGTTTTTCATAGAAAATTCGACTATTCTTTCAACGATTCCTTTCATTGAATTTTTATATTACAGCCTTCACTTACTTTTTGATAGCCTTGGATTATTACTAAATTATTATCACTTAATCCTTCTTTGATAATCACTCCAAAATCACTTAATGCACCTATTTTAACATATTGTTTATGTGCTTTTCCATCTATTGCTAACCACACAAAATGTTCGCCATTATGGGTGAGTTTAACTGCTTGCACAGGAACAACTATTACTTGTGAAGAGTCGTCGGCGACAAGCTGCACTTTGCATATCATTCCAGGCATGAGTTGTTTGTCTTTATTTTCGACAGGAATAGCAATCTCGTAGCTATGGGATAGAGGATTGGCTACAATTCCTTTCATATTTACTTTGCCTTCATAATATCTGTTATTTAATGCAGAAACAGTTATTTTTACCGTTTGTCCTACATATACAAAAGAAATGATATTTTCGGGAATAGGGACTTTTACAATGATGTTTTTAGTGCTTAATAAGTCTATAACTTTCATTGTTGGCATTACATACATCCCTTTTTCTATATGGCGTTTTCCTATAATTCCGCTAAAATGTGCGTAAAGATTAGCATCAGAAAGATTTTTTTTAGCTATTTTTTCTGCCGATTTTGCTTTTTCGAGATTAGTAACCATTTCAATCCATTGTATTTCAGGGATACTACCTTTTTTGTGTAATTTCTCTAAACGTTCATAAGCATCTTCTGCTTGTTTAAGCATAGCAACAGCAGCATCGTAAGTGCTTTGTAGATTTTCTTTGTTTAAGGTAGCAAGTAATTTTCCTTTTTCAACATATTCTCCTTCATTAACAAATACTTGTTCGATATTTCCAGGAACAGAAAAACTCAGAGAAGATGAAAATTCTTCTTCTATTTTTCCTATATAATTTTGATAAAGTGTGTCGGCATGTAATGTTACTTTCATTATTTCAACAGTTGTAACAATAGCAGATTGTTTGCTGTTATACTGTTGGCAAGAAGTTAACAAAATAAGTGATGTATAAAAAAATATGTTTTTTAACTTTAACATTATTGCAATATATAATATATTATATTTAAACGTATAATATAAATAAATGTTATAGTGTTATAATAAATAAAAACAAATTAATGTTGTGTTAAACTTTATTGATGTTTTTTTGTTACAAAATAAAAAAATCTATGTCAAAAAAAGAAAAGATAGCTATATTTGCTGGTGGTTGTTTTTGGGGAGTAGAGCATTTTATGAGAAGACAAAAAGGGGTGTTGTTGGTCGAAAATGGCTATACGGGTGGAACTACTACTAATCCAAACTATGAGGAAGTTTGTCGAAATATTGGTGGACATGCCGAAGCTGTTCGTGTCGTATTTGACGAAGATAAAACAGATTTTGAAACACTTGCAAAAGTGTTTTTTGAGATACACGACCCTACACAGTCCAATCGTCAAGGTAGTGATGTTGGATTGCAATATCGTTCTGAAATTTTCTATATAGATGAAACGCAAAAGACTATAGCTGAACGATTAATAGCTATCTTAAAACAGAAAGGATATGATGTAAAAACACGTTTAAGGGCTGCAAGTATTTTTTATAAAGCAGAAGATTATCATCAACAATATTATTTGAGAAAGGGAAGCATTCCTTATTGTCATTTTTATACTAAGCGGTTCGATTAATAGTGCTGAGTGTTATGTAAAAAGAGACTGCCTTTTCTGACAGTCTCTTTTTGTATATCATATCATTGTTTGATTTATTCTTCATTTGTGAGAAGTAACTCACTTTTGTTGACGTAAATAATTCTTTCTTTATTACTTTGAATTTCACTAGAATTAGATGGTTCGCCTTCTGTAATAAATACTAAAACAGAGATATTTTCTAATACCATTTCTTCATTGCTTATTTTCAAAGGAATGTCGTAAGTAAATGTTTTTTGATAGCTTGTACCTTTAGATATTCCACCCATGTTTTCACCATCAACGCCTAAGATTAACTCTCTTAACATATGATTGTGTTGGTATTTATTGATGCTATCATTCCATTTGTCTGGATTGTATTTCTTACCATTGCTTTGAGGTCCCCAAATGCTATCTTGTAAAATAGCGATGTGTATATAATTTTTTCCGTTATTTGCAGTGCTATTGTTGGTGAAGTGAGCTTGGACTTCGCATGCTAATTTACGTGTTAGTGTATCGATAGTGGTTTTAGCAGCAACATTGACATAAGAAGGTTTGGTATAGAGCTGTTCGGCAACAAATCCCCAGCCACCCCTGTTGATAGCATAAGCATATTTATTATCTCCTGTTTTTACTAACTCTCTACTTATAAGTCCACTAGGATAGCCGCTAACAAAGAAATAGCTGTTAAGCAAAGTGCCTACATTTGTTTTGTAATATGCTGCAAATGAACCAGCATGCACATTCATATTGTAAATAATACCTGGATAAGCTTCTACTAAAGAATCGGCGATACGATGTCCATCGGGGCAGTAGCCACAATTAGTGCCGGTAAATTCTTCTATAAGAACAGTACGATTTTGAGGAGTTTGTGTTACAAATATATTGGGATTAAATATAAAAGTAAAATCTTCACTTTCTGTTTGAGCTTGTACGATATTTGTGAATATTCCATTGTAATACACAACATATTGCATTTTATCTCCAGCCGAAAACTCTTTTGTTTGAATAGCTTTATGAGTAGGTTTTTCTATTATATTATTGCTTTTATATTGTATACTTGCTTCTTTTCCTGCACTAAGTGTATTAATCATTTTTATCGAAGCAATTTTATTGTTAGATTTGGCAGTTAAAAAATACATTTGAGGAATACCTAAATTAACAGTAAAAGTGTGAACACCAGCATTTAAAATATTACTATAACTAACTATTGTTTTCCCTAAAATATCGTGTATTTCTATAACAATATTTTCTCTTTCTCCAATAGATAGTGTAAAGTTGGTAGTTCCATTAAAAGGATTGGGTGAGTTTTGAGATAATAAAAAATCAGTATGTTGATTATAATAATCATTAATCCCAACTGTGTACAAATCAAAAGTAGTATCTGGATAAACAAGGGTATGAGACCATTTTTTATTTAAATCAATGATAATAACGCTGTCTATTTGTATATAATTATCGCTTGTATTTTTACCTGTAAAAGATACGGTAACAGATTGTGAAAAAGTTTGTAAAAAAATGAAAGTAGCTGTAAATAAAATAAATATTTTTTTCATGTTGATGAAAATTTAATTAGTTAAAATTGAATTTATACATTATTTATAATAATAATAATTTTGCAAAAATACTATTTTTTTTCAAGCAGTATGATTTTTTTTTTATTTTATAAAAAAAAATAAAAATTTGTTTTATATGTTATTATTGGGAGTTAATAAAACTCTTAATATACGGCACTTCATTGTTGAGATACTGGGCAATAAGATTTTTATAAACTTTTATTCCTTTTTCAAGACCTTCAATAGAAATTCGTTCATTAACATTATGTATGCTTGCTATTTCTTCGTAGGTCAAAAATAAAGGTAAAATCCCATAAGTGGGAATTCCTTTAGCTCTAAAATAATTGTTGTCGTTTGAGGCGGGTACAATAATAGGAATTACGGCTATGGAATCATAAACTGATTCTAAAGCTTTTTTCATTGCAAAATAATGCTGGTCAGGAAGAGTGGTGGGAGCAGAAACTCCTTCTTTAAGAATGTTAATGTGAATAGAATCATTAAAAATAGAGCGTTTAATTTGTTTAATAAATTGTTCACTTTTTGTGCCGGGAAGTAAACGGCAATCTAATACTGCTTTGGTTTGAGTTGCTATGATATTGGCTGGTCCAGGGGTAGAATAGAGATTAGTGATTGTAATGGTATTGCTTACTACGGAATAAATGACATCGTTTTTTCGAATAAAAGGACGAACAAGTAGAGAATGTTGATGTATATTCTTATAAATAGGTTTACGTATTCCTTTTTCGAGATTACCTAATTCTTTAAACATTAAGCGTGAAGCATTGCAAAATTGTAAAGGTCTTATTTGATTGAATCTAATTATGCGTTCTAATGCATTAATTTGCTGTGCTATAGAATAATTGCTGATAGGTACCGAACCATGTCCTGATTTGTTGTTGTTTAAAGTAAGCTCTAACCATAGCATTCGTTTGGCAGCCACTCCGATCCCAAATATTTTTTTTCTAGGATCTTTTTTAAGAATCTTATCTGCTCCAACTCCGCCTTCACCAAATACAACGATGGGATTAAGGTATTCTAAGTATTGTTCAGCAACAATAGCTGCCCCTTTATCGCCTCCTATTTCTTCGGAAGAAACGGCAAGGATAGTTATATTATAAGGTAAATCTTTTTCTTGTGCCATAGAAATAAATGCTGAAAGAGCAATAAGTTGCATTACTCCCATTCCTTTATTATCTAAAGAGCCTCTTCCCCAAATATACCCTTCGGCAATAGTTCCTGAAAAAGGAGGATAGCGATTGAATTCGTTTTCTTGGGCTTCTACTACATCGATGTGGGTGAGTAATACAACATTGGGCTTTTTTGATGTGAGTGGGTATAAAGAAGCAGCAAAATTAAACGTATCTTCTTTGTCGTTAAATAGTGTAACATATAATCCATGTTCTTGAGCGATGTGAGAAAAAAACAATCCAGCTTCTTTTTCATTTCCAGTTACAGATTTTTTCTGAATATATTCACTTAGTAAATAAGCTGAATAGGGAATAGTGTCAATAGGCTGTAATGAAATACTATATATAGTGGGTGTAATATATAGAAAGAAAAAAATATAGAAAAATGTTTTTTTTAACATAAAAAATATAGATTATTAAATTTTAAAAAAAAGTACAAATGCAGCTAACTGCATTTGTACTTAAAGTTTTGTAAGTATGTGCTTAAAAAAATAATTTTAGATTTTCGTTTTAAATTAACAAATGCTTAGAGAATAAATTAAAAAGCGCGAATAGGACGGTAAGGAAGACCATCTGATTTTAAAAAATTGGTTCTCCCCACTATACCTGTTTCAAATTCCAAGTAATATGCATATTTTCCATCATATTCTGTACTGCTCCAATAGGGTTTAGTACTAAAAATGGGTGTACCTTTGCTGTCTGCTGTTTTATTGATATGAAATCTGGCGTGCCACAATAAAATTAATTCATCAATGGAAGGTAAATACCAATCTCTTCCTATACCGCTGATGTTATCGAAAATATAAGATATTCCCCTCATTAATCGATGGTTAGTCAGTCCATCATAGGTGCTAGTTCCATTAGACTGCGTTGTTGAGGTACTCCATTGATCACCATATTCTTTTGGGTGTACAATCAAACCGTGTTGCTCTCCCTTATCATCTCTGTAAATATAGAATACATAACCTCCTAAGGTGTCTTGCCCTAAGTAGAATTTATCGTTAGTACTGATTGTGTCGTTTTTAATAATAATACATTTCCCAGCTTTTAAAGGATTTTGTTTATTGTTCCAATATGCTGTATCGGTAGTGGTAATGCTTTTTGCCACAGAATTATTAAACACAGGGTCGGTTTCGGTATAGCTATCTAATTTATTGTTCCAATAAGCTGTGTCGGTAGTGGTAATGCTTGATGCTACAGAAACGCTAAATTCAGGATCGGTTTCAGTTTCAATATAATCACCTAAGTCTGAAATTTGACTTTCTGTAATTGTAATGCCGCTCGTTTTATCCCAATCAGTAAACACAGGGTCTGTTTCGGTAATCTCGCTTGTGAGTATTTCTGCTGTTTTTGCATGCAAAGCATAAGGTACACTTAATAACTGGCTTGTGCTGGTAATGGTATAATTGGTTCCACCAGCAGGGTCGGTTTCGGTTTTAATATAGTAAGGACCATCTGTCCAATCAATATCAGCAAAATCGCCACTGATAACAGTTCCATTGCCAATTTCGATAGTTACCAATCCATTAGCATTGCTTTTGGGTGTTTGTGTTTCTACATAAACTACTATTTCAAATGTTTCTCCTTGTAAAATACTTATTTGCATGCCTATTGTTGTGTTGGTAACTAAGGCATCACTGCTGTTACGAATAACTGCTTGATAGCTCATTTTTTGCGGCGCTTGAGCAAAAGCTCCTAATGATAATAAAATTACTGAAAATGTAAAGATTAATTTTTTCATGATTCTTAATTTTTAATGATTTTAAATGATTTTAGTTGTTCTGATTTTTGATTTATCACATTAATAAAATAAGTTGCTTTTGGAAAATGCTGCATATCAATGTGGGTTTCATTAGCATTGATTGGAGCATTGAGTAGCAATTTTCCTTGAATATCGTAGAGACGATAAGATAATTTATCGTTATCTACTCCGACTACTGCTAATGTTAATTGATCTACTGTTGGATTAGGATAAACACTTAATGCTATGTTGGTGTTTGCTTGCTCTTTAATATCTACAGTATAGATTTCATAAGCATGCTGTACACCTTTATCAACAGTTCCTGTAGTGCTGTTATCGGAAGTGTAAAACATCTCTCCGATAGAGTAGGCAACAGTACCTCCACTTCCTGTGGCATTGCCACCAGAGGCATTGACAGATTCTTGTGCTTGCACAAATCCTCCCCATAGCAATCCTGTCATTAACAAAACTATGGGTTTAATTTTACTTTTTATCATAATTATAGTGTATTAATTTTTCCTACTCTGTTAAAGGTTTTTCGGATACTACCTGTAATATTTATGTTATTTTATATGAAAAATTTTACAAAGATAATGTTTTTTTATATATAATTGTGTTTTTTTTACAAATTTATTAACAAAATAATATTTTCTTTTTATTATTATAGTTAAATTTTATTTGATAGAGTAGATGTTATTTAATTTATTTGAGAATCAATAAATTGAGTTAATTCTCCTAAACAATACACATAACTTCCAAATTCGTTGTCGTACCATCCCATTATTTTTGCATGTGTTACGGGAATATTTACTTCATTAATGCCATGTATTCCGGCTTGTGCTAAAATTTCAGCTTGAAGTTGCAAAAAACCTGTACGTGTGTGCAATTCATTTCCTTCAATAACAATTGCTGCTTCTAATCCCATAAGGTCGGAAGATACGCTTTGAATATCTGAAAAATGTAAAAGATTTTTCTGTGAACCTGTCGCTGCTGTTTTATAAAGATTTTTAATATAATCGGCATTAATGAAAGGCATTCCATTTTCAGTTAATCGAGAGTTAAAAGTGATGTTAAGCGAAATAAGAGATACTGTGGATGTTGGAATGCGAATAGAGTCAGCCATAAAGCCAAATGCAGCAGCTTGTGGAATGACTTTTTCGAGTGTTTTTGCTGCGCCTGTCGAACTTAAAATAATATTATTAAGTACTGATCTATTTTTGCGTAAATCTGAAGTTCCTATTGAAGGCACTGAATCGAGTACACTTTGTGTATTGGTTGCAGCATGTACTGTCGACATACTTGCAGTTAATACTCTTTTTGTTTCTTCATCGTCAAGCAATGGTTTTATCATGTGGGCAAGTCCGGTGGTAGTACAACTTGCGGCTGATATAATATGGTGTTTTTGTGGGTCGAATTTATTGTGATTGATGCCATATATTAATGTTGGATAATTGTCAGGGTTATCGAAAGCAGCATTTTTAATTTTAAATGGTGCACTTGCAATTACTTTTAATGCTCCAGCTTCTATATGCCCATTTAGGCTACCTTTAGTATCGTTTGCAGGCAGTGTAGGATCTAAAAACTTACCTGTACAATCGACAACAACTTTTACACCTGCATCTCTCCATTTAATATTTAGAGGATTTCTATCTGTATATAAAACTTTTACAGTAATGCCGTCTATCATAATTACTCCTGCATCTCTGTCAAGAATTTGAATTTCAGCTTTTTTACCTGTATGTCCATACAAAAAGGTATCCAACTGCCCATAGGTTGTGTCGCGAGTCATAGTATGAATTAAATCTTCAAATTTTTTACCTACTTCTCGTCCTACATTAATGACAATAGTATCAAAATATCGCCTTGACAAATGATACCATAAAGTGAGTTTTCCAATTCTTCCTAAACTATTGATCCCGAGTGTTTTTTTATTATTTATTTGAAACATGACTATGATTTTTTATAAGTTAAATTATTTCTTGCTTTTTTATAGGATAGTTTCCTTTATACACATTTCCTTTTATTCCATCTATTGCTATTAAATTAAACGAATGAAATTCGGTGCCATTTATTATTGCTTTTTTTTGATTTTCATATACTGTCATATCAGCACAGTTTACGACACACACTTTTCCTAAAGAACCAGCAGTAACAGCAGCATGCGAAGTGGCGCCACCTTTTCCTGTTAGCAAACCTTCGCATTCAAAAATTAGCTCAATGTCGTCGGGAACTGTATCGGGTCTAACGAGTATAGCATTGTTAGTAGGATATTTTTCTTTCATTATTAGTAAGTCTTCAAAATCGAAAACTACCATACCGTTTAATACTCTATTGCCAATACCGATTCCGCAACCTATTAGTTCCATTTCTTTTTCGGGAGTGGCAAAAACTTCGATTACATCTTGTTTGTTTATTATCATATCTCTTGTTTGCAGTATGTAAAGGTCTTCTGGTTCGGTGTATTCGAAAGTGAATTCTATTTCTTGATGTGCAAATCCGTGGTTTTCTATTAAGTCGTAAGCTATTTCTTTTAGTCGATTATAAATTTTTGGGAACGCCGATTCTAAAGAAATTTTGCTGTTGTGGTAATAGCGTTTTCGTTGGTTTTCGCTTATAGGTAAGGTGTTGATAAGTCCAGCTACAATATCTTCTCCTTGGCTGAGAAACGAAAAGTCGCCAGTTAGATTAATGCCGGGAATATTGTCTTGTGTGTCGTGTGTAAATAAGACACCAGAGCCTGATTCTTTGTGTAGATTTCCAAATGTCATTTGTTGTATAATGACAGCGGTACCCCATTCATCGGCAACTTGTAAATGTTCGCGGTAAACTTTTGCTCTTCCTATATCCCAGCTATTAAACACTGAAATAATTGCTTGTTTGATTTGCTTAAATGGGTCTTCTTCGAAGGTAATACCATTTTTTTCTAAATGTTTTTTATAAGCAAAAGCAATGTCTCTCATGATTGTTGGAGTGAAATCAATTTTACGTTGAATATTATATTCATTTTTATAATCTAATATGATTTTATCGAAATCATTTCTACTGAGTCCATAAGCCATGCCCCATGTTTGTAGTAAACGACGATAGCAATCCCATGATGTCCATGGATAATTGTCTTTTTTACTTAACGTTTCGGTTATTTCGTCGTTCATTCCTACGTTTAAAAAAGTGTTCATTGCCCCAGGCATGCTAATAGCAGCACCCGACCTTACGCTAAGTAATAAAGGATTGTTGGGATTGCCAAACGAAAGATGGGTGATTTTTTCTAATTCTGAAATATATTTCATTATTAGCTCATCAATTTCATTGTATAAAGACTTTGTTTTCATAATAGATTTTAAGCGTCTAAATACTTCTGTTGTGATGACAAAACCGGGAGGTACAGGAAAATTGTTGAGGTATAACTTTTTTAAATAATATGCTTTTGAGCCTAAAAAGACTTGATTGTCTATGTCGAGCGTTTCGCGGTATAGAGGACTTATAACACTGTCGGGATTATAAGTCATAATGTTTTTTATTTCAACGTCAGATAATGTGGTGCTTAATCGCCTTAAATTATTAAGTATTTTTCCAATGAAATTGTCAAGCGATTGAATGAGAAATGCAGACGATAGTAAATCTCTGTAAAAGATTTCGGATTGCTGCATGATGACTTTTCGTTTATTATTTTCATTTTTATCTTTGTTATTAAAAAAATACATGGGAATGATTAGCGAAAGTTGTTTTTCGTAGGGTCTAATAAAATAGTTGTTGATTATCTCTTTTAAGTTTTTTTCCATAAATTGAAAAATGTTAATATACTGTCGAATAGTAAAACTTTCGGAAGTTAAACTATACTGTAACATTTTTAAATTAGAGTCAAATCCTTGGTCATAAATTCCATCAAGACTTAATCCTTCTCTGATGAGTTGAATAACAGAGAAAACATTTTTGAGTGTTTTTGCCGTAAAATATTCTGTTTTTATTTCATTAATTATTTTTTCTACCAATGTAGAGGCAATTTGTTCTAATCGGAATGTAAGCCCCATAGCTTCAAATTTCTCTTCATGATATTGGCCATACATAGAAGGAATACCAAATGCAATATGTCGTTTGTAATAAATGTTTTCCCATCCTTCGCTCTGTTTTGAATCAAAAATCTTTTCATTTAATTGTTTCATTAGTGAATAGATAATTTTTAAAGCTTCAAAATTATTTTCTTTATCAATATGTATGATTAAGGAGTCGATAGTGTTTTGTTCTATGTGATGAAATTTTGTCAATAAAACTCCCAAATCGTTAGTGGAAAATAAATACTTTTCTTTTAGCAATTGGTATAATTCTATTATTAAGGCAACACGTTGACAATCTTTGTTTTTTGATTGAGGTATTTTGTTTAAATAATTTTTCAGTGTAACTTTATCAAGTTTTATTAAGTCTTCGAGTTGGCAATTGTTGGCTTGGCATGTTTTTACTAACACTTTGTTTACGCCGTCAACCCATTGTCCTTCGACATCTATTGTTGTGTATACATTTTCAGGTACAATAGCTTGAAGTACTTTTTTGTTTTTATGGTACCAAAATTTAATTATTTCTAAAGTAATCTTAATATGCGAATTGCTTCCTTCTGTATGTACTTGTTTTCTTAAAAAATGAATTAGTTTATCGGCACGATTTGAAATTTCATCAATTTTTGTAGTTACATCTCTCAATTGTCCTTCGGCTCCAATTTCGTTGAAATATACGGGATATATTCTTAATAATTGCTTTACTTGTTTATAAATAGGCGAGATGTTGGCATTTAAAAATTTTGTAATATCTTTTTGAAAGAGATCGGTATCGAAGATAAAAATACCTCCTATGCGTAAATTGATAATAAGAGATGATAACAGTTTTTTCATTGTAAGAGGGTCGTATGCAATGAGTTCTTGCCATACACGTATGTTTTTAATATGGTTGGGGTCAACTTTTACTTCCCAATCGTTGGTTAAATAAGCAACACCCGGACTAATAAAACCGAATAAAATAGTTTTTTCTTCGAAATAATGTATTAAATCCTTGTTTTTTGTATTGATAATTTCTTTTCCTAAAGTCAAAATAGAATCAAGTATAAAACTTGTGTTGCTTAACTTAAAGTCGGCAAATAAAGAATATAAAATGTCTATTGAATTAATACATTGTGTTTTATTACATTCTCCACTTATTCTTTTTATGGCTTTATTTAAATCGACCAGAATATAATCTCTATGGAATATTGTTCCAGGGAGATGGAGCAGATAGAATATAAATACAAATTGATCAGTGGCTTCTTTAAAATCTATAATTTTATTTCTCAGAAATTCAATAATTTCAGAAAAAGTAAAGCTGTATTTTATAAGTTCGCTAAATGTAGTAGCTTCGTTGATACGTTGTCTGTAGTTGTTATATAATTTTTTCCCTATTTGTTCGATATTTTCTGAATAATCTTTAGAAAATTTATCATTTACACTTTTATACCATTCTTCAATTTTAGTTGTATTTTCCCAAAAATCAATACTTTCGTTTAAAAGTCTTTTTGTGAAATCGAAAACTAATTGTTTGTTATCTTCATCGTGTGCTGCTTCTTTTAAAGAAGTCCTAAAAAACGAAATATTACTAAGATAGCTGAACAGGTTTTCTTCCATATTTTCGTTAAGCAACTCTATAAAGTGTTTTATCCCATTTTTTAATGATTTTATATCGTTAAAATTAGTGGAAAAAAATTGCAAATAATTTTGTATAACATATTTAGATTCTTTAATTTCTAATTTTCTATTGAGTAGTATTTTGAAAATTCCAAATAAAATGTCATAAATTTTTTCTTTTTCTTCAAGTTGTTTATATATCCAAAATTCGTCGCTTAGAATTTTGATGAGGGCATCGACAACTATTTTGTTGTTCGAATAAGGGTGATGTAGTTCTTTAAAAAAATGGGAAGTGCGTTGGTTAATTCCATAATAATTGACAGAAAGAGATAAAAACCAAATATGCTCTTCTGGAATATCAACTTTAATTTTTTGAGTTTCAGAAAGATTAACTTCAAGCGCTTTCGATTTTATTTTTTGTTTCATAATTGAGAAATATGTTTAATTAAATCAATAATTCTGGCGGAGTAGCCGGCTTCATTATCATACCAAGCAACAATTTGAATTAAATCTCCGCCAACAACACGTGTTAGTTGCGAATCGAAAATAGCCGAATGTTTATTGCTTTGAATATCACTGCTAACAATGGGTGCATCGGTATATTCTAAGTATTCTTTTAGTTTTTCTTCCGATTCTTTGAGAAATGCAGCATTAATATCATCAACACTGACATTTGTCGTTAATTGTGCAGTAAGTTCAACAAACGAACAATCGGCAATGGGAACACGCGATGCAAAACCATCAAAATTATTTTTTAATGATGGAAATATGGCTTTAGTAGCTGCGATAGCCGAAGTCGTTGTTGGGATAATGTTGTTGAATGCCGATCTTGCCCTACGCAAATCTTTATGAAATCCATCTTGTAAATTTTGATTGTTAGTAAAAGGATGTATGGTATTCATAAAAGCCCTTGTTACCCCAAAATTATCAAATAGCACTTTTAACATAATTGCAACACAATTCGTTGTGCAAGAGACATTGGAAATAATTTTATCGTTAATAGTAATGTTGTTGTGATTAACACCCATTACTACTGTCCGACTTATTGAATCATCGTCTGCAGGAGCGCTTAATATAACAGTTTTTGCTCCCATATCTAAATGACCTTGAAGACTGGAGGATGTTTTAAATTTACCGCTCGCATCGACAACAATGTCTATCCCATTTTTTTTCCATGGTATTTGAGATGGGTGTATAAAATGTGTAACTACTACTTGTTTACCATTGACATAAATAAAATTTTCTTTATGGCTTATATCTATCTTATATTGACCATGTAAACTGTCGTATTTTAAAAGATGTGCAATTGTTTCGGTTGGCATAGGATCGTTTATTTGTATTAAATTAACGTTAGTGTCACTTAAAAGCATGCGGCAAACTAATTTGCCAATTCTTCCAAAACCATTTACTCCTAATTGTATCATTTTTTTTTATTTAAAAAATTTTAAAGCCTTGTTTATTTTGGTGTTATTTAGATTAAAGAATTGTATTTTATTTTTCTACAAAGTTAAATATTTTTTCTCTATGATTTTATGTTTTTTAATATTTTATTCCACTGATCATCTGAAAATTTAGGACCAATTACTTTTATAATTTCTGATGATAAATAAGATCCATATTTTCCACAAATATCTAAGGGGTAATTGTTTATGTATCCATATAAAAATCCAGATGCGTAAATGTCGCCTGCACCGGTGGTATCTCTGCAATTAGCTGCATAAGGTTGTATAATATATTGTTGATTTTCTTTTTTAATTAAAGACCCTTTGTCGCCAATTTTTACAATAGCAATATCGCAAACTTCGGCAATTTTTTCGAGTGCTTTTTCGGGTTCATAACCTGTGAAGGCTTTTGCTTCTTCTTCATTAGCAAATACAATATCTACATATTTTTCTACTAACTCATGCAGAAAGTCATAATTTTCTTTTACGATATTATAACTTGCTAAATCTAAGGATACGATTAGTCCTTTTGATTTGGCAAGTGCTACTGCTTTTTTTATAAGGTCATGGCTTTGAACTAAATAACCTTCTATGTGAAAAACATTATACCCATCAAATATTTCTTCTGAAATATCATTAGTAGTAAGTTCGGAGGCGGCGCCTAAGTAGGTGGCAAATGTGCGTTCACCGTCTTTAGAAACAAAAGTTAAAGCAAAACCTGACATGGCATCTGATTCGATAAGTAATGGCTGGGTGCCACTTTTTTTTATGTCATTATAAAATAATTTTCCTTTGCTATCGCTTCCTATTTTACCTACAAATCCGGTAGTGGTTCCAAGTCGTGATAGCCCGTGTATGGTGTTAGCTGCCGAGCCACCTGTAGATAATGTTTTATTTAAATGTGCTGTTTGGTTGTCTATGAGTTTAGCCTTTTTATGGTCAATGAGTTGCATGCTTCCTTTGGGTAAATTAAAGGTAGTTAATAATTGGTCGTTATTGAGTTCCATTAAAACATCTACTAATGCGTTGCCTATGCCTAATACTTTTTTCATGATATTATATATTTAATTTATTACATGGTTAATAGGGTTTTGCTATTAAATAATAAGCTGTAGTGTAAAAGTTGCGTAAGTAGGGGATCCATTTAAATGGAAATACTACTTTTTTTGGACGTAGTTGAAATTTAATTTCATAATTGGGATTAATAAAGTAGTAATCGTTTTTTAGAATGGTGTATTTTTCTTTTCGTAATATTCGATGAAAACGTTCAATAGAAAGTCCTGTTTCTTTAATTTCTAATAAATCAACGGGATTTTCTCCAAAATAAAGTAATAGTTTCCGATAAAATGGTGTAGGCAGTAAATGTATGTAGGGTATTTTCGATAATTTACTTTGACATATTTGCTGGTGTCCACCAAATGGGTTTTGCCATGGAGGAAATCCGAAAAAAATAATACCTTCTGGTTTTAAAAATTTTTTAACATATTGCATAAACAATTCTTGCTGATGGATATGCTCAATAACATCGCGCATAATAATTATATCAAAAACAAGATTTTCTCTATCAATATGGTAAATGTTTGAATGTATAAATTCTATTTTATCTTTGTGTGGATGGTCGTTATAAAAAACTTTTGCATTCTTAATTTGTTGTTCATTGATATCAATTCCAACACATCGGCATTGCATATCTAAAAAAGCTTTAAGATTACCGCCTTCGCCACATCCTATTTCTAAAATTTCGGTATCTTTGTTGATAGAAAATACTTTATTAATATAAGGAATGACATGTTTTTTAGTAGTAAAAACTTGTTCTTCAAAATAAAGTTTTCTATTTAAATATCGCTCGTGCATTTTGTTTTTTTTAAGAACGGTCAATTTTTAGAAATAATTCTTTTAGTTGTTCGCTACTAATTTCGTAGGGTGCATTAATCATAACGTCTCGTCCGAGATTGTTTTTAGGAAAGGCTATACAATCGCGTATAGAATCAATGCCATTGAATACTGCACACATACGGTCAAATCCGAAAGCGATACCACCGTGAGGAGGAGCACCGTATTCAAAAGCATTCATCAAAAAACCAAATTGTTTTTGCGCTTCATTATCTGTAAATCCTAAGGATTGAAATATTTTATTTTGCAAATCTCTCTTATGGATACGAATAGAACCTCCACCAATTTCTACCCCATTGATTACTAAATCGTATGCATTAGCGTGTATGTTGGCTATATGTTCGCTATCTAATAAAGGAATATCTTCTGGTTTAGGTGAAGTAAATGGGTGATGTTTAGCATAAAATCGTTGCGTTTCTTCGTCCCATTCAAACATTGGAAAATCAACTACCCAAACAGCTTTGAAATGTTCTTTGTTGCGTAATTCTAATCGATTACCCATTTCTAAACGTAATTCTCCGAGAGCTTTTCTTGTTTTTTCTGTTTTCCCTGAAAGAATGAGTATTAAATCATCTTTTGTAGCTTTAAAGGCATCAGCAACTTTTTTTAGGTCTTCTTGATTGTAAAATTTATCAATAGAAGATTTAAAAGTGTTGTTTTCTAAACATTGTATATATACCATGCCGTTTGCACCTATTTGAGGGCGTTTGACAAATTCGGTTAATTCGTCAATTTGTTTGCGTGTGTACTTACTACATCCTTTAGCACAAATACCTATTATTGATTCGGCTTCATTAAAAATTTTGAAATCTCTATGTTGTAGAAGATTATTTAGCTCTACAAACTGCATGTCAAAACGTATATCTGGTTTGTCGCTACCATAAAATTTCATAGCATCATGATAAGTAATGCGTTGAAAGTCTGATAATTCTATATTCTTAAATTTTCTAAATAAATGAATAAATAATTTTTCAAATATTTTTATTACATCTTCTTGTGTAACAAACGACATTTCGCAATCGATTTGTGTAAATTCAGGCTGACGATCAGCTCTGAGGTCTTCGTCTCTAAAACAACGTACAATTTGAAAATACTTATCTACTCCTGCTATCATTAGCAATTGTTTAAATTGCTGAGGTGATTGTGGAAGAGCATAAAACTGTCCTGCATTTAATCGAGAAGGAACCACAAAGTCGCGTGCACCTTCAGGTGTTGAACGAATGAGAAAAGGGGTTTCTATTTCTAAAAAATCAATATTATTTAAATAATTACGTATTTCAATAGCTAATTGATGACGAAATATTATTTTTTTTTGAACATTATTACGTCTTAAATCTAAATAACGGTATTGCATGCGTAATTCTTCGCCTCCGTCTGTATGGTCTTCGATAGTAAAAGGAGGTAATTTAGAAGTATTTAGAATATTAATTTTTTTTACATTTATTTCAATGTCGCCAGTAGGAATAGATTTGTTTTTATTAAAACGTTCTACTACTATTCCTTCTACTTGTATTACATATTCACGTCCTAATTTACGTGCTTTTTCGCACAATTCACTATTAGTATCCATGTTAAATGCTAATTGTGTAATGCCATAACGGTCACGCAAATCAATAAAAGTCATTCCGCCTAAATTGCGTATGCGTTGAACCCATCCACAAAGGTGAACATGTTGCTCTATATTGCTGCTGTTTAATTCTCCACAAGTATTTGTTCTATACATTGTTATATTTAATTGAAAATAAATAGATAAATAAATGCAAAGGTAATATTTTTTTTTAGATACTGCTTTAGCTTCTTTCTTTTTAGCAAATCTTTTTTTTTGATGTACTATTGTTTTTTTTTATACATTTGCATTATTAATTTTTTTACAAATATATAAATTTTAATAAATTGAATTCAAAAGTCTTAGTAGTTGGTACTGGTTATGTAGGCTTGGTAACGGGAGCCTGCTTTTCTGAAATGGGAATTCCGGTTGTTTGCATAGATATTAATAAAGAGAAAATAGAAAATCTAAAAAAAGGAATTATTCCAATTTATGAACCTGGATTAGAATCTATTGTAGAAAAGAATGTGAAAGCTGGACGATTAAATTTTTCCACCTCTTTAAAAGATTGTTTAAACGATGCACAAGTTGTTTTTTCAGCAGTAGGCACACCACCTGACGAAGATGGAAGTGCTGATTTGCAATATGTTTTAGAAGTTGCTCGTACTGTTGGGCAACATATGAAATCTTATAAATTAATTGTAACTAAAAGTACTGTACCTATAGGTACGGCTGTTTTAGTACGTCAAACAGTTCAAAAAGAGTTAGACAAAAGAGGTGTAAAAATTGATTTTGATATAGCTTCTAATCCCGAATTTTTGAAAGAAGGCGATGCAATTAATGATTTTATGCGACCTGATAGGGTAGTAGTAGGAGTTGATTCTAAAAAAGCCGAAGATATAATGACGACACTTTATCGCCCATTTTTAATTAATAATTTTCGCGTTATATTTATGGATATAGCTTCTGCCGAAATGACAAAATACGCTGCTAATGCCATGTTAGCTACTCGTATTAGTTTTATGAACGACATAGCTAACCTGTGCGAAAAGGTAAATGCTAATATCAATATGGTTCGTAAAGGCATAGGTACTGATACACGTATAGGAAATAAATTTCTCTATGCAGGTGTTGGCTATGGTGGTTCTTGCTTCCCGAAAGATGTAAAAGCACTAATAAAAATAGGTGAAAAACAAGGACATGAATTAAGTATTTTAAAAGCAGTTGAAGAAGTAAATGAAAAACAAAAAGCATTGCTTTTTAATAAATTAAATACTTATTACAAAGGAGATTTACGAGGAAAGACAATCGCATTGTGGGGCTTATCGTTTAAACCAGAAACAGACGATATGCGTGAATCACCAGCTTTGGTATTGATAAAAAAAATACTTGAAGCAGGTTGCATAATTAAAGCATACGATCCCGTAGCAATGAAAGAAGCCAAACGTATATTGAATGATAAAATATTGTATGCCAACGATATTTATGATGCTGTAAACAACGCAGATGCTTTGTTGCTTGTTACAGAATGGAAAGAGTTTCGTATGCCCAATTGGTCTATTGTACATAAAATGATGAAAAAACCACTTCTATTTGATGGAAGAAATATTTATGACGGACCAGAGTTAAGAAAAAAGAAATTTGAATATTACGGAGTAGGATTGTAGAATAAAATAATTAATAAATTTAATGATTATGAAACAAGAAATTTTAGATTTGTGGCCAGAATTACAATGGATTAAAAATGAAGATTTACGTTTAAAAACAGCTAAAACATGGGACTTAGCTTTGGCAAAAAGTGTTTTGACTATTGATGATTTACATACAATACCTTTTACTTTATTGTGTGGTCCTGATTTAAAAGTAAGCTTTATGGCACACAAACGCTGTGTAGTACATGTTGCATATGAGTCGGCAATAAAAATGCAAGAATTTTTTAAAGATGAGTTACCTATTAATATGGATTATGTCGTAGCTGGAGCCATTTTAGCCGATGTTGGAAAGTTATTAGAATATGAAATGAGAGATGGAAAGTCCTGTGTTGGAAGTTATGGAAAATACTTACGCCATCCTTTTTCGGGAGTGTCTCTCGCCGAACAATGCGATGTTCCAGCTGCAGTGTGTCATATTATTGCAGCACATGCTGGAGAAGGCGATTTAATAAAACGTTCAACAGAAGCTTATATAGTACATCATGCTGATTTTATGACTTTTCTTCCTTTTAAAGATCGTTTGAAAATAGAATAATAAAAATTAAAATAATAATGAGAAATTCTTATTTATGGGCAGTAATAGGAGTAGGTTTGTTTTTTGCTCCTTTCTTTTTATTCGATAGTGTTTATGATAGTTATAAACAATGGAATGCTATTAATCCTATTTCATTGGCTTTTCTGAAATTTGCTATTTTAGCTACTTTTGGCGAAGTTTTAGGATTACGTATTAAAACAGGGAAATACAGTGCGCCAGGATTTGGGTTGATACCACGTGCTGTTATTTGGGGATTTCTTGGAATGTGGATAGCGGCTGCTATGGGAATTTTCAGAAGTGGTGTTCCTGCTTTTATGGATAAATTTGCCGTTTTTCATGGAATGGCAGAAGCAATGGCTGGCGATTTTTCGGCAATGAAATTAGTAGGAGCTTTTTTTATTAGTTTGATGATGAATACTAGTTTTGCTCCTGTTTTCATGACTTTGCATAAAATTACTGATACGCATATTATGAACCATGGCGGAAAAATAAATTGTTTGTGGAACCCCATACCTATTAGAAAAACCATTACGACATTGAATTGGGATGTACAATGGAACTTTGTTTTTAAGAAAACAATACCTTTGTTTTGGGTGCCTGCACATACGCTTACTTTTATTTTACCTACTGATTTTCAAGTTTTATTTGCAGCTATATTAGGAGTTGTTTTAGGAGTTATATTATCAATAGCTGTTATAAAAAGTAAATAATAAAACCATGGGATATAAAAAATTTACACGAAGTGTAAACAATCGGCGCATAGCCGGAGTGTGTGGCGGATTGGGGGAATATTTTAATATTGACCCAATGTTGTTGCGTGTGATTTTTATAGTTTTACTATTATTTGGAGGAGGAGGTTTGATAATTTATTTGCTATTTTGGGTGTTAGCACCTGAAAGTTAATATTAAAATAAATATGATGAATAAAAAATTTGTTCGAACAAAAGACAAACGCATTGCCGGAGTATGTGGAGGTATTGCAAAGTATTTTAATATCGATCCTTTGATTGTGAGAGTTTTGTTTTTAGCAATGATGTTTTTGGGTGGTAGTGGATTGTTTATTTATATCGTTTTGCTTATTATTATGCCTTACGAAGACGATGAATTTGCTGATTATGTTGAAATTAATTCTGATGATGCAAGCAAAGAAAGTCCCTATTCAGAGAAGAAAAATACGACAGAAGTAAAAAAACGATTTTTAAATGTAAGTTCACTAATAATGGGATTATTGTTGATATTGTTAGGAATTTTCTTTTTGCTTCGCAATTTTTTTCCATTATTAAAATTTGAATACTGGTTTCCTTTGTTGTTGGTTGTCGGTGGTTTATTATTGATAATAACGGCTGTGAAGCGAGAAAAAAAATAAATTATGCGTTATAAAAATCTTTTTTGGGGTATTTTTTTCATAGTAATAGGTGTTCTATGGTTTTTAAATATGAAAAATATTGTTGTTATTTATTATAGCAATATTTATTCTCTTTGGCCTCTTGTTTTAATTTGGATGGGAATCAGCATTATTCCTATTAAAAATGGCTATAAAATTTCTATGGATTTGTTGGTGTTAGCTTTGGCAATTTATATATTGTTAGCACCTAATAATTATCAACATTCCACTTTATCGCCTATCGAAAAAGAGCAATCTAAAATGCTGTTTGAGAAAAAAACAGACAGTGTTAAAATAAGCCAAACAGTCGATTTGTCGATGAGCCTATATGGAGGTAGCTTTACTATAGGTCCGGGAAGTGATATTGTGAATGTGTTTGGAAAAGAAAAAAAAGCACAAAAAATAAGCATCAAACACGAAATAGACGATATTAATTCGCATTCAGATATTGAACTAAACTATCATATTTTTTCGTCTCTTGCTAATGAAAGTAATTATAAAATATTATTGCATCTTTTGCCAATTTGGTCTATCAATTTAGATGCAGGAGCGGCTAAATGTGCATTTGATTTGTCTGATTTTAAAGTGAGAAAAATAAATATAAATGCAGGAGTAACAGATGTATATATAAAATTAGGAGCATTGTATTCCGATGTAGCATTAACTATTGCTACAGGTGTTGCCATTGCCAACATAGAAGTGCCTTCTAATATGCAGTGCATTGTTTATGATGAGTCTGGATTTACCCGTCTTGATTTAAACGATTTTAATAAACAAGAAAAAAATAAGTATATTTCCAATAATACAAATGATGAATCAAAAGGAGTTATACATATTAATATTCAATCTGGAATGTCGAATGTTAACATTAAAAGATATTAGATGTTGTTGAAGCGTTTAATATCGGTTGTTATAATTTGTTGTTTTTTGAAAGTGAATTTTTTGAAAAGTCAAAATCTTCATATGTTCTGTAATATTGATACAGTGCAACAAACATTAACAACCAAAATTTATTTTTGCAATATTTCTTCTCAAGGAAAAACTCGTTGGCAAGAAACGCTATTGCCTAAAACTCGCATAATTGCCATTGATACTCATGGTGTAGCATGGGATACAATAGGTAATTTATTGACAGTAATATGGGATAAATTTCCTATAGCCGATACAATTATTTATTCTTTTACAGTGAAATTTACAGACGAAATACCTTTTTCTTTTTATTGGGGCAAAGGTGCTTTGTTGTTTGTAAATACCGATGGTAATATTCAAAAAATAAATTCTTATCCACAGTGTATTGTAAAGAATGGACTTGATAAATATACTGGTTTAGATACCCTTTATTACATACAGGTAGGAGTTGGAAGTAATTATCGCAAGGGAGATTATAAATTATACGATAGCGATGATATTTTTATCAAAAAATATAATAACCTTTATAAGTATCAAGTTGGACCTTATAGTAGTATTGAACAAGCTCGTGAACGTTTACTGTTTTATAGAAAGCAAGTTCCCGATGCTTTTATAGTAAAAGAAAAAAAATAGTTTTATTTTTCAATCACTAAGGCATCGGCTATGATTTCTGCTATGCTTTTTATCTTGATATTTAATTTATAATGATGATTGAGTTGCATTAATTGGTCGATGCAATTGTGGCAAGGAGTTACTACAATAGTAGCACCTGTTTTTCGTATTTGATTGGCTTTAATTTCTCCTATTTTCAGTCGACGTTCGTTGTATTCGCTCATTGCTAACTGTCCACCGCCACCACCGCAACAGAAATTATCATTGCCGTAAGGATTCATTTCTACAACATCTTTAGCAGCATTTTTTATTGCAAACCGAATTTCGTTAAGCAAGCCTCCATTACGTACCAAATTGCAAGGATCGTGAATGGTAATCTTTTCATTTATAAGATTATTGTTGAGTTTTATTCTGCCTGTTCGTATATAATCATTAATAATTTCAACAACAGTAATAGTGTTGAAATCATATTCGATAGCTAAATAATTCGGACCTTCCCATCGGGTAGAGCGTGAACCATGCCCACATTCTCCTAAAACTAAGGTGTTAGCATTGAGTTTTTTTACTTCATCGTATAGTTTTTTAGCTATGATGGCAGCATGTTCGTCGTTTCCGCTATAGTAGCCGTAATTTGTAACATCATACATATTAGTTGATAAAGTCCAACTTTCTTTGGCAGCATAAAACACTTTTGCCATAGCTGAAATAGAAAGTGGAAAAAATTTAGGTTCACGTGGATTGAGTGTGTAGAGAATGTTTTTATCTTTTTCGTCTAATGGAATACGAGCATTTTCGTCTTGCATTTCGTCTATTAATTCTTCTTCCATCCATTTAATAGTGTCTACAAATTCTTCGCTTGGAATACTCATGTTATTGCCAGTGATTAAGCTAGCATCTACTGTCGATTGTAAAGAAGGTGGAACTAAATCCATGGCAGCTAACATTTGTCTTCCTACTTTAACAATGTATGCAATATCGACACCTATGGAGCAATGTTTTACACAACGTCCGCACATAGTACATGCTCCATATAAAAGATCAATCATTTCTTCTATCATTTTTTCGTCTAATTCGCGAGCATTGACTAATTTAGGTGCTATTTTTCCAGTAAGCGTACAATAGCGACGGTAGAGCGAAGCTACTAATTCTACTTTGCGTGCGGGAATGTATTTTGCTTCTTTCATACTAATAAAATAAGTGCAACTTGTAGCACATAAACCGCAATGTACGCAAGCATTTATATGTGTTATCAATTTGCTGTCTTCAGGCATTTGTAGTATTTTTAATGCCTTTTCTATTTGTTCTTTTGTTATCTTACTCATTCTAATGTTTTTTTAGGTGGCCAAACATTTCGCCATCCATAGTAAAATCCTAAATGATAGCGGGCTGCAAAAAAATAAACTACATGTTTTAATTTTCCTATAGGCATATATAGTAATAAAAGAGAAGCTAATAGATAGTATATCAATGCTGTGTTGTAGTTCAAATATACGATAGTAATAAGTTGAAATAAGCTCACCAATACATTGGAAATAAAATCATCGGCATTGCTAAGACTACGCATGGGTTTAGCAATAGCACGTTTGAAAAGTAAGCCAAATCCGCAAAGGCAAGAAAAGCTAATACTAACAGTTAACAACCATAAAAGCCATTGAGGTAGTGTTATTTGTAAGGTTATATTAACGAAAAAAAAGATTAATAATAAAAAAGAAGCAAAAGTTCCAAGATGATAAACCAAGCCTGCAAAATAGGTGGGTAGGTGCAAAAAAGCAGATTCTTTATGGTCAATCATAGCAAGTGTCGATGAATAAGCAATGGCTTTTGTTAAATTGCCACTTTTTTTAGAATAATCTTTAGGTTTTCCTAAGTAAATTAATCGTATAAAATGAGCTATCAATGCTGTTACACATACTATTAAACTTCCAATTGTCAACCAATGATACCAAAACATATTTTTTTCTTTTTATTATACACAACCATCTGGTTTAGGTAAACCTGCAACACGGCATGCACCACGAGCTGGACCTAAAGGAAAAAGAGTGTAAATGTCTTTTAGTTTAAGGTTTGTTTCTTTACAGATAACTCTAATCATAGGTGCCATGCCTTTTTCAAGATAATTTTTCCGAATAACATTAATAACCGACCAATGCTGTTCGCTCAGTGCTTCTATTCCATCTTCTTTTGCTATTTGCAAAGCAATATTTTCGTTCCAAATGTCGGGGTTTGTCAAAAAACCATCTCCATCAAATTCTAAATGTGTCATATATTTTTATTTTTAATTAATTTCCTCATCGTATTTTTCAATTATTTTGTCGATACTTAGTGCGGTGTCGGGCAGAACAAAGTCGGGGCAAAAATGCAATTCAACAGAAGTTTGATAACGTTTACAATGTAAAAAATGGTTGTGAAGCGAAAAGTAAAAATTTCGTATGTAATTTTCTTTTTCTATTTGACTAATAGATGTGTTGCTACTTTTAATCAAGAAACATTGTGCCATATTTGGGCATTTTTTTGCTTTTTCCATATTCAATTATTATCAAAAGCAAAATTACTAAATTAATAATTATAAATGATAGGTGTTTGCAAAATTATGCTTACTTGTGCGAATATAAGATTTGATTTATAGGTGTTAGCTTTTGTTTGTTTATTGTATTTTAGCTTTAGGGTCTAAATAACTGTAAATAATATCAACAATGATATTTATTATAATCAAAATAACGGATATATAAAGCAAGCTACCCATGACTACTGGAAAGTCGTATTTTTCTAATCCATTTACTATCATAATACCAACTCCTTTGTAATCGAAAATATATTCTACATATACCGCTCCTGCCATCATGCCTGCCAGCCAACCTGAAATAGCTGTAACTACAGGATTAAGTGCATTTTTAACTACATGTTTGCGTATGATATTGAAAAAACTCAAGCCTTTGGCAAAAGCTGTTTTTACATAGTTTTGCGTCATTACTTCTAATACTGAATTGCGCATGAGTTGGATAACTGTAGCAGCAGGACGTATGCCTAATGTAATGGCTGGTAGAATTAAATTTTTTAAATCTAAGTATTCTTTTTCGCCAAAATTACTAACAGTGTAAAGATTGCCAAACATATTTAATCCTGTATAGTCAGCGAGCAAAAAAGCAAATACCCATGCAAATAAAATAGCTGCAAAAAAAGAAGGTAATGCCATGCCCATCACAGAAAAAACAATTGCTAATTTATCAAATAAGGTGTCTTTCCATATTGCACATAATACCCCTATAACGATACCGATTACTATGGCTATAAATATAGCTATCAATGCCAATAGAGCTGTTTTAGGAAAGGCTTCGTTCAACATTTCTAATACAGGACGTTTGCTTTGATAGGAGCGACCTAAATAAGGCGTTTTGGCAACGCAAACACTTTCTTTCCCAAAATAGAATAAAATATTGGCATGGTATTTCTTATTGTCTAAATAAAAATTACTTTCACTGTTGATGGCATTGTGAAAAGAAATAGGGGAGAAGTCGTTGCAAAAATTAAGATAACGAGTGCCTAAGGGCAAATGTAGTCCTAAATCTTTTTTTACAGCTTCTTCGGTGCTAATATCAGAGCGTTGTCCTAAAGTCATAGTAGCTGAATCGACAGGTAAGACCGCAAATAAAATAAAAACAACACTAAAAACACCCCACATTATCAATAATCCGTATCCTATGCGTTTTAATATGAATTGTATCATAGAAGTGTTATTTTATTAAACGATTTGCTGTAATAATTCGAGTAAATTATCTCTGTAAATAGATGCGTCTTGTTGAGCGATAATTTGTTTAGCATTGTTTATTTTTGATTGTATCATAGAGTAAGCATAAGCGATGCCACCTTCTTTTTCTACCGTTTCGATAATATTGATAATGTTTTTTTTATCATTGTTGTGGTTTTTACACATACCAATAAGCCTGTTTCTTTCTTCTGTATTCATTTTTTGTAAAACATGAATAATAGGCAATGTAATAATATGTTCTTTAATGTCTTTTGCAAAATCTTTGTCTTGATGTTTGAGGTCATAGTCTTTTAAATCGTCTTTTATCTGAAAGGCTAAACCAATTTCGATGCCTGCTTTTTTTAGTTGCAGTGCTTTTTCTTCTTCTGCTCCGACTGAATAGGCACCTAAATAAAGAGAAAAGCCAAAAAGAAGTGCTGTTTTTGCTTCTATAATATCATAATATTCGCTTTCGCTCATATTGTAATAGTTGATTTTCGACAATTGGATAATCTCTCCTTCTGTCATTTTTTGAACCAAATAGCTTATATGGTTTGATAAGATAGTATCTTCAATTTGCTGTATGATTTGCATGCACTTAGATAGTAAATAATCGCCTAATAATACAGCTATTTTATTGTTCCACATCGAGTTGATAGTACGGTTGTTTCTTCGTAAAGATGCATTGTCGATAACGTCGTCGTGAATGAGAGAAGATACGTGTAAAAGCTCTATTAGAGAAGCTATTAAATGTGTTTTATGATTGATGGTCCCATGTATGCCCGCCGATAACAATGTTAAAATTGGACGTATTTGTTTGCCTTTCCCTTGATTAAGATAACTTAATAAATCATGGAGATAAATATTAGAGTTTTCTAATGCTCCTTGATGTTTTTTCTTAAACTCAATGTATTCTTTTTTAATTGATAGCGGTACAAATTGTTGCATTCGACTAAAACTTTTGTAAAATGCAAAAGTACATTTTTTTGATGAATAAAAAACCGACTTTATTACTTTTATAAATCTTTTAGGGATACTTCAAAAAATTATGCTTCTCTAAATCCTCTCAAATACTACTGTTTTAAAAAGTGTGTAAATTTAAAAAAAACTTTTTGTAAAAATCAAAATTATTAGTTGTGAATTTTACAGAATAATAAATTTCAAAAACAACTAAAATAAATTTTAAACTATTGAATATTAGTTATATTATTTTTATTATTAAACAATAGCGAAAAGAAATAAAACAATCAATTAATTTTACTACTTTTGCAAATTGAAATTATTATTACATATCAAAATCAAAAAAAATGACTGATAATACTTTAAAATACAAAATTGCCGATATTAGTCTTGCTGAATGGGGGCGTAAAGAAATAGAAATAGCAGAAAAAGAAATGCCTGGTTTAATGTCGATACGCGAAAAGTATGGACAAGCGAAACCTTTAAAAGATGTACGCATTACAGGTTCTTTACACATGACCATACAAACTGCTGTACTTATCGAGACATTGGTTGAGTTGGGAGCTGATGTGCGTTGGGCAAGTTGTAATATTTTTTCTACTCAAGACCATGCTGCCGCTGCTATTGCAGCCAAGGGTATCCCGGTTTTTGCATGGAAAGGCGAAACATTAGAAGAGTATTGGTGGTGCACCAGCCAAGCATTGGCTTTTCCTGATAATAAGGGACCACAACTTATTGTTGACGATGGTGGCGATGCTACTTTAATGATTCACAAAGGTTATGCTATTGAAAATAATCCAAAATTAATACATGCTCAAACATCTTCACAAGAAGAAAAAGTTATTTTAGAGCGATTAGGAATTATTTATAAAGAAGATGCTAATCGTTGGCATAGAGTAGTAAAAGAAATCAAAGGTGTTTCAGAAGAAACAACAACAGGTGTGCATAGATTGTATCAAATGGTAGCAAAAGGAGAGTTGTTATTTCCAGCTATTAATGTAAATGATTCTGTTACGAAATCAAAATTCGACAATTTATATGGGTGTCGTGAGTCGTTGGCAGATGGAATAAAAAGAGCTACCGATGTAATGATTGCAGGAAAAGTTGTTGTTGTTTTAGGTTATGGAGATGTGGGCAAGGGCTGCGCTCATTCTATGCGTTCTTATGGTGCAAGAGTGATAGTTACAGAAATAGACCCTATTTGTGCTTTACAAGCTGCTATGGAAGGATTTGAAGTAGATGTTTTAGAAAACACTTTACACGAAGGGAATATTTTTGTTACTACAACAGGAAATAAAGATGTTATTACTGCCTTGCATATGAGCAAAATGTTAGATCAAACCATTGTTTGTAATATTGGACATTTCGACAATGAAATACAAGTCGAAAAACTTGAAAATTATCCGGGGGTAAAAAAACGCAATATAAAACCACAAGTCGATGAATATTTTTTCCCTGATGGACATTCTATATTTTTATTAGCTGAAGGTAGGTTAGTTAATTTAGGTTGTGCAACAGGGCATCCTTCTTTTGTGATGAGTAATTCTTTTACTAATCAAGTTCTTGCTCAATTAGATTTATGGAAAACCGATTTTAAAATAGATGTTTATCGTTTGCCCAAACATTTAGATGAAGAAGTAGCACGTTTACATTTAGAAAAAATAGGAGTAAAATTGACACGTTTGACAGAAGAACAGGCTGATTATATAGGTGTTAACGTGGACGGACCTTATAAAGCTGAGCATTATCGCTATTAAAAATAGTTTTTTTTATAAAGTAACATTTTTGGCTCATTATTCGTTATATATAATTATTATTTATATATAAATATTAATTATATTGTTTAAAAAGAGTATTCGCATTTTAGCCAAAACTATCGCATGGATTGCTGCATCCATTGTTGCTATATTGCTGATAATCTTTATAGTATTTTCTATCCCTTCTGTTCAAACTTATACTGCAAAAAAAATTACTGTTTATTTATCAAAACAAATGGAAACAGAAGTTAGTATAGAAAAATTACGCATATCATGGAATTTAGATGTTGTTATAGAAAAACTTATGTTAAAAGATTTACATGGACATACTTTAATAGCAGCTTCTTATGGAAAATGCGATTTTCCTCATTATGATAAAATAAATCACCAAATAAACATTACGAATATATGTGTCGAAAATGCGGAGGTTTTCTTAGCTAAATATAAAGGCGAAGAAGATATTAATTTACGTTTTTTTATTAATTTTGTTAAGCCCGAAAAACCTTCTAAAATAAAAATGTCTGTTTCTTTACAAAACTTGCAACTTAAGAACGGAAAATTTACTTTTTACAATGAACCAAAGGTAGAAAAAGACATAGATGGTCATTGGAATTATGCAAACATTGTCATTGACAGTATTTATTCTAAAGTAGACGAATTGTTGATAATAGGTGACAGCTTAAATTTTAAAATTAGGGAATTACAAGGAAAAGAACGTTCAGGGTTTAGTATCAATCAATTAAATGGTCATTTACGTATTAGCAGAAGTGGTTTATATTGTTATAATACGAAATTGTCTACTCAGGATTCGTCTCATATACATCTTGACTTTGGGTTTAAATACAACGATTATTCCGATTTTTCTGATTTTGAAAATAGCATTATTTTTGATTGCAAATTATATTCTTCTGTTCTGTTATTGAGCGATTTAACTTATTTTGTGCCTGCTTTTAAAGGCATGAAAGGGCTTGTAACAACACAAGTTAAAAGTCTTTATGGACCTTTGTCTGAAATAGAAGCAAAGGCAATTAAAATGCAATTTGATGAAAACAATGTTTTTAAAGGCAGTATTCACTTGACTGGCTTGCCTAATATAACAACTACTTATATCAAAGCTACTGTTGATAATTTAGAAATAGCACCCAATTTTATTCAAAATTTTATCTTACCTAATGGAAAACAAATTACGCTACCTTCGATAGTCAATCAATTTAAATGGGCAAAAATCAATGGGAATTTTAATGGTTTATATAATGATTTCATTGCTAATGCAGCTATTAAAACAAATATTGGCAATGCTAATTTAAATGAATTAAACATTCAGTCGAAAAATGAAAAATTATATTATAAAGGAAAGTTTAACGTAGAAAATCTTTCTTTAAATCAATTGATTAATTATAAAGATTTAGGTAGTATTAGTGCTTCAGGAAAAGTAGATGGCAACAATACTACTATCGATACTGCTTTTATTTATATAACGCAAATAGAATATAAAAACAATTTAATCAGCAATATAAATTTAACGGGAGATTTTCACCAAAAACAACTCTCTTTTAGTCTGTTAAGTAACGACAAAAATTTTAAAACTGCTATAAATGGCATGATTAATTTTAATAATATTGAAAATGAGTATACATTTGTTGCCAATATAGACACTATGAATTTAAGCAATTTAAATTTAATGCACAATGATTCTAATGCCATAATAACTGCTTCTGGGATAGTAGGAAATGTTAAAGGAAATTCTCTTGATTTCTTAGTAGGAGATGTAAAAATAATTAATTTGAATTATTTGGAAAACGATAAAATTTATCCTTTAAATAATCTGAATTTATCTGTTAATATCAATAAGGATTCATCGAAAGATATATCTTTTCACTCCAACTCTTTAAGCATTAATGCGAATGGAAATTTTGTGTATAAAGAGTTAATACCATTGCTCCAAAATGAATTACACAAATACTTTCCTCGTGCTATACCTGAAAGTAAATACACGGTATCGGAAGCTACTCATAGTGTTAATTTACAATTGACTATGTTGAAGGAGATTCCTTTATTTGAATTGTTATTTCCACAAATTGTTTTTACAGAAGGGTTTCAAACAAAAATCAATTTTAATAACTATAAAAAAGACTGGGACCTCAATGCTTTTATACCTTCCATTAAAATAAACCAACAAATATTTAAAAATGTTTCTGTTCAATCGTACAATATCAATGAGTTATTAATGCTATCGTCTTCTTGTGATTCTTATTGGTTTGAAAACGACACACTTCCTTTTTTCTATAATGTCAATTTACAGACTACAACCAAAGAAGACAGCATACATTTTATAGTTAAAGCAGATGGTTTGCCTGAAAATACGATGAAAGATGCTTTTATTCAAGGAGATGTTGTTTTTAATTCCCATCGAGATTTTTATTGTTCGGTTAATGATGGAAGTATTGTAATAGATACTTCTACTTTCTTTTTCGACCCTTCTAATTATATTTATGTTAGTAGCGATAGTATTTATTTTAAAAGCATAGGCTTACACTCTATTAATAAACGCATGCGTTTGTTTGGTTCAATTTCATCACTGCATAATACTGTTTTAAATTGTGAGTTTCATAAAATTGATTTAGAAGATTTTAATTTAATACTAAAAAAATACATGATAACATTAGCAGGCGAAGCCACTGGCAGTGCGTCATTGGTACGCAATCAGTATAGTTATAGTGTTATTAGTAATATTAATGTCGATAAATTTGCATTTAATGACGTCTTATTAGGTGTGTTTCAGGGAAAAACAATATGGCAAAACGATAAGAAAAAACTATGGATTTCTACTTCTATTATTCCAGACGAAATGGAATCGCAAGATTTAACAGTAAATGTGTATGGATATTTTGATCCTATTGAAAAATTTATTGATTTGAAAGGAGATATACAAGAGTTTAACATTAAAACATTAGCTCCTTATATTCGATTTTTTTCCAACAAAGTGGAAGGGGTGGGAACTGGATTTTTTACTTTTAAAGGACCTATTAAAACTGCTAAATTAAACGGAAATATTCACCTAACAGGCGGTGTGCTTGGGGTAGATTATCTCAATACAGAATATAAAATTAGTCAATGCAATGTTGCATTTATTGATACTTGCTTTATTTTGAAAAATATTGTTTTTAAAGATATGTATAATAATCAAGGCTCTATTGATGGCGTTATTATTCATCATCGTTTAAAAAATTGGGCAACAGCTATCGATATTAAAGCCGAAAAGTTGTTAGCCCTTAATACAACTTACAAAAATAACAATCTCTTTTTTGGAAAATGTTTTGCTACAGGAGATGTAAATATTAAAACCGAAGACAATATAACATGGATTACTGCTAATATCGCAAGCGATAAAAACACCAATATTACCATTAATATGGATTGGAATACTACGGTGAAAGAAAATAAATTCATTATTTTCGAAAAAATTTATAAAGAAGAAATAACAACAGATAGTTTAGTAGAAAATAAAACAGTTAACTCAAAATTAGGTGTTTCGTTAAATATCAAAGCAACAAAAGATGCGTTAGTGCGGGTTGAATTAGACCCTTCAATAGGTGGAACGCTGATTGGAACAGGAGACGGAAATTTGCGTTTAGACTTCACTCCCGAAGATAAATTTGAAATGTATGGCACTTATATATTAAACGAAGGAAGTTTCGAGTTGAATTTAGGCGATATACTTGCTCGTAATTTTAACCTTGAAAAAGGAGGGAGTATTAGTTGGAATGGCAACCCTGTCGAAGGTATTGTTAATGTAAAAGCAAGCTATCCGACCAGAGTTTCTATTAGCGATTTACTTTCCGAAACGAATACGAATACTAGAACAATACCTATCAATAGTTTATTGTATTTGAATGGGAGACTTTTAAATCCCGAATTTAATTTCGGGATAGAATTATTAGATGTAGATGAAAATATTAAAACTTTGGTTTACAACGCTATCGACACTACGGATAGGAAGCAAATGGTCAGTCAAACATTTTCGGTGCTTTTGCTTGGTAGATTTGAATCGAGTAATGCTAATATTATGAATAGCGGGAATTTTATCGCTGGATTGGGTTATTCATTAAGCGATTTAGCTTCACATTATTTAAATAAATGGATGTCGAATATTACAGATAAAGTGAATTTGGGCTTTTCTTATCGTCCAGGAGACGGCGTTAATATGGGAGATGATTACAATGTGCAGATATCTACTAATTTGTTTGATAACAAACTAAGTATACAAGGGAGTTTAGATATTTATGATAACAACGAACAAAGCACCACAGGGAGTATTGGCGGCGATTTTATAGTAGAATATAAATTAACAAAAGACGGAGCGCTTCGTCTCAAAGCCTTTACCATGTCGAATTATAAAGATGTATTATATTATACTTCGAATTACGAACCTTATTCACAAGGATTAGGCTTAACTTATACAAAGAATTTTAATACACTAAAAGAACTATTTACTTTTAAAAAGAAGAAGAAAAAGAAAAAATAAAAACTAAAAACGAGGTATTTATTGTCAATAAATATAGTGTAAAATAGCTCTTTAATCTTCTGAAATTTCCTCTATTATTTCTCGGTATTGCGTATAGGCATTTGCTCTTGATATACATCCATAATATTTGCCTTCTTCATCAATAACAGGCATATTGTAATAGCCCGTTTGTTTAAATTTATTTACTACCGACAACATGGATTCTTTAGGATAAATAGTCGTTTCTGGGGTGTAAATATATTCTTTTATTGGTCGGGAATAAGACTCTTTATGGAAAATATGTTTGCGAACATCATCTAATACAATGACTCCATAAAAAATAGAATTTTCGTCAACAACAGGAAAAATATTTCTGTTTGAATTTTCTATCAATACTATCAAATCTTGTAAAGTTGCATGAGGCGCTATGATGCTAAAATCGTTTTCTACGATATCCATTACATTGATTTTACTCAAAGCATGTTTGTTTTTATCATGGGTTATTAGATGTCCTTTTTTAGCTAAAGATTTAGTGTAAATAGAATATTTTTCAAAAGAATAAAATACCATATACGAAATGATAGTTGTGATAATTAAGGGAATAAACAATTTGTAGCCGCCAGATATTTCGGCAATTAAAAAGATAGCTGTTAAAGGAGCTTTCATTACACTCCCCATTAAAGCAGCCATACCTGCCAATATAAAATTAATGGTAGATAGTTCTAATCCGAGCAAAGAATTGAGAAAGCAAACAACAAAAAAACCTGCAATTCCGCCAAGATACAAAGTCGGAGCAAATACACCGCCTATACCGCCAGCGGCATTAGTAAAACTAGTAGCAAAAGGTTTAAATATTAAGAGAGATAAAAGAAATAATAAAAATGTTATTTTGTTGTATTGAAACCAATAAAATGGACTGTTATTAAATAAACTATCATTTTTTCCTATTAAAATATCAGCTATATTATCGTATCCTTCTCCATAAAAAGATGGGAATAGAAATATCAATACACTCAATAGACTCCCTCCAATAAGTATTTTAATCCATTTTTTCTTTATTTTAATAAATATTCTTTCAATAATATTGCTTGTTCGCATAAAATAAAGCGATAATATTCCTGCAAACAAGCCTAATATTGCATAAAAAGGTAAATTAGAAATTTCGAAATTAGGGACAGTAGAAATGGCATTAAACATGACAGATCTGCCTAAAAACAAATAAGATAATATAGTACCTGTAACAGCCGAAGTGAGTAAAGGTAATAAAGATAAAGTTGTTAAATCTAACATTAATACTTCTATTGCAAAAATAATGGCTGCAATAGGAGCATTAAAAATAGCTGCAATAGCTCCTGTTGAACCACATGCTGTTAGCAGAATAACCGATTTGCTTTTTAGATGAAAAAAAGAACCTAACTGCGACCCTATTGCCGAACCTGTTAGTGTGATAGGTGCTTCTAAACCCACAGAGCCTCCAAAACCTACGGTTAACGTACTTGTAATAACAGAAGAGTAGGTGTGGTGTAGTTTTAATTTGCCATTTTTCTTCGATATAGCATAGAGTACTTTTGTAACGCCATGACTAACATCTTCTTTTATAAAAAAACGTATTACTAATACTGTTAATGTAATCCCTATAACAGGAAAAGCCAAATATAAAAAATTGGATTCTGAGGCTACAAACAAATTTTGTAATTTTTGGTGAGTGAAATAAACTGCATTTTTTAGTACAATGGCTGCTGTAGCCGCAATACTTCCAACAAATATACTTAAAATTAAAACAGTACTCTGTTCTGATAAATGTGTTGTATTCCAATCTATTATTTTTTGTAAACCCTTTTTAAATGTCATAATCTTGCAGTGAATATTTTAATGAAAATACCAATAGCCATTCAGTTTGTTCGCTGTCTAAAAAAACAACCTTTAACTCGTTAGATTTGAATTTTTCGATACGATAAATTCTATTTACATTTTCATATAAGTCGGAAAATGAAACAGTTAATTGTTTGTCTTTTTTGTCTATCGTCCAATTGCCACTCGTTTCATATAAAACTCCTTGATTAGAATACTTCATCACTACAATAGAAGAACGATAAAATGTCCAAATACTTAATAGATTTTCTACATTTGTAGGAGCTTCTTTTTGCGTTTCTACCTTATCTTTATATATTTTGGCTATTTGCCATTGTCCTCTGATTTTCTCTTCATACTTTGTACAGGATAGCATGAAAAATGATGCTGAAAAGAGAAATATTAATATATTGTTTTTCAATTTTTTATATTTTTAATAACATTGCTATTGTTAAGTTGATAATAGATTGGCAAAAGTATATCATTTATTACTATAAAACAATATATTTCATAATAAATCTATATAGAATAATATAACATTTTCATAAATTATACGTATATATAAAGTAGTTTAGTATTTAAATCTATCATTTAATGGATATAAGTAAGGAAGTTATACAGGTTTGTTCTGTTTTAAAAAAAGGAGGTGTTATACTATATCCTACCGATTCTATTTGGGGAATAGGATGCGATGCTACTAATTATAAAGCCATTGAAAAGGTTATACATATTAAGCGGCGTCCTATTCATAAAAGCATGATTATACTTGTTGACGAACTGGATAAAATTAAACAATACGTCGATAAAATTCCTATTATAGCTTTAGATTTAATTTCTCAAACCACTCGTCCTACTACTTTTATCTATCCCAATGTGAAAAATTTACCTAAAAATCTTATATCCCCAGACAAAAGTATCGCTATTCGCATTACGACCAATGATTTTTGCAGACGTTTAATTCGTTTGTTGGGAGTGCCTATCGTTTCTACTTCTGCCAATATATCGGGCGATAATCCCGCTTTGACATTTTATGATATACAGCAAGAAATAGTCAAGCAAGTTGATTATGTTGTTAATCCAAATATAGCAACAACAAGTGCCAGTAAACCATCTACCATTATACGTTTCCTTGACGATTATTCATTTGAAATTATACGCGAATAATTTTTTCTTTTTTTATTTTGTATACATTCTTTTTTTATATACCTTTGCAAAAAAAATAAAACCATCAAAAATTAAAATTTAAAAAATGAAAATATTAGAAAATATTAAGTATGCAAAAAATCATGAATGGGTTAAAATTGAAGGCGATGAAGCAATAATAGGTATTTCTGATTTTGCTCAACACGAATTAGGCGATATTGTTTTTGTTGATGTTCCAACTGTAGGAGAAACCTTAGACAAAAACGAATCTTTTGGTTCGATAGAAGCAGTAAAAACAGTATCTGATGTTTATATGCCTATAGGAGGTGAAGTTTTGGCTTTCAATGAAGCATTAGAAGCCGACCCTGCACTTATCAATTCAGACCCTTACGGAGAAGGATGGATTATTCGTGTAAAAATGACAAATCCAGCTGAATTAGATGATTTAATGGACGCTACTGCTTATAAAACAGAAATAGGATTATAAAAAAATCGGATATATCTAATAAAAGTTGTTAATAAAAATTAACAACTTTTATTTTTATTGAAATAGCTAAAATCAATTTTTAAAATAGTTTACTTTTATTAATGGTTTTTTATTTAATCTTCTTGATTTTCAGCTTCTTTCTTTGTAGATGTGGCTTCTGTTACAATAAGGTTTTTCCCTTTCAACAAAAAACCATTTAGCTTCTCAATAGCTTCTTTTGCTTCATTTTCGTTTGGCATGTCAACAAAGCCATAACCTTTGCTAAAACGTTTTACTTTATCAAAAATAATGTACGCTTTTTCGACTGTTCCATGTTGTTCGAATAATTCTCTCAATTCTTTACTGCGAGATTTAAAAGGAATGTTTGCTACAAAAATAATCATATCTTTAAAGTTTTAAAATGTTATTTACTTCCTACAATTATACCTAATTTAGACAATACTTCGTCATTTATATCATATTTAGCATCTGCATAAACGATAGTCATCGCTCCTGCTTTGTCAAATACAAAAGCATAGCCTCGTTCGCGTGCATATTCTTCTATTGCCGTAAATACTCTGTCTTGAATTGGTTTTACTAATTCTTCTCTTTTCTTGTAAAGGTCGCCGTCTGTACCAAATCTTTTTTTCTGAAGCTCTTTTGCTTCTTGTTCTGCACTGATAATTTCTTGTTGTTTTTTTTGTTTAGCTTCTTCTGGCAAAACTACTGCATCTTGTTGGTATTTTCGATACATTTCGTCAATTTTTTTAAACTTCCCTTCAATTTCTTTTTGCCATTCGACTGATAGTCTATCCAATTCTGCTTGCGCTTCTACATAATTTGGGATATTACTTAGTAGGTATTCTGAATCGATATAAGCGTATTTTTGCGCTTTAGCTCCTACTAAAAACAAAGTAACAATTGCTGTGGTTAAGAAAAATTTTTTCATATTTTATTAGTGATTTAAATGTTAATAATTATTTTAATCTATTGATTGATTGATTGAAAAATGAAACTGACTTCCATTTGCTGATGGGTTTCCATCTATTTTATCAAAGCCATACCCCCAATCTAAGCCAAGCATACCAAACATGGGTAAGTGTATTCTCACGCCAACTCCTGCTGAACGATATAAATCGAATGGTTTGTATGTTTCGGCATTTAACCAGCTATTTCCTGCTTCTAAAAAGGTCAATAAATAAATGGTAGCAGAAGGATTTAAGGATATAGGATAACGCAATTCAAAAGTAAATTTTTGATAAATAGTTCCTCCTATTGCATTTCCTTCGCGAGTAGGCGTAAGCGATTCGTCTGCATAGCCTCTCATCCCTACAATTTCGCGTCCATCTGAAATATAGGTCGACGACAAGCCGCTTCCTCCTAAATAAAAACGTTCAAACGGTGTGTCGCCTAAAGCAGAATTATAATGTCCTAAAAATCCAAATTTTCCTCTTACACTAAGAACAAGATTATCAACTATATTTAGGTAATAAGACACATTGAATTTCCATTTATGGTATTCAAGCCATTTGTATTTGTCTTTGGCTTCCATATTGGCATATTCTTTATTTGAAAACAAAGAATAGGGTGGGGTAAATTGCAAAGAAAATAGCATTTCAGAACCATTTTTAGGATAAATTACAGCATCTAATGAATTTCTCATCAGCGAATAATTATAGCTTAATCCATGAGAATATCCATTGATAATGATAAAATATGGATAATTTTTTACATCATAATATTGATAAGAAATAGCATTAGACATCATAAAATAATCGTCTGGTATTTTTAATCGACTTGTAAGCCCTATGGCTGCATTTGTAATTTTAATTCGTTGATAATTAACACTCGATTCGGCTTGTCCATTGGTGTAATTGGTGTGTGAAAAAGAGAAGGTGAAAGCATTTGGTTTTCGACCTCCAAGCCATGGCTCTGTAAATGAAAAACCATATTGTCGATAATAGGTGTTAGCATAAATTCGAAACGATAATCTTTGTCCATCGCCACTCGGAATTGGGGCCCAAGCATTTTTATGAAATAGTTTTCTAAACGAAAAATTATTAAACGAAACACCTATGCTTGCTATAAATTGATTGCTTCCCCAACCTATCGATAGTTCTAATTGGTCAGACGAAGCCTCTTCAACTACGTATTCAAGGTCGACAGTGCCATCGGCTTCATTTGCTTTGGGTATTACATTCATTTTCTCTTGATTAAAATAGCCCAATTGCAATAGTTGTCGTTGTGAACGTATAACATCTGAACGGCTAAATTTTACTCCGGGCATGGTGTTGAGTTCTCTTAATATCACTTCGTCGCCTGTGCGTGTATTGCCCGATATGGATACTTTATTAATAGTTGCTTGGTTTTTCTCAACTATGCGTATTTCAATATCGACAGAATCTCTTTCTATCAATTTTTCAATTGGAATGGCATTAAAAAAAAGATACCCATCATCTAAATATAGCGTGCTAATATCCATTCCTTCGGGGTTCATGTTTAAATTTCTTTCAAGCAAGACAGTGTTATACACATCTCCTTTTCTGATGTTTAATACTTTTGCTAATACATCTGACGAATATTTTGTATTGCCCACCCATGTGATGTTGCGAAAGTAATATTTTTTGCCTTCTTCTATAGATATTTCAATATTAAGATCTTTATTTTGATTAAGGTAAAATGTATCGTTTACTATATAGGCATCTCTGTAGCCTAATTCGTTGTATTTTGAAATAATATTTTCTTTATCTGTTTCAAATTCATCTTCTTTAAATTTAGATGCTTTGAAGCGAACCCTTATTCTTTTCTGAAAATATTCGAAAGTTAAATCTTTTAAATCCTTTCCTTTGTATTTGTCGTGATGTTTTATAAAATCAACGATAGCGGTATCTATTTTATTAAAAGGTCGAAAGATAAACTTTGCTTTGGTTTCTTTCATAGCCGAGTATAATTTAATGGGGTCTACTTCTTCTGTGCCATGAAATATAATTTCATTAATTCTTGTCTTTTTTCCTTTGTTTACATTGATAGTGAGTGTAACAAGATTATTATTTGCACTATCTCTTTGTTCTGTTATTTCAACTTGTGTATAATAATAGCCTTTGTCGATATAATAATTTCTTATAATGTTTTTAACAACTGCTTTAAGGTTTTCGTTGACTACTTTTCCTTGTGATAAATTAACTTTATTATCAAACTCATCAATGTCAGATTTTTTTACTCCTTTATAAATAAATCCTATCAATCGGGGTGCTTCTTCTAAGTAAATGTCTAAAAATATGAGTTTGTTTTCTACTTTTGTAACTGTGATTTGGATATTATCTTCATACAGTCCCATTTTTGATAATCTTTCTATTGTTTTAGTAATTTTATCGCCAGGAATTTTGATTTTATCTCCGACAGAAAAACCTAAACTTCGGGGATCACAAACAGCATTGCCACTAAAAGTAATGCCACCCACTTCATATTCAGTAGGATTAAGGTAATTTAAATGAATAGGGGATTCGTTTTGTAAATTTACTTGAGATAAAACGTTTACAAACGGAAGAAAACATAGAATTCCGATTAAAAGAGAGTAGGTTATTCTCATATAATATTTATCTCTATCAATATGTTAAAATTATCTTTTTGTTATTAACGTTGCCTTTAATAATTTATTTTGTTTGATTGTTTATTTGTTTTTCCAAATCGACGGTCGCGACATTGAAAGTTATGAATTGCTTTTATTAAATCTTCTTTTGAAAAGTCGGGCCACAATACTTCTGTAAAATAAAGTTCACTATAAGCAAGTTGCCAAAGCAAATAATTGCTAAGTCTGTATTCGTTGCTTGTTCTAATCAATAAATCGGGGTCTGGTATGTCTAATTGTCGTGTTTGCATAAATTTGTCGAATGTGTTTTCTGTAATGTCGTTGATGTTTAAACGATTGTTTTTCACTTCTTCGGCTATTAAACGGGCTGCGCGGCTTATTTCCCAACGAGCACCATAGCTGATAGCAATAACAAAAGTAAGCGAAGTGTTTTCTTGTGTTTTTTCTATCATTTTTTGTAATTGCAACTGACAGTTTTCGTCTAACATTTTTAGGTTTCCTATTGCTTTAACACGCACATTGTTTTTATGTAAATTATCTACCTCATTAATACAAGAATCGACAAAAAGAGACATAAGGGCATTCACTTCTGCTGGGTCTCGGGTCCAATTTTCAGTTGAGAATGCATATACTGTCAAATATTTCACTCCTATTTCAGCACATGCTTTAATAGCTTCTCTTACAGATTCTACACCTTGATAATGACCAAAAATACGGTCTTTGCCTTGTTTTTCAGCCCAACGACCATTGCCATCCATAATAATGGCTATATGAGAAGGAATGGTTTTTTTTTTAATATCTTTGATAGATACTATCATAGTTGGAAAAAATTTATCTTCGTTTATAGCTCATACGTGAGGCTTTGTTGCCTATGGCAGAACAGCCTTTTTGATAGTGTAGTTTAAAAGTGAATGTAGCAACAGTAAAAGAATACCAATCTTTTGTTTGGGCGTTGCCTCTTGCTGTTCCTGGTGTATGTTTACTATGTGCATCAACAGGGTCGGCTAATTCTGCTACTATAGGATGTCGAAAAATACTCAATATGCTATCTGCTACATAAGTAGTGCTAACATCGTCTATATAATCGGTGAAAGTCATACGCATTCCCCATTCAAGTCCTACAGAGTAGTATTTCAGAAAATTATATTTAATGCCTATTCCAAAAGGAATGCTTATCCCCACCAATGGATAACGTTTTTTGTCGTATCCTGGTTGATTAAGGTCTTGACCTTCTGTCCCAAGAGTTTGCAAGTCATACCATTTGCCATCAGAAGCTTTTGCTTGAGGATTAAAAGAAAAAACGCCTACGCCAGCAAATATATAAGGGGCTACAGGATTTTTTCCTTCTTCATTATATAATTTTAAAAAATTTAGTTCTAATTGTGTAGATATTTCAGAAATAGGAGAGGTAAAACTTAAATTACGTGCTTTAGCGTCGTTTGTTTTGCCAAAATCAGCATCATTGGCACCTATGCGACCAAATAATACGGTAGATTTAAATGCTAATAATGGATTAATATTATAACGATAAATGATACCACCTGCAGGTTGTGAACCTTTAAATACTCCAGATGGATTAATGTCGCCTAAATAGAAGGAAACACCACCAGCTAAACCTATTTCAGATACTTGCGAATAAGAAATTCCCAAAGAAACGATAAATAGAACGATTGTTAAGTACAGTTGTTTCATTATAAGTGATTTTTTTGCAAAGGTAATATTTTTTTTCTTAAACTCTTATGTTTTATAAAAAAAACTTTCATTTTTTAAGAAAAATACTTATTAAGTAGTGCTATTATATTATTAATAAAAATATTTGCTTTTGCAAATGGAGTGTATTTTATCTTTATTTTTCTACAATTGCTTGTGTTTGATTTGTTTTTAAATTTATACGCTTTTCGATACAATCCCATTTAATCGACAATAGAGAAAGAGAATAAAAAAACTTTATTATAATTTTCTATTCGTTTGTTTATAATTAAAAATTTTCCGTTATCTTTGTAAAATAAAAATCTTTACTATGATCTTTAATACAAAGCAGCAAAAAGCAAGAAAATTCAATTACACTCCTCGCTTCTATGATAAGAAAAAAGAAGATTTAAAGCATGAAAAAATGAAAAAAGGAGAAGATACAGAAGTTGGATTCCGAGATTATTTGCGTATTAATCTACAAGACAAACGCAAGTTACAACGCAAATCAATGCGTAGGGTTTTTGTTTGGCTTGCTCTTTTAATCATTTTATTATATTTTATGCTTTCATAATTATGTCTGATATCATTCATATTCTTCCCGATTCGGTAGCTAATCAGATTGCAGCAGGCGAGGTCATTCAACGTCCTGCATCTGTAGTAAAAGAACTATTAGAAAATGCAGTAGATGCTCAAGCTACGGTTATTGATTTAATTATTAAAGATTCCGGAAAAACTTTAATAAAAGTAAATGACAATGGAATTGGCATGAGCGACACAGATGCACGCTTGTGCTTTGAACGTCATGCTACTTCTAAGATAACATCGGCAGACGATATTTTTGGTTTACGCACCAAGGGTTTTAGAGGTGAAGCACTTGCATCGATTGCAGCTATTGCCCACGTAGAGTTAAAAACAAAGACAGAAAATGCCACTTTAGGAACGCATATTATACTGCAAGGTTCACAGTGTGAGGAGCAAATTTCTTGTCAATGTGAAAAAGGAACTTCTTTTGCAGTTAAAAATTTATTTTATAATGTTCCTGCACGCCGTAATTTTCTTAAATCGGATAATGTAGAATATGCGCATATACGCGATGAATTTATACGTGTAGCCTTGGTGCATCCAAATATTGTTTTTTCTTTGTATCATAATGATAAAGGAGAATATAAATTGCCTAAATCGACTCTTAAACAGCGTATTGTTACTATTTTTGGAAATAATTATAATGAGCGTTTACTTTCGCTTGGTCAAGAGAGTGAATTGGTAAATATAAGCGGTTTTATAGGGAAGCCAGAAACTGCTCGTAAGACGAGAGGTGAGCAGTATTTGTTTGTTAATCATCGTTATATAAAACATCCTTATTTTCATCATGCCATTAGCAACGCAATGGAAGAGTTGATACAGGCTAATCATTTCCCAACTTATTTTATTTATTTAGATGTAGATCCGGCACAAATAGATATTAATATTCATCCTACAAAAACAGAAGTTAAATTCAAAGAAGAAAGATTTATTTATTCTATTTTACGTGCATCAGTAAAACAAAGTTTGGGAAGTTTTAATTTAGGGTCCCATCAAATTGATTTTGAAAATATATCTCCAATAGATTTTAGTAGCATAGCTAATGGAGGCGTTCCAAAAGAACCTAAAATACATGTCGACCCTAATTATAATCCGTTTACTGCTTCAAAACCAAAATCATCGACATCTATTTTTCCTCCTTCTCCTTTTAAAAATAAAAAACAAGACGAAGAGGCTTGGGCTAAAATTTATGAAAGCATTAAAGAAAATATTCCAGAAGAAGCCATTGCTAACACACAACAAACTGAATTATCTTTCAATGAAAATAACGAAAAAGAAGAATCAGATTTTGCCATTTTTCAAACATTAGACACATACATAGTGGTGCGTATTAAGTCGGGTTTTATGATTATAAATCAAGAAGCTGCTTCAAAAAGAATACTTTATGATAAGTTTATGAGTCAAATGGAAAAAAAACAAGCTGCTGATGTTCAAAAATTACTTTTTCCCGAAACATTAAATTTTTCACCACAAGATGCAGATATTATTGCTAATATATTAAACGATTTTATTTTGCTTGGTTTTGATATAGAAGCTTTTGGAAAAAATACATTTATAGTAAATGGCATACCTGTAGGAATGAAAGAAACAAATATACAACATTTGATAGAACAATTACTCGAAGTTTATAAAAATAATTTAATATCCATACGATTAAGTCGAAGAAATAATTTGGCTTATTCTATGGCTAATACATTGAGTGTAAAGAAAAATCAAGCATTACTTTCTGAAGAAATGCACGAAATAGTGAGACAGCTATTTGTGAGCGAATCGCCAGAAATATCGCCTTGCGGAGAAAAAATATGTAAAATATTCAACGAAAAAGAAATTGCTAATTTATTTTAATAATGAACAAAGTCAAAATTATTAATGATCCTGTTTATGGATTTATTTCAATATCAAACAATTTAATATTTAGCCTTATACAGCATCCTTATTTTCAACGTTTACGCAATATTAAACAGTTAGGTTTAACCAATTTGGTGTATCCTGGGGCTTCGCACACACGATTTCAACATTCTTTAGGAGCAATGCACTTAATGCAAGAAGCTTTAGAAGTGCTTAAAAATAAAGATATTATTATTACAAAAGAAGAAGAAGAGGCTACACTTATAGCTATTTTATTACACGACATAGGGCATGGAGCTTTTTCGCATACACTTGAAAATACATTGATAGAAAATGTAAATCATGAATATATTACAGATTTATTCATGGAAGAATTAAATAAAGAGTATGAAGGAAAACTGACACTGGCTATACAAATATATAAAAATACCTATTCAAAGCATTTTTTACATCAACTCGTGTCGGGTCAATTAGATGTTGACCGTCTTGATTATCTTACTCGCGATAGTTTTTTTACTGGTGTATCGGAAGGAATTATTGGAACAGAGCGTATTATAAAAATGCTAAACGTAGTAAACAATGAATTAGTAGCTGATATTAAAGCACTTTATTCTATCGAAAAGTTTATTATTTCTCGGCGTTTGATGTATTGGCAAGTGTATTTACATAAAACAGTGCATGTTATCGAAATAATGGTTGTTAATATTTTAAAAAGAGCCAGAGAGATTATACGAAAAAATCAAGCATTAGAAATGCCATCTTCAATAGCTGTATTTTTAAAAAGAAATATACAGGCATCTGATTTTCATCAAGATAAGTCTGTTTTACAAGCCTATGCTGATATAGACGATCGCGATATTTGGTATTGTATTAAAACTTGGCGTACGCATTCTGATGCTATTTTAGCAGAATTATGTAAGCGTGTGTATTATCGGAATTTATTTAAAATAGAAATCTCTGATAATCCGATTGATAATTCTTATATACGAAAGAAAAAATCTGAATTTATTCTTTTAATGCACCTTTCAGAAAACGAAGTTGCCTATTTTGTGTCTTATGGTAAAATGGAAAATAGGGCTTACAACAAAGCATTGCCTCCTATTCATATTCTTGATAAAAACAATAAATTACATACATTAGAGACACTTTCTGATCATTTAAATCATCGCACCTTGTCAGAAAGTGTGAGTAAATATTATTTGTGTTATCCGAAAGATTGATACAAGAGAATGAAAATAACATAGATGAAAGTGAAATTATTTAATAAGAATTGATTTTTATAAAAAATTGACTGCTTGTGCTATGCTTTAAATAGACTGCTTGCTATTCCATTGTTTTTTCTTAATTTGCGCAAGTATAACACCCGTAATAATTACAAGCATTCCAAATATTTTGTTTGCTGTCATTGTTTCGTTTAGTAATATAAATGAGGTTATTGCTGTAAATATAGGTATGATATTGGTAAAAACATTACTTTTGGCTACACCTATATTTTTTACTCCAATAGCATAAAAAATAAAAGCAAGGGTAGAACAAAAAACAGCTAAAATAGTCAAAGAACCCCATAATTCAATCTGGGGAGATATAGCAGAAAATAAAGGTGTAATTCCTTGTTGAATAGGTTTCCCAAAAAATAAAACTAAGGGTAAAAATAAGGCTAATGAAATAATATTTTGTAAGGCAGTAATCCAAACAGGGTGTATTTCGGAAGCTACTTTTGTTAAAACCAAACCATAGCATACAGCAGAAAAAACAGCTAAAAATAAAAACATTAATCCTTTAATATCTATCGAACATACTAATTCTTTTCCGAATATTAAAAAGAATACTCCTAAAAAAGATAATACAATTCCAAAAATATTCAGTTTTAATAATTTAATTTTATATACAAAAAAAACACTGATAGCTGTAAATACAGGAATGGTCGATATGATAAGTGCTGTTATAGTAGGGCTGACGCGTTTTAAGCCAAATGTTTCTCCTATAAAATAAAGAAAAGGCTCGAAAAAGGACAATAGAGCTAAAATTTTTAAATGCCGTAGACGTATAGCATATTGACGATAAAATAGCAATAAGATAGGTAGTATTAATATGCTTGAGAAAAGCAAGCGAAAAAATATGATGCTAAAAGTATCCATATATTGTAGTACTATCTTGCTGAAAACAAAAGATACTCCCCAAAACAATACTGCAAACAGCAATAATATATATACAATAGTTAAAGGCAAAGGTTTATTCATAGATGTGTTATTTTCTTCCAAAATCAGCAGGATTTTCACCCCAAGTTTGCGTCTCCCATTTTAAAATTTGATTGGTATAAGTATTTGCATTTAACCATTTTTCAGCTCGCTTAATTAAGTCGAAAAGAGGAGCATTGGTCTCGTTGTATTCTAATTTTGTACGTGTTCTTTTTTGCTTAACCCACTTAATAGCTGTTACACTATCGCTGTATATTGGCACCGTTAGCCGATGGCGTTTGCAATAAGATAAAGCATGTACTAAGGCTAAAAATTCCATTAAATTATTTGTGCCTTCTGGGAAAGGACCTTTGTGAAATATTTTTTTTCTAGTACTTGTGTCTACTCCTTGATATTCTGCTTGTTTTGTTTTTCCACTGCATGCACCATCAACAGAAATGCTTGGAATAATGGGACTTCCATATAGCGCATCTAATATTGGTTGCATCGGGCTTTTTTTTGGGGCGAGGTATGTTTGACTTCCTTTTTGAAAAGCTTCTTCAGCAGCAGCTAAAGAAGGGAAAGCCTTGTATAAAGGTGATGGAAATCCTTCTACTTGTTGTTTGCATTCATCCCATGTATCGTATATGCCTTCTTTTTTTCCTTTCCAAACTACATAGAATTTTCTCTTCATTTATTTTGATTAATGGTATATTTTCTTATTTATTAAACCTTGCAAAAGTAGCGATTTTTTCTTTTGAATGAAAGTGATTAATATTAAAAAAAAAATATTTATGATTATAAAAAGAAGCAAGATAATTAATGATATTAACTTTAAGAGATATAATACATAATAAATAATTGTATTTTTGCAATACAAAAGCGACTGTCTCAAATAGATTGTTAATAAAGATTTTTTGATAAGTATTTACATAAAGTTATATGTTGAAAAGAATATTTTTTGTTTTAAATAGTTGCATTTTCTTTTCTCTTTTTGGATTGTATGCTCAAAGCAAAGTTGTTTTTAAAGGAAAGATTATAGATTTTTTAATATCCCAGCCTCTCGAAAATACCTATATTCATAATCTCACAACGGGAGCTACTGTTTTTACTAACGAAAAGGGCGATTTTTCTTTAGGAATAAAGGCTTATGATACGATTGTAATAACAAGAGTAGGTTATAATCCTGAATTTGTAATAATGAACGATTCATTATTGCATTTAAAAGACCGTGCTTATATTCGTTTGTTAATGAAATCGATAATGTTGCGAGAAGTGAAAATTTATGCTATAAAACCTTATCCATTATTCAAAAAGGAAATGGCTAAAAAACAAGACAGTACAAATATTGACGATATGAATTTAAGTAAAGAAGAAAAAGCAAAGATAGCTAATGACCAAAACACTGGTGGAAATATTTTAGCTCATACTCCTTTAGCTCATCCTTTTTCCTTTTTCTACGAACAATATAGCCGTAAGGCTAAAATGCAACGGCAATATAATGAGTTAATGGAACATCAAGAGGAAATAATGGAGCTTGCTCAAAAATACAATCCAGAAATAGTACAACAAATAACTAATTTGACAGGTAACGAATTAGAAGAATTTATGGTGTATTGTTCTTTTACTTATTACAATTTAATAGTATCGACAAAATGGGAAATAGAAGCAATGATACGCAACAAATATCAACAATATAAAATAGAAAATGCAAAGTAATTTATTGCCTTGTATTATTGGACCTACTGCAAGTGGAAAAACACATATAGCAGTAAGTTTAGCGCTAAGTATTGATGGCGAAATTGTCAGTGCCGATTCGCGGCAGGTATATCGTGAAATGAATATTGGTACAGGAAAAGATTTAGCAGAATATCAAATAGAAGGAAAATCAATTCCTTTTCACTTAATAGATATCGTAGCACCAGGGTATCGTTATAATATTTATGAATATCAACGCGATTTTTATAGTGTTTATAAAGATATTATTAGTAGAAATCGTAAAGCGATATTGTGCGGTGGCAGTGGCATGTATATATCAGCAGTTTTAGGCAATTATAGATTGGATAAAGTAACAGAAAATAGAGCTTTAAGAGAAAAACTAATCGATATGTCAAACGAAAAACTAATTAAATTATTAAGTGATTATACTTCTCTTCACAATCATACTGATACTTGCGATAGAGAACGTTTAATTCGTGCTATCGAAATTCAAGATTATTATAAAAAACATCACGAAAAACCCCAAGAGTTGTTGTTAAACCCAGCGATTTTTTATATTCATTACGAAAGAGATGAGTTAAGAAAACGTATTACTACTCGTTTGCATACGCGTTTGCAACAAGGTATGTTAGAAGAAGTCAAATCTTTGCTTCAACAAGGAGTATCGCCTGACGATTTAATATATTATGGATTAGAGTATAAATACCTTACATTATACCTTATCAATCAATTGACATATGATGAAATGGTTCATTTGCTCAATGTGGCTATTCATCAATTTGCTAAACGACAATGCACTTGGTTTAGAGGAATGCAGCGTAAAGGATATCGCTTTCACGTAATTGATGGAAATTTAAAAACGAGCGAAAAATTAAATTTAATCTTAACAGTTTTAAAAGAAAGTATTTAATCTTTTTTGATGCTATTTTATAGTTTTATAAATTTATTATAAATAATAATATTTGCATCTGTTGTAAGTCTAACGATGTATAATCCTTTTGTATAGTTAGCAAGGTCAATTTGAAGCTCATTTCCTTTTATTTCAAGCTTTTCGATAACTTTACCCACTATGTCGACGATTTCGATAGAAGAAACGTTTATAGATGATGTTTTAATATTTAGTTTATTTTGTGTAGGATTAGGAAACAATATGATTTTGCTATCATAATCCGATTCTAAAACAGATACATCGCTTTGTTGAGTAAGTGTTAAATTACGCGATATAGCACCATTAGTAATAGAGTATGTTGCGTTTCGATTAGTCCCCGTTGTGTTTTCTGATAAAGCAGTAAAGATAAGTTTAGCAGAATCTTGACCATTTAGCATATTTGCACTTATCCACTCTTGACCTCCAGTTATAGACCATGCAACATTGGAAAAAAGTTCAACTTCGACCGTACTGCCGTTATTAGCAGATAATATGGCTGTTGGGCTGTTTAATTTAATAAAATCAGGAAGACGTTGTTCTATATATACTGTGTCGTTTAAAGCATATATCGATTTGATAACTAAAGTACAAATTCTATTACTACTCCATGTGTTTGCAGATTTTGCATAAAATGCAATTGTATCGTTATTAATGCCTGATGTTTTATTGGTTCCTAACCAAGCACAATCATGTTCTAATTCCCATGCTAAATTAGATGAAATATAAAATGTGTCGGCACTTCCTTTTTCTCCTTCAAGCATTATATATTTAGGAGAAACAGCAATGCTTAATATATAATTTACTTGATTGATTATTAAATATTTATTTTCAATATCTCCTATTCCTTGAATGCTAAGTTGAGATGTTAAAGTAGCACTTCCATCATTAATGCTGTTGGTGGTAATAGTTACATGCGTAGTTCCAGCATTGCCCGAAGTAGGATGTATTGTCAGCCAAGAAGGTATATTGCTAATAGTCCAATTAACAGAACTTTCGATGGTGATACTTCTTGATTGATTTGCCGTTGAAGAGAAAAATATACTTGTATCAGATACATTTAAATATTCATATCCCAAGGCTTCGTAGGCATTAATATAACCGTGATTGTCAATTCTATGAGAAGCAGGGTGAAGTGGTGTTGCTGTTTCTTGTAAACGAATTTTTATCTCTGCAGGTGTTAATGTGCTGTCTTTTGAAAGCAATAAACCACACAATCCAGCTACAATAGGACAAGCCATAGAAGTGCCTTGCATGCCATCGTAATAGGTATTTTGAAAACTTCCAGAATAATAATAAGGAAACATATAAGATTTACAATAGGTAGTGCTTAAAATATTAGGATAAGTCAACGATTTGATAAATCCTCCCGGTGCTGCAATATCTGCTCTGCCAGCTCCCCATTGTGAAAAATAAGACAACTTACCATCTCCATCAACAGAAGCTACAGAAATAACAGTAGGGTAACCGCCTGGATAAGAAATGTAATTATCTTCATCTCCTTCATTGCCAGCAGCAGCAACTAAAACTATTCCAGCATCGTAACATAGTTTTAAAATAGTTTGTTCGGTGTATCCAACAGAAGATGTGCCATAAGACATACTTATAACTTTAGCACCATTATTAGCTGCCCATTGTACGCCTTCATTCCCAAAGCGAATATATTTAGGATTGGATTCTGTCCCACATGCAACTCCCATCAACGTAACTCCGCCTCCAATAGAAGCTATTCCAATGTTATTGTTATTAATAGCTCCTACTAATCCAGCACAATGTGTACCATGCGAAGCCGAATAAGCAGTCGATGTGCTTCCTTGTGCTATAGAAGTCGGAGAAGGGGAGGCGCTGCCAACAGTATATTTGTTAGAAGCTGTAAATTTGCAAAGATTAGAAGTTTTGATTTGTAAATCAGGATGGTCGCCCCAAACAAAGTTGTCTATAATAGCTACTTTAATGCTTGCTTTTCCCCGTTGTACATTCCATGCCGAATCGGCTTTTATCATGTCTAAATGCCATTTTAAATTTCCGCTATAATACGGGTCGTTGGGTGTCCATAATATTTTATGTAGAGGAACTTTTTCGGCAAAAATAATAATATCTTGCGCACTTAATGCTTCCATTAATTCATCGACTTTTTTTACTTTTAAAAATTCGGCACGGATAGTGTGCAACAAATCTATGTTATCGAATAAGTAAAAAGGTCTGGTAAGCGATACAACTTCATATTTTTTAAAAATATGTTGCAAGCTGGGAAAAGCTGATAAATCTATGCTTAAATCTTCATTTACTTTAAATTCAATATTTTTATTGTAATCTAACTTAAAGTAAATGACTCCATCTTGATAATTTGGATAAACTAATTGAGCTTTTGTAAATGTAATTACTAAAAATGTGATAATTAAAACTGCAATGGTCTTTTTCATTTTAAAATGCTATTAAATATAAACTCATAATATCTTGGCAATTATTATGCCATCTTTTATAATTTAATGATTTGTTGATAAATAGTTGATTTGTCATCATTTAAGATAATTGCTATGTAAACGCCTGTTGCTATATGACTGATGTCAATTTGATTATCCGGAAAATAATGATAAGATGCGAGCATATTGCCTAATATATCGTATAAAGTGATTTTTTTGATGGATATAGTAGGTATATCTTGAATATGTAAGATGGTCGAGGCTGGATTAGGGTAAAGGATTATTTCTTGATTTTTTAATACATTATTTACGGAAAGATCGCTTTTTTGCATGATGCTGAGAGGCCTAGTTATTTGATTATTTGTTACATTAAATAATGCCATTCTTTCTTCTCCTGTGGTATTATCTTCTAAAATATCAAACGTAATTAACATTGAATCACTGCCATTGATTTTATCTGCTTTTATCCAAGAGTAATCTCCAGTAATACTCCAATCAACATTAGAATAAACCATTATAGATACAGTATCTAATGTAGCGGGTCCGATTTGAGTAGATGATTTTTCCCATTTTAAAAAATCTGGAATTTTTTGTACGACAACAACTGAGTCGTATATATAATTAATGCCTTGAATATATAAAATATCGAAACGATTATACCCCCATGAATTAGCAGATTTTGTATTGACAATAATTGTATCATTTCCATTGCCGGCGTTTTTATCAATGTTAAGCCATGTTGAGGTGTTGATGATTTTCCAATTAACATTTGAATTGATAACAATTGTATCGATGTTGTTTTTTCCTCCAGAGAAGACAATATAATGAGGCGTATTGTTTAAATATAAATTATAATTCAATTGAATAATATGCACATTTTTTATAATGTCATCCATTTGGACTTGAATAATAGCTTCTCTATTTTCGCTATCGGAGTTTTCGCTGTTTGTGCTTAGTTTTATGATAGACATTCCTTTTGTTCCCATAGTATTATCAATGCTTATCCATGATGGTATATTGGTAATTTGCCAATTGTTGGTAGCTTGAATATGAAGGGTGTCAAAAATATTTGCTTCTTTTGAAAGATAAATAGTGTCTCTAATAAATAATTCTTTAAAAGTTAAAGCAGCATAAGCATTGATGTAACCGTTGCCATTAATAGTAGTATTAGAGGCAGGGTGGAGCGGTAAAGCACTTGCTTGCAATATATGTTTTATTTCTTGTGGTGATAACGTACTATCTTTAGAGAGTAGCAGTCCACACAAACCTGCTGTTATAGGGCATGCCATTGAAGTGCCTTGCATGCCATCGTAATAGGTGTTTTGTAAATAATTTTTTAGAATATATGTATTGCAAAATGTTGTACTTAACACATTAGGATAAGCTATTGGAGAAGATGTAATATAACCTCCGGGAGCAGCAATTTCGCCTCTGTCACCATATTGCGAAAAAGAAGATAATCTTTTATCGCCATTAACGCTTGCAACAGAAATGACACTGGCATACTCTGAGGGATAATGTATAGGATTGCCTTTATCTCCTTCGTTTCCAGCAGCTGCTACTAATACAACTCCAGCTTCATACAAAACTGATAAAAATGTTTCAACGGTTTGACTATAAAAAGCAGAACCAAACGACATGCTAATAACATTTGCCCCATTTTGAGCAGCCCATTCAACACCTTGATAAGTATAATATAAGGTTCCGTCATTAATAGCTGAACGTACTCCCATCAGCGTAACTCCTCCTCCAATTGATGCTATTCCAATGTTATTGTTATTAATAGCTCCTACTAGTCCAGCACAATGCGTGCCATGCGATGCAGAGTAAGCTTTTTGACTGGATGATTGTGAGTAATTGCTGCTTGGAGGCATTGAAGTTGAATTGCCTAAAGTATACGTATAGCCCAAATTAGACGTGTAAGATACTGCGCATAAATTTATCGAATCTATTAATAAATCCGGATGATTGCCCCATATGAAATTATCAACTATCGCTACTTTAATATTGGGAGAACCTTTTTGAATATCCCATGCCGAATCGGCTTTTATCATGTCTAAATGCCAACGCATATTTTTGCCGCTAATACTGCTGCTGTATAAAGGGTCGTTAGGTGTCCAACAGATTTTGTCGATAGGAATTTTTTCGGCGTATTCTATTTCTTTTATTTTATTTAAATCTGCTATGAAACTTTCGATTTCATTTGTTTTAGTGAATTCTATTTGAAGGATACGTAAGAGTTGTGGATTTTCATAAATAGTAAAAGGACGATGTATTGCAATTACATCGTAGCGTTTGAAAAGTTTGTTTAAAAACGGAAATTGATCAATGGGTATTTTGGTAACAACTTTTCCATTAGTTGTTTCGTGAGGACTATCGTTTATTGTTACACTCATTTTATCTAATGGAAAATCGTCTATTAATTTTAAATAAATCATATTATCGCGAAAATCTTCATTAGTAGTTTGAGAAAAAAGAGAAAAAATGGAAAGCGTAAATAAATTGATTATTATTATTTTGTGTATGTACATCGTAAAATATGATTTATTATTTTAATAATCTACAAAAGTAGAATAAATAATTTAATAATAGCATATAAATAGATTTTTTTTAAGAAATTTTATTTATTTTTGCATTAATTTATATTAAATGAGACAGTATGTGTTTAGTAGAAAAACAAGATAGAATTTATCTTCAAAAAGCAATAGACTTAGCAGTCGAGAATGTTAATAGGGGAAAAGGAGGTCCTTTTGCTGCTATTATTGTTAAAGATAACATAATTATTGCAGAGGGAACTAACGTGGTTACATCTACCAACGATCCGAGTGCACATGCCGAAATATCGGCTATACGAGCTGCGTGTGAAAAGTTAAAAAACTTTCAATTAGAAGATTGTACTATTTATTCGAGTTGTGAACCATGTCCCATGTGTTTAGGTGCAATCTATTGGGCACGTATAAAACGTTTGGTTTTTGCTGCTGATAAAACACAAGCGGCAGCAGCCGGATTTGATGATGATTTTATATACAAGGAGTTAAATTTACCGTATTCAAAAAGAAAAATACCAACTTTGCAGTGCATGCCAGAAGAAAGCAAAGAGCCTTTTATAGCATGGAGAAATAATGAAAATAAAATAAAATATTAAATGGAACATAAAGCAGGCTTTGTTAGTATATTAGGAAATCCAAATGTAGGCAAATCAACTTTGATGAATGCTTTAATAGGAGAAAGATTATCAATTATTACCTCAAAAGCACAGACAACTCGTCATCGAATTATGGGAATTGTCAATGAAGATGATTTTCAGATTGTCTATTCCGATACCCCTGGCTTGATAGAACCAAGCTATAAAATGCAAGAATATATGATGAGGTATGTAGATACTACCTTGCAAGATTCTGATTTAATAATTTATGTAGTCGAAGTAAACGAAAAGACATACCATAATGCTATTATAGAGAAAATAAAAAATAAACCATTAATATTGGTCATCAATAAAATAGATAAAGCTACTGTTGAACAGATAAATACTACTAAACTTTATTGGGAAGAGTTGTTAAATCCTAAAGATTTGTTTGCAGTGTCGGCAATACAAAAAATAGGTCTCGAAAATTTAATGGAAAAAGTAGTGGAAATGCTACCTATTAGTCCACCATATTTTTCGAAAGAAGAGCTTACCGACCGTTCTATGCGTTTTTTTGTTTCGGAAATTATCCGTGAGAAAATTTTATTATTGTATCAAAAAGAAATTCCATATAGTGTCGAAGTAGAAATTAATACGTATAAAGAAACTAAAAACATAACACGTATCGAAGCAACAATTTTCACCGAAAGGGAAACACAAAAAGCTATTTTGTTAGGACACAAAGGAGAAGCAATTAAAAATTTAGGGATAAAATCACGCATTGCAATCGAAGAGTTTATCGAGCATAAAGTATATTTATCATTAAGTATTAAAGTTCAAAAAGATTGGAGAAATAACGAAAATCGTTTAAGAAGATTTGGGTACGGAGAATAATATTGCTTACATTAGTAAAATTAAGCTAACAGCCATTATTGCCATTCCGGAAATAAGCCCGTAAATAGAAGTGTGGTGTTTCCCATATTCATGAGCAGCAGGAAGTAATTCGTCGAAAGAAATAAAAATCATAATTCCAGCAACAAAAGCAAAAACACATCCTAAAACAAGCTGAGAAATAAAAGGTGCTAAAAACAAATAAGCAATTCCTGCACCGACAGGCTCGGCTAATCCAGATAAAAGAGATAGATAAAAAGCTTTCTTCTTATTGCCTGTTGCATGGCAAATAGGAACTGCAACTGCAATACCTTCAGGAATATTGTGAATAGCTATAGCCACAGCAATAGCTACGCCTAAAGATGGGTTTTCCATTGCAGATACAAAAGTAGCTATACCCTCTGGAAAATTATGAATCGTAATAGCAATAGCTGTAACAATTCCCATTTTCATTAATTTTTGATTTTTTGGAGGTGAGGTATTCATGCTTTCTATAGAACGAATTTCGTGCGGATTTTCATGCGAAGGAACTAATTTGTCGATAATAGCAATAAAAAATATACCTAAGAAAAAACAAGCTACCGTAAGTATAATTCCCGATTGTTTACCAATCTCTTCTATAAGTGCATCTTCTGCTTGTCGCAACAATTCAATAAAAGAAACATAAATCATAACGCCAGCAGAAAGACCCAATGAAAAAGATAAAAAGTTTTTGTTAGTACGTTTAGCAAGTAATGCTATCAAACCACCAATTCCTGTAGATAAACCAGCTAATAATGTTAATAGAAATGCAAACAATATGTTTTGTTCCATATGGAAGTGTTATTTATTTTTGCAAAAATAAATAAAAAAACTAAGTTTATAACTAAAAATAATGAATAAAATTATTTTTCTAAAACGATTTTTTATTATAAAAAAGTGTAATTTTGTATTGTAAAATATAAACCTAAAAATACAATGAATCTGTTAACTAATTGTTTGTTTCTATAATACTGCTACATCTATCCTTTGATTTGTATTTATCAGGTTTTTTTATTATTATATTTTTGATTAGCTATATAATTTTGCTTGAAAAAGCATACTTTAACATATAATCAACTGATTATCCGATACTCCTCTAATGTTGAACAAGACAAAGACCGCTGGGTGTAGAAAGTAATTACTAAAATTAAGTGGGTTTTCTCTCAAAGTGAAAATATAAAAACAGATTATAACCAATTTGAAAATAATCTAATATAAAAAATAATAAAATTTAACATTATGAAAACAATACATTTTTTATTTATCGTTCTTTTGTTTTTTTGTTTGTAGGGTGTAAGGAAATTTTATATAAATTTGCATCAATATATTTTTAAAGAATATTTTCAATAAAAAATTTCTATAATTATCTAATAAATAGAATGTTTACTATTCTTCCTATTGTACCAAAAAAGAAAAATCAATGCTTATTGATAGCGGGTCCTTGTAGTGCCGAATCGAAAGAGCAAGTTTTTGAAACAGCAGCAGCTTTACATCAAGCAGGAAATATTGATTTATTTCGTTGTGGGATATGGAAGTCTCGCTCTTCTCCAAAAACTTTTGAAGGCATTGGCGAAGAAGCACTTGCTTGGTTGCAAGAAATACAAGAAACGTATCAATTAAAATCATGTATAGAAGTGCTTGTTCCACAACATCTTGAAATAGCATTGCGGTATAATATTACTCATTTTTGGTTAGGAGCTCGCACCACTGTCAATCCATTTTTAGTACAATCTATCGTTGACGCAGCTAAGGGAACGGATATTTGTATAATGATAAAAAATCCCATAGCTCCCGATTTAAATTTATGGGTAGGAGCTTTTGAACGTTTTTCCAAAGCAGGAATCACTAAAATGGCAGCCATACATAGAGGATTTACAACTTTCGAAAGTAGTATTTATCGCAATAATCCTTTATGGAAAATACCCATCGAATTGAAACGATTACACCCCGAAATTCCTATTTTCTGTGACCCAAGTCATATTGCTGGCAATAAAGATTATATTTTTGAAATAGCTCAAAAAGCTCTTTTTTTAGAAGCCGATGGACTAATGATAGAGGTACACACTTGCCCCGAATGCTCTTTAAGCGATAAAAAACAACAATTAACACCTACTGAATTTGTGCAGCTTATAAATAATTTAAAGATGCCAACGGGAGCAGACAAGCAAGATGTATTGCTCAAGCATTATAGAGAAATTATTGACAAATTAGATAAAGAAATGTGTTTGATTTTTGCAAAACGTTTTGATACAGTGAGAAAAATAGCTGATTATAAAAAAGAAAAAAACATTACAGTTTTACAAATAGAACGTTGGCAGCAAGTCTTAGAAAACATATCTAAAGAATGTAATAATAGACAAATAAGTATTTCTTTTATGGAAAAAATTATGGACTTATTACACGAAGAGAGTATTAGAATACAAGAGAATATTATGAAAAATCAAATATGAAAACCTATCCCGTAGTAGTAAGCATTGCAGGCTCTGATAGTGGAGGAGGAGCCGGAATTCAAGCCGATTTGAAAACAATTTCTGCTTTAGGTGCCTATGCTTCAACAGTTATCACTGCTATTACTGCACAAAATACATTAGGAGTTAGAGCAATACAGCCTGTATCAAGCAATGTTTTTCGCCAACAATTAATGGCAATAATAGAAGACTTTGATATAGCAGCAGTAAAAATCGGAATGTTGCATTCGCCTGAAATCGTAGAAATAGTAGTAGAGACTTTACAGAAGCATACTTTCCCTTATATAGTAGTTGACCCTGTGATGGTTGCTACCAGTGGTGATTCGCTTATCGAAAATACGACCATAGAAAGTATAAAAACAAATTTATTTCCTTTGGCAACTGTCATTACTCCCAATTTAAAAGAAGCATCTCTATTATTGCAATGTCAGATAGAGAATGTAGAGCAAATGAAAAAAGCTGCCAGCGAACTTTTAATTTATGGTAGTCAATCTGTTTTAATAAAAGGCGGGCATCTTAAGCAAGATAATATGGTAGATGTTTTGCAATTAAAAAATGAAAACCATCCGCATGTCTTCGAAGCTAAGTGGATTGATACTAATAATTTACATGGTACAGGCTGTACACTTTCTTCTGCCATAGCTACTTATTTGGCATTAGGTAATGAAATTGTTGATGCTGTTGGCTTAGCTAAAAATTATGTGTACCAAGCAATTTTACATGGGAAAAATATTGCTATTGGACATGGACATGGACCTTTAAACCATACTTTTCATCCGCAACCACTGAAAATAATAACTAAAAATTGAAATAAATGAAAGTTTTTGTAAATAACGATTTAATAGAAGTAAAAGATACGGCTACATTACTTGATTTATTGACATTATTAAACAAAAAAAATGATCAATTTATAGCAGTAGCTATTAATAATGCAATTGTATCGAAGAGTGTGTGGGCTACTACTTATTTAAAAGAAAAAGATAACATATCAATCATTCAAGCTGTTTGCGGCGGTTGATTTCCTTTAACCATAATTGATAACTATTGTATAAATTTTGAAAAATCACATAAAGAGCTGGTACAATAGCACTCTGTGGATGAAAAAAAGTTTGAGCCATCCAAATAGCTAATATAGTGTTTTTTTGTCCTAATAGCTGTCCACCAGCTATTTCTTCTCCATAATGTTTACCTATATATTTGCCCAAAACAAATTGTAATACGCACAATAGCAATGAAGCAATAACAACCCATATCATAAAATGCCAATTAAAATCATTTTTACTGAAAAAAGAATCTATAACTTGACCAATTACAATAGTTAAAGCAAGTGCCCAAAGATAAAAAGAAATTGATTGTTTTTTTACAATTAATTTATTTAAAGTAGGATAGATTTTTTTTATGCTTATAGCTAATACAAAAGGCAATAATAGCAATGGTGCTACTTTTGCTAATATTACTCCAAATGATTGCCAAAAAGGGATGTCGGTGCTGTTTCCCATAAAAGAAAAATAAAATGGTGCTACAAAAGCTATTGCAATATTACATAATAGAGTATATACACCCATTCGATGAATGCTTGCTCCTAACAAAACAGCAACAACTACTGCCGATGTTGCTGTTGGTGTTAAGATGGTTACAAATACACCTTCTGCTATTGTATGATTAAAAAAATGAATAAAATAGAAAAAAACAATACTACCTATAAGTTGAAATAACAAAAGGTATATGTCCATTTTGATTACACGAATTTTTTGAACTTCTACACTGCTAAAAGTGAAAAATAGCATAATGAAAATGAGATAAAACACTATTTTTGAAAGTAGTATGATATAGGAGTGAAGAAATAAGCCTAATAATATGGCAAACGGCAAAACGTAACTCCTATATTTATCCATATGTTGCTTGGTTAATAATATTAGTGTTGTTAATATATTGAAACTAACACGATGTATTGGTGTTTTATTTCGCCATTATTTTTTCTATTTCTTCCACTTTTTTAGGGAGTGGATTGCCAAGTACACGACAAGCATTATTGGTGATAAGTATGTCGTCTTCAATACGTATTCCTCCAAAGCCAATATATTTTCTTACTTTATCATAATTAATATATTGAGTGAATTTCTTTTCTTTTTCCCAAATGTCAATTAATTGAGGAATAAAGTAAATTCCTGGTTCTACGGTCAATACAAATCCTTTTTTTGTCTTTTTTCCGCAGCGTAAACTTCCATGCCCAAAAATTTTACTCCTTTGTGTTTCTTCGTCATAACCGACATGATTTTCTCCAAGTCCTTCCATATCATGTACATCTAATCCGAGCATATGCCCTAATCCATGTGGCATAAATAGCGCATGCGCACCTTCGTTGGCAGCTGCTACAGGGTCGCCTTTCATGATACCTAAATTAGTTAAGCCTTTGGCAATTATAGTAGTAGCATGTAGATGAACATCAAAATAACGTATATTTGGTTTTGTCATTGCAATTGCTTCCATATTAGCTTGAAGTACAATTTCATAAATTTCTCGTTGTTGTTGTGTAAATTTTCCTGATACAGGAAATGTGCGTGTATAGTCGGACGAATAACCCGATTTTAATTCTGCACCAGCATCTACTAATAGCAGTCTCCCTTCTTCTAAAATTTGCTCATGATTGTGGTTATGAAGTGTTTCGCCATTTTGAGAAAGAATAACAGGAAATGAAACGCCATTTCCTCCCGATAATGCAATTCCTTCGACTAATCCAGCAAGTTCTCTTTCAATCATTCCTGCTTTGCAATATCGCATAGCTGCCGAGTGCATCATTACACCTAAATTACAAGCTTTTTCTATTTCAATTATTTCTTCTTCTTCTTTTATTTCCTGTAAAGCAACAACAGCTTTAATTAGTTCGATAGAGGCTGATGTTTTTAATTGAGCAAAAGGAATACCTAAAGTGTTGTGAAGAAATATTTTATTATCATCACGATAGGGGGGGAGAAAATGAATTGTTCTTCCCGATGCTTTTATTTTTTGTAGATAATCGACCAATGTAGCTAAGGGACGCGTTTCGCTAATGCCACATTTTTCAGCTAAATCTGCTATAGATGGTTGGTTGCCCATCCAGATAATATCATCAATGGTGTAGTCATCGCCAAAAATAATTTCTTTTTGATTATCTATATCAATAATTGCAGCTAAATGGTCTAATTGTATACCGAAAAAATAAATAAATTGACTGTCTTGACGGTAACGATAAGTGTTGGCAGGATAATTCATTGAAGCCTCGTTGTTTCCTAAAAAAAGCAATACTCCATTTTTTATTTTAGATTGTAAAGCTTTGCGTCTGTTGATGTAAATATTTTTATCAAACATATTGTGATTTTTTTAATTATATAAATATAAAAAACATAGAATAAAAATTAAAAATCTTTTATTTCTAATTTAGTTAAAGTGTCGAATAATGAATCTTTATTGTCTGTAATAATCAGTAGTTTGTCTTTTTCTTCTAAAACAGTATTCCCTTTTGGAATAAAATAATTTTTATCGCGTTTTATCATTGCAATAAGTGTTTGGTCTGGTATGTCTAAATCCATGACTTTATTTCCATTACTGATAGTATTTTTGTTGATTTCTATTTCGGTAATGATATATTTAATTTCATCTGAAAAATCGATATCAAAATTTTTAAGTTTCATTATTTTTTTAGGTTTTTCTGTAAGTCCTAACCATTTAGCTATTACAGGTAACGATGTGCCTTGTACTAATAAAGAAACCAATGTAGAAAAGAAAACAATATTGAAAATAATGCGGGCATCAGGTATGTTTTCTTTAAGCGCAAAAATGGCAAATATAATTGGGACAGCTCCTTTTAATCCAACCCATGATATATATATTTTGTCTTTGATGTGCATTTTGCGAAAAGGTAATAAAGATAAAAAAACACTAAGTGGACGAGCAATAAAAATCATTATAAAACTTATTATCAATCCGGGAACGATAATAGGTATGAGTTCGCGAGGATTGACTAACAGTCCTAAAGTTAAAAACATGATTAATTGGCTCATCCATGCTAAACCGTCGAAAAATTTAAGCGAAGAACGTTTGTGAACAAACTTTCCATTTCCAATAACTAAACCTCCAACATAAACAGCAAGATAACTATTTCCTTTTAAAAAATAACTGACTGAAAAAATAAAAATAGAAATAGTAAAAACCAATATAGGATAAAGGGAATCGTTGCCTATTTTTATTTTATTAATTAAAAAAATGCTTAATTTTCCAGTAGCAAATCCAACAAAAACGCCTATTAATAATTGTATGACCAATGTGCTGCCTATCAGCCAATAATTAGGTGTTGAGTTCAGTTTTATTATTTCAATAAACATTATAACAAGCATATAAGCCATAGGGTCGTTGCTTCCACTTTCGAGTTCAAGCATGGGACGTAGATTGTTTTTTAAATACAGTCCTTTAGAGCGAAGAATAGAGAACACAGATGCTGAATCGGTAGAAGACATTGTTGAAGCTAATAATAAAGCTGTTAACAAACTAATTTCCATTGATTTAAAAAGAATCCAAACAATGAATCCTGTAAAAATAGCCGTCAAAAAAACGCCTATAGTTGCTAATATTATACCTTGTTTTATGATTGGCTGTACTTCTGTTAGCTTTGTATCCAACCCGCCCGAAAAAAGAATAATACAAAGGGCTAAAGTTCCAATTGTTTGTGCTACTGGTATGTTGTCGAAAGGGATGCCTAAACCATCGCTACCAAACAACATCCCAACTCCGAGGAATAATAATAAGGCAGGTACTCCAAAACGCGAACTTGCCTTTCCAGCTAAAATGCTAAGAAAAAAGAGAACGGATAAAATGATAAGTACCAATTCAATTTTTATTCCTTCCAATATCTTAATGTTTTAAGTTGATATTTTGATAATAAATAAGGAAACAAGTCGTGAAAAGACGTTGTTAAAATATTTCCTTATCATAAACGACAGAAATAAGTGTTTTAGTATAATAAATAATAAATAGTATTTATTGTTTAATCTCTATTGTCTTTTGGGCTTAAAAATGTGGTGTAATGTTTCAGTGAACGTAAAATAATTACAGAAATTCCTACTATTATCAAGCAGATAAATGATATACGTATCCATTCTATAGCGACATTATCAAAGAATATGCTTGCTATATAGCGGATATAATCTACTAAAGTAAAACAGAGTGTGATGGCAAATAAGCCAGAGTATTCTCGTCGCAAAACTGCTTTGAAAGAAAAAGGCATATCACTTTTTTCTATTTTTTTAAATTGAGGTATAAATGCAGGTACATTTAAAGACCATTGAATAAATTCATTGCCAAAAATTTTTTCTAAGTAACATTCTTCTGCAAACATAATACGTTCATAATAAATCCAATATAGTAAAGATACAATGATAAATAAATAAACATTAGCAGTAAAAATCAATAATCCAGCCCACATTAAATAATTGCCAAGATACAAAGGGTGACGCACCATTGAATAAATTCCAGTAGTATTTAATTGTTTAGCTACTTGTTTTTCTGTATTTCTACCCGATGTTCCTTGCGGTGTAGTTCCTATAGTATAAGCTCGAATTGCAACACCTATAAAAGAAATAGCAATAGATATAATGCTAATAATTAACCAGAAAAGAGAAAGTTTATCTCCAAAAATATCAGAAAATATGTAATAATTATCTGTATAATAAGTCATATAGATAAAAGGAAGACTTATAATGAATATAAACACTGGAATTTGTCCACGATAATGAAACAATGTATTGCCGTTTTTTTCTATCGAATGTTTTAATGACATATTTAAATCTATGTTAAAGCTTATAAATGATAATTTTGAATGCAAAAGTATATAAAAAATAATAGAGAAAATAAATTTTCTCTATTATAATATAAAAACAATGAATATTAGCTACATTGTTCTTTTTAATTTACATTTGCTATTTTTATTTTAAATTGATAGCAACATGTTTTAAATGTATTTCTTCTGCTAATTTATCAACTAATTTTAAGTCCTCTTCTGTCGGATGACCTTTCACTAAAATTGGGTCTATTAGTTCTACTTTAAGATTAGGAATCATTTCTGCAATTTTTTCAATTGCTTTACTTCCCCATGCATAAGAAGCCATTACCGAAGCAAATTTAGCTTTAGGTTTTAATAAGTTAGCTAATTTAACAGCGTAGCTAACAATGGGGTGAGGTTCGGTTAAAACAGTAGGTGTTGCAATTACAATCGTTGCCGCATCAATAAGTGTTATGGCTAATTTTCCAATATCGGTAACAGATAAATCAAATTTATATGCTTTCACTCCTTTTGATTCCAAAGTGGCAATAAGGCGATTAACCATAATTTCGGTGCTGCCGTGCATAGAAATATAAGGAATTACAACACTGTTTGTTACCGTGTCAGATATCCATTCTCTATATGCATCGATAATAAATTCGGGTTTATCATACATAGGTCCATGACTTGGAGCTATAGTGTCGATATCATAAATTTCTATTTTTGAAAAATTCTTCTTAATGATATTGCGGAAAGGAAGCATAATTTCTGCGAAATATCTTTTAGCGCTTTCATATACTTGGCATTCGTCACTAACATATAAATCGGTAGTTGCCAAGTGAGAACCAAACATATCACAGGTAAATAATATTTTATCTTCTTTTAAATAAGCTAACATTGTTTCGGGCCAATGCACCCATGGGAAATGAATAAATTGGAATGTTTTGTCGCCTATAGACAATTCCTCTCCATCTTCTACAGTTATTATTTTCTCTTCTGGAATAGCTAAATGTGCAATTATCAATTCTTTTCCTTTTGGAGAAGAAATAATTTTTGCAGTTGGATATTTTTCTAAAACAAGAGGGATACTTCCTGAGTGGTCTTGCTCTGTGTGCAATGAAATAATATAGTCTATTTTTTTTACATCTTTCAGATAATCAAATAAAACATTCGCCATTGCAGGGTCGGTTGTATCTATTAATACAGTTTTATCACTTCCTTTGATTAAATATGCGTTATAGCTTGTGCCATCAGGAATAGGGATGAGCGAATCGAATAGTCGTCTATTCCAATCAACGGTATTTAAAAAGTATACATTTTCTTTTATTTTCTTTAACATAGTGAATCCTCCTTTTTAAGGTTATTTAAATATTTTTAACTTTACAAAAGTACTTATTTTTTTTATAAAAGTTTATTAAAAAATAAAATTATAATTATTTATTTAAAATTGTTGTTTAATATATTTTTTATATTCTCTTGCAAAATAAAAAAAATATTACGAACTTTGCCAATTATTAAATACATATACGCAATGCCAAATTTATCGCTATCAATCAATGGATTGAGTTTTAGAAACCCTGTTTTAACAGCATCGGGAACCTTTGGTTATGGCAAAGAATTCAATGATTTTTTAGATTTAGGACGTTTAGGGGGGATAATATTAAAAGGAACAACGCTAAATGCACGCGAAGGAAATGCTTATCCTCGTATGGCTGAAACAGCAGCTGGAATGTTAAATGCTGTAGGATTGCAAAACAAAGGAATAGATTATTTTATTAATACTATTTATCCTTCTATCAAACATTATGATACACATATAATATTGAATGTTTCTGGCTCGACAGTAGAAGAATATGTAAGTGTAGTCGAAAAGTTGAATGATTTAGATAAGTTGCCAGCCATTGAATTAAACATTTCTTGTCCAAATGTCAAAGAAGGTGGTATGGCTTTTGGTACATCTTGTGTTTCAGCTGAAAAAGTAACAAAAGCAGTACGTGAAGCATATCGGAAAACTTTGATAGTTAAACTTTCTCCTAATGTTACCGATATAGCAGAAATTGCTAAAGCGGTAGAAGGAGCGGGAGCAGACGCAATATCGTTAATCAATACTTTATTAGGAATGGCAATTGATGCTGAAACTCAAACACCCGTCTTGTCGACTATTACTGGTGGATTATCAGGACCTTGTGTAAAACCCATTGCTTTACGTATGGTGTGGCAAACTTTTAAAGCAGTAAAAATTCCAATTATAGGTTTAGGCGGCATTATGAATGCACAAGATGCCATCGAATTTTTTCTCGCAGGAGCTACAGCTGTGCAAATAGGAACCGCTAATTTTATTGATCCCGGCGTAAGTGTTAAAATAGTAGATGGAATAAATGATTATTTAATACGTCATCGTATTGAAGATATATCCCATATTATTGGAATGTTAAAAATATAATATAATGAAATATAAAGAAATAGATCCGCAATTTTTTATTAATAATCGTAAAAAAATAATAAACTACATCGACGATAAGTCTTTGGTATTGCTTACATCTAACGATGAAATGCCCGAAACTGGCGACCAATGTTTTCCATTTCGACAAAATGCCGATTTTTTTTATTTAACAGGCATAGACCAAGAATTAAGTATATTGGCTTTGTGTCCCCAGCATCCTAACCCTCAATATAGAGAGGTGCTTTTTTTGCTCCAAACTAACGAAACCATTGCAGTTTGGAACGGATACAAATATACGATGGAACATGCTCAATGTGTTTCGGGAATACAAAATGTGCAATGGCTTTCTAATTTTGATGCTATATTGAAAGAAATGGCTTATGCATCAGAAAAAATTTATTTGAATTTGCAAGAAAATTATCGTTTTAATACCGAAGTAGAACGTCAGGAATTGCGTTTTTGTAAAAAAATACAAAATTTATTTCCATTGCATAATTACGAACGTTTAGCTCCTATACTCACATTCTTACGTTTACGTAAAGAAAGCATAGAAATAGATTTAATTAAAAAAGCCTGCAACATTACCGCATCTGCCTTCAACCGCATTTTGAAATTTGTAAAACCCGATGTGATGGAATATGAAGTAGAAGCAGAAATGATACACGAATTTATTCGATTAGCTGCTACAGGCCATGCTTTTGCACCTATCATAGCCTCTGGAAAAGATACTTGTGTGCTGCACTATATCAAAAATAATAAAACTTGTCAAGATGGCGATTTGTTATTGCTTGATTTTGGTGCTACCTATGCCAATTATGCCAGCGACTTATCGCGAACAATACCTATTAACGGGAGCTATACTCCTCGTCAGAAACAAATATATGATGCTTGCTGGCGAGTGTATGAATATGCTAAAACTTTATATGTGCCGGGTATGACCATTAATAAAATTAATAAACGAGTATTTGTAAAAATGGAAGAAGAACTTGTGCAATTAGGTTTATTTACGCAGGCAGAAGCCGATCAGCAAGATAAAACTACTTTTCCTTTAGTGAGAAAGTATTTTATGCACAACATCGGACACTTTATGGGGATTGACACCCACGATGTAGGCGACCGAGATATAGTTTTTGAAGAAGGTATGATAGCTAGTTGTGAACCAGGAATATATATAGCAGAAGAAGGAATAGGAGTACGTATTGAAACCGATATGTTAATAGCCGAAATCCCCATTGATTTAATGGAACAAATCCCAGCCGCCTCAGAAGATATTGAAAAAATAATGAAAAGTTAAGCATTGTTAGTAAATATTATTTATTGTAGTTTTTTTTAGTACTTTTGCAAAAAAAAATATTATTATCTTAATAACACTAAGATTACTGCTTTAATAAAAGTCACTTATGGCATCAATATATGACAACTATTTAGATACAGCTTTTGATGAACACAAACAAGCTGATTTTAAAATTAAACAATTTGAAAAGAACTATTGGAAGTTTTTTCCAAAAAATAGAGATGCTGCTATTTTGGATATTGGGCCAGGAAGAGGCGAAATGCTCACTTGTTTAAAAAATAGAGGATATAATAATATAAAAGCCATTGACATATCCTCTTCCATAGTTACTTTTTGTACACAAATGGGATATGAGTGTGAGTTGGTAAATAATACTACTTTCTATTTAAAACAGCATCAGCAAAAGTATGATTTAATCACTCTTTGTGATGTGTTGGAACATGTGCCTAAAGGGGATGTTTTGGAGCTATTGCACTCTGTAAAAGAAGCATTAACGGAAGATGGGGTAGCCATTTTTCAAGTTCCCAACATGCAATCCCCCCATGCGCATCTATATTTTCATTATGATTTTACGCATGAAGTTGGTTACACTGAGCATAGTTTAAATCAAATATTAAAAACCGCAGGATTTTCCAATGTTGAACTTTATGGATTTGAATATCTAAATAATAGCATTAAATCAAAAATACATGCCGTTATTAGAGCTATATATTGGCGTGTTCTATTTATTAGTCGGAAAATAAATGGCAATTTACCTCATAAAATTTTACATCCTGTTTTTTATGCCGTAGTGAAAAAATAGTTTTAAATCACAATAATCATCAACCGCATGCAGATCATCTCATTTTTAAGAAAAAAACTTCAACAATCTTTCTATAAAAGAGATATGGAAGAAGTGAAAATGTTGTTGGGTAAACAAATAGCCATACAAAATCAAAGTAGGACAGCCACTATTTTACAAGATATTCAAAAAGCTGAATTTAAAGTTTTTAGTCAATGGGGTGATGATGGAATTATTCAATTTTTGGTTGATTATTTAGCCATTGAATCTAAAACATTTATTGAGTTTGGTGTTGAAAATTACAAAGAAGCCAATACACGTTTTTTACTGATGCATAATAATTGGTCTGGATTGGTTATTGATGGAGATCAAAAAAATATTGACTTTATCCGGTCCATGAAATGGTACTATTTTTACAACTTATTAGCTGTTTGTAATTTTGTTACGTGCGAAAACATCAATCAAATCATTGGCGAGCAAGGAATAGAAGGAGAGATTGGACTTCTACATATTGATATTGATGGCAACGACTATTGGGTATGGAAAGCCATTGATGTGGTGAATCCTATTATAGTTATTGTGGAATACAACAGTGTTTTGGGAGTAGATAAAACGTGGAGCGTTCCATACGCTCCGGAGTTTACGCGAACGAAGGCGCACTATAGTAATCTTTACTATGGCGCATCTTTACCTGCATTGTGCCAATTAGCGTCCGAAAAGGGATATGGCTTTGTAGGATCCAATACCAATGGTAACAATGCTTATTTTGTTCGCAATGATCAATTGAAAAATCTAAAAGTTCTTTCGGCACAAGAAGGGTATGTGTATTCCAAGTTTAAAGAGGGAAGAGATACTGCCGGAAAGTTAAGTTTTTTGAGAGGAAAAGAGCGGTTAGATGCTATTCGCGGATTGGAAATATATAATACAACCACACATACTATGGAAAAAATTGAGTCATAGTGAATTTTATACTGCTCTATGAAATTACTCATTTTATATTTGTTGATTTTTCTTCATCGTTTACCCTGGAGATGGTTGTTCCTTAAGAAAAAAAAATCTCCATCAATTTTAATTTTGAAAATTGATGCCATTGGGGATAGTATTATCTGGTTAGACTCTGCCAAAGAGTATCGAAAACATTTCCCAAATCATCATTTAGTATTATGTTATAAAAAAGAGTGGCGAGATATTGCACTCAAACTGTCCTATTTTGATGAGTTTATTGAATTTGATCAAAACCAATATTTTAAGAAGATAGGGTATCGCTATAAATTTTTAAAAGTAATCAATACATATCATTACGAACAAGTGATTAATCCTACCTTTTCTAGAAACTTTTTTATACAGGATTGGATTATTCATTCTATTTATGCGGATCAAAAAATAGGATCTGTGGGTGATTATAACAACACAAACAATACCCTTGCCAAATTAACATCTAATTTTACCTACTTTAATACTAAATTGAAGGCTATAGCAGATCCATGGTATACTACTTTAGTTCCTGCGTCTTCCGGAACCAAGATGGAATTAGTTAGAAACGCAGAGTTTGTTAGGGCATATTTAGATGCAGGATTTCAAGCCAATATTCCTGAGTTTCCCTTTCCCATAGAGCGCACTTTCTCATTGCCCTTTGAAAACTATATCCTTTTTTTTATGGGTGCAAGTACTGAACGCAGAATGTGGGATGTGAAAAAATTTGCAGAAATAGCTTCAAAATTTATTGAAAAATATCCCATTGTTGTGTGCGGTAGCCCCAATGAAAATTTTTTATATGAAAGCTTGGTGGAGCATGATTTAGATAAAAATAAAATTTTAAACTTGTGTGGCAAGACCAATTTAATAGAATTGATTACTATTATTAAAGATGCCACATGGGTATTAACCAATGAAACTGCGGCTTCACATATTGCAGTTGCCACTAAAACGCCTTCTGTATGCATCTTAGGAGGGGGGCATTTTGGACGTTTTCAACCTTATGAAGTTGAACAAATAGAAGATAAAGATAAAAAATATCTACCTCATGTTGCCTATTATCCCATGGATTGCTTTGGATGCGGATGGATCTGTAAATATCCGCTTATAGATGGTCGGTGGAAATGCATTCACAACATTGATGTAGATATGGTTGTTGATAAAATAAATGAAATTGTATGAGATTCATAGTGTTGTTTTTATTTTGAATTTATTTTATAGGTTTATACCTGAACATTTCAATAAAAAATGTAATTTTGCATTTTATTAAAAACATTTTTTTACATATATGAAAACTAATACAAAAGAAAAATTAACAGTTTCCAATAATAGTTCCAATTTATTTTCGAATATTACCAAAAAGGCATTGCCACATATTGCGGCAATAATTGTTATGTATCTGCTGACAATTACCTATTTTAGCCCTATCTTTTTTGATGATAAAGAGTTGCAACAAGGAGATATGGTAAGCGTAGAAGGTATGACACAAGAGGTAAAAGCATATCACGAAAAGACGGGAGAATATTCAGAGTGGACGAATTCCATGTTTAGTGGAATGCCAACGACTACTCTTTGGAATGAACCTTATTTTAACGTTTTTTATAAATTAAGCGTTGTTTTAAGAGGGGGATTACCTTTGCTACATGCAGGCATGTTATTTGCTTATTTATTAGGATTTTATATATTTATGTTAGCAATAGGTGCTAACGTGTGGATGGCTTTGTTAGGAGCGATTGTGTATGCTTTTGCTTCCTACAATTTTATTATCATAGAGGCGGGACATGTTACTAAAGGCTATGCTATGGCTTATCTTGCTCCTATGATTGGCGGGATTATTTTAACTTTTCGAAAAAAATATTTGCTGGGAACTATTATAACACTTTTATTTTTAGGAGTTGAAATTAGCTGTAATCATTTGCAAATTACTTATTATGGTCTTATTATTGTTGGTATTATCGGTATTACCTATTTTCTTTATTATTTATTGAAAGAAAAGACATTAAAACCTTTTTTAAAAGCAATAGGAGTATTGATAATTGCAGCTGTTTTTTCTATTATTCCCAATATAGGCAATTTATTACCTACTTATGTTTACAGCAAAGACACTATGCGAGGAGGTTCTGAATTGAGTGTTGTTCCTGAAAATAAGCAACAAACAATAGATGCTACTACTCCCAACGAAGGAGGTTTAGAAAAAGATTATGCCTTTGCTTGGAGCTATGGTAAAATGGAAACATTTACTTTATTAGTGCCTAATTTGTATGGAGGCGGTCATGCGGAATTAAATCCTGATTCAGAAACTTTTCAAACACTACGCCAAAACGGATATGGTTCACCTTATTTACCTACATATTGGGGGGAACAACCTTTTACTTCAGGTCCTGTTTATGCCGGTGCTATAGTTTGTTTTTTATTCATATTAGGCTTGTTTTTAGTAAAAGGGCCTGAAAAATGGTGGATAATAGCTGCTTTTATTGTTTCACTTATTTTATCTTGGGGAAAAAATTTCGAGCTTATTAACGATTTTTTGTTTCATCATTTACCTTTTTATAATAAATTTAGAACACCGGCTATGGCACTTATTATTGCAGGTGTAGCCATGCCTATACTCGGAATGTTAGGATTGAAAGAATTCTTTTCACAGAAATTTTCCAAGGATATTATATTTAAAAATCTTAAAATTAGCTATTTTATTGCAGCTGGCTTATGCTTGTTTTTGGCACTTTGTGCCGCTATGTTTTTTGATTTTACTACTTCTAATGATGAACAATTTAAAAGTCAACTTTTAAATGCCGGCTTTGATGAAAATAGGGCAGGAAGCATACTTTCAATATTGATAGATTACCGTAAATCAATGGTTTATCAAGATGTATTTCGTTCTATTATTTTTATATCGCTTGCTTTCGGATTACTTTGGCTCTATATTAAAGGTTCATTTAAAAATATAAACCTTATCATCGTTTCTTTGACACTATTAGTACTTGTTGATGGATGGACAGTAGCTAAACGCTATTTAAATAATGATAATTTTCAAGATAAAAACAAAATAGCAAACTATCATCAAGCACAAGCGAATAATGCTGATAGAATTATTTTACAAGATACTGATATTAATTACAGAGTGTTGAATTTAACTTCTAATACTTTTAATGAATCTTCTACTTCTTATTTTCATAAATCCATAGGTGGTTATAGTCCGGCTAAACTACGACGTTACCAGGATATGATAGATTTTCATATAAGTAGTGAAATACAAACCTTTTATTCTGAAATAATGAATGCTCAAGGCAATATGGAAATGGTAAACCCTGAAAAATTTAAAGTGTTAAATATGTTAAACACTAAATATTTTATACTCCCAGGATCAAATAACCAACCTATTCCTTTAGAAAATAAATACAAATATGGCAATGTATGGTTTGTACATACTATAAAAACAGTAAAAAATCCTGATGAAGAAATACTGTCGTTATATACAACCAATACAAGAGATACTGCTATTATAGATGAAAAATATGCTAATACTTTAAAAGATAAAGACTTATCAATTGATAGCAATGCAGTTATTATTAATACCTTATGTAATCCCAATCATTTAAGCTATACTTCTGAAGCTAATAAAGAACAATTAGCTGTTTTTTCGGAAGTTTTTTATGATAAAGGAGGCTGGGTTGCATATCTTGATGGGAAAGAAGTCTCTCATTTTCGCGCCAACTATATATTGCGAGCTATGTTAATTCCAGCCGGAAAACATACAATCGATTTTAAATATATTCCGCATATGAGTATATTAAGTGCTAAAATAGCAATGGGTTCATCAATTGTTGTTATCGTATTAGTACTTTTAGCTTTTGGATTTTATATATATCGAAAACAGAAAACAATTATTAATTAAATAATATAGAATATTTATGAAAAAAGTAGCTTTAATTACAGGGATTACAGGTCAAGATGGTTCTTTTCTTGCCGAATTTTTGTTGGAAAAAGGATACGAAGTGCATGGCTTATTACGTAGAGCTTCTTATTTTAATACAGGTCGTATAGAACATCTGTATTTTGATGAATGGATAGAAGATATGAAACAAAAACGAAAATTAGACTTGCATTATGGCGATATGACCGATTCATCATCTATTATTCGTATTATTCAATCTATTCAGCCTGACGAAATATATAATCTTGCTGCTCAATCCCATGTCAAGGTTTCATTTGAAGTCCCTGAATACACTGCCGAGTCCGATGCCGTAGGAACTTTGCGTATTCTCGAAGCAGTACGTATTCTGAATATGGAACAAAAAACAAAAATTTATCAAGCCTCTACTTCCGAATTATATGGAAAAGTACAAGAGATACCACAAAACGAAAATACTCCTTTTTATCCACGTTCTCCCTATGGAGTTGCAAAATTATATGCTTATTGGATAACGAAAAATTATCGAGAGGCTTACAATATTTTTGCTGCTAATGGTATATTGTTTAATCATGAAAGCGAACGCCGAGGCGAAACTTTTGTTACTCGCAAAATAACCTTAGCAGCGGCACGTATACTATATGGATTACAAAAAAAATTATATTTAGGCAATTTAAATGCTCAACGCGATTGGGGTTACGCCCGTGATTATGTAGAATGTATGTGGATGATACTTCAACATCCTACAGCTGAAGATTTTGTTGTAGCTACTGGCGAAACACATTCGGTGCGAGAGTTTTGCACGCTTGCTTTTGCCGAAGCAGGTATTGAGTTGAAATGGGAAGGAAAAAATGAAAATGAAAAAGGAATCGATACTAAAACAGGAAAAGTATTGGTAGAAGTCGATCCTAAATATTATCGTCCCACAGAGGTAGAGCAGTTGTTAGGAGACCCGACTAAAGCTAAAAAATTATTAGGATGGAATCCTACATCTACTGCTTTTAGCGAATTAGTAAAAATTATGATGAGACACGATTTAGAATTTGTGAAAAATTATCGTCCAAAAACAATATAATAATGATAAATAAAAAAGATAAAATATATGTTGCAGGTCATACAGGCTTGGTAGGTTCGGCAATTATGCGTACACTACAAAACTATGGATATAATAATGTTATAACACGAAATGTAACGCAATTAGATTTGCGTAATCAGCAAGAAGTAAATAGTTTTTTTACAATAGAAAAACCTGATTACGTGTTTTTAGCAGCAGCAAAAGTAGGAGGTATTTATGCTAACAATACCTATCCGGCTGATTTTATTTATGACAATCTGATGATAGCATCTAATGTTATTTATGCGGCTTATATTAATAAAGTGAAAAAATTATTATTTCTTGGCAGTTCGTGCATTTATCCTAAGATGGCACCACAGCCAATAAAAGAAGATTATTTACTCACAGGAGTGCTTGAACCTACTAACGAAGCATATGCTATAGCAAAAATAGCAGGATTAGAAATGTGTAAGTTTTATCGCCGTCAATATAATTGTGATTTTATATCGGCTATGCCAACCAACTTATATGGAATTAACGACAATTTCGATTTGACTTCTTCTCATGTATTACCAGCTTTAGTACGTAAATTTCATGAAGCAAAATTAGCCAATGATAAAGAAGTAATACTATGGGGGACAGGAAAAGCCTTGAGAGAGTTTCTCTATGTAGACGACCTTTCCGATGCACTTTTATTTTTAATGAATCATTATTCTGACGAAGTCCATATAAATGTAGGAACAGGAGAAGATTTAAGTATTTACGAACTTGCTTTGATAATTAAAGAAATAGTAAATTATCAAGGAAGTATTGTATACGACACTTCCAAACCAGACGGAACTCCTCGTAAATTGTTGAATGTAGATAAATTGCACCAAATAGGCTGGAAGCATAAAACTTCTTTACGAGAAGGCATACGACTTGTTTATCAATGGTATTTAAAAGAAAAAGTATAAATAGTTATGACACCTATTGTTACCATTATAACCATTACTTACAATGCCGAAAAAGTAATAGAAAAAACAATTCAAAGTGTTCTTAATCAAACATACTCTAACTTTGAATATATTATTATAGATGGTAAATCAACAGATGCAACCGTAGCAATTATCGAAAAATACAATACACTTATTAACCGAGGCGATTATGCTATCTTGCCTCATAATTTTCGATGGATAAGTGAACCTGATACAGGATTGTATCATGCTATGAATAAAGGAATTACATTTGCTAACGGCAACTATATTTGGTTTATGAATGCAGGAGATAAAATACACAATAACAATACTTTAAAAATAATAGAAGCAACCTTAGCTAAAAATCAAGATGCTATTGTAATATATGGGCAGTCTTTAATGATAAATCAAAACGATAGAGCTTTAGGAGAGCGTCATAAAATAGCACCTCCTAATTTGAATTTGAAGCATATGTTAAATGGCTTAGTTGTTTGTCATCAATCTATTATTGTAAAAAGAGATAAGGCGCCTCTCTACGATTTGCAATACCGTATTGCATCTGATTATGATTGGGTAATAAAAATTTTAAATCATTCGAAAAGTAATGTTTATATAAATGATTATCTCTCTGATTTTATGATAGCTGGCACATCAAGTGTGCATCGAAAAAAAGCATGGAAAGAAAGATATTTTATTATGAAAAAGCATTTTGGATTATGCAAAACACTATGGGCACATTTTAAAATTATACTTAAATACCCTTTTACAAAAAAATATTAAAACAATGAAAATAATAATTATTGGAACAGCACATCCTTACCGAGGCGGCTTGGCTACTTTTAACGAAAGGTTAGCCCAGCAATACATTCATGAAGGACACCAAATAGAAATGATTACTTTTACGCTTCAATATCCTTCCTTTCTTTTTCCTGGAAAAACTCAATTTACCAACGATCCACAACCAGAAGGGATAACTATTAAACGTAAAATCAATTCTATTAATCCATTTAATTGGATAAGTGTAGGAAAAAAAATACGAAAAAAAAATGCCGATTTGGTTATTTTTTGTTATTGGATGTCGTTTATGTCGCCTTGTTTTGGAACCATTGCTCGAAAAATTAGAAAAAATAAAAAAACAAAATGTATAGCATTAGTTCATAATATGATACCTCATGAACCAAGTTTGTTTGATAAAATTTTATCTCCTTACTTTGTAAATCAAATGCATGCTTTTATTGCTTTATCTGAATCGGTAGTAGACGATATTAATAAATTTGATAAAAAAAATAAACCAAAAGTTTTTTCACCCCATCCGATTTATGACCATTATGGAGAAAAAATAGCAAGAGAACATGCTTTAGAACAACTTAATTTGAGTAAAGATTATCGTTATTTGCTATTTTTTGGTTTTATTCGTCCATATAAAGGATTAGATTTACTATTAGATGCTTTTGCCTACGAGCGTTTGCGTCAATATAATACTAAACTGATAGTTGCAGGCGAATTTTATGAAGATGCATCATTTTATCAACAAAAAATCAAAGATTTAAAATTAGAAGATTTGATAGAGTTACATACCGATTTTATTCCAAGTAACAAAGTAAATATTTATTTTTCTGCTTGTGATATCGTAACCCAGCCTTATAAAACTGCCACTCAGAGCGGAGTAACACAAATTGCTTTTCATTTTAATAAACCCATGTTAGTAACCACAGTAGGCGGATTAGCCGAAATTGTTATTCATAATGTGATAGGATATGCTGTAGAGCCTGAAAGTAATGCGATTGCAGCATCATTAGTCGATTTTTATGAAAATAATAGACAAACAACTTTTGAAAACAATGTTACCAAAGAAAAAGATAAGTATGCTTGGAATATATTGACAGAAAAAATAAATTTACTTTATAAAACAATTAATTAAAATTTTATGGAGTTGAAAAAAAAGATACAAGAAAGTATTGAAGTAAAACAAAATATACTTAAAAACGAACTGCTATTAGAGCAGATAGAAAACGCAATAACAGCATGTGTGCGAAGTTTAAAAAACAATGGAACTGTCTTTTTTTGTGGAAATGGAGGCAGTGCTGCTGATGCACAGCATCTTTCAGCCGAGTTGTCGGGTAGATTTTACTATGACCGACCACCATTAGCATCGGAGGCTTTGCATTGCAACACTTCTTATCTTACTGCTGTTGGAAATGATTATGGATTTGATTATGTATATGCACGTTTGTTACAAGCAAATGGGAAAAAAGGAGATGTCTTAATAGGATTATCAACATCAGGAAACTCGGAAAATATTGTTCAAGCTTTTCAAAAGGCAAACGAGATGGGAATCACTACCATTGCTTTTACAGGACAAGATGGAGGTAAATTAAAAAAATATACAACGATTCTGATAAATATTCCATCGAAAGATACTCCACGTATTCAAGAATCGCATATTATGATAGGTCATCTTTTATGCGAATATATTGAAAAAGAGATTTATCCATTAAAATAAAACATATAGTTTTGCAGAAATGAAAAAAAAATAGAAAATATATACTTTTTGAAATACTATCTGAAAATAAAAAAAATAACCAAAAAAAAGACAGAGTGTGATAAAAAAGTTTATTTTTGCATCAATTAAATTTTTTTACTAAGGTTTAAATTCTAATAATAAAAATGAAATTAAAAACGGTAGTTATAACAATTTTTCTGATGACAATCATTGTAGTACAAATGAATTCTTGTAATAAAGCAAGTTTGTTAACTGGCACTTACGATGGCATTACGACAACAAAAGGCAATGTGAAAATTCAAATATCAGGCTATATAGATACTGATGAAGAAATCCCTGTTGAATACGAAAATGTTAGTTTTGTCATAACAAAGGGAGCAGATAAAAATAAGATAATCTTAAAGCAAGTAAACGCTTCTAACGAACAAGAATTGGAAGCAATTGGTATTGTCAATAATCAAACAGTTACTTTTCTTCCTTTCACTATGCCCATTAGCTATAGTGGCATAAAAGTAGATGCCGAAGTGTCGGATATGACAGCTCATTTTAATAAAGGCACCATGACTTATAGCTATACTTATGGTTATTCACAAATATTGCCGGGAGCTTATGTCAATATAGCTATGCAAGCCAGCGGAAGTGCTATAAAACAAAAATAATGTGCAATGAATACATTTAAACGATTAGAAGAAGCTCATCTAAAAAATAAAATTGTTTTAGTTCGTGTTGATCATAATGTAGTGAAAAAAGGAATTATACACGATCCTTATCGTGTTGATGCCACAATAGGAACACTTTTCCATATTATTGCCAAAGGTGGAAAAATTATTCTAATGACCCACGTAGGACGTCCAAAAGATAAAAAAACATCTACTATTACCATAGACGAGGCTAATTCGGTATTGCCGATTGTAAAGTATTTAGAATCAAAATTGCATATTTGTTTGGGAGTTCCTAAATTCGAAACTGTTGAAAATAAAGGATATTTGGGGATAGCTACTTCCATCAATCATATGATTAAAGATTTGAAAGATAACAAAATAGATGGTATTTATCTTCCCAATACACGATGGTTTTCGGGAGAAGAAGCCAAAGGAGAAGAACAAGAAAAATTTGCTTATCAATTAGCAGGATTAGCCGATATCTTTGTAAATGATGCTTTTGGTTCGTGGCAGGCTCACGCTTCAACAGTTGCTATAACAAAATTTTTACCATCTTATGCTGGTTTTTTGATGCAAAAAGAATTGAAAAATCTTGATAGAATTTTCAATTCTAAAAAACCTTTTATAGCTGTTGTAGCTGGTGCTAAATTTGATACAAAAATAGATTCTTTAACAGCACTGTTGAAAATGGCTAATCATTTAATATTAGGAGGTGTTATTTACAATGCTTATTTATGTGCCAAATATGGCATTCATATCAAAAATGTAGACGAAGAAGACGTAGAGCAGGCAAAGCAATTTGTAGCTATCTGCAAACAATATCCGCATAAACTCATAGAGTTACCTTATGTCATTGAATCAGATAGTTTAGAAAATAAACAAGAAGGAAGCTATCGCATAATTGACATACGTAATTTGAAACAAGGCGACAGACTTAATTATGTATTAGATGTTGCAAAAGAATCGTTTAAAGAAAAAAATGTACTTGATGTTTTTTATAAAGCACATACTATTTTTGTAAATGCAGTAATGGGTTATATGCCTTATTTTAATGAAGGTACTATAGCATTAGATGAATTAATAGATAAAAATAGCGATGCAGTAAAATTATATGGTGGTGGTGATACATTACAAGAACTAAAACGCTTACTTCCTGGATTATATATAGTTGCATTAGATAATCCTAATTATTATATTTTTACAGGTGGAGGGGCTGTCTTAAAAGCTATTCAAGAAAATTCTTATATGGGTTTAGAGCCAGTAAAAGCATTGTGTAATAATTAATATTATGTTCCTTTATTTTTTTTCAATTCTTTTATTTCATCACGCAAACGGGCAGCTTCGAGAAAATCTAAGGATTTAACAGCCATTTCCATTGCTTTTTCTTTTGACTTAATTAAATTATTCGTTTCTTTTACAGAAAGGTATTTTACCTTGCTTTCTTCAGCGGCTACTGGTGCATTGTTCGTATGAGTTACTGAATAAGTTTTGGTATTTTCTTTGCTTTGTAATGACTTGCGTGAACGCTGAATAGTAGTAGGAGAGATGTTGTTTTTGATATTATAAGCAATTTGTTTTTCGCGTCTACGATTGGTTTCGTTGATTGTTTTTTGCATTGATTGTGTAATGGTATCGGCATAAAAAATTACTCTCCCATTAACGTTGCGTGCTGCTCTTCCGGCTGTTTGTGTTAATGAACGTTCAGAACGTAAGAAACCTTCTTTATCAGCATCTAAAATAGCCACTAACGACACTTCAGGTAAATCAAGTCCTTCTCTAAGCAAATTTACACCAACTATTACATCAATAATTCCTTCACGCAAATAATCGAGAATTTCAACACGTTCTAATGTATCTACATCAGAATGTATATATTGTGTCTTAACATCAATGCGTTTTAAATATTTGGTTAATTCTTCTGCCATACGCTTTGTAAGAGTTGTAACCAAAACACGTTCCCCTTGTTGTATCGTTTTGTCAATTTCTTCTAATAAATTATCAACCTGATTAATACAAGGTCTCACTTCTATAATAGGATCTAATAATCCTGTTGGTCTCACAATTTGTTCTACAATAGCGCCTTCTGATGCTTTAAGTTCAAAATCGGCAGGTGTAGCCGATATATAAATCGTTTGCCCGATAATAGCTTGCACCTCTTCAAGACGTAATGGTCTATTATCTAATGCTGCTGGCAAACGGAAGCCATAGTTTACTAAATTTGTTTTTCTTGATTTATCGCCTGCATACATGCCTTTTAATTGTGGTATTGTAACATGACTTTCATCAACGACAAATATAAAATCTTTTGGAAAATAATCTAATAAACAGAATGGACGCATTCCTGTTTCCCGTCTATCGAAATAGCGCGAATAATTTTCGATACCTGAACAATATCCTAATTCTTTTATCATTTCTATATCATAAACAACTCTATCTTCTAATCGTTTAGCTTCTAAATGCTTGCCGATGCTTTTGAAATGATTTTTTTGTATCTCTAAATCTATTTGTATTTCTTTGATGGCTTCATGAATAATATCTTGAGATGTAACAAAAATATTGGCTGGATATATTGTTATCTCATTTAAACTTTCTATTCTATGTCCATCAATGTCAATAGATTCAATTGTTTCGATGGCATCTCCCCAAAAAGTTAAACGATAAGCAATTTTACCATAAGCTGGGAAAATATCTACTATATCGCCTTTTACTCTAAATTTACCCCTTTCAATATTTCCTTCTATACGCGAATATAAACTACTTACAAATTTGTGTAATAATTGATTGCGATTTATTATTAAATCTTTATGTAAATGAATAGTGTTTTTTGCAAATTCTTCTGGATTACCTATTCCATAAATACATGAAACTGAAGATACTACTATAATGTCTTTTCGTCCTGAGAGTAGGGAAGATGTTGTGCTCAATCGTAATCTTTCAATTTCTTCGTTGATAGAAAGATCTTTTTCTATATAAGTATTAGTAGATGGAATATATGCTTCTGGTTGATAATAATCGTAGTAAGACACAAAATATTCTACTGCATTATCAGGAAAAAATTCTTTAAATTCACTGTATAATTGTGCAGCAAGCGTTTTATTGTGGCTTATGACTAATGCGGGACGTTTTACTTCTTTTAAAACATTGGCAATAGTAAATGTTTTTCCAGAGCCCGTTACCCCTAATAGTGTTTGATTTTTTACTCCTTGATTTAATGATTTTACAAGCTGTTCTATAGCTTCAGGCTGGTCGCCAGAAGGCGAAAAAGGAGCTTGCAATTGAAAATCCATAGGACATCTAATTTATCGTAATCTTTCTGCTTCTTTTATTTTTTTTTCGTCTTTTAAAATAAATTTATTAGCAAGAAAAAGAAAGGCAAGCGAGACAATAGATGTAATAGTCCACAGACTATAAACCAATTGATTGTTTTTCAATAAATATATTTTACTAAATAAATTATCAGGATAAACATAAAGTATGAGTAACAATAATATAAAATTAATGACAACACCTGCTACACATAATTTAGATTGTATTGTCCTATTTTTGTAGAGAAAAATAGTTATTAAACTTAATCCTGCAAGTATAATTTGCAAAATACCAATGTAATAAGTCGGCAATAAAACATTGCCATTTTCAATGTTTTCATGTAAACTCCAAGATGTAAATACATATTGAGCATTATCGGTCGTAACGGTAGCAATAGGGGTAAAAATTCCTACAATTAAACAAATAGCTGCTAATAAAAGTAATAGAGATTGAATGCGTTGTATCATATTATAAATAATTATTAATTAATAGTATAAAAAAATAAAATTATATTTTAAAATAATTCTAATTGATTTTTGAGTACTCCGTTTTCATTGTTTTTTTTAAGTTCCATATATTTAAGATTTAAATCAATAGAATCTTTGATGAATTTATTTACTGTTATATTGTTTTTTTTAGCACATTGCTCAATAGATTTTCTTTTTTCTGCCGAAACTTTAAAGGTGTAGTGGTAAGTCCATTTATTAGTTTTTTTATCTTTTTGCATATGTTTATCCTTTTGTTATTTGTGCTAAAAAATCGCCTTCTGCCACTACTTTCTGATTTACATATGCTTTTCCTTTCATATGTGCTAACCCACGGCGTATAGGCTCTAATAAAATCATTTCGTAAATCAATGTGTCTCCTGGCGATACTTTAGAACGAAATTTTACCTTGTCCATACTTAAGAAAAAAGTAAGATAGTTTTCAGGATCAGGAACCTGATTAAGCACTAAAATACCACCTGTTTGAGCCATACCCTCCACAATTAAAACGCCGGGCATTACAGGTTCTTGTGGAAAATGACCCGTGAAAAATTCTTCGTTAATAGTAGCATTTTTAACACCAACAACACGATTTGCTGTCAGTTCTATTATTTTATCTACTAATAAAAAAGGGAAACGATGTGGGAGTTTTTCTTTAATTCCTATACTATTAAAAATAGGTGGTTTATTAACATCAAAAACAACTTTACTTGCTTCTGCTTTTATTTTACTTATCATCATACGTGCAAAGGCTGTATTGGTAGCATGCCCAGGATATTTTGCTATAATATGTGCTTTTAAATTATAGCCTATTAAGTTTAAATCGCCAATTAGGTCTAATAATTTATGCCGCGCTACTTCGTTGTCAAAATGTAATTTTATGTTATTTAATACGCCTGTATTTTCAACTTTAATATCATGGCGATTAAAGAAAGTGGCAATTTGTTGTATTTCTTTCTCTTCTAAAATATGATTGACATATACAATGGCATTTTCAACATCGCCTCCTTTAATCATATTTGCATTGATAAGAGGCAATATTTCATGTAAAAAACAAAAAGTACGAGCAGGTGCTATTTCTGTAGCAAAATCTTTAATGTTATTTAATTCTGCATGTTGTACACCTAATACTTTTGTTTTGTAGTCTGTTAAAACAGAAACTTTAAAGTTTTCAGAAGGAATAGCTATGATTTCAATATCACTGTTAGGATTTTTCCAAGTGATAACTTCTTTTAACTCAAATATTTTTTTATCAGCATCTTGTTCTAAAAGACCTGCCTGCTGAAATATTTTGACATACTCTATAGAACTGCCATCTATAATAGGGATTTCTTCACCGTTTAATTCTATTAATACATTGTCAATTTCAAGCCCTGCAAGTGCAGCCATTACGTGTTCAATGGTTCTAACAGTAGCTCCTTCTTTATTGCTAATTACAGTACCACGAGTAGTTTCTATTACCAATTCAGCAGAAGCTAATATAAGATTATTTTCTTCTAAATCAGTTCTTTTAAAAACAATTCCATGGTTAACGTCAGCGGGTTGAAAAGTAACAGTAACGGCTTTCCCATTGTGTAAGCCTTTACCTTTTAGACTACAAGATTTTTTTATTGTGTATTGCTTACTCATATTAAAATGATTATTATGTTAAACATTACAAAAGTATAAAAAAACACACTCGTTTTTCATTATCTTCTATAAATTAATAAAAAATATTAGAAAATCCGAATAATAACTTCTAAAATAAGTGTTGAAAATCGTTATTTCTTATTAAAAAGGATAAAAAAAAATATAGTATTTTTGCAAAAAAATATAAGATATAATGAAAGAACATAAGATATCAGATAAGCGTTTGAAATTAGCGACAGTAGATAAAATAATAAACGAAAATTATAAGTTAGCTTTGTCAGTTGAAGCAGTAAAAAAAATAGAAAAATGCCGCAATTATTTAGATGATAAAATAAAAAAACAAAAACGTCCTATTTATGGCATTACTACTGGTTTTGGCTCCTTATGTAATACTACTATTTCAGAAAATGAATTAGGAAAACTACAAGAAAATCTTATGGCTTCTCATGCTTGTGGAGTAGGAGATGAAGTGCCATTAGAGATTGTTCGTTTAATGATTTTATTGAAAATACAATCTTTGTCTTATGGACATTCTGGTGTGCAATTGTCTACAGTTCAACGATTAATAGATATATATAACAATGAAATCTATCCCATTGTGTACGAACAAGGTTCTTTGGGTGCATCGGGCGATTTAGTGCCTTTAGCACATCTTTGCTTACCTTTGATTAATTTAGGAGAAGTTTATTATAAAGGCGAAAAGTTAACGGGCAAAGAAATTAATGAAAAAATGAATTGGCAGCCTATTTCATTAAAATCAAAAGAAGGCTTGGCTTTATTAAATGGAACACAATTTATGTCTGCTTATTCCGTCTATATATTATTGAAAGCTAAAAGACTATCTTATGTTGCAGATTTGATAGGAAGTATTTCACTCGATGCTTTTAATGGTAGATTAGAACCTTTTTTAACAGAAGTACATATTATTAGACCACATTGGGGACAATTAGAAACAGCCAATAATATATTAAATTTTTTAGATGGTTCTGAAATTAGTTTGCAAGATAAAGCACACGTACAAGACCCTTATTCTTTTAGATGTATGCCACAAGTGCATGGTGCTAGCAAAGATGCAATAAATTATGTTGAATTTGTTATAGAAACCGAAATTAATTCTGTTACTGATAATCCTACTATTTTTCCAGATGAAGATTTAGTGATTTCATCCGGTAATTTTCATGGACAGCCTATTGCCTTAGCGATAGATTTTCTTGCTATTGCTTTAGCAGAATTAGGAAATATTTCAGAAAGAAGAACATATCAATTGATTGATGCTAAACGAGATTTGCCATCTTTTTTGGTTAAAAATCCAGGCTTAAATTCTGGTTTTATGATTCCTCAATATGCTGCTGCTTCTATTGTTAATCAAAATAAATTATTAGCAAATCCCTCTTCTACCGATTCTATTGTGTCTTCACAAGGGCAAGAAGACCATGTTAGTATGGGAGCAAATGCAACAATTAAATGTTTGAAAATAGTTGAAAATTTAGAAAAAATATTTGGAATAGAGTTTTTTAATGCTGCACAAGCTTTAGAATTTAGAAAACCTTTAAAAACTTCTCAAAAAATAGAAGAAATATTAATTGCGTATCGTGAAAATATTCCATTTATCGAAAATGATACCACTATGTATGACAAAATGCAAAAAAGTATTGAGTTTATAAAAGATTTAGAAATGCTTTTTCGCTTCGAATAAGCAACAAAATGAAAATTATTTCCTTAATATACAATGAAATAAAAAAAAAATAAAAAAAAGTGTGTTTTTTGAAAAAAAAATTATATTTTTGCGTCTACAAATACAAGGAGGATTTATATAGAAACAATTTTTATTTTTTGAGATTAAAAAAAAACGAAAATTAAACAAAAGTTTATTATGAAGACTAAATTGTTTCAAAGCAGTGATGAAAATCTAGTTTCTCTTTATATTAACGGTCAAGAATCAGCTATAGAGATTTTAATTAAACGCTATCAACAAAAAATATTTTCTTATATTTTAATGGTTGTGCGAGATAAAGAAATTGCAGAAGATCTTTTTCAAGATACTTTTATAAAAGTAATCAATACTTTACGATTAGGAAATTATCGTGAAGAAGGAAAGTTTAATCAGTGGATTATGCGTATTACACGTAATCTAATTATTGATTATTTTCGTAAAAATCAGAAAATGTCTTTTGTAGATAATAATAATGAGAATGGTAGTTTTATTGATAATTTTTCAGAACCTACTAATTCTATAGAACAAATAATGATAACAAATCAAATTCATGAGTCATTACGTTCTTTAATTACTCTTCTGCCTGAGAAACAACAAGAAGTTTTAATGCTACGATTATATCAAGATATGAGTTTTAAAGAAATTGCTATTCAAACTAATGTAAGTATTAATACTGCTTTAGGACGTATGCGATACGCTATTTTGAATTTAAGAAAAATGGTGGAAGAAAATAATATAATTTTAACGCAATAATCTTCTGAAAAAACATTAAACTACTATATAGTTAAACTTTCGATATCCAATAAATAATAATTTTTTTTTTGAAAATATCTATAAATAATTGATTTATATAAAATAAAATTGTACTTTTGCACGCAATATTTAAAAAATCTTAATATTAAGAAATAATGAAATCGGAATTAATAAAATTCGCTGAAGACCAATTGATTGAAAAGAAAAATCACCCTGAATTTAAAGCAGGAGATACCGTAACTGTAAACTATAGAATTGTTGAAGGAAGTAAAGAAAGAATCCAATCATACCAAGGAGTTGTTATTCAACGAGCTGGTACGGCGGCTACAGAAACATTTACAGTTAGAAAAATATCTGGTGGTATTGGTGTCGAAAGAATATTTCCTGTTAATTCTCCTTTTATAGATAGTATTATTGTAAATAAAAGAGGAATAGTAAGAAGAGCAAGAATATTTTATTTAAGGGCATTAAGAGGTAAAAAAGCACGTATCAAAGAAAGAAGAAATTAATTTTTTTTCTTAAATTATTATTATTATGGCTACAACAGCAGATTTTAGAAATGGTTTATGTATCGAACTAAACGGAGAGCTTTGGAGTATTGCAGAGTTTTTGCATGTTAAACCAGGAAAAGGTGCTGCGTTTGTTCGTACTAAATTGAAAAATCTTCGAAATGGACGACAGTTAGAACATACTTTTCCTTCAGGAGTGAAAATAAATTTAGCAAGAGTAGAAAGACGACCCTATCAATTTTTGTATAAAGAAGGTGCAACTAATTACCATTTTATGCACTCTGAAACATTCGAACAAATAGAAATTGAAGAAAGTTTAATCTCAAATTCAGGTTTATTAAAAGAAGGACAAGTAGTTGAAATAATGTATCATGTAGATACAGATTCACCTTTAACATGCGAACTACCTGCATTTGTTGACTTGCAAGTAACCTATACAGAACCAGGAGTGAAAGGCGATACTGCAACTAATGCCTTAAAAAAAGCAATTGTAGAAACAGGAGCGGAAGTAATGATACCTCTTTTTATTGAAGAAGGAGAAAAAATTAAAGTAGATACGCGTACAAATCGCTATTCGGAACGTGTCAAATAAATAGATTGATAGAATATTATGAAATTTAACAATCCATTATCAACAGACGACTTACTGCAAATCATAGGCAATAATGTGAAAATTATTGGCGATAGAAATTTGAAAATTAGAGGTATTAACGAAATACATGGTGTTGAAGAAGGTGATATTACTTTTGTCGACCATCCTAAATATTATGAAAAAGCGCTTAAATGCAAAGCCGATTTTGTAATTATTGATATAGAGCCAGAAGATACGTTCGGAAAAACATTATTTATATCTGACGATCCTTTTAGAGATTATGTTAAAATTGTAAAACATTTTAGAATATTTATTCCACAAGATAGTTTTATTCATCAAGAAGCTGAAATAGGAGAAGGAACTGTCTTACAACCAGGTGTTTTTGTTGGACGTAATGTGAAAATTGGGAAAAATTGTATTATTCATTCTAACGTAAGCATTTATGACCATACTACTATTGGCGATAATGTTATTATTCAATCTAATAGTGTTATTGGTGGCGAAGCATTTTATTTTAAACGTCGCCCCGATTGCTGGGATAAATTAGAATCTTGTGGTAGTACGTATATAGGTGATAATGTAGAAATAGGTGCTTTATGTACTATCGATAAAGGCGTTTCGTCTGAAACTTACATTGGTAATGGTACAAAAATGGATAATCATATCCAAATAGGACACGACACAAGGATAGGAAAAAATGTGTTAATAGGAGCGCATTGTGCTATTGCTGGAGTGGTTGTTATTGAAGATAATTGCTTGATATGGTCTAAAGTATCTATTAATAAAGATTTAGTTGTAGCACGCGGCACTACTATTTTGGCTACCTCTGCCATTGCTAAAAGTACTCTGCCAAATCAAATACTTTTTGGAGCTCCTGCCATCGATTTTCGTAAAAAATGGAGAGAAATGGCTGCAGTACGCATGCTGCCCGATATTCTTGATGACTTAATAGAAGTAAAATCAAATATGAAATAATAAAAAAACGCTTATACGTTTTCTTTATTACACTTATTTAAATGATATTCTGCCAAAGCATCAATAGGATAGCGTACTATATTATTAATGACTAAACCTTTTTCTTTACCAACTACTTTTAAAATATCCTTTAGCAAAGCAGCTATAGAACCTACAAAATTAATCGGGTAAAATTTACTTTCAGGATAGGGTAGGACAAATTCATCAAAAAATGCATGAAATGAATCAGATACAATATTTAACATACTTTCATCTTGAACATTATCTATTACAAATGAAGCAAAGCTAGCTATAAAAACACCAGGCTTTTCTTTTTGATAAAGATGATTTAAAATATCTAAAGATGATAAATTATATTTACTATTAAAAGCATCTAAAAGATGCATAGGTAGCTTGTTTTTTAAAAATAATTGCAATAAGCCTTTTCCTAAATGCGAACCACTGCCTTCGTCTCCTAACATATAGCCTAAAGAAGGTAATGTTTTTATAATGCTTTTTCCATCATAAACACATGAATTAGAACCTGTTCCTAAAATACACGCTACTCCCATATCGTCTCCACAGCAAGCTATAGCCGATGCCAACGTATCATGCTCCACAATAATGGCTGCATTTTGAAATATCATTTTTAAAGAAGAAGCAATTATTTCTTTTTTATTATCTGTAGAACATCCTGACCCATAAAAATAAATACGCAATACTTTGTCTAATGTAGTATATTTCAAAATAATAGGAAGTACCATTTGAGCAATGACTGTAGTAATTTCTTCTTTACTTACATGGAAAGGATTAAGTCCATTTGTATCTGTTTGAGAAATAATAGTTTTAAGAGTAGGGGATAGTAATCTCCAATTGGTAGAAGTTGAACCGCTTTCTGCAATTAATATCATTTGCTTTTTTTTTTACAAAATTACACTATAATTTTTAATATTAATATAAAAAAATAATAATTTTTACAATAAAAAGATGTAAATTTAAAAAGATTTTATGTAAATTATTATGTAAACCTGAATGTAAATAATAAAAGAAGTAAGTAAATTTACGTAAATTACAATAGGATTGTATTGTAAATCATTGAAATTTAAAGGGAACAAGCTTAAAATAAAGCAAAAATTTTATTATATAGATTGATTTACAATTTATTATATAGGGTAATTAAAGTAATAGTAGAATAATTAATATGTAAATAATACTATATTGATAAAATACCCTAATAATTTTATTACTCGCTTGTATTTCAATATATATACTAATTTATTTAAAGTAATAGATGAAAGTTATTTAGTAAATTTATGTAATTTTACATGTAAATTGTTAAAATTTAAAAAACTTATTATTATTATTATTATTTTTGCAAGTAAATGTAAATTAATATTTCATGAATGTAAACATTAAAATATGCGAGAAAGAATATTAAAAATTTTGGAAGACAAAAATTTAAATCAAGCAGAGTTTGCCGAAATAATTGGAGTAAATCCTTCAAGTATTAGTCATATTATGAATGGTAGGGATAAATTTAGCCAAACAATTGCATCTAATACACTATTGAAATTCCCTGAAATCAATCCTTTATGGTTTTTAAAAGGAGAAGGAGAAATGTATAAAAATAAAATAAGTAATGAATATTTAAAAAACGAAGAACAATCACGTATTGAAGGAGAATCGAATATTCGCCCAACAAATTATACTGACACGACAATAAACGATGTTAGCGATTTAAATAAAAGCAAGCAGATGCCGCCTATTACTGATGCAAATAATAAAAAAATAGAAAAAATTGTTTTCTTTTATTCTAATCAGACATTTGAAGAATATTATCCAAAATAATATTTATATAAAACTTTGTGTTAAATAGCATTTTATTCTAAATTTTCTATTTATTGATAAAACTATATACATATTGTAAAAGTAAAAGTGTACTTTTGTACTATTATAGAGTTTATAAATAATAGCTTATGTATAAGAATCATTCACCTCAAAACATTCACTTTATTTATGGAATACGACCAGTAATAGAGGCTATTAATGAAAATAAAGATATTGAAAAAATTGTATTACAAAAAGGAACCCGAAGTGAAGTTTTTCGCGAATTATTTCAATTAATACGCGAGCATCATATTCCTTTTCAATATGTTCCTCTTGAACGCTTAAATCGTTATACAAAAGGGAACCATCAAGGAGTTGTATGTTTTATGTCGTCTGTAGTTTACCAAAGTATATACGATATTGTTCCAAAAATATACGAAGATGGAAAAACTCCTTTTTTATTATATTTAGATAAAATTACCGATGTTCGTAATGTAGGTGCCATTGTTAGAAGTGCTGAATGTGCTGGCGTTGATGCCATTGTTGTTCCTACAAAAAAAACAGCACAGCTTAATGAAGATGCTATTAAAACTTCGGCTGGTGCCTTGCATAAATTACCAATATGCCGACACGATAATATAAAAGAAGTATTGACTTATATAAAGCAATGTGGTATTACATTGATAGGATGTACCGAAAAAGCAAAAAAACTATATTATGAGCAAAACTATACAATTCCTATTTGTTTAATAATGGGGAATGAAGGAGAGGGGATTTCCCCTGATATTTTGTCTATGTGCGATACAAATGTACAGATTCCAATGCAAGGAAGCCTTTCCTCTTTAAATGTTTCGGTAGCTACGGGCGTAGTACTTTTTGAAGTTGTTAGGCAAAGATTATAAAAATGTCTTTTTTAACAAAACTATGTTAAAAAAAATACAAATTAACTATTAATAACTCAATTAAAAAAAATATTTTTGCAATAATAAATATTTAATTTTATGAAAAAAATAAGTAGCTTATTGATTTGCATACTATTTATGCAAACACTTTTTTCACAAGTAGAAAAAAGACCACGTTTAGTGGAAACAAGTTTTTTTGCTGGTCCTACTATCATGTGGGGAAGTCCTAAAACAGAAGATTATAAAAGAAAAGGTGCTAAAATAGGAGGCGTTTACGGGCTCGGAATCGATATTAATTTAGTGCAACCACTGCAAAATTATTATTTTACTACTGGAATTAATGCACGGCATATACGCTTTAAATTATCATTCCCTGATAATTATCATCTGCCTTATAGCAACGATAGTGTAATATTAGACTCTTCTATTGTTAATGCTACCTATAATACGGTGTATTTAAGCATTCCTACTGCTATTAAATTAAAAACCGACCCATTTGGTAGGTTTATTATCTTTGGGACAATTGGGTTAGACCATAGTTTTTGTGTTGCTTCTAAAAACAAAGACGAAATAACGTATAAAACCGATATAAAGACTTATGAAAAAGTAGATATGTATAAAAAAACACTTTTTTTTAGAGAAGCATTGATAGTGAGTGCTGGTTTTGATTTTATTATAAAAGGTAATACAAAAGCTAGTTTTGCTTTAGTTTTTAATAATACATTTACCAATTCATTCCGTAAAACTTATATTAACAATATAAGCAAAGGAAAAGTAAATGCCAACACACGTGGTTTTGAGTTTCAATTTGGATTTATTTTTTAAAAATAATAACATAGGCTCCGTAGTTCAGCTGAATAGAACGTCAGATTCCGGTTCTGAAAGTCAAGGGTTTGAATCCCTTCGGAGTCGCTAATATTCATTAAAATGACAGTTAGACATTCTTTTTTTAATTCCATAGACGCTTCGTGGACATTATTTCTTGATAGAGATGGAGTGATAAACAAACGTATTCACAATGCTTATGTACGAAATGTTGAAGAGTTTGAATTGTTACCCAATAGTAAAATGGCATTTTCTATTTTTCGTCAACTATTTTCAACCATTATAATTGTAAGCAATCAGCAAGGAATAGGAAAAGGAATTATGACAGAAGATGATTTGCTAATAATTCATAATCATATGCAAAATGAACTGAATCATTGTATTGATAAAATATATTATGCCCCAGGATTAGAAGGCGAAAACAATATATTAAGAAAGCCAAATATTGGTATGGCTTTGCAAGCAAAAAAAGATTTTCCAACAATTGATTTTGCAAAATCTATTATGGTAGGCGATACTTATAACGATATTATTTTTGGTAAAAACCTTGGAATGAAAACAGTTTTAATAGCTGAAAATAAAAATGATATAGAAGCAGATGTGCAATTTAAATCTTTGTATTCCTTTGCATTAAAACTTAAGAAAGTCGAATAATTATTTGACTTTTTCTCCTTTATATAAATCGAACTGTTGAATGTTTTCTATTTGTTTTTGATAACTTAAATAGCTACTCCTTACCAATCAAAAATCGTATCTATTTTATAAAAAAAATCAAATGATTTACAAATTAAAAAAAACAAAATTTTTATTAGTGAGCGTATCTCTTTTTATCTTCGGTTGTTCAAATAAAAATGACATTGATAATATTGTTTCTACCGAATATGATAGATGTAAGGAAAATACAAATTGTCTCATAGATTTTGCTCATTTAATGAATTTTGAGTGGGATACTATGTGTTATTATTCAGGAGCTAATTCATTAGAAGAAATTAACAAAGATTTAGGTTTTGAATTAAGAGATTTTACAGATATTGGAGATCGAGTAATATTTTTTCACAAAGGGAAAATTATTTATCAAAAAGAATGGTTTTATAATCCAAGTGAACCGCCCAAAGGAATAATTTTTATGACTGATTTAGATAAGTTTAGAATAAGTAAATCAAACGCAAAATTTGAAGCAAGAAAAGAAGGAAATGCTTTTTATTTAATAAAAATTTAAGCAACGCAACTAACGCCATAAAAAAAAACTTAATAAAAACAAAAAACAACCAAAAAAAAGTATACATTTGCAAAATGAAAAACTACAACACACACACGGGAAGCACAAAACCTCTACTCATCAGTAGAGCGTTAAAGCAGTGTGCTGTGGCAAGGCAAGGGATTGCCAGCAAAATAGGCAGCGGATTTGCCGATTCTATCAGTGGCGGAATAGTTGATAATGCGTATAAAATTACAGTTATGCAAAATGAACTCAGCGAAGTAGCCAATGACTTGATAGACACTATCCATTGCAACTTTACGCAGATACGCTATTTGGGCGGAGATTCCTGCAAGTATGAGAGTGGTTTGTATTTTTATCATGGTAACCATTTGAGCAGCACCCAACTTATTACCGACATTAACGGCTCTGTAACGCAGGCGGTTCTTTACAATCCTTGGGGTACGATAATAAGCGAATATAGAGCAGATTGGATGTTAGATACCATACCGAGATATTTATTCAACGCTAAAGAAAAAGACGAAGAATCAGGGCTTTACTATTTTGAAGCACGTTACTATAGTTCAGATGCTGGAACTTTCCAAAGCCGAGACCCAAAATTTGAACAATATTTTTGGTTGTCGCCCTATGCGTATTGTGCGAATAATCCGGTGGTTTTTGTAGATCCGGATGGGAGGAAGATAGTATTTGCAAAAGGAACGACTCCAGAATTTAAAACTGCTTTTAAATCAGCTATACAACATTTGAATAAAAATAAAGTAGGGGGTATTGCTTCACATTTGGAAAAATCAAGAACTACATATTATATTGCTGAAACAACAGGCGAAGACACTCGTTTTAGCCCTTCAACACAGACAGTTTATTGGAATCCATCTCTTGGACTTGAAACAGATGAAGGAGTTACTTTATCCCCAACAACTGCATTAAATCACGAATTAGGACATGCTTTAATACTGGATTTATCTTTTGAGGCAGGCAAAATGAAAGAATATAATGCAGAACGAAATAGTGGTTCTGACCCTGATTATGGAACAAAAAATGAAAGATATGTAATTACTCGTATCGAACAAATAACGGCAAAGGCTTTGGGCGAAATAAAAGATGGTCAGGTTACACGAAAAAATCATGGAGGGATTTTTATTGAAACAGAAAGCCCCACTTCTAATCAACCAAAAATGCAACAAATTGAATTGCAACCAGTAGAAAATTTTTCAGAGCCAGAATAATAAAAAATGAAAATATGAAAAAGATAGGTGTTAATTTGATTTTGTTGATTTTACTGAAAGCATCAATTGGATTTTCTCAGAATAGTATTATTATTCGATATGTAGATACTGAAATTCAAACTCCTATACGTATAACGGGTTATCTTTTTAGTAGTGGGTGGAAATTTGAAGAATTTGAAGTAAAAGATACCATTTTTTACAAATTTATACAACAAAGAATAGATTCAGTCAAATATTGTCGTGATAATATTCAATGTCGTTGTCCAGATGTTAGGCAACAAATTATTGTTACTAATGGAGAAGAATATGATATTCTTTCTTCTGATGGAAGTTTTGCGATGGAAATAAATGGGAAATGTATATTTTTTGATGAACGATTGCAAAAAGCCATAAATCGGGTTATTGAAACTTATGAGAATAAAAAAGAAGACAATCTACAAAGGAAATAACAGATATGTGGATTTTTATTGTATAAAATACCCCCCTAAAACCAAAAAAAATTATACATTTGCAAAATGAAAAACTACAGCACACACACGGGAAACACAAAACCTCTACCAAAGAGTAGGGCGGTAGAAAAGTGTGCTGCGGTAAGGCAAGGGATTGCCAGCAAGAAAAGATTTTCCAACAATTGATTTTGCAAAATCTATTATGGTAGGCGATACTTATAACGATATTATTTTTGGTAAAAACCTTGGAATGAAAACAGTTTTAATAGCTGAAAATAAAAATGATATAGAAGCAGATGTGCAATTTAAATCTTTGTATTCCTTTGCATTAAAACTTAAGAAAGTCGAATAATTATTTGACTTTTTCTCCTTTATATAAATCGAACTGTTGAATGTTTTCTATTTGTTTTTGATAACTTAAATAAGCTATTTCAGGAATGCTTATCTCATAAGTTTTTGCACTTTTATTGTACAATGAGTTGCTGCGTAACCATGGGTTAAAGTCTTTGAGTGTTTTGTAGTCAATCCCTTGTAAAATAGCAAAATCAACAAGATTACTAATGCTTGTATCCACTTTTACTTTATGGCAAGGAATAGGCTGGTATAAGTCTTTGTATCTAAGTTTTATTCCATATTTTTCAGGATTTTCGAAAAGTAGTTTAACGGCTAATATACGGTAAACATAGCGAGCAGTTTCCATAGTAAGCATTAAATTCCAATAAGAAGATGTTTTTTGTGATGCAACACTACGTTTAAAGCCACCATCGCCCATATTATAAGCTGCTGCTGCTGATATCCATGACCCATGTAAAGCGTAAGATTTTTTTAAATATTCGCAAGCTGCTTTGGTCGATTTTTCTAAATGATAACGCTCATCAACATCGTTATTGATTTCTAAACCAAAACTTTCGCCTGTAGCTTTTAAAAACTGCCAAAAACCTACTGCATTTGATGGCGATACTACATTGGCAAGCCCACTTTCTATTACAGCAAGGTACTTAAAATCGTTGGGAATATTGTTTTCTTTTAATATAGGTTCAATGATGGGAAAATAACGATTAGCGCGTTTAAAGTAAAGTAAAAGATTTGATTGCCAATAAACATTCACTAATATTTCTCTGTCTAATGCTTCTCTAACATCGTATTTATCTAATGGAATAAATTCGTTAGCTAAAAAAAGAGTATCGGGTAGAGGAGGAGAGTGCAAGATATACGACATAGTAAATGTTTGTTGATAATCTTTGTCGTCTATTTTTTTTTCAACAGTTTGAGCTATCAATAATAATCCAATAATAACAGTAAAAAAAAGACTAATAATTACTATATAAATAGATTTTGTTTTCATGCCATTAATTTTTTATAACGTATGCGTTGTGGTGTAGTATTACCTAAACGTTTTTTTCTATTTTCTTCGTATTCAGTAAAAGAACCTTCAAAAAAATACACTTCAGAATTGCCTTCAAAAGCTATAATATGTGTACAAACACGGTCAAGGAACCAGCGATCATGAGAAATAATAACAGCACAACCTGCAAAATTATCCAATGCTTCTTCTAAAGCACGCAAAGTGTTAATATCAATATCATTCGTAGGTTCATCAAGTAGAAGTACGTTGGCTTCTGATTTTAAAGCCATAGCTAAATGTAAACGGTTGCGTTCGCCTCCTGATAAAATACCTGTTTTTTTACCTTGGTCATTACCACTAAAGTTAAAACGGGCAATATAAGCTCTCGAATTTATTAGTTGTCCTCCTAATTGTATTTGTTCGTTGCCGCCTGAAATAACTTCCCATACGCTTTTTTCAGGGTCAATGTCAGTGTGTTGTTGGTCGATATAGGCTAATACTACTGTTTCTCCTATTTTAAATTCCCCTTTGTCTGGTTTATCTATGTTCATAATGAGGCGAAAAAGCGTTGTTTTTCCTACACCATTTGCCCCAATAATGCCTACAATAGCATTGGGTGGAAGGGAAAAATTAAGGTTTTCATACAATAGTTTATTGTCGTAGGCTTTGTTCACATTAACTGCATCAATGACTTGTGTTCCTAAACGTGGTCCATTAGGAATAAATATTTCTAAGCGTTCTTCTTTTTCTTTTGTGTCTTCGTTTAATAATTTATCGTAAGCATTTAAACGGGCTTTTGATTTGGCATGACGTGCTTTAGGCGACATACGTACCCATTCTAACTCACGCTCTAAGGTTTTTTGACGCTTTGATTCTTGTTTTTGTTCCATTTTTAAACGATTGGCTTTTTGCTCTAACCAGGAAGAGTAATTTCCTTCCCAAGGAATTCCTTCTCCACGGTCTAACTCCAATATCCAACCAGCTACATTGTCAAGAAAATAACGGTCGTGAGTAACTGCTATTACTGTTCCTTTGTATTGCTGTAAGTGCATTTCTAACCATTGCACCGACTCTGCATCTAAGTGGTTAGTTGGCTCGTCTAACAATAAAATATCAGGTTCTTTTAGTAAAAGTCGGCACAAAGCTACTCTGCGCCGTTCTCCACCCGAAAGCACGGCTATAGATGTATCCGATTCAGGGCAATTGAGTGCATCCATGGCACGTTCGAGTTTGGCATCTAACTCCCAACCATCGTATTGTTCTATTAGTTCAGTGAGTTCTCCTTGACGTTCTATGCACTTATTCATTTCATCATCGCTCATAGGCTCCATGAATTTGTTGTTTACTTCTTCGTATTCTTTTAGGATAGCTGCTATTTCGGCAACACCCTCCATCACTACTTCTTTAACAGTTTTACTATTATCTAAAATAGGCTCTTGTGGCAAATAACCAACCGAATAACCCTGAGAAAAAACAACTTTTCCATTGAATGCCTTGTCTTCGCCAGCTATAATTTTTAATAAAGAAGATTTGCCTGAACCATTTAATCCTAAAACACCGATTTTAGCTCCATAATAAAAAGATAAATAGATGTTTTTTAATACTTGTTTTCCAGGATTAAATGTCTTACTAACATTTACCATGGAAAAAATAATTTTCTTATCTTCACTCATTTTGTAGATATAATTTTAATGTGATGTACTTGTCAATAATTTAAAAGATATTTATGCAAAAATACGATTTTTTTTTGAATAATTGAAATTAAATAATAGAATTATGAGTTATTATTTTTCCTTTTAAGGTGTCAGAATTTATAAAGTCAAGCAATTTAACTGTTTGTATAGAATTGATAAGATTTTCTTCACTTTTTATAGCTACTTTTATATAATTATCAGTAAATCCAATTATTTGATTATTTGATGTTTTCGATTCAAATAAAACGCTGTGAGTGCTGTCGATGTTTTCTAAATAAAATTGGTGTTTCTTTTCTTGCGATAATGCGATAAGTTTTTGAGTGCGTTCGTTTTTTATAGCATTAGGTAATTGCTCTGCTAAATGATAAGCTAAACTTTTTGGACGTTTTGAATAAGGAAAAACATGCAAATAGCTGATGGGTAAATTTTTAATAAAATGATAAGTTTCCATAAAATCTTCTTCACTTTCGCTTGGGAAACCTGCAATAACATCAATAGCAATACAAGCATTGGGCATTAATTTCTTGATAGTCATTATTTTTTTTAGAAAAAAATCTGTATTGTAGCGTCGTTTCATTTTTTTTAAAATTGTGTTGCTACCCGATTGTAAGGGAATGTGAAAATGAGGAAGTATTTTTTTGCTTTCTGCTGTTAGCTTAATTATGTCATCGGTTAACAGATTAGGTTCAATAGAAGAAATACGAAGACGTTCTAAATCAGTTATTTTTATTATTTGTTGCAAAAGATCATAAAAATTTTCGCCTTCTTGACTTCTGAAATCACCTATATTGACTCCTGTTAGCACAATTTCTTTTATATTATGGGCTAAAATGTTTTTTACATTTTCTATTACATTCTCAATCGTATCGCTACGACTATTACCACGAGCATAAGGGATAGTACAATAACTACAAAAATAATCACAACCGTCTTGTATTTTCAAAAACGAACGTGTGCGTTCATGTAGCGAATAAGCTGAAAAAAAAGATTTTTTATTTTCTATAGACGATAAAGGTAAGTCGTTGTGTGGAGTATGAAATAACTCTTCTATTTTATCTATTATTTGATTTTTATTATTGCTTCCTAAAACGATATTTGCTTCTTTATTATTGATTAAAGACGTTGAACTAAGCGAAGAAAAACAGCCAATAAAGGCTATTTTCGATTGTGGATGATGCTTTTTGATAGAACGAGCATAGTAAAGGCATTTTTTTTCGGCTTCAGCAGTAACAGCACAAGTATTAATAATATAGATATCAGCTACTTGGTCAAAAGGGACCATATTATAACCTTTTGCCAAAAGTTTTCTTTCAATACTGGCACTTTCACTAAAATTTAATTTACAGCCTAAAGTTTTGATAGCAAAGCTATTCACAATGTATGGATATTATTTTTTTATTGCTGCAAAAGTAATAAAAATAGTTGTTCATTCTTTCTTTCTAATATTGTAATTTATTTGGTGTTAGTCGATAATTTACTTTTTACTTAATTTAAAATCGATGATTTTTGTAACTTTACCTGCATACCATTTTCCCGATGCACCAATAAAATCTTCTTTTTCTATGCTAAATTCTTTTATACTCTCCTTAAAGTAGCCTCCATTAGATTCACCATCAATATCTTCTGCTTTGATGCTGTAATCTGTTATTGCAGGATTGATAAAATAAGTTTTTTCATACTCGCCTTTATTATTGGTAAATAAGGTGTCGTAAATTTCGTTTTCTCCGTGTATGATAATTTGAACTTTATTAATAGCTTGGAGATTGCTGTCTGTTACCTTTCCTTCTATATGCAACTCGGCGTAAGGTTTCTCTTTTTCAATAATAGGGAGTTCGTCATTACAAGCAATGAAAATAAGTCCACAAAAAGCACATAAAATAATATTTTTCATTTTTTTTTGTGCAAAATTACATTATTTAACTTCTCTTTAATAATAAAAATTGCATTAATTTGATAAAAAGAATAGAATGTTAAAATCTTTAACATTAAACGAGTTGGTTGTTTTTGTATTTTAGTATAATAGAAAAAGAACTAAATATTTATTATTTTTTGTGCAATGATATTTTTATTTAATAATAAATATCACAGACTAACGTTTGGTATATAGTTAATTTAAAAAAAAGCGATTGATAATGAATAGAATACTTTTAATGTGTTTTTTCTTAAAAGCAATTATAGGATTTGCTCAATATAAAGCAGACGATATAATTGGTTATTACTATATGTTAGATCCTTTTACAAAAGAAAAAACGCAATCATATATTTATAAAACTGAAAATAATACCTATGAAGCAATAGTTTGTTGGGTTGATAATATAAAAGAAAAACATGCTTTAAATTATGTGTTTTTACGAGATTTACGTTTCGATTCTAAAAATAATGAATGGGTAGATGGAAGAATATCCCACCCTAAAATTTCAGGTATCTATCGTACATATATGAAATTTGTAAAAAATAATGAATTAAAAGTGAGAGCTTATTTAGGATTATCATTATTTGGAAAAACAATTTATTGGCAAAAAGAAGAGAAACAACGCATTCAAAAATAGTATTTTTTATTTTACAATTTATGTTACTTATCTCTATTGTTTGGCATAAAAATTGCAAGGTGTAATCAAAAAACCAAAATTGTTTATTTAGTTTTCTTACATTTAAATGTCGACAATTAGAAATAATATTATTCAAAGAATTTTACCGCTTTTTGTAGAAAGAGGATTTAGAATAAGTATGGATGAAATAGCCCAATCTTTAAGTATTTCTAAACGTACCATTTATGAACATTTTGATAGCAAAGAAGATTTGATCGACCAATGTTTTAATTATGTGATAATTGAGGTTAATGAAGAAATAAAATTGTATATGTATGAAAATTGTAATGCTATCGAAGAACTTTTTCCAATACTTCACGAAAATGTGCGGAAAATTTACACTTCTCGTTTTCGTTTAATAAAAGAATTAGAAAGAATTTATCCTAATTTATATAACAAATATATTGTACAGCATCAAGAAAATTATTTCAATCAAATCAAAAATATCATAGAGAGAGGGAAGCAACAAGGTTTTTTTCTTAAAAAAATTAATAGTAATATTATTCATTTTTATTTTCCTAAAATTACAACACTTATTATGAGTCAAAGCGATGGTATTATTGAAAATTACACTATGAAAGAAATATTTAGCAGTATTATGGTTCCTTTTATGCGTGGAATGTTAACAGAAAAAGGAATCATCGTATTTAATCAACTTGTCGAACGTTTTATAGCATATAATGAACAGCAATATGAGTCGTAATCAAATAATAAAGCAAGCATTTAAAGCACATAAATTTTTTATTGTATTAGTAGCATTATTAATACCTTCTTTTTTTAGTTATTCACAAGATATAGCAATAGATAGTATTTCAATAACCCTAAATAAGGCTATCGAAATAGCTCTAAATGAAAGTCCTACTATTAGGATTGCCAATCGTGATATTCAAACTAAGAAGTATACAAAAGCGGAACAAATAACAGCATTAATTCCAAATGCTGCTTTGTCGGGGACTTATAATCGCACTTTAAAAAAACAAGTTATGACAATGGGCTTGATGGGAAGTCCTATGGAAATAGAAGTAGGAACTGATAATAATTATAGTGCAGGATTAAATTTTTCTATGCCTTTAATTAACTCTACATTATGGAATAACATTCAGTTATCTCAACTATCAATTGAAGCAGCTTTTGAATCTGCACGTGCTTCTCAATTATCATTGGTAGCCGAAGTGAAAAAAGCGTATTATAATATGTTGTTAGCAAAAGAAACTTATGGTGTATTGCTTAAAAATTATGACAATGTAGCTTTAACTTATGAAACAATTTTAAATAAATATGAGCTGGGAATGGCATCCGAATTTGAAAAATTGAGAGCGGAAGTACAGCTAAAAAATCAAAAACCTACTTTATTATCAGCTAAAAGCAATATGGAATTGACCACAATGCTATTGAAAGTAATGATAGGATTAGAAGTCAGTGAAGCAGTTAAATTTACAGGTGAATTATCTGATTATGAAAATAGTATTAGTTTAGATAATTATCTTATTGCCGATTCAATAGATATATTGAATAATTCACAATTAAAGCAAATAGAATTGACTGAAAAACAATTAGAAAAGACCAAAGATATCATTATAGCTTCTGCATGTCCTTCTTTAAATTTAAGTGGCAATTATCAGTATATGTCTATGAACAATGATTTTAAATTTGCTGATTATAAATGGCATCCATATTCTGTTGTAGGCTTAACTTTAAGCATACCTATCATATCGTGGGCAGGAACAGCTTATAAGATTAAATCAAGTAATTTAGCAATTGAAAATATAAAAGACCAACGTTTGGCTTTAGAACGTAATATTAAAATTAGTCTTAACAATGCTACTATTAATATAGCCAATGCTATGGAGCAACTTACCTCTAATAAAGAAACAATGCTTCAAGCCGAAAGAACGTATAATATTAGCTTAAAACAATATGAAATAGGCATGGCTACATGGTTAGATTTACAATCGGCAGAGTTGGCATTAACAAGTGCTAAATTATCTTATAATCAATCTATATATAGCTATTTAGTCGCATATGCCGAATTGGATAAAATAATAGGTAAAGAATATATAAAATAAAAAACATCTAAATATATTATATGAAAAGAAGAATCAGTTTATTAACAGCAGCTGTCGTAATTATTGCGCTATTCAATGCGTGCAATTCAAATAAAAACGCTGACACCGATAAGAAAAATGAAAAAACAACTATTAAAGTACAGCAAGTTTTTCAAAAAGAAATAGATGAAGTATATGATTATACAGCTATTGTACAAGCTGAAGCAGTAAATAATATTGCTCCGACTATACCTGGAAGAATTGATAAAATTTATGTAGAAGTTGGAAATCATGTCAGTAAAGGGCAACTATTGATACAAATGGATGCCAATGCACTTACACAAGCTAAATCTAAATTAGATAATTTAAAAACTACCTTTAAACGTATAGACGAGTTGTATAAAGTAGGTGGGGTAGCTAAGGCAGATTGGGAAGCACAGCAAACGGCTTTAGACGTTGCACAAACAGCTTACGAAAATTTAAAAGATAACACACAATTAATCAGTCCTATATCAGGAGTGGTAAGTTTACGTAACTATGATAGCGGTGATTTGTATGCAGGTAATCCCATTTTGCAGGTACAACAAATTAGACCTGTAAAATTACGTATTAATATTTCCGAAATGCAATACACTAAAATCAAAGAAGGAATGGAGGTGAAAGTTAAAATAGAAGTTTACCCAGAAGAAGAATTTAGTGGTAAAATAAGCCTTATCTATCCCATTATCGATTCTAGAACTCATACGTTTTCAGTAGAAATTACCATTCCTAATGCAGACGAAAAAATACGACCTGGAATGTATGCAAAAGCAACGATTAATATGGGAAAAAACAAGCATGTCTTAATTCCAGATATATCGATAGTAAAACAACAAGGATCAGGCGACCGTTATGTATATGTGTATAAAGACGGAAAAGTGTCTTATAACAAAATAGTTATAGGAAAGAGAATTGATGATATGTATGAAATAATTTCAGGAGTTGAAGATGGCGATTTTGTGGCTACTACTACTTTGTCGAAATTAAATAATGGAATGGAAGTAGAATTAGTAAAATAAATATTGATTATGAGTTTATATCAATCAGCAGTTAAAAAGCCTATTATGACGGCATTGGTTTTTGTAGCTATTGCCATTATAGGAGTTTATAGTTTATCGAAATTACCTGTAGATTTACTTCCAGATATGGGTTCTAATTCTATCATGGTTTTCACCACTTATCCAGGTGTAAGTGCATCAGATATAGAGAATAATATATCAAAACCTCTCGAAAATGCACTCAATGGTCTTAGCGACTTAAAGCATATTACATCAGTATCTAAAGAAAATTTTTCTATCATTTATTTAGAATTTGAGTATGGAATTGATATTGTAGAAGCCACTAATGATGTGAGAGATAAATTAGATATGGTCAAATCGGTTTTGCCCGATGGAGCTAATTTACCTTATATTTTTAAATTTAATACGCAAGATATTCCTATTCTTACTTTATCAGTACAATCTAACGAAAGTACCGATGCACTATATAAAATACTTGACGATAAAATAGCTTCAAGACTTAGTCGCATCAAAGGAGTAGGAACTGTATCTATTTCAGGAGCTCCTAAACGCGAAATACAAGTTTATTGCGATCCTTATAAATTAGAGTCTTATGGATTAACTATCGAAGGGATTTCTTCCGTTATAGGTGCTGAAAATAGAAACACGCCTTTAGGAGTGATGGATGTGGGAAACCAAACCTATTCGATGCGTGTACAAGGGGAATTTACCGATGCGGCTCATATGAATAATATCATAGTAGGGAGTTATAATAATCGAAATGTTTACCTAAGAGATGTAGCTGTTGTAAAAGATACTCTGCAAGAACGCATGCAAGAAGTGTATAATGATGGGATAAGAGGTGCCATGATTATTATTCAAAAACAAACAGGAGCTAATTCTGTAAGTATTGCTAAAGAAATATTTAAAGAATTGCCTAAAATAGAAAAAACCTTACCTTCTGATATTAAAATAGATGTAATCAACGACACTTCTATAAGTATTTTAAATACGATAGATAGCTTAAAAGAATCTATCTATATTATTTTATTATTAGTAGTTTTAGTCGTTTTATTCTTTTTAGGACGTTGGCGAGCTACTTTTATTATCATTATTGTTATTCCTATTTCTTTAGTAGCTTCGTTTATTTATTTGTTACTATCTGGCAACACGCTAAACATCATATCGCTATCATCTATTAGTTTGGCGATAGGTATGGTTGTCGACGATGCTATTGTAGTATTGGAAAATATTTCAACTCATATCGAACGTGGCAGTAAACCTAAACCTGCCGCTGTTTTTGCTACTAACGAAGTGTCACTATCTATTATAGCCACTACCTTGGTATTATTTGCAGTATTCTTGCCTTTAACGATGATTGAAGGTATGTCGGGAGTTTTGTTCAAACAATTAGGATGGATAGTAAGCATCGTTATGTTGGTTTCTATGATAGCTGCCTTATCTTTAACTCCGATGTTATCGTCATTGCTTTTAAAAAACAATCCTAATAGGGGTAAGCTATTTGATAGATTGTATGTTCCTATCGAAAACTTTTTAGATAAATTAGATAACGCTTATGCGAAGCTACTCAACAAGGCTTTGAATTACCGAAAAACAGTAATTATTTTTAGTTTTTTAATTTTTGCATCAAGCACCTTATTGATTTTACGCATACCCACCGAATTTTTTCCAACACAAGATAACGCAAGTTTATCTGCAAGAGTTAAACTCCCTATTGGCACTTCTCTTGAGACAAGTAAAAATTTAGCAATGGAAATAAGTCAAGAAATCAGAAAAGAGTTTCCCGAAATTAGAATGCTTAATTTTTCAGTTGGGCAACCTGACGAAACCAATACTTTTGGTATGCTATCAGACAACGGAAATCATATTATAGCTTTTAATATCAAATTATTAAGAAAAACAGAAAGAAAAAGAGGCATTGCCGAAATTTCCGATGCTTTACGTTTGTTATTAAAACGTTATCCTGAAATAAGAACTTACACAGTAAGCACAGGAAGAGGGGGAATGGGTGGACAAAATACAGTTGATATCGAAATTTATGGTCATAGTTTTGAAGAGAGCGATAAATTTGCTGCTGATATTTCGAAACGTATGGAAAAAGTAAAAGGCTGCTCGCAAGTAAATATTAGTAGAGATGAGTATGCACCTGAAATACAAGTCGATTTTGATAGAGATAAATTAGCAGAAAATGCTTTAAATTTATCAACAGTTTCTTTATATATTCGCAACCGTTTCAATGGTGCTATTGCTTCTTATTATCGCGAAGATGGAGAAGAGTATGATATAAGAGTGCGTTATGCTCCTGAATATAGGAAAGATATAGAAGCTATCGAAGATATTTTAATATATAACAATCTCGGAAATGCCATGAGAATTAAAGATATAGGAAGGGTAGTAGAGCGAATGGCACCACCTGCTATCGAACGTAAAGATAGGGAACGTATGGTTACTGTTTCTTGTGTTGTAGGTAAAGACGGCGTATTAAGCGAAGTGGTAGCTGCTGCTGAAAAAGAATTAGCAGAAATAGATTATGGAGGTAACTTAGATTATAAAATAGGTGGAGTTTGGGAAGAACAACAAGAATCTTTTGCAGATCTTATCTCACTCATGTTGTTGATAGTAGTATTAGTATATATTGTCATGGCATCTCAATTTGAATCTTTTGTATATCCTTTTGTTATCATGTTTTCGATTCCTTTTGCATTTACAGGAGTTTTCCTTGGATTAGCATTAACAAATACACCCTTAGGTATTATGGCTTTATTAGGAGCTATGATGTTGATAGGTATTGTCGTGAAAAATGGAATTGTTTTAATTGACTATACTATTTTATGTAGAGAAAGAGAAATGACAGTAAAAGATGCTGTTGTAACAGCAGGTCGTTCGCGTTTACGTCCCATTTTAATGACTACTTTGACAACAGTATTAGGTATGGTGCCTTTAGCTATGGGTACTGGCGAAGGAGCCGAAATGTGGAACGCAATGGGAATGACAGTAGCATGGGGATTATCTATTTCTACATTAGTCACTTTAATTTTAATACCTATATTGTATAGCGTTTTTGCTGACTTTGGTATCAAAAGAAAAGCAAAAAAACAATTAAAAAAACACAATAATTCAATTGAAAATTAATAAAATATATTATGAAAGCTGTATTCATTTCGTTTTATCAGGCTTTTTACGAAGAAGTATTAGAAGTGCTAAAGAAACACGAAATAAGAGGATTTACTGCATGGAGAGAAGTCTATGGTAAAGGAACAGACGATGGTGAGCCACATTATGGCAGCCACGCTTGGCCGGCTATTAATGATGCCATTATTTCTTTTATCCCCGACGAAAAAGTAATCCCTTTATTAAAAGATATTCATTCTTTAGATTTAAGTGCTCCTAAACAGGGAATTAGAGCTTTTGTGTTGCATGCCGAAGAATATACAAACAAAGATTTTGAAATGCAATCTTAAAACTATAATTCCTTTTTAATAGTGATATAAGAAGGAAAAACATACTGATTTATAGTAGGTTTTAGCTTTATAGATAAAAGAGAAGTATTTTGAGTGTTCTTGCCTATAATGTTTTTATAGAGTGTGAAAATATTTTCTATTGTTGTTTTTGTTAATACATTAAAAACATTTACTTTTACTTTGATGGATAGTAAATTATAGTTTTTTGCTTCTACAATCAATTTTTCGTTTAAATTACCTCTTGCTATCTCATTGTTTTCTAATAAGATAATATAGTCTAATTGGTCTAACGAAACGGCTTTCTGATTGGGATTACTTATTTTTAATACCACATCAAAAGATAAATCGATGCTTTTATTCGCTAATGATGCAATTATTTTGAGCATATCAACATTGTCGATTTGGTTAATATTGTTGATATTATCTATTTTTACCGATGCTATTTTAATATTTTCTATTCTGCTTAAAATAAAGCTACACTGCGATAAACGTTTTGCATTCGATAAAATGCTGCAAGCAAAAAAAGCAATTGTTAGCATTATGAAAAACAATAGAGAAATAAAAAAATTCTTCATAAAAATTAAATATATATAATAATTAACGCTAAAATATTTTTTAATATTACTTGTTAAATAAAAAACTGTGTACTTTTGTATTTTCTAATCTAAAAAATATTAATAGTGAAAGCAAAAGATATAAAAAGCGAACTTTTATGTTTAGCTAATCCTGAAAAAAAGGCAATTTTACAAACTTTTTTCAAAACAGGAAAAGGAGAATATGGCGAAGGAGATAAATTTTTAGGAGTTACAGTACCTCAATTACGAGCTATTGTTAAAAAAACGGAAAATTTACCTATTAGTGAAATAAAAAAAATGATTTATGATGAATACCATGAATGCCGTTTAATAGGATTGCTGCTTTTAGTTGCTTTATTTGAAAAGAATAAAGACGAAACGCTTCGTCATACTATTTATCAAACTTATGTTCAATCGGCTGACTATATTAATAGTTGGGATTTAGTTGATCTTACAGCTCCCAATATAGTAGGTGCATATTTATGGGGAAAAGACAATAATGATTTAATAAAATTTGCTAATTCACAACACTTATGGTTACAACGTATAGCTATCGTTGCCACTTATTATTTTATTACTAAAAGAGAATTTCAACCTACACTTACAATTGCTAACATACTCTTACATCATTCTCACGATTTGATTCACAAAGCAGTAGGTTGGATGTTAAGAGAAGTAGGAAAAAGAAATTTCGACATAGAATATCATTACTTATTAGAAAACAAACGATATAATTTAATGCCCAGAACGATGTTACGTTATGCTATTGAAAAATTTCCTGAAAAACTACGACAAGATTTTTTAAAAGGACGACTTTAATAATTTTTTAACTATTAATATTTTTCTAAAAAAAACATATATTACTTGAAAAAATGTTTTATTTTTGCACATAGAAAAAATTATAAATATCACAGATAATAACAATAACATAGAAATTTTTTTATAAAATGATAAAACAAATTTTATTCGTTGGACTTGGTGGTGGAATTGGAAGTGTTTTACGTTTTTTGACTTCGACATTAACAGTGAAATATTTTTCACATACTTTTCCGCTTGCAACTTTTTTGACAAATATCATTGGTTGTTTTGTAATAGGGCTTTTAATTGGACAAAATATTCATGCAAACAACTCTTTGAAACTTTTGTTAATTGCAGGCTTTTGTGGTGGATACACCACGTTTTCGGCTTTTGCTTCCGAAAATTTATCACTCTTACAAACAAATAATTATTTAATTGCTATTCTTTATATTGGTGCAAGTATTTTTGCTGGTTTATTTGCAGTTTGGGTTGGAATAATATTAACAAAATAATAAAAAAAATGACTGCAAAGTTATTCATTAACATTTAGCAATATTAACTTTTGTTTACTTACTCGGACATTGCATTGGGCATTTTACTTGCTAAACTTCTGATGACCAGAAAATGATTAAACCCGTTCCTGAGATATAAAGTTACAGCCTTAGATTTATGAGCCTAACAAAAAGTATAGCAGATTACTGTAATGGATACAGTTTGATGATGTTTGAAGTTTACATATTGAGCCATTACGTTACTTTGGATTTTGTCGAATCAAACGAAATTCAATATAAAACTTGTTAAACAACGAACCGTTAACAAGCGTATTGGAAAAATGGTGGGGGCAAAGTGCTTCCATTTTTTTATTCTATTTTTAATTATTTCAATTTGATTTGCTAAAGTTAAATTGAAAAATGCATTTTTTTTTTGTTGTTATTATAAAAAAATGTATTTTTGCATTTCAATTTAAAATTCTAAGTATTAATTATAAAATATAATAAAAATGAAAGTTATTAAAATAATCAGTGTTAGTTTATTGTTAATAGTAAGTACAGTTATTGTCAATGCACAAGATTTGAAAACATCAAAAGACTCTATAGGTTACGCCTTAGGTTTTCAGGTAGGAGAATCATTTTTTTTGAATCAAATAGATTTTATAACATTAGAAGCTTATTTAGCAGGTTTTGAAGTGGGTTTTAAAGGAAATCGTTCACAAGCTAAAATAAAAGATCCAGAACTTAGCGAATTAATTAAACGTTTTCAAACGATGGCGCAACAGCGACAAGAAGAAAACAATGCAAGAGAAGCTAGTTTCAATAAATTCATTGCTAAAGATATGATGGAGAAGAATTTAAAAGAAGACAAAGAAGTTGTACAAACTGCAAGCGGCTTGCAATATAAAATATTAGTAAAAGGAAAAGGAGCAAAACCCACAGCTACCGATAAAGTAAAAGTACATTATGTAGGAACATTATACGACGGCACTGTATTCGACTCTTCAGTACAAAGAGGCGAACCTGTTACATTTCCTTTAAATCAAGTAATTAAAGGTTGGACAGAAGGATTACAATTGATGAATGTTGGAAGTAAATATAAATTTTGGATACCATCTGAATTAGCTTATGGTGACCGACCAGTAGGGCAAGTCTCAAAAAGTGCAGGTTCTATGTTAATCTTTGAAGTAGAATTGATTGCTATCAATCCTGAATAAACTTTTTGTAAGTATTAACACAAGTACTATCTTTTTAAGCTAGTATCTATTTATTAAATAAAATATGAATGACTAAGTTGTTTATTTTTCTTTTTTTACTTGCTATTTTTATTTTAGATATTGCTCTTTATATTTTTGGATAATGATGCTATATTTGAATGATGATACTATCAGATTTTATATTATATTGTTTGCATGTATTGTTTTGATATATATTCCTTTTATAGGAAAATATATCCGTCTAATAAGCACTATGATTCACGAAGGAGGACATGTTTTAATGGGATTAATATTAGGAGAAAAAATAATAAAAGTAAATCTTTTTAAAGATGCTTCTGGCGAAGCTGCTGTTAGTATATCAAATAAATTTAAAAAACTAATGATAGCACTTGTTGGATATCCATCAACTGCTTTAATGGCGTTTTTTAGCTTTTGGTTAATTTCTAAAACTTATCATTATTATTATGTTATAGGAATTACTGTATTGGTTGCTATTTTTCTTTTATTTTATATACGCAATTTATTTGGTATAATTTGGGCATTATCTTTTGTGATTGCCAATGGATTACTAATTTATTTTCAGCAATTAACAACTATTTCTATTTTAGCACAAATTTATGCTTGCATTATTTTTATTGAATCTATTTTTTCTTGTTTTATTTTAACATATATATCCTTTGCATCGCCTAAAACACAAAGCGATGCAAGCAATGTTGCTAGCGTTATTTTTTTACCTAAACAATTAGTAGCCATAATTTTTACAGCTTTCAATTTGTATATAGCTTATGTAACTACAATATGTTTTTTCCCTAATATAAATTAAAATTATCACATATGAAAACTATTTACCTTATTAGACATGCAAAAACTAATTCTGCTGAATTTGACAGCGATAGAACATTAATTCCATTAGGGATTGATAGAACACATAAACTTGGGCAATACTTAAAATTAATGACAACAAAAGTAGATAAAATTTATGCCAGTTCAGCTTTAAGAGCTTTGCAAACAGCTAAAATATTAGCCCCTTATTTACGTAAAAAAGAAAAAGATATTCACACAACTAAATCTTTATATTTAACCAATGAAGAAGAGTATTTTAACATATTACTCTCACTCAAAGATAAAGAAACAAGTATTTTGTTCGTTGGACATAATCCAGAAGTAACAAATATAGTTCGTTTTTTTATACCTGATTATAATGGATATATGCGAACAAGTGAATGCTATGCTATTGATATTTACGCTGATAGTTGGCAAGATATTTTTACTGCTAAAAGAGAAATTCGTTTTTCAAAATTAATAAGATAAATAAAATGAAATCACATCGTAAAGAATTATTTTTTACTATTCCCACGCGAAGGGGTTTAGTAAATATTACTCCTTTAGTACAACAAGCAATTCTTGAATCAGGAGTGAAAGAAGGATTGGTATTAGTTAATGCTATGCACATTACGGCAAGCGTTTTTATAAACGACGATGAAAGCGGCTTACATCACGATTATGAAGTGTGGTTAGAAAAGTTAGCTCCCGAAAAACCCTATAGCCAATACAGACATAATGGATTTGAAGATAACGCCGACGCACATCTCAAACGCACTGTTATGGGAAGAGAAGTAGTGGTAGCTATTACTAACGGACAATTAGATTTCGGACCTTGGGAACAGATATTTTATTTTGAATTTGATGGAAAAAGAAAAAAAAGAGCCTTAATAAAAATAATAGGAGAATAAATATTGAGTTAAAAAAAAATACTTTTTAATTATAAGCAACTATTTCAACATTTTTAACGACTTATATCAAAAACAAAGATGTTTTCGGAAGAAAAACTTATTAAAGAATGTATAAAAGGAAACAGAAAAGCTCAAAAAGAATTATATGATAAATACAATGCTTTGCTTTTTGCTTTATGCCTACGTTATACCCAAACAAGAGAAGAAGCCGAAGACATTATGATAACAGGATTTATGAAAATATTTGAGTCGCTCCCAAATTATAAACATGAAGGTTCATTTGAAGGATGGATAAAAAAAATATTGATACATAAAGCTATCGATTATTTTAGAACAAATAAAAAATACAGCATGAACCTAAACATAGAAGAAGTTGAAATAGCTAGCACCACTGTCAATACAGCATATCAAGATATGAGCACACAATATATTTTAAAACAAATACAATCAATGCCAAATGGATACAGACAAATATTTAATTTATACGCTATAGAAGGCTATAAGCATGGCGAAATAGCCGAAATGCTCAATATATCAGAAAGTACTTCAAAAACACAATATGCTAAAGCTAAAAAATGGCTCCAATGTAGATTGAAAGACTATAAATATTAAAAAAAAATGAAAGCAAATTTCGAAAAAGACTTACAGAATATTTTCAAAGAATATGGTGAATCGCCTTCACCAGACTGCTGGTCGAAATTGTCTAATCGTTTAGACATTGCTTATAATCAATCTACTCCTGCTGGTGGAAATGCTTCTTCCGTTTTAACGAAAGTTTTTAAATCAACCATAGGTAAAGTAAGCATAAGTGCTGCTGTAATTGCTACTGTCGGAACAACAGTTTATCTGTTAAACAATACAAGTAAAGAAGATAATATTGTACAAAATCAAATAACTATAGAAACGCCCCATGCTATTATCGACACTACGAACGATACTGTGCTTGTTGTTGAAGAAATTACTAATGGGTCTCTTCCCGAAAATCGAAAAGCAACAACTAAATTAGATAATAATAAAACTACAGCTGTAGCACCGTCTATAACTGAAGTTGAAAATAATAAAACTTCTTTACATACGACTGAAACATTCGATTTTTCTGTTGTAAATCAAAATGATAAACAGCAAGAAATAATAAAAGATAAAACAACACAACCTACGAAAAAAGAAATAAACAATAAAACATCAATCACAAAAGAAGAAAGTGTTGAAAAAGAAAAAACAACAGAAAATAAGATACGAAAAGTAGTAGAAGAAGAGGAAGAAGAAATTATGCAACCTCGTTTTGATATTCCTAATATTTTTACGCCCAATGGCGATAATATTAATGATTACTTTGTTATTGAAGCTGTCGATGGTGTTACGAATGGACATTTGTATATTTATAGTGTAAATGGCAGAGTATTATACGAAAAAGAAAATTATCAAAATGATTTTTATGGAGAATATCTGCCCGATGGACTTTATTTATATATCTATAAATTTATTTATAAAAATAAAGAATTTATACGTAAAGGAATGCTAACCATTAAAAGAGATTAAAGTAATACTAATAGCGCTTATCCAAAGTGTATGAATAAAAAAGTATTATTTGTCTGTATCGGAAATACTTGCAGAAGTCCAATGGCAGAGGCTATTTACCAACATTTTATCAATTCTAATGTGCATAGTTGTGGCATAAAAATAAACGCTAAATACATTAACGAACACACAATAGAAGTGATAAATAACAAACTTAATATCGATTTAACAAACAAACAAACTACTGATATAAAAAACTTGAATTTAAGCGAATTTAATCTTATCTATGCATTAGATACAGAAGTAAGCGATTATTTAAGAAATAGTAAGATAAAAAAAGTATTTAATATGTTTGTCGATGACCCTTATGGTAAAAACATAGCGAATTATTATAAAGTATATGACGATTTATTAAATAAAATTAGAAAAACGTCTATCTTTTAATGCTTAATCTCTTGTTCTAAAAAAGATTTAAGAATGACAACATGATTGTGTATTTGATCTTTAGCAGAATATAAGAGTGTTATAAGGGGGTAGTGTTCAATTGTTTTTATAAAATCTTTTACTTTTTCAGATTGCTGCAATTCTTGCTCATATAATGACTGAAATTGTGACCAATGTTTGATTATGTCTTTATGAAACCATTGACGTAAAAGAGGAGTAGGAGCAAGGTCTTTTTCCCAAATGTCATAATGTAAAGTTTCTTTTTTTATGCCTCTGGGCCAAAGTTTATCTACCAATATTCTTATGCCATCAGTGTCGCTATACGCATCGTAAACTCTTTTTATTTTTATTAGTGTTGCCATTGTATAAAATCAATAAAAACAATGATTTAATCAATTTTTTTGCCATTAATAATAATTTCAGTATTTATCTGTAAAGCTTTTCGCAACATATAGCTTACACCACAATATTTCTCTTCTGATAAATTAACTGCTTTTTTTATATTTCCGATGTTTAAATCATTGCCCGTAAATTCATAGCTAACTGTTATTTCGTAATAATGTTTAGGATGCTCATCGGTAAGTTTGCCAGCTACTTTCACGTTAAAAGTAATAAAATCTACTCTCATTTTTTTTAACATTGACACAACATCCATAGCAGTACAACCACCTAAAGCTGTAAGAATTAAAGGTTTTGGACGAGGTCCTTGATTGTCGCCACCAAATTCTTCTTTTGCATCAATTAAAACTTTATGACCGTCAACCTCAGAGGTAAACGACATTTTATCATTCCATTTAACATTTACAATATCCATAATTTTATCGTTTATTCATAAAACAGTATATATTTCTATTTGTTCAAAATAAAGGAAAAACTTGAAATGAAAAACAACTGAAGTGATTGTAATTTAAATACATATAGCATATTCTTTGTGGAAATCTGTTTTAAAAGTTGTCGTTTTTTTACAAAACCGCTTACTGTCAATCTATGCACTCCCAAAATTCTGCCATAGCTGATTTTATCTAATAATTATTGGATTTTTTTTCTCCTGTAAGCTTTGTTTTTGCAGATTTACTCCCTTTAGGCTGCCTAAAATCACTCCTTCGTTTTTTTTTTCTTGCTAATGCCTCTTTGGTGCGTTGCAAAATTAGATTTCTTTCAATTTCTCCAAATAAACATTTCCTGTTGTGTAAACAAATTGTTACAAAATACAATCCTGCCTGCGAATAATCATATCCTTTCAGGCAGATGCTGTGTCTGTGATGCTTTTCGGGATTGTATTTCATTTTTTACCTTCTATGATGTTTATTTCATCCTCCGTAAATCATACAACTTGTAAATCAATAGGATTTTCGCTACATTTTCCATAAACAAACATACTTAAAAATAACCCGAAGAACTAAAATATCCAACAACAGCGTGAAGGCATACAAGTCTTTCATATTCTTGATAATTCCTTTAAATTTATCAAAAACGCTTCGATCGTTGTTATTAGTGAAAATAATATTTTGTTTTATTTTATATTCTTAAGATATTCCTTTAATAACTTTTGATAGTTTTAAATAAAAAATACTAAAAATAGAAAATTTACGTTAAATATATTTATTTATTATTCTTAAATAATATTAACATGCTTAGTTGGACTATCATACTAACTCGCTTATCGTTAGCTGCTTTATTTGGTTTATTAATAGGTTTAGAGAGAGGCAGAAAAAATTGGGCTGCCGGCTTGCGAACCCATATGATGGTGTGTGTGGGTTCCAGTTTAATAATGATAGTATCTGCTTTTGGTTTTTCCGATATTTTAGGATCAGAACATATTGGATTAGATCCATCAAGAGTTGCGGCTCAGGTTGTTAGTGGAATAGGTTTTATTGGAGCAGGAGCAATTTTATTTTCAAAACAAGGCACAGTTCGTGGTTTAACTACAGCGGCAGGTTTATGGACTGTAGCTGCTATTGGTTTAGCAACAGGAGGTGGTTTGTATTTTGCTGCAGGAGCCACAACTATAATAGCACTTATAATTCTTTGGGCTTTAGAACCTTTAGAGCAGATTTATTTGCGAAAAATAGGATATATGATACTTCATATCACAACAAATAATGAAATGAAAGATGTAGAATTATTGAAAAAATTATTAGAAAAAGAAGGTATTAATATACAATCAATTACTATTGAGAAAAATAAAGATGATTTTAAATACCATGCTAAAATAGATATAGTAAAAATAGAAGTACTCGAACTAATAGCTGATGAAATAAAAAAAGATTATAATATAAAAGATATTTCATGGACGCAATAGTTTATTTTATTCTCTTAAATCATTTAGTTTAATAACATATCTTAACACAAAGAAATTAAATCTGTTAAATAAAATAAAAATAAATAAAAATAAATAAAAATATGAAAGAAGAATTTAATTATGTAACTAAATTAGATGTTAAATACAAACATTTAGAACTAATAGACATTCCTTCATTAGTACAATTTTGTAAAGATAAATGGTTTAATCAAACATTAACAAAGGTAAACGATAGTGTAGTTCGTCTTGGAATAGTAGAAGGAGAATACCATTGGCACAAACATGACAGCGATGATGAGTTTTTCTTTGTGCTGGAAGGCGAGCTTTTTATTGATTTGGAAGATAGAACCATAGCATTACAATCACAGCAAGGAGTTACCATTCCAAAAGGAGTGATGCATCGTCCTAGAGCACCTCAAAAAACAATTATGCTCATGGTCGAAACAAGTGTTATTCAACCTACAGGCGATTAATTAAAAGATTACTACTTTTTATAATAAATTTTTATAAATTTTCCTATTTAAATCCACAAAATACAATAGTTTGCTAAAAAAAATGATTATTTTTGCAAACTGTATATATATATTAATATAATAATTAAAAATATTGTTAATTAACAATTGTGATGATGATAAAAAGCAAATATAAAGTAGTATTTTCATTACAATATTTTATTACTTTGGATCTAGAAAAAATATAAAAAAAAATGAAATCAATACCTTATGGACATCAATACATTTCTGATGAAGATATTAACGAAATGATAAAAGTGCTGAAATCAGATTACATTACTCAAGGTCCTAAAAACGAAGAATTTGAAGAACATTTTGCCAAAATGATAGGTGCAAAATATGCAGTCGCTTTATCTAACGGAACGGCAGGCTTGCATATTTCTGCTATGGCATTAGGAGTGAAAGCAGGTGACAATATAATAGTTCCATCTTTAACATTTTTAGCTTCAGCGAATTGCATTTTATTTTGCAATGCTAATGTGTGTTTTTGCGATATAGATAAAGATAGCTATTTGATAGATATTAACGCATTAGAAAAAATGTTAGCATCTCATCCAAAAGGCTATTACAAAGGTATTATTCCTGTCGATTTTGCTGGCTATCCCGTACACGCCGAAGCATTTCGAAAATTAGCCGATGAATATGGCTTATGGATTATTGAAGATGCTTGTCACGCTCCTGGTGCATATTTTACTGATAGTAAAAACAATAAACAATTAGTAGGAAACGGAAAATTTGCCGATTTAACTGTATTTTCTTTTCATCCAGTAAAACACGTTACAACAGGCGAAGGGGGAATGATAACTACCAATGACAAAAAATTATACAATAAACTATGCATGCTTCGTTCACATGGAACTACAAAAAATCCTGATTTAATGCATGAAAATCACGGTGGTTGGTATTATGAAATGCAAATGTTAAGCTATAATTATCGTTTAACCAATTTTCAGGCTGCTTTAGGTATTTCGCAATTAAACCGTTTGAATTGGAACTTAAAACGAAGAAATGAAATAGCGTTTAAATACAATAAAGCTTTTACTTCTTGTGCTGCTATTCGAACCCCAAAAGTTGCCGAAAATGTTTTCCACGCTTATCATTTATATATAATTCAAATAGAAGAGCGTTTAGAATTATACAATCATTTAAAAGCAAATAATATTTTAGCGCAAGTACATTATATTCCAGTACATTGGCATCCTTATTATCAACAATTAGGCTACAAAAAAGGAACTTTACCCATTACTGAAAATTTTTATCAACATTGCTTGAGTTTGCCAATGTTTCCAACCTTAAGTGATGAAGAACAAGATTATGTTATAGATACAGTTTTAAAATTTATAAAGTGAAAAATTTAGCCATTATTCCAGCAAGAGGTGGAAGTAAGCGTATTCCACAAAAAAACATTCGACTTTTTATGGAAAAGCCTATTTTGGCTTATTCAATAGAAACAGCCTTAAAATCAGAATTATTTAGCGAAATAATGGTATCGACAGAGGAAGTAAAAATAGCTGATATAGCTTTGAAATATGGAGCTTCTGTCCCTTTTATGCGCTCAGATGCTACTGCTAACGATTATGCTGGATTAGCGCAAGTAGTTGAAGAAGTACTTGAAAATTATAAAAACAAAGGAATTCTATTTGATTTTGTTTGTTGCATTTTAGCAACAGCTCCTTTGTTACAAACTAAAGATTTGATTAATAGCTATCAACAGTTAGTCAATTCCGATTTTGACTCTTTATGCCCTGTTGTAGCTTTTTCATATCCCATTTTACGTTCACTAACAGTGTCGAATAATAAGAAAGTAGAAATGTATTTTCCTGAATATAAAAATACTCGTAGCCAAGATATACCTTCTTTTTACCATGATGCAGGAGTTTTTTACTGGAGTAGAATGGAAGCTTTTTTGAAGTACAAACGTTTCCTATCTTCCAATTGCATGGCATACGTTATGAATGAAATGGAAATACAAGATATTGATAATGATTTAGATTGGAAATTAGCAGAGTTGAAATATCAACTTTTAAAATCAGATTAAAAAAAATGAAAAAGATAATTGTTCGTTGCAATACAGGTATTCAAATTGGCATAGGACATTTGGTGCGTTGCAGTAATTTGATGTCTGTTTTTAATGAATATCAAATTCACTTTTTAATACAGAGTGATATTAAAAAACAAACTAATACAATAATAAAACGATATAATGCTAATTGGACAGTAGATTATATAGATAATAATTTAACTAAAGAAGCAGATTTAGCTATTCTTACAAAAAAAATAAAAGAACAGAATGCTATTTTAATACTAGACCATTATAAAGTTGATGAAAGCTATCAAATCAACCTTCATAATGAAGGTGTGCGTTGGCTACAATTCGATTCACATGCAAAACAAAAATTATATGCTCCTATCATATTACACGCTAGTCCGGGTGCAAGCAATAGTTTATATGCTCCTTTAATAAATACTACACATACAAAAGCTTTGTTAGGTATAAAATATATCATTCTGAATGAACAGTATCGTAAAATTTCAACGATGGTAAAAGTAAGAAGCTCGTTAAAAAAAGTAATGATATGTTTTGGTGGTGGCAATGATAACAAATTGATATTGAAATGTTTAAATAGCATTGATGCGGACTTATTATCTTTGTTATCTTGGTATGTTGTTATAGGAGAACATACTCAAGAAAAAGAAAAAATTAAAAACATTACTAACAAATTACCTTCTATTAAATTGATAGAAAATAAGTACGACTTGTCTTATTATCAATTAGATAGTGATTTAATAATCACTTCTCCCGGAACATTGAGTTACGAAGCAGCAGCCTTGGCACTACCTATGTTGTTAGTATCTACTAATGACAACCAATCTATTAATTTTAAAGGCTGGCAAGATATGGGAATAGCATTCAATATAGGAGAAAATCATAAAATTGAGAAAAAACGCTTAAACAAATATTTAAGACAATTATTAAAAGAAAATAAAACACTTGAAAAAATGTCAAATATATCGTTTAATACAATTGATAATCAAGGTGTTTTTCGTGTAAAAAAAGAAATATTATCAATATTATGAAACGTATTTTAATATTAGGAACTAACGCCGGGCAAGCAGATATTATTGATTACCTAAAAACTACAGGTTGGGAAGTACATGCTTGCGCATATAAACGAGAAGGACCTGGGTGCAATCTCGCACATTATTTCCATTTAGTTGATACTTTAGATGTTAAAGCAGTAGCATCATTAGCCGAAAAAATTGATGCTCAATTGCTATATTCAGTTTCTTCTGACTCGGCAATAAAAACAGTAACCAAAGTATCAGAAATATTAGGATTGCCTCATTTTATTAATTCGGAAATCATTGAATTATTTGATAAAAAAGAATTATTACGTCAATTTTTAAATGAAAATAACATTTGTAAAGTAGCCTATGCATCTTTTACTGCTAATACTGACATAAATACGTGGATACACTTCCCTTGCGTAGTAAAGCCTTCTGATTCACAAGGGCAAAGAGGTGTGCAATTAATTGAAAACAAAGAAGATTTTGCTAATGCTATTGCTTTAGCTATTAAAGAATCGAAATCAGGGAAAGCTATAGTGGAAGAATATTTTTATGGTGTTGAAATGTCTTCTAATGTAGTTGTGCAAAACAGAAAACTAATAGTTAATGAATTTACAGAACGTTATGTTCATGGAAAACATTATTTTGGGTTACCAAAAGGACATGCTATACCAGTAAGAAATGTCGATTTAGTAACAATTAGTATGGCAAAACAGATGATTGAAAAAATGGTAAGCACTTTGGAAATAGAAAATGCAATTTTGTATATACAAATGGTGGCTACCTCTCAAGGACCTAAAATTATAGAAGTTGCTCCGCGTTTAGATGGCTGTCATATTTGGCGCTTAATAAGTTTTGCAAAATCATATGATTTAAGAGCTTATGCTATCGATTTATTATTGAATAAGCAAGTAATACATAAAGAAATAAACGAAGGAGCTTATACGCTTTATTTTAATCAATTGCCTGCTAACAAAAACTTTAATCGTGAAGAATTTAAAATAAAAAACAATAAAATAGTTTTTGAAGAATACAGATACAAGAATGGAGATAAAATCATACCCATTAACGGAAAATTAGAAGTGGTAGGTTATTATATAATTAAAGAATAAAATGAAAATAGCAATCACAGGAGCCACAGGATTTCTAGGTAAATATTTAGTTAATCATTTATATTATTTAGGTTATGATATTCGTATTTTAGCACGTCAAGAAGAGCAAGCAGCTACATGTTTTGATTTTAAAGCAGATATTTTTATAACCGATTATTCTTATGAAAGTTTATTAAAAGGATTATCGTCTTGTAATACAATCATTCATATGGCAGCACAAACAATGCAACGCAGTACGCATCCATTAAAGATTACTGATTTTTATGCAGTTAATGTTGAAATAACAGAAAACATTTTACGTGCTGCTAATAATTGTGAAATAAAAAAAATATGCAATATTTCTTCCAATAGTGTTTATTCAGCTGCCAATCAAATCCCATTTAAAGAAAGCGAGCAAGCTATTCCTGCTAACGTTTATGGTTTAAGTAAATTATTTTCTGAAAAAATAGGAGAATATTATGCTTTTCATAATCAAATAAATGTCATATCATTACGTTTAGCTCGTTTGTTTGGACATGGCGAAAGAGAAACAGTAGTTTTTACAAAATATATTCAGCAATCACTTCTTAAAAATACGCTTGAAATATGGGGAAGGGGAGAAACATTAATAGAATATTTATATGTTAAAGACGCAGTTATAGCCATAGAACAAGTAATAAAAAAAGAAATAAAAAGTGGAATTTATAATGTAGGAGTAAATCAAAGCTATAGCATAAAAGAAATAGCTTATTTAATTGCGGATATTTTTGATAACAAAGATAATATTATATTTTTAGAAGATAAAAAAGAAAGTGTTTATCATATTTTAATGGATCCCAATGCATTTTATCAAGCTGTTCATTGGCAGAGCCAATGGTCATTGAAAGAAGCTATTGAGGATATAAAAAAAATCTATTATAAGCATGGAAAATAAAACTTTTATTATAGCTGAATTATCAGCCAATCATCAACATGATTTTGATTTGACTATCAAAACTATAGAAGCAATGGCAGCATCGGGTGCGAATGCTGTTAAAGTACAAACATATCGTCCAGATTCGCTTACAATGGACATAGATAATATTTATTTTGGGACTAAACAATCGGGAACATGGAAGGGAATTCGTCCTTATGATTTGTATAAAGCTGCTGCAATGCCTTATGAATGGCAACCAAAATTAAAGCAAATAGCCGAAAAGTTAGGTATGCATTTTTTTTCAACTCCTTTTGATTTTGAAGCTGTTGATTTTTTGGAAAAAATGCAAGTACCTATGTATAAAATAGCATCTTTTGAAATCAACGATATTCCTCTTATTCGTTATATTGCTAGCAAAAGCAAGCCTATTATTATTTCAACAGGCGTTGGCGATGAAAACGACATTAATTTAGCATTAGAGACCTGCTATAAGACAAATAATTATGACGTATCTTTATTGAAATGCACATCTGAATATCCTGCCACTATCGAACAAGCTAATTTATCTACAATTACCGATATGCAACAAAGATTTAAAGTAAAAATTGGAGTTTCTGACCACACTATAGGCGAAATTGTACCTATGGTTGCAGTAAGTTTAGGCGCTGTTATTGTTGAAAAGCATTTTATTCTTTCGCGATCAATGGGAGGACCTGATGCTAGTTTTTCGACAGAACCACATGAGTTTAAAAAAATGGTAAATGCTATACGAGAAGTTGAAAAATCTTTAGGAAAAATAAGCTATACAGTTTCCGAAAACGATAAATCTAAAAGAAGGTCGTTGTTTATTGTAAAAGATATAGCAATTGGCGAAAAAGCAACAACTAAAAATATACGCTCGTTGCGTTCAGGAGCTGGATTGCCACCTATTTATTTTGACGAAATATTAGGAATGAAAGCCACAAAATACCTAAAAAAAGGAAATCCTATTAATATTGACGATTTTACTAAATAAAACATGAGTAATATAAATATAAGTACATATCAATTTGCTGCTATTTCAACTGCTATTTGGGGGTTTACTTCTATGAATCCATTTTATTTATGGTTTTCCTTAGCTACTTTCTTATATTTAATACCATTTACTTTAGTAGTTATTTCAACTATATTTTTGATTAGATATAATAATTTAGTAATCAGTAAGGAACGATTAGTTTTTGCTATTTCTACTTTATTTTTCGTTTTAATATTGATGCTACATGCAGGATTTGTTAAAATGGGTGTAATATTATTGAAATACTTGCCTTTATTACTGCTTATTTTTTATCCTAATAAAGTGTTATATACTACATTTAGATATTTTAAAATCATTATTTTATTTTTTGCTTTTTTTTCTATTTTGATTTTCATTACTTTATTGTTAAATCTTAATGATTCTATCCCTTATATTGAAATAGAAGGCATGTCGAATATACATCGTATTTCGGGTGTAAACCTACACATACATGGCTTTATTGTCAGTATTTTTAACACCAACACTTCTGAATATTTGTTAAGGGCCTGTGGTCCATTACAAGAACCAGGTCATTTTGCTATTGTCATTGGAATAGTAATGTTTATAGACCGTATGTTAGCCAATAGAATAAATTTTATCTTATTGATATGTGGTATTTTAACTTTTTCTCCCGCCTTTGTTATTATATTTGTTATAAGCGAAATTTATCATTTTGTAATGAATAGGAAAAATAAACAAATTAAAACAACTAAAAGAAATAATAAAATAAAAATTGCAAGTGCTTCTATAGCTATTGTTTTAATAACTTCAATTATAGTTTTAAATCATAATTTAAGAGAAAAAGTATGGTATATGCTTTATGAACGAAATCTAGAAAAAACATTATCCACTTTATTTGTTGAAAAATCGGTAGAAGAAGGATTAAATGAAAGAATTAATAGTTCTGGAATGGCTTATTTTGAACAATTTAAAACATCTCCTAAAATATGGTTTGGCGACGAAAATTGGGAAAGTGGAGGAGTGGTATTGTCTGATTATCGGGGGATGCTTGCTAGGATTGGCATTGTAGGATTATTTTTCTCTTTAATATCTTCGATATCATCATTATTACGTGCAAGCATTAAACAGTCTGCCTTTATACTTCCTATTATTGCAATCATTTATCTGCATAGAGCATGGATGTTTTTATCGCCTTATATCGTATTCTTATTTTTTATTGCTATTGGTGCTTGTATTTATAAATTTAATAAAAAAGAAGAAAATAAAGAGTTATTAGTCAATGAAAATACTTGATAATATAAAACATATATTCACAAATAAAGTCGTATTATATCTTTTTACAAGATATTTTACTTTCTTTTTGCAATTTGTAAGTTCATTGTATATAGCGATAAAATTAGGTCCTTATTATTTTGGAGTATGGGGATTTATTCTTATGTTAATCAATTATTTTCAAATAATTAATTTAGGAATTCCTTATTCTTCTACCGTTTTGTTAGTGCAACATAAAAATGATAAGGAAAAATCGCTCAATTTTGAAAAATCATCTTTTTCCCTTGTTATAATTTTAGATGTTTTTATTTTGTTATTAGCCATTTATTATTACTTTTTTGGTATTGCAGCATTTGAAAAATACGAAATAGGCAATTTGTTTTACCTTGTGTGTTTCATTGCAATAATTTCTCATTTCAATTATTTATTTACAAGCATTTTTAGAGTCAAAAAGAAATTGTTTGAAGTTGCTTTTTTTCAATCTTCGATAGTGTTGCTTGTATTTATAGCTATGTTTTTTTCTCATTCAAAATCACTTTTATTTTTATTGTTAATAGCTTATATATTAGCTCATATATTGTCTCTTATTGTTTTTATAAAAGGAAAACAATGTAGTTTTAAAGGAAAAATAACATTAATGGATATGCAAATTGTCTTGAAAAAAGGCTTACTGTTGTTTGTTTATAATTTTTGTTTTTTTATGATAATTCTTTCTACTAGAACTATTGTTAGTGCTTACTACCCAGTAGATAAATTCGGTTTTTTTGTCTTTGCCTACACGCTTTCTCATGCAATATTATTATTGTTAGAAGCTTTTTCTTACCTTATTTTTCCAAAAGTAATAGACAAATTTAATGATAGCGATGAAGTGAAAATTAATGCTACCATTCAGATGTTAAGAATTAATTATGTGTCGTTAGCTCATGGGTTAATGTATTTTGCTCTCATTTTCTTCCCTATTTTATTGTATTTTATGCCAAAATACGAAGAAGCACTATTAATTATTAATCTAATGGCTTTAACCTTATTACTTTATTCCAATTCGTATGGATACAACTCTTTATTAATGGCACGTAATCGCGAAAAAATAATTGCATTAAATTCAGCATTTGTTTTGGGGTTAAACATTGCAATAGCATTGATTTTAGTACTATTATTTAAAATTAGCTACGAATATGTTGCTATAGCTACTATGTTGAGTTATTTTGTATATGCTTATTTATGTGTTTATTTTGGAAAAAAAGAATTAAAACAATCGACAAATATATTTATCATCTTTGAAGAATCATTTCCATTACGTCTTTTATTGCCATTTTTAGTTGCTTTACTAATAACTCTAACACATAATAAATATTTATTATTTTTACCTTTTATAATTTATCTATTATTTAACCAAACAACAATTAAAGGTATCTATCTGTCGTTTAAAAAAGTTTTAACCAATTCAAATATAATTGATGTCGAATAAAAAATATTATGAAAAAAATATGTAAATCAATATATGCATTTAATTATTTGCTTTTTAACACTTTGGTATCTATACTATCTGCAATTTTATTCAGTTCTTTATCTAAAGCAAATAAAATAAAAAAAATAGCTAAAAATAATCAAGTAAGCACTTGCTGTATTCTTGCCAATGGACCTTCATTACGCACAGTATTAGAAGAAAATCATTCGCAATTTTTAAATCAGGATTTGTTTGTAGTTAATTTTTTTGTAAATTCTGATTATTTTCAAATATTAAAACCAAAGTATTATGTGATAACAGACACTATCTTTTTCAAAGAAAATTATAGTGTAAATATTGCCAAACTACTCGAAGCCTTAAAAAATGTTGATTGGCATATTATTTTATGGATACCAACAGGAAGAGATAAAGCTCGATTTGTTAGAGAAGTAAAAATCAATAAATTTATAGAAATCATGCACTATAATATGACGCCTATAAGAGCTTACAAACCAATAGAATACTTTATGTACAAACATAATCTTGGAATGCCTGTCCCACATAATGTATCTAATACATGTATATTTTTAAGTCTTAATTTAAAATATAAAAACATAAAATTATACGGCGTGGATCATTCATGGCTCAAAACACTCTATGTTAATGATAAAAACCTTGTTTGTTTTGAAGATAGCCATTTTTATAACAATAAAACTCTTAGTAGAGAAGGCGATATTGGGACTTTGAGTTTTATATTATCTATGTACGCCATGACTTTTGATACGCATCTGCGTTTGCAAGATTATGCCGAACATTTGAATGTGGAAATTATAAATTACACGAAAGGATCTTATATTGATGCTTATAAGCGTGCTAAATAACATATAAATTAAAAATGAAAAAAAGGATTTTGTTGGTAACGCAATATTTTTATCCCGAAAATTTCAAAAGTAACGATATTGCTTTTGATATGAGTAAAAGAGGATATGATGTGCATGTATTGACAGGAATACCTAATTATCCTTTAGGTAAATATTATAAAAATTATTCTTTATTTAAACGTAGAAAAGAAATAATAAATGGCGTTCACATTTGCCGTGCTGCTTTAATTCCTCGCGGAAAAGGAGGTGGATTTCGTTTATTACTTAATTATACATCTTGGGCATTTTTTGCTTCTTTTAGAGCTTTGTTTTTAGCCTTTATTCATCGTTATGACATTATAATTGTTCATGAACCATCACCTATAACACAAGGAATACCTGCAATTATTGTAAAAAAAATACAGAAAATACCACTTTATTTTTGGGTTATGGATTTATGGCCAGAAAGTCTAATATCGGCAGGTGGAATCAAAAATAAATGGATTTTAAATACTATTAATAGATTGGTTAAGTGGATATATAAAAATTCAGATAAACTTTTAATTACTTCTTTAGGATTTAAAAAGCCAATTTTATCGAAAGGAAATTTTGAAGATAAAATAGTTTATTTTCCCAATTGGGGAGAAGATGTTTTCTTGAATAAAAACGATATAAAAACACCTTCACTACCGCAAGGATTTATCGTTATGTTTGCAGGAAATATTGGTGAGGCACAAGATTTTAACTCCATTCTTCAAGCTGCTTTATTACTAAAAGAAAATAAAAATATACATTGGGTTATTCTTGGTGATGGACGAAAAAAAGCATATGCAGAAGCATTTATTAAGAAAAATAATTTAGCTACAACAATGCACTTAATGGGAAAATATCCTTTAGAAACTATGCCTAATTTTTTCGATAAAGCAGATGTGATGCTCGTTTCTTTAAAAGATGAATTAGTGTTTAATTTAACAGTTCCAGCTAAAATACAAGCTTATATGGCATCTAAAAAACCTATTGTTGCTATGCTCAATGGCGAAGGGCAGCAAATAATACGTGACGCTGATTGTGGTTTTTCAGTTCCGGCAAGCGATTATCACGCTTTGGGCAAATTAATAAAAGAAATTAGTAAAATAGATAAAAATATATTAAAAGAAAAAGGAGAAAATGGATATGCTTATTATCAGCTAAATTATACTAAAACTAAATGCTTAGATAACTTATGTAAACTTATTGAAAATTAACAAAATGAATATATTAATAACAGGCATACACGGATTTGTTGGGAGCAATCTTGTTGATGTGTTGAAAGAAAAGCATAAAATCTATGGATTGGATATTATAGCACCTTCAAAAATTGGTGTTATTCATACTTATACATGGGAAAAATTCGATGAGTTTCCAAATATAGATGCAATTATTCATTTGGCGGGGAAAGCCCATGATACAAAAAATCAGACTGATGCAAAAACTTATTTTGATATAAATACAGACTTAACGCAAAAAATATACGATTGGTTTCTGGAGTCGAACACAAAGAAATTTATATTTTTCAGTTCGGTAAAAGCAGTAGCGGATATTGTGGAAGGAGATGTGTTAACAGAAAATGTAACTCCAAAACCTATAGGTCCTTATGGAGAAAGCAAACAAAAAGCAGAAGAATATATTTTAAATAATATAAAAGGAGATAAAGCTATATTTATTCTGCGACCTTCTATGATACACGGTCCTGGAAATAAAGGAAATTTAAATCTTTTATATCAAATCGTAAAAAAGAAAATTCCATGGCCTTTAGGAATTTATGATAACTTGCGTAGTTTTACTTCTATCAAAAATTTAACTTATATCATTCAGCGAATACTAAACGAAAATATAAAAGATGGCATTTACAACATCGCTGATGATGAACCTATTGCTACCAATGATATTATAAAAATAATATCGGAAGTTGCTGATAGAAAAACACATATTTGGAATATTCCTAAGTTTTTAATAAAAACAATTGCTTGTTTAGGCGACTATTTACATCTTCCTCTAAACAACGAAAGATTAAATAAACTTACTGAAAATTATGTTGTATCGAATGAAAAAATAAAAAAAGCTCTTAATATAACATCTTTGCCTGTCGATGTCAAAGAAGGATTAAAAATAACAATTCAAAATTTTATATCAAATTAACGTGAAATATATATTAATATTTTTTATTTTATTAATAACTGAATTGCTTTACTTTAAGATAGCAAATACATTCAATATTATTGATAAACCCAACCAGAGAAGTTCACATTCTCATATTACTTTATTAGGGGGAGGAATTATTTTTGTAATCAGTATGTGGTTATATGCTATTTTTTTTAATCAAGTATATGTTTATTTTTTACTAGGTTTAACACTGATAGCTATAGTAAGTTTTATCGATGATATACATTCATTATTAAAAGTTTATCGTTTACTTTTTCACTTCTTAGCAATAATTTTAATGTATTTACAGTGGACGCTACCCGCTGAATTATGGTGGATAGTTATTCCCGTATCAATCATCGCTATAGGATTTATGAATGTTTATAATTTTATGGACGGCATCAATGGTATTACTGCTGCTTATAGTATAGCTGTATTGCTTCCTTTAATATATCTCAATGATTCTATTGGTTTTATAGATAAAAATTATTTTATTGTTATTCTATTTGCTGTCTTAATTTTTTCTTTTTTTAATTTTAGAACAAAAGCCAAATGTTTTGCAGGTGATATAGGTTCTTTTAGTATGGCTTTCATTCTATTATTTGCAATGGGAAATCTAATGATTAAATCCCAATATTATTGGACTTTTATCTTTTTTGCAGTTTATGGAGTAGACAGTGTATTAACAATTATTCATCGAATTTATTTAAAAGAAAACATTACTGCTGCCCATCGAAAGCATGTGTATCAAATAATGGCTAATGAGTTAAAAATAAAGCATATTTACGTAAGTTTAATCTATATGCTATTACAATTAATGATATCATTTGGGGCAATTTTTAGCTCATCAAAATATGTATATGCAATAGTTGTTTTGTTTTTATTGAGTATTGTTTATATTATTTTTATGAAAAAAAATTACCATTTACATAGAATTTATTTATTAGAGAACAAAAAAAATGAAACTATTAAGAACACAACAACATAATATTTTAATTATTTCTTTATTATTATTAGCTTTTGAAGTTCAAGCTCAGCATATAAAGACAAAAAGAATTTGGAAAGAAGCACCACATTCCGCATTTACAAGTCTCATTTTTTTTGATGGTAATTATTACTGTGCATTCAGAGAAGCTAATACACATGTAGACAAAAATGGAAACGATAATGGCGTGATTCGTATTTTGAAATCGGCAAACACAAAAAAATGGAAAACTTTCGATTTGGTTCAAAAAGAAGGATTCGATTTAAGAGACCCTATGCTTTCTATAACTCCCGAAGGAAAAATAATGTTGTTAATGGGTGCATCTGTGCACAAAAATAATATAACTACTTCTATTTGTTCACATATAGCCTTTGCATCGCCGAATAGTATTTTCGATTTTCCCCAGCCTATTACAACCGATTACGAAGCAAATAGGAAATGGCTTTGGAAAATAATTTGGTATAAAAACATAGCCTATGGATTTGTGTATGGCGATAGTTTCCGCTTGTTATCGTCATTAGATGGGGTACACTATCAAACGGTAAAAGAATTTGATATACAAGGATCACCTAACGAAACAGACCTTTGTTTTGAAAAAAATGGACAATTGACAGCCATGATTCGTAGAGCTAAAAATTACCAAGGATTGACCGCTATTAGCGAAGCACCTTATAAGGATTGGCAATTTAAAGAGTGTGGCTATGAATTAGGTGGACCTGATATAATTCTCATTGAAAATGGGAAAAAATTAATTACCTCACGATTTATATCAACAAAAGGCAATAAAACAGTTTTGTTTGAATTGAAAAAAGACAATCTTTTATATCCTATTTTGACGCTTCCCAGCGGAGGCGATTGTTCTTATGCCGATGCCATTTTACAATCCGACACATTATATATATCGTATTATTCTAACCATATTATAAAAGCATCTATTTATTTAGCGACTATACCTAAAAAAATATGGAATAAAATTAATGAAAAATAAAAGACACTAATTATGAAAATAATAGCAGCAATATTAGCAGGTGGAGTAGGGAAGAGATTAAAAAACGAATTGCCTAAACAATTCATGTTATTAGCCGGAAAACCTATTTTAAATTATTCTTTAGAAGCATTTCAAGCACATGCAGCAATAGATGAAATAGTACTCGTACTCCCAACTGATTATATTGATAAAGGAGAAACATATAAAAAAAAGTTTTCTAAACTTATACATATTGTAGAAGGAGGAGCGGAGCGTTACCTTTCTACTCTTGCTGTATTAAATAAATATGAAAAAAACAATGAGAATTACATTCTTTTACACGATGCAGCACGTCCTATGTTAACATCAACAATGATTGAGAAAATTATCAATGCTTTAAAAGATTACAATGCTGCCACTATCGCTATAAAAACTACCGATACTATTATTCAATCATACAATCATCTTACTATTAATGCTGTCTTTGACCGTACTACACTTTATAACATACAAACACCTCAAGCTTTTAAAATCTCTCTTTTAAAACAAGCGTATCAAATAGCATTAAAAGACCTTTCTTTTCCTCTTACAGACGATACAGCTGTCATATTTAATTATCTGCCTAATGAAAAAATTGCTATTATTGAAGGAAATGCAAATCACATTAAAATAACTTATAAAGAAGATATTGCATTATTAGAACAATATATAGAAAAAAAAATGTAACGACACTATAAATAAAAATACCATGACCAACAAGATGAATTTTTTACAAGAAGTAAGCAATAGCATACTCTTAACTTATGGCAATAAGTTAAACGACTTATGTATTGTAACTCCTTCTAATCGTGGTGGATTGCATTTAAAACAATGTTTTCATTCGCAGATCGGAAAAACATTTTTAACGCCTGATATTTTTTCAATCGAAGAATTTATACAAAAAATTGCTGGACTTACATTAATTAGTCCAGAAGAACTTCTTATCAGACTATACAAGCTAAACCAAGAACTTAAACTGATGTATCATCAAAATTTCTACAATTTTGTTAATGACGCAAAAACAATATTACAAGATTTTAATGATATAGATTTATCTTTAGCAAATCCCCAAGATGTTTTTTCCGATTTATCGCGTATAAAAGAATTGAGTTATTTTGGAAAAAATGAAAGTGAATTAAGTGAAAATCAAACTAATTATTTGAAATTTTATCAAAATATTTTTCCACTTTACCAGCAATTAAAAAATGAATTATTAGAAAATAAACTTGCCTATCAAGGATTATTATATCGCTGTGTTTATGAAAATAAAGAAGATATTATCAAGTATTTTACCTATAAAAAAATTATTTTTGTAGGATTCAATGCCTTGCAAAATGTAGAAATAGAAATCATTAATTATTTATTAGAAAAAAACCTTGCCGACATTTATGTCGATGCAGACGAGTGGTATCTTAATGATACATTACAAGAAGCAGGAATGTTTTTACGTAAAATGAAAGATGATTTCCATTTGAAAGATTTAAAAATTGTTGGCAAATACATTGAAAATATCAATAAGAAAATACAAATTATAGGATTTCCACAAAACGACCTCCAACCATTTTATGTAGAAAAAATTCTGAAAGAATTACCTAATAATAAAGAAGAAAAGACTGCTCTTGTTTTGGCTGACGAAAATTTATTATTACCTTTATTATATGCAATCGATACAAGTGAAGCTAATATATCAATGGGGCTTTCTATACGCAATAGTCAAATATATCATATAATAAACCATTTTATCACTACTATCGAAAATATACAAAAATACAACAACACTATACACTATCAAGATTTATATGTTTTCTTTAGCAGCCCATATATACAAAATGTATTAACATTATCTAATCTTGACAATGATTTGATAATCGACAATTTACTTCAAAAAGGAAAATTGTTTTATACAATTGATGATATAAAAAAAATAAACGAACATTTTCCTGTTGATTTTATTGAAGTTCTTACTAATTTATTTCAAAAATCTACTGAACCAGAAAGTATTATAAATAATTTAAGGGCATTTCTTACACTTATTAATAATGATAAATTATTAGAAATAGATAAACAAATCATTTCTTTAATATACCATCATTTAGATAAATTATTATTATTATTCAAACAAATAGACAAGCATATAAAATCATATAGCGCTTTATTAGATTTATATATATCCTCTTTGACTTTGTCATTTAAGAGCAATCCTATGAGTTCTTTGCAAATTATAGGAATGTTAGAAACTCGCATATTAGATTTTGATAATGTCATTATATTATCTGTAAATGAAGATATATTACCAATGGGGAAATCTATCAAATCATTTATTCCTTATGATGTAAAAAAACATTATAAACTACCTACTTACACGCATCGTGAAGCTATTTTTTCTTATCATTTTTACCGTCTTTTACAACGCAGTAAAAATATTTATCTTTTATATAATACAAATAATCAAAATGAAAAAGCTGAAAAAAGTAGGTTTATCAATCAAATACAAAACGAATGGAATAAAATACCCTCTATTGACATTAGCGAAAAAATATTAAGTTATCCTCAAATTAAAATACCTAATAACAAGCCAATTACAATAGCAAAAACACCTTTTATTGTTGAACAACTTCAAAATTTAAGAAAGTATTCACCATCTATGTTGAATCGTTATTTAGAGTGTAGCTTAAAATTTTATTTTAATGATGTATTACAACTGTCAGAACCTCAAATGATATCTGATGATTTACAAGCTAATGTTATCGGAAATGTAATACATAAAATTTTAGAAGAATTATTAAAAGAAGGAAAATATATAAGTAAAGATATTAAAAATGATAATTTAGAAAAAAAAGTACTACATGCTTTTTTAGATAAAAATTTAATCAACATAGAGTTAGACGAAAAAAACATCTTATATGAAAAAAATAGATTAATATATGCTATAACAATTAAATATATCAAAGACTATTTATTTTTTTTAAAAGAACAACTTGAAAAAAGAGAGATAATTGAAATTAAAGACTTTGAAAAAAAATATGAAATTAAGTATGAAATAAGCAATCAATTTATCAACAAAAATATTTATTTAAAAGGAGTGATTGATAGGGTAGATAATAGGAGCGACTCCATTACAACTATAGTTGATTATAAAACAGGAAGAGTTGATTCAAAAACTTTATTTATAAGCAAGGTAGAAGATGTTTTCAGTGGCAATAATTCTATTGCATTCCAATTAATGTTTTATGCTTTTTTATATAATTGCGCCACAAAACAAACTCCCATAAAAGCTCAAATCGTCTATTTTCGTACATTAAAAGAAGATATGACTATAAAGATAGCCAACTCTCCTTTGCTTGACCAGCCTATATTTGATGACTTTAAAATTCTTTTAGATAAACTTATAGAAGATATACACAATAATTGTATTCCTTTTTCGCAAACTGAAAATAAAGATCGCTGTAAATATTGTGCATATCAAACAATATGCAAAAGAAATTAAAAATTACGATTCGAAAGAACGTTCGGCATCTAAAGCAGCTTTACAACCGCTTGCTGCTGCTGTAATAGCTTGTTTATAAGTGTGATCTTGCACATCACCAGCTGCAAAAACTCCCTCTACACTTGTAAAAGAAGTGCCAGGTTTAGTAATAATATAATTTTCTTCATCTAAAGCTAATTGTCCTTTAAATAAACCAGTATTAGGATTATGCCCAATAGCTATAAATACACCATCTAAATTTATTTCTTTCTTTTCTTTTGTTTGAGTATTTTCAAGACGAACACCTGTTACATGTTTTGAAAATCCTTGAATTTCTCCTAAAATTTCAGATAGAATATTATCCCATACTATTTCTATATTAGAACTATTAAATACCTTTTTTTGCATAATTTTGCTAGCTCTTAATTCGTTACGACGATGAATAAGGTATACTTTTTTACAAATTTTTGATAGATAAACTGCTTCTTCTGCAGCTGTGTCGCCTCCACCAATAACCGCTACTATTTTATCACGATAGAAAAAACCATCGCAAGTAGCGCATGTTGATACTCCATAACCACAATAAACCGACTCGGATTCTAAACCTAACCATCGGGCTGTTGCACCAGTAGCAATAATAACTGTATCGGCAATAATTGTACTATTATTATCACTCTTACAAATAAATGGACGTTTTGAAAAATCAACCGATAATATTTCTCCTATACGAATATCGGCACCAAAACGTAATGCCTGTTGACGCATATCATCCATTACTTCAATACCTGTTTTTCCATTAGGATAACCAGGAAAGTTTTCGACAATAGTTGTAATAGTTAATTGTCCTCCCGGTTGCATTCCTTCATAAATAATAGGATGTAAATTAGCACGTGAAGCATAAATAGCTGCTGTATAACCAGCAGGACCAGAACCAATAATCAAACATTTTGTTTTTTCTTCTTGCATGATGATTTAAATATATTATATTAATTATTGTTGTTATTTTTTTTCTTTGGTTTTTTCTTCTTTTTCTTTTTAGAAACAGCTTGTTGTAACTGTGTCGTTACTTTTTTATTATTATTTTTATTATTATTTTTACTACTAAACACTTGTGTAGTAGGAAGTTGTTCTAACAATTCTTTGGTTAGTGGAAAAACAAAATCTTCTCTTAATGTTAGTTTTCCATCAGAAAGTACATTGAGATGCTCTATTATTAAATTGTCATTTACAGAATCACGATTCCATTGCAAATATTGTTTTTTTAAGAGTACTGCAATATTTTCCACACATAATCTTTTCGCTTCCGATTCAGGTTCTTCTGCTACTGATTTAATAATATTTTCGATAAATTTTCCATATGGAGGAAATAGAATATTATTTTTTTTATACGGAATTTTTTGAGGTTTCCCTGTAATGTCTTGCTGTGCTGGTTTAGGAAAAGGGGAGTCTATATCTAATTTAAAATCAGAAATTAAAAATAGATGATCCCATAATTTTTGCCAATAGTCAGCTGTATCTTTCATTCCTGGCGAAAAACAAGACATGGCTCGTATAGTTGCTTTAGCTTGTAAATTACGCACTTCTTTATCTTCGATGGTCATCAAATAATCAACCATTTCTTGTACATGTCTGCCATATTCTTTGGCAGTAATTTTTTCTTTTGTCGTATTATAATTCATAAAAACACATATCAAATTTCATCAAAAAAGAATAATTTTAATTTTAAATTCTACTGTTTTAGGGTATCATTCAATAGTAACAAATAAAATATTGAATAAAAAATATCATATATATATGTTATTTTCAATAATTTATATTTTCATATATAAATCTATCTGTTATAAAAGATATTTATATATTTTTGCAGCAAAGATATAAAAAAAAACAATATGGGACAAAATAGAGTTTTAATTATTGGAGCAGGAGGTGTTGGTGCTGTTGTTACTTTTAAATGTGCCGCTGTTCCAGAGGTTTTTGGAGATATTATGTTGGCAAGCCGTACTAAATCGAAATGTGATAAAATAGCCGAATTTGTTGGCAAAGATCGAGTGAAAACAGCCGAAATTGATGCCGATAATGTAGAAGCATTGATAAATTTAATTAATGATTTTAAACCAAATATTGTTATTAATGTAGCACTGCCTTATCAAGATTTAACTATTATGGAAGCGTGTTTAGCTACTAAAACACATTATTTAGACACAGCCAACTATGAACCTAAAGACGTAGCAAAATTTGAATACAAATGGCAATGGGCATATAATAAGCGTTTTAAAGATGCTGGAATAATGGCAGTTTTAGGTTGTGGCTTTGATCCAGGAGTAACCAATATTTTTACTGCGTATGCCAACAAACATTATTTCGATGAAATGCACCATTTAGATATTGTAGATTGTAATGCAGGAGATCACGGAAAGGCTTTTGCCACAAACTTTAATCCAGAAATCAACATTCGCGAAATCACACAAAAAGGACGCTATTGGAAGAATGGAGAATGGATAGAAACAGAACCTTTAGCAATACACAAACCTATTGTTTATCCAAATATTGGCACAAGAGAATCTTATTTATTGTTTCATGAAGAGTTAGAATCTTTAGTGAAAAATTTCCCTACACTTAAAAGAGCGCGTTTTTGGATGACTTTTGGAGAAAAATACATCAATGTATTAAATGTATTACAAGAAATAGGTATGACAAGTATCAAACCTATTTTATATGAAGGAAAAGAAATAGTTCCTTTACAGTTTTTAAAAGCAGTATTGCCAGAACCTTCTTCTTTGGGAGCTAATTACAAAGGAGAAACTTCAATTGGCTGTCAAATAAGAGGAATAAAAGATGGAAAACAGCGTACTTATTATGTATGGAACAATTGCAACCATGCCGAAGTGTATAAAGAATGCAAAGCACAAGCTGTTTCTTATACAACAGGAGTTCCGGCCATGATAGGGGCAATGATGGTCTTAACAGGAAAATGGCAAGGGAAAGGAGTGTTTAATGTAGAAGAGTTTGACCCAAATCCATTTATGGAAATGTTGAGTATCTATGGATTACCTTGGAAAGAACAAATTGATAAGGCATTACCAGTTGAATAAAAACGATAAATAAAAAGAATCTATATCTTTATTAACAATAAAACAAGATAGAAATTCGTTTTTTTATCCATATGAAAAAAAAGTTTAATATTTTCTTGCTCTTTATTCAAATTGCTCTTTTACAAGCACAAACAGGAGGTAATTATGTGTATAATTTTCTCAATCTTCCTGTTTCTGCACGCATAACAGCTATGGGCAGTAAATTATATTCTGTTTACGACGAAAATGACCCTTCATTAGCAACTATGAATCCTGCACTATTAAACCCCGCAATAAATCAAGGTATTGCATTTAATTTTGTCGATTATTTTGCAGATGCTGTTTATGGAAATATGAATTATATACATCATTTTGAAAAAGCAGGTACTTTTAATTTTGCGTTTCAATTTTTATCTTATGGAAAATTTAATGGATATGATGAGTATGGCAACGAAACGGGGTCGTTTTTAGCAGGCGATTTTGCCATTATCACTGGATATGGCAAACCATTAATCGATAGTACACTTTATATGGGAATGAATCTAAAATGGATATTTTCTGCATATGAAAATTATTTTTCTACAGGCTTAGCAGCCGATGTATCAGCATCTTATTATAATAAAAAGAATAAGCTTTGCTTAACATTGTTAGCTTCTAACATAGGCGGACAAATAAAAACTTACGCCAATACAAGAGAAAAATTACCTTTCGATTTACAATTGGGCATATCGCAACAACTGAAACATGCACCTGTGCGTTATCATATTACATTGCATCATTTATACAAATGGGATTTAACTTATAATGACCCAACTAATCCTTTTACGCAAATAAATTTAATGAATGAACAACTAAGTAAAAGTTCTAAAATTCAAAAATTTACAGATAATTTATTTCGTCATTTTATTATTGGGATAGAAATTTTACCTATAAAATATTTTTCGTTACAATTAGCTTATAATCACAATACAAGGCAAGAAATGAAATCTTTTGAACGAAAAGGAATGATAGGATTATCTTATGGAATATCTTTGCATATTTATAATATAAATGTACAATATGCTCGTTCACACAACAATTTAGCTTCAACACCTAACTTTATTACATTTTCGACTAAACTTACTAATTTCTTAAAAAAATAAATTCATGGAAATAATTTTCAACATTTTAACAATTACAATACCAGCAGTAGTTGTTGCATTAACAGCTTACTTTGCTATTAAATTAACCTATGAAAAAGAACTTAAAAAACAAGTATTGGAATTGAAACACAATTCTACAAAAGTTATTACACCTATACGTCTACAATCCTACGAGCGTATAGCACTTTTTTTAGAACGTATCAAACCCGAAAGTATACTTTTGCGTAATATTACCCATTCAATGAATGCCGCCCAGTATCAAACAGTGTTAATTACATCGATACGCAATGAGTTTGAACACAATCTTTCGCAGCAAGTTTATATTTCTTCTGCTTTATGGGAAGCTACTAAAAAAGCTAAAGAAGAAGCAATAAAAATCATCAATCTATCTGCTGCACAATTAACAGAAGAAGCTACAGGAAAAGACCTTGCCAATAAAATCATTGAAATAACAGTCGATAGTAATACACAGCCTTCAGACATGGCACTCGATTTGCTACGCAAAGAAATAAAAGAATTTTTCTAAAAAAATATTAATCAAATTTTAAGAACGCCTAATTTTGTGAATATCAGACGAGTCCCAAGATTGCCACATCAATACGTCATGAATAGTACGTATGAGTAAAATAAATACACGCAAATCGTTGTCTACAAACCACTTAATAGCTGCATCATCTCTTCGGCAAGCTGCTGCAAAAACAGAAAGAAAATGCAGTTCATACTTAAGCAACCATTCAATAGCATGAGGTTCATTATCAATAGCATTGCTTAAAATTGCAAATTCAGGATAACCATTGTTAAACAACCAATTCAATGCATCGACATCAGAATGTATAGCAGAAGAAAGAGCAGCCAATTCGGGGAAGCCATTATTGAAGAAGAAATCAGTAAATTTACGTTTTCCCTTTAAACTTTCATTGAAAGCCATTAATAATTTGATATCATAATCGGTTAAACAGTGCATTTAAAAAAATAATTATAATATTACTATAACGTTAAAGATATATAAAATTATTGTAAAATAAAAAATACTTTTCAACCTGCCATCTAATATTTAATTAATTTTTTATGCTATCTTTGCACACCTTATAATATAGCTTATATAAATATGCAAAACATTAGAAATGTTGCTATTATAGCACATGTAGATCATGGAAAAACTACTTTAGTAGACCGCATTCTACACCAATCTAAATTATTTAAAGAAAATAATAAAACACATAATCTCATTCTTGATAATAATGATTTAGAAAGAGAAAGAGGAATTACTATTTTATCTAAAAATGTATCTGTAAGATACAAAGATTTTAAAATCAATATAATAGATACGCCAGGACATAGTGATTTTGGAGGAGAAGTCGAAAGAGTATTAAATATGGCAGATGGAGTACTTTTAATAGTCGATGCCTTTGAAGGACCTATGCCACAAACACGCTTTGTATTACAAAAAGCTATAGAATTAAATTTAAAAGCCATAGTTGTTATCAATAAAGTAGACAAACCTAATTGCAATCCAGACTTAGTACAAGAAGATGTTTTTAATTTAATGTATACTTTAGGTGCAAATGAAGAACAGCTTGATTTTCCTACTGTTTATGGTTCTGCAAAACAAGGTTGGATGAACGCTGATTGGAAAACTCCGAGTGAAAACATAAGTTATTTATTAGACCAAATTATCCTACATATTCCACCTCACATTGCAAAAGAAGGAAATACACAAATGATTATCTCTTCGCTCGACTATTCTTCTTATGTTGGACGCATAGCGATAGGAAAACTGACACGCGGAACACTGCAATATGGTCAAAATGTGTCGTTAATGAAACAGAATGGGGATATAATACAATCAAAAATAAAAGAACTCTATGTTTTTGAAGGACTTGAAAAAGAAAAAATCAAAACTAAAGTATCAGCAGGAGAAATTTGTGCCATTTTGGGAGTTGATAATTTTGAGATAGGAGATACGATAGCCGATTTTGAAAATCCTGAGAGTTTACCAAGCATTACAATAGACGAACCCACTATGAGTATGCTTTTTACCATTAACAATTCTCCTTTTTTTGGACAAGAAGGAAAATACGTAACTTCGCGTCATTTACGAGAACGTTTATTTAAAGAATTAGAAAAAAATTTAGCTTTACGAATAGAAGAAACACAATCCCCCGAAATTTTAATAGTTTATGGTAGAGGAATATTGCATCTATCTATTTTAATAGAAACCATGAGACGTGAAGGTTATGAACTGCAAGTAGGACAACCAAAAGTAATTATAAAAGAAATAGACGAAAAAAAACACGAACCTATTGAAGAATTAATCGTATTGATTCCAGAACCATTTTCGAGCCGAGTAATTGATATAATTACACGTAGAAAAGGAGAAATAAATATAATAGATACAAAATCTGACCGTATATATTTGAGTTTTAATATTCCTTCACGAGGAATTATTGGACTACGAAATCAAATACTTACGGCAACAGAAGGCAAGGCAATAATGTCGCATCGTTTTATTGGTTTTGAACCATGGAAAGGCGACATTGTTATACGTCATATAGGCTCGCTTATTGCTATGGAAGCGGGCGTAGCAGCAGCATATGCTATCGATAAATTACAAGACAGAGGAAATTTCTTTATTTCGCCTATGGATAATGTTTACGAAGGACAAATAGTAGGGCAGCATATTCGTTATGACGATTTGGTAATCAATGTTACTAAAACTAAAAAATTGAGTAATATGCGTGCCTCAGGTTCTGACGACAAGATTTTATTAAGTCCACCTTTGCGTTTTTCATTAGAAGAATATATGGAATATATAGGAGAAGATGAATATTTAGAAATAACACCTAAATCATTACGATTGAGAAAAATAATACTTAACGAAATAGAACGAAAAAAGGCCAACAAACATTAGTATGACAAGGGATAAAACTTTAATTCGTGCTTCATATTTTAGTGCTATAGGCAATGCCGTGCTATCCATAGCAAAAATTGTTGTCGGTATTTTTTCAGGCAGTCTTGCAGTTATTAGCGATGGTATTGATTCAGGAACCGATGTGCTCATCTCATTTGTAATGATTTTAACAGCGCGCATTATCAATCGTCCACCTAATTACAAATATGTGTACGGATATAAAAAGGCAGAAAGTATTGCTACGAAAATTCTCTCATTAATAATTTTCTATGCTGGGATGCAAATGCTTATTTCATCTGCACAAAGTTTTTTTATGAACGATACGAAAATAATGCCTTCAATTGCAGCTATTTATATTACTGTTTTTTCTGTTTTCGGAAAACTTACTTTAGCATGGCATCAATATATAAAAGGAAAGAAAATTAATAGTTCTATGCTCATTGCTAATGCTGTCAATATGCGTAATGATGTATTTATTTCTCTGAGTGTATTAATTGGTTTAGGATTTACATTTATTTTAAAAATGCCTATATTAGACTCACTTACAGGTTTTATTGTAGCTATCATTATTCTAAAATCGTCTATTAGCATATTTATTGATTCAAATGTTGAATTATTAGACGGTGTAAAAGATAAAAGCGTCTATCAAAAGATATTTGAAGCTGTTGATAATACTCCCGGTGCATGTAATCCACATCGTGTGCGAACACGTCAAATAGGAAATCTCTATCACATTGTACTCGATATTGAAGCCGACCCAAATATTACTATTAAAGAAGCCCACGATATTTCAGAGGCTGTAGAGCAAAATATACGTAAAAGCATAGAATGTATCTATGATATTATCATTCACGTAGAACCGATTGGCTCGTGTAGTGAAAATGAAAAATTTGGAATAGATAAAAATTATAGCGATATTAAAACAAAAAAAATAAAATGAATTTCTTTAGCTTTTAAAAAAAAACAATAACAGAATATTAGAATTAAGAGAATTATTTTTGTAAAATCATTTTTTGAATAATTACTTTTCCTTTGTATTCCATACTATAGTAATACATACCGTTTGATAACCTACTTGTATTTATTTCCATCCTATGAGTTCCCGGAAAAGATTGTATATTTCTTTGATACAACACCTGTCCATGTATATTCATTAGTTTAAATAAAACATTTCCTTGTTCCGGAAGATTATACGGGACAACCATACTTGCATTTGAGGGATTCGGTTGATTTTGTCCTAACTCAAATAGTTTTGTTTTATTTTCATTTATGTTTACTTGTTCAACGAAAGAATATACACTTAACGTATCGTTATGTAAATTGGTGTCGTTGTCTAATGCGTTAATATACATTGTCGTTTTAAACATATTATTCGAACTCGGCATGTAGGGAACTGTAAAACTGAACGGAAATTCAAATATATAACTTTTATTAGGTTCTATTACCGCTATTGTCTCGGCAAAAGAACGAACAAGACTACCGGCACTATCTACCTTTACATGAACAGCAATATTGCTTACATTTATCGGGCTAGTATTGCTTATTTTTACTTTTGGAAAAATTACACTCCCCTCGGCATAGCAACTGTCGGCTACAGGACTTATTATTTCGTCTATTTTAATATCTCGTTTGGGATAAGTTTTTTCGAGTATACAAAACTTTTTATATACCCAAGGAGCTTGTTCATATACACTATCACCTTCTTGTTTTGCTATTAAGGTTACTTCTCCGGCTTGAGTTACAAGAAATTTATCGGAAAAAAGATTCAAATTAAAAAAATTATATATAAGATAACTGACAGGTAAACCCGAACTTGCCGTTGCAGTTGGAATATAATAATCACCTACAAATAAAGTATCGATTGTTTTCCAATGTATAGTTTGCTTTTTCTTTTGCCATACTAAAATAGGGAATCCATTGTTAATAGGACAATCCGAATAATCCTGTTCCCATTTTTTTTCACTTAATCCTTGGTTTAAAGAATCTACAAAAGCTGCCGTTTTCATAAAAGCTGTATCTAGTCCTCTTCCTTTTGCAATTTTGCCCGATTGTGAACCATAGGTAATGCTATCATAATAACAATTGACTGAATGTTGATTGCTGTCAATTACTTCATTTATTACTTGAGTGGCTGCTATATACGAATTGTAAGCAATGTCTCCCAACGTCTTGCCTTGCTCAACAAATCCATTTATGCTGTAACAGTTTTGTAATCTTGAACTCAACCCAAGGTAATAAGATGTAATAGCTTGACAGTTAGCATAACAGGATTCAATTAAACCTGACCCTCCCGATATTGCAAAAAATCTACTATAAAATGTAGTATCCTCTTCTAATGCGTTTTTATAAAAAATACAATGAGAACTGCAATTTTTAATATATGGATTGAGTAGGGGAGTGAGAGCACTGCCTACTCCAACTATTCCTCCGCATAATTGTCCTCTGATTACCCCGCTTACATGGCAGTTTTCGATAGTTGTTCTTGTTGCCTCACAACGACCAAGTATTCCACCTACATTGCAATCTTTAGGTATATCATAATTAATATTCTCAAGTATAATATTTTTAATCGTAGCACTATCAAAAATAGTACCCTCACTTCTTCCGAAAAAGCCAACCGAACGGCCTTCCACATAATAAGGCATAAGACTGTCAATATATACATTAATGATTTTTTTATTATTTCCATCAAAATGCCCAATAAAAGCCATGGCATTAATTCCACCACCCACTGGATTTCCCATTCCTATAGGTATCCAACATTGAGGAGGGGTACTTTTACCTCCCAAATCCATATCATTCATTATAAAAATAGTTTTATTTTTATAATAAGATTGATATGTAAGATATTGTTCAGATATCCATGCCAATTGACGAGGATTGGTTATTTTAAATGTGTCGTTCACTGCTGTAATTTCTTCTATTTTTCCATCCCATACGGGAAGTATTGTAACCTTTAAGTTTTGTGCCGATAAGTAAATAGGATACAATAATAATACAAATAAAATTTTTATAGTTTTCATACTTATTTAATGATTTTTTCTGTGATATTAATTTCTTTCCCTATGATTTGCAATAGATATATTCCTTTGCTTAGATTTTGAATAGAAATAAGATTGGAATTTAATTTACCTTTTGTTATTTTTTTTCCATCAATAGAAAAGATTATATATTCAACATTTTCAGTGATGTTATCAATTTTTATCATACCCTCCAATACTTGAACTTTAATGTTTTTAGATTCGGGTTGATAAATTATATTTTTCATTTTTTGAGGAGTTATTTCTATATTTTTATTACAAAAATACATTATTTTTCATTATTATCCAATAAAAATTATTTTTTTTTCTAAATATTTTATATCATTGACTATCAACGGTATGAGTTTTACTTGTTCGCAAATTTTAAAAGTAAGCTCTCTAAAAGAGTGTTAAAATTGTTAGATTTTGTTCTCATTTTAGCCAGTCTTTCTTTGGATTTTCAAGAATTTTGAATAAATGAATGATGGTTCCAATAAATATTAGAATTAAGAGAAGCCCAAAAATTTTATCTTTGCATTATGAAAAAATAAAGAAAAATTAACAGTAGAGATGATATACAAATTGTTGACAATCAGCAAAAGTTCTTATTATGATTATTTATCTGGAAAATATCAAAAATTAAAACAAAAAAACAATAAATTTAATTTCATACTATTATTGTTTATATAAAAAAAAATAGTACTTTTGATTTCTGTTTATGGAATAATACCATTTCATGATTTTAAGTTTTTAACTATAGTTTAAAGAGTAAGCTTATGTGCAACATTATATTTGGCAATCAATCACTTCTTAAAAAAAAACTTATTTTATTATTCTTTATTCCTCTTGTTTTATCGGCTCAAAAAAAATCAACTATTAGTGGCTATATTACCGAAAAAGGAAGCAAGGAATCGTTAATAGGCGTAAGTATTTATGTAAAAGAATTTCATACAGGCACTGTAAGCAATAGTTATGGTTTTTATTCCATTACCTTACCTCAAAAAGATAGTGTTACGATTATTTATTCCTATGTAGGATTTATTTCTGATACAGTTGTATTAACTCTTGAAGAAAATCACAGTATCAATATTGAATTAGCAATGGGAGTTAGCTTAAAAGAGGTTGTTATACATTCAGAAAAGACTTTAAGCGAAGTCGTTCAAATGAGTTCTATTAAACTTTCTGCTGTCGAAATCAAGAGTGTGCCTATGCTATTTGGAGAAAAAGATTTGTTTAAAACACTCATGTTGTTGCCTGGTGTTCAATCAAGTACTGAAGGAACATCTGGGATGTATATTAGAGGAGGAGGACCCGACCAAAATTTAATCATATTAGATGAAGCTACTATTTACAACGCTAATCATTTATTAGGTTTTTTTTCTATTTTTAATGGCGATGCTATTAAATCGGTAGAATTAATTAAAGGAGGCTTCCCAGCACGTTATGGTGGCAGATTATCGTCTATTATAGATGTAAACATGAAGGAAGGGAATAAAACTTCCTATCATGGAGAAGGGGGAGTAGGCTTAGTGGCGGCACATGCTATGGTAGAAGGACCTATTGTAAAAGATAAATCATCGTTTATTGTGTCGGCACGTCGTACATATTTTGATGTTTTAACACAACCTATTTTTTTAGTAAACAATCCGGGATTTTCGGCAGGTTATTATTTTTATGATATTAATGCTAAAGTAAATTACGATTTTGGAGATAAAAACAAACTCTATTTAAGTGGTTATTTTGGGCGTGATAAATTTTACATATCAGAAAAAAGTTACGACTCTAAAACAAAAGGGGGCTTATTTTGGCAAAATGGAACGGCAACAGTTAGATGGAATCATTTGTTTTCCAACAAATTATTTTCTAATCTATCGTATATTTATAGTAATTATACTATGAAAATTTATATGCAATCGAAAATATCGACAGAAGAAACGTCTTTAGATTATAAATCAGGAATAGAAGACCATTCTTTAAAATACGATTTAACTTATGTTTTAAATCCATCGAATACTTTTTATATGGGAGCTAATTTCACTTATCATCAATTTATTCCCAGTGCTTTAATGGCAAAAGAGACAGACACTATTTATAATATCTCTCAAAGTATTAAACTTCATGGATTTGAATATGCTATTTATGCCGAAGATGAAATAAGCATAGCAAAAGTACTAAAAATCAATCCGGGTATTCGCTTGGCTATGTTTTCTATAAAAAACAAGACGTACTTTTCGCCCGAACCGCGTATCAATGTCAGTTATAATATTTTATCTCATTTAGCCATAAAAACCTCTTATGCTTTAATGAACCAAAACATTCATTTATTAAGCACTTCAAGCATTGGCATGCCTTCCGATTTGTGGTTGCCTTCTACAAACAATATACAACCCCAACAATCGCAACAAATTGCATTAGGATTAGCTTATGATTGGGAAAAACCTTCCTTGTTTTTTTCTTTAGAAGGCTATTACAAAAAAATGGAACATATGATAGCTTATAAAGAAGGAGCTAGTTTTCTCTTTCTCGATTATATAGACGGCGAAATGCCAAATACAGGAAAGTTAGCTTGGGAAAATAACGTTACAATAGGGCAGGGGTGGTCGTATGGAATAGAATTTTTAATAAAACGTACAAAAGGTAAATTTACAGGTTGGATTGGCTACACACTTTCTTGGACAGAACAACAATTTGATGAACTGAATTTTGGAAAGAAATTTTTTACACGCTACGACCGCAGACACGATGTTTCGATAGTTATGATGTATAGTCCAACTAATTGGATAAATTTATCTTTAACTTGGGTCTATGCTACTGGCAATGCTATCACTCTGCCTCAATCGACTTATTATATGGAATCAATTAATGATGTATTAGCTGAATACATGGCTAACACACTTAATTTTAATTATACTGCTTATCCACAATATCTATATAGTTATGGTGAAAGAAATAATGTGAGAATGAAAGCCTTTCATCATTTAGATATAGGAATACAGTTTATACGTCACCACGAAAAATGGAAAAGTATTTTCGAAATAAGTGTTTATAATTTATACAATCATAAAAATCCTTTTTTCTATTATATTGCTTCTGATTACGACCCTATTACAAATACGCCTGTTCAAAAACTAAAACAAGTATCTATATTTCCTATCATACCTTCATTTACTTATAATTTTAAATTTTAAATTGTCAATAATATGAAAGAAAATAATCTAAAAAACATAATTTTATTTTTGTTGTTTCTTTTGCTTTTCACTGCTTGCACCGACGATGTCGACTTAGACGATTTAAATATAAAATCGAAAATGGTTTTATATTGCCGTGTTTCGCCAGATTTTGATACCACTATTGCTTATTTATCTACCTCTCAACCTTTGTTAAGTAGCAATAAAAACACTTTAACTACAATTAAAAATGCAACGATAGAAATATCAAAAGACAAAGTTACTTGGCACAAATTTACTTATCATACAGCTAAAGAAAAATATATATTATTAAAAAAAGATTTTCCTATCAAAGAGGGAGAAACTTATTATATAAAAGCGACTTCACCTAATTTCCCTGATATTATAAAGTCTTCATGTACTGTTCCTTACTATAGAGATATTCAACTGAAAATAGAAAGACAAATAGAAAATGACGAAATGTATTCATATACTAAATTTATTTACACGTGGAAAGACTATCCCGATGAAAAAAATTATTATATTATAACTGCTTATACAACATACGATTATGATTCATACCGGTCTATGTCTTATTCTAACATTTATGACGACTCTACTTATAATTATTATTACTCTGATTTAGGAAAAGATGGTAGTATATTAAAAGGCACTTTCAACTATTATGATACAATAGATACCATTCTTTTCATAGTTACACAAATAGATGAACCCAACTATTTATACGAAAAAACTATTAACGAAAATTATTATTTAGATTTTATGGGATTTATCGAACCAACTTTAATGTATAATAATATCGAAAATGGATATGGTTTATTTGCAGGATTTACATTTAAAAAGTACCGTTATATCGTTGATAATAAAAAGTTAGAAGAATTTTAACAGTATGAATATTATCTATTAAGACTTCCTCTTGAAAAAGAAAAATAAATACCTACTAAACAAATAAAAGCAAAACTTGCAAAACCCCAGTTAACAGCTTTTAGAAATGTAGCATTAGATATGTTTACAATAGCTTCGTTTTTAAAAAATAAGGCAAAAAATAAAGTTACTATAATCATACTGCTCATTTGTCCTATTACTCTCATAGTTGCAGCAGTACCAGAAGCAACGCCATATTGTTGTTTTTCTACTGAACTCATAATAGTATTCATATTAGGAGAAGAAAACATGGCAAAACCCAATCCCATATTAAATAACAAGATAATAATGAAGCCTATAGGAGTAGTTTCGCTGATAAACGAAAATCCAAACAAACCTAATGCACACAATGCCATGCCAAATGTAGCAAGGAAACGAGGTTGTACTTTGTCGGAAAGCCGTCCCGAAACAGGGGAGAGGAGTGCCATTACAATTGGTTGGGTAATTAAAATCATACCAGCATCGCGTGGCGAAAGTACTTTTACTTTTTGAAGATATAAACTTAATAAAAAAACAATGGCATAAGTAGCTGAATAACTGATAAGAGCAGCAATATTTGAAAAAGCAAAAAGTTTGTTTTTAGTGAAAAGACGAGTGTTAAACAAAGGTGTTTTTGCTAATGATTCGATTTTCCAAAACAATGCAAGCATGATAAAACCTAAGAAAAGCATTACCCAGCCTGTAAGTGAGGGAATTAAAGAAGCCCCATACACCATCAAAAAAAGTCCAGGCATAAATAATAAACTTGCTTTAAAATTTGGTTTTTTCACTGCTGTGCTATCTTTATTTTCTTTTTCTAAATACATAAAAGCAAGTATTGCAGTTAGTAAACCCACTAAAGTAGCAAGATAAAACAAAGCTCGCCAACCTGCATATTGTGTAATAAAACCGCCCACAAAAGGTCCAAATGCTAAACCCATATAAACCGAAGCGGCAGAATATCCTAATACTCTGCCACGATATTTTAAAGGAAAACTTGAAACTAAAATAGCAGGTCCTGTCGAAGACGTGAATGCTGCTCCAATTCCTTGTAAAAAACGAGAAGCAATTAAAAAATAAATATTAGAAGACAAAGAAGCAGATAAAGAGGATATTACAAAGACAACTATTCCAATTTTAAATATTTTCTTTATACCAACAATGTCGCTTAATCCTCCAGCTGGCAATAAAAACATAGCTGACGATAGCAAAAAAGCTGTAACAATCCAACTTAAACGAATGGCATCTATACTAAATTCGCTTTCTATTTCAGGCAAAGCAAGATTGACCGAAGATACTAAAAAAGAACCCATAAACGAAGTAGTAAAAACAATAGCAAGACACGAAAACTGTTTTTTACTAAAAAGCATTTTTTTCTGTTGTTATAAGATTTATATTAATACATTAAAAACAAACTCATAAATAGAAAAAAAATTACATTTTTATTTTTAATTTATAAAAAGAAAGGAATATTATTGCTTTTTATTTTTTTAACTTCAAATATATTTATATGATTAAACATTTGTAATTGAGTTAATTATTTGCATTTATTTAAACTAAAAGTTTATTGTCAATAAAAATATAAGTCTTATAATCACTATAAATAAAAAATAATAGTGTACTTTTGCAAAAAAAAATATCCAATATGATAAGTCGTAATACAATACGAATCAAAGTAATGCAATCTTTGTATACCTATTTTTTAGGCACAGAGAAAGATATAAAAATATATGAAAAAAAAATAACAACTACTTTCGAAGATATGTATCGATTATATATCAAAATGCTTGCTTCATTCGCTGCGCTTACTTATATGGCAGAACAAGTGATTGAAACGAAAAAAAAATTATTTTTTGCTAAAGTAGAAGACCTTAAACCAAATAGAAAATTTATTAACAATCAATTTATTGAAAAAATAAACAAGAATATATCTCTTCAAAAAGCTATCCAACATTATGGACTTAGTTGGAAAAATGATATAGAAATGGTTTATGTGCGAAAAATGTATAATGCATTGACTAACACTACGACCTATATTCAATACATGCAAGACAATGAAACCACATTTGAAAAGGATAAAGTATTTATTTTAAATCTAATAGAAGATTTTTTTCTTGAAAATGAAGACATTATTCTCTATTTAGGAGAAATAAAACTTAATTGGCAAGTAGATTATAACGATGTTATTATTATGTTATACAATACATTAAAAAATTTTAAAGAAGACCAATCCGATACATTAGCTTTGCCACCATTGTTTAAGTTGTCTGATAATGAAACAGTTTCTGAAGATAAAATATTTATGATAGATTTATTATCTAAGACCATTCAACACAATGACGACTACGAAAATTTAATTAAAAACAAACTGCAAAATTGGGAAATTGACCGTATTGCTACTATGGATTTTATATTACTTAAAATGGCAATTTGTGAATTTTGCTCTTTTCCAAACATTCCCATTCGTGTTACCTTAAATGAATACATTGAAATATCAAAATATTACAGCACTCCTAAAAGCAGAATATTTATTAATGGACTTTTAGATAAGATTTTAGATGGCTTAAAAGCTGATAATAAAATAAACAAACAAGGAAGAGGCTTGATGAGATAATTACATAAAATATGTTGAAATATTTATCTATAAAAATTTTCTACATTATATTTGTTTTTTCAATATATAATGCTTTTACACAACCTATTTCCGATTTTGATTTTTTTTATAAAATGCAAATCAATGCAATTGATCCTATACTTGCTTTGCCTTATCATAATGTTTTAAATAAAAAAATCAATTCTCTTATTAAAAACAACAAACAAGAAACAGAACAAGCTATTGAAAAACATCTCTATTATCTTCCTTTTTTTCAAGAAGAATTAAAGAAACAAGACCTGCCATCTGTATTTCAATATTTACCCTTAGCTTTAACACAAATAAATCAGCAGTTTCAAGGACAACAACATAGGGCAGGGGTGTGGGCTTTGCCTGTGTTAGTAGCTTTGCGTTATCATTTAGTAGTCAATGATTATATAGACGAAAGAAAAGATATTGTTAAATCAACTATAGCTGCATGCCATTATTTGCATGATCTTTTTCAGCTTTATAATGACCCATGGGAAGTTATTATAGCTTATAATGAAGGTGCAACAGGAGTAAATACTCATAAAATACGCCTGAATATTGCAAATATCAATCCATGGGAATTTTACGAAAGTGGAAAATTAAACAATAGAGAATACATTCCCAATCTTATTGCATATGCTTATATATCAAATTATTATAAAAAATACAATCTAAAAATCAATCAATACAACCCACCTCAATCAATGGAGGTATCCCTGCAATCTACTATTTATTTATCTGATTTATATAATATTATAAATATTACAGAAGAAGATTTTTGTCTTATCAATCCCACTTTATTGTATAGAGACACGCTGCCTGCTATGCAAATCAAAATTCCTCAACATATTCATCATTTCAATAAGATAGCAGATACTCTTTATTATAAATACAAAGTAGAACAATTACGTTTAGATAGCATAGTAAAGGAACAAGAAATGAAAAAAGAAATAGAAATAGAAATCAAACCTATTACATATAGCGTAAAAAAAGGAGATTGTTTGACTATAATAGCTAGAAAACACCATGTAAGTGTTTATGAAATAAAAAAATGGAATCATTTAAAAAATGATAAAATAGACATTGGACAAAAATTAATTATTTTCAAAAATTAAAATAAAATGCTATCTATTAAGAATAATTTTAAGTATTTTTACAAAAACTATAAAAATATATAAATATGCTAACATACAAAGAATTAGGATTAGTAAACTCTAAAGAAATATTTAAAAAAGCAATGGTAGGCAAATATGCTATACCAGCTTTCAATTTTAACAACCTTGAGCAATTGCAAGCAATTATTATGGCATGCGTCGAAACAAAATCGCCTGTTATATTACAAGTGTCAAGCGGAGCACGTAAATATGCTAATGCTAACTTATTAAAAAACATGGCAAAAGGAGCTGTAGAGTATGCAAATGAATTAGGTTGTAATATCCCAATTGTTTTACATTTAGACCATGGCGACACTTTCGATTTATGTAAATCGTGTATAGAAACAGGTTTTTCGTCAGTGATGATAGATGGTTCACATCATAGTTATGAAAAAAACATAGAAATAACACGTCAAGTGGTCGAATATGCACACAAATACGATGTAAGCGTAGAAGGTGAATTAGGAGTATTAGCAGGTATAGAAGATGACGTACAAGCTGAACATCATACATATACGCAACCAAATGAAGTAGAAGATTTTTTAAAAAGGACAGGAGTCGATTCTTTAGCTATTTCAATAGGAACATCACACGGAGCTTTTAAATTTAAAGTAAAACCCGGTGAAGAAATTCCTCCTTTACGCTTTGATATATTGGAAGAGATAGAAAAACGCATACCTGGATTTCCTATTGTATTACACGGTGCATCGTCTGTACCGCAAGATATTATAAAAGAAATAAACACTTATGGAGGTAATATACAAAATTCAGCAGGAGTGCCTGAAGAACAATTAAGACGTGCAGCAAAATCTGCCGTATGCAAAATAAATATCGATTCTGACGGACGTTTAGCAATGACAGCTGCGATTAGAAAAGTATTAGCAGAAAATCCACAAGAATTTGATCCACGAAAATATTTAGGTCCTGCACGCGAAAAACTCAAACAACTTTATATACATAAAATATTAAATGTGTTAGGAAGCAATAATAGAGTGTAATATTAAATTATTAGGGCGAAAGCAAAGAGCATCGCCTTAATATTAAAATATGCTATTTAACATAATATAAATTATATAACAAATATAAAGAATTACAATTAAAGCTATAATATTGATTATTAGTAGTATTTAACGTATTCTAATACTGTTTATCTTCTGTTTAAATTTTTAACAAAAAAATATTATTTCAAATTTATTATTTAGTTATTTATTATTTATCAAATAATTGTTCCGTTTTTTTTTTATTTAAACAGTGTTAGTTATATTATTTATTCGTGTTATTATTAATTTTTCTGAACCAACATTGCTGTGTGCAATTATTACAAGCATTATGTTATTATTACCCATATATATATATCAATAAATACTGTTAAATCATTTTAAAACCAATAATTTAAATCAAACACCTATTATTATAAAAGCATTTTTTTTGTAATAATAAGTACTTGTAACAATTGTATATATTTGATTATCAAAGAAGTTTTTTTTTTAATTATCTCTTTATTTGCTTAATATTCTATCGATTAAGTAAATTTTAGCATAAAGTGTAATTGACTGAAAATCAAGATAATAGTATTATTGAAGAAAAATAGATAATCCATTGGTATAATAAATCAAATAAGCCCTCTCCTATTTTAATTACTATTTTTTGCTGTCATTTTAAATATAGCAACTTGTTATTGCTTGCTTGGAAATATCCACCATAGTATTAGCGATTTTTTTATTCTAATTTTTCTAACAAATCTTTAATATCTGCGTTTGTATCTTTTTGTTTTAGTTTCATTATCTCCAAAACAATATCAGACAAATATGGATAATCTGTGAAATTAAAACGATAGTTGCGAAAATACCATGCTAATTCGATTAAAATATCTTGAAGTTTCGTTTCTTGCGAATAATCATCATTGGTTGTAAATTTTTTGTCAATTTCGATTATTTTATTGTTCGCTGTTTTTAGTCCATCACAACACAAGTCATAATTTTTAAGTTTATCCGTTAAATTTTTCACCTCGTTCGATTGTTCAATAGTAGCGATTTGACTTTGTGCTATTTTAACTTTTTATTCGTTTGTTAGCGTTGCATTATTTTGTTATTGCTTTGTTCTTTTTAAAATTCTCGGCTTGTTCAAAAATGTCTTTATATACTTCGTCTCTTTCTACTGGCGGATAACCATGTTCGTCTAAGAGCAATATTAGTCCAACTTTTAAAGAGGATTTTATGTCTTCTCGTTTGTTCCAATCTGGATATTTCGCTTGTGAATCAACCAATTCTTTTACAGCTTGTGCTAAAACAATGAGTTTGTCTTCTGGGTAATTGAAGTCATACTTGCTGCACAAGTCTTTCAAAATATCGTAAAAAGCTTTTTCTTCAAAGTCTATTCCTAATTCATCGCCTGCTGAAAACTCTTTTTTAATATCCCAAATCAAGTTCGTTAGAGCTTCTGCCATTTCTTCATAGACTTCGCTTCGCAATACATCATCTTCTTTTCGTTCGTTGTAGCGTTCTACCAAGGCTTGCATTTTCTTAGTGAAGTCAATTCCTTTTACTTTATTGACTTTCTTTATTTCTCCTATGGCTTTGGCTAAAAGTTGTTGAAGCAGTTTAATTTTAGTGTGTGGCAGTTTGATTTTATCAATTTTTGCCAAGTAATCTTCAGAAAAAAGGTCTTGTTCGCTTTGGGCATCGTCTCCAAGTTTAAAAATTTCCTGAACGCCATCACTTTCCAAAGCATCTTTTATCATTTCCCGCACTTTGGCGTTCATTTGTGCCGTGTCGGGTGCACTGCCTCTAGTAAGTTTAAATACAATGGAACGAACCGCTAAATAGAAATGCGTATAATCTCTTTCTTCTTGTGTTAAATGTTCACTTCCTGCACAAATATCATAAGCGGCTTTCA
>CAZSTX010000002.1:0-113364 GCA_964610025.1 uncultured Lentimicrobiaceae bacterium
CAATAATCACATTATCCACCACTAATGTATATAAATACATGCCGGCAGGCAGTTCGGAGGCATAAACGGTTACGGCTTGCACGCCTCTTAGTGTAAGGGTATAAGATTTTAATTGGGTGCCGTTTAAATTATAGATATAAAGGTAAGCCGTTTGAACCGTAGCAGGCAAATAATACGATATTTGAGTGTTGGTATTAAATGGATTAGGTTTGTTTTGATACAATATAGATTCATTTAAAGCAGGTTTGCCGCCAACAGTAGTATCATTATAATTAATCAGTGTATCATTTCTATAGAGTATTTTTCCTTCACAGCAATAATCCAAATCTGTCCGTAACACCATCATTTCATCTCGTAAGATATTCACTTCGTTTCTTAATCCAGCCAAATCTACCTCCTGAAATGTTACTATCTGTTGTAATATATTAATTTGTACTTGCTGTTCATTAATACGTATTTCATGTGAATTTATTTGGTCGTATAATGATTGGATTTGAACTTGCTGCTCTTTAATAGCATTAATTAAAAAAGGGATAAATTGATTATAATCAAGCAATTTACACTCCATAGAAGTATCTACCAATTCGGGCAATATAGTTTCAACCTCTTGTGCCAATAATCCGAATTTTCTTTTTCTATCAGGCATGCTATCATTCTTAAAAAAATATGAATATGTATTAAGTTGTGTTATAATATCTAACCCATTATCAAAAAATACAATTTGTTCTTTAACCGTACTGTCAGATATAGTTTTCAATTCTTTAGCACATATTTGATTAAACCCATTATCAGAATACCAAAAATTTATTTTACCAGAATTTGACCCTATAATTGGTCCCTGATTCCCGGCAGCCATTTTTAATTTACCGGAATAATTTCCGTAAGTCAAATACAGCATCCCATCAAGATGAAGTTTATGCTGTGGATTATTTGTGCCTATACCAACGCATCCACTTGGAAGAACTTTAATTTGCCCTAATACAACTTGGCAAAAAATCATTGCTGAAATTAAAAAACCTATTTTTTTCATAATTATTTTATTTTTAAATTAATTACTAATTTTTCTTCAAAAATAAACAATATATTAATATAATTTTTATTTTTTTTTATTTTTTTTTATTTTGAAATTCAATCATTTCTATTAAAATATAAAAGCAATGAGAAAATAATAGTTCTTTTTTTGGAAGGATTTTAAGAAAAAAACTTTGATGTATAAGACAAAGTGTGAAAAAATTTTACTGCAAAATTTCAGGATGTTCGTCGATGTATTTTTTCATATTATCGTAACCCAACTGATAGATTTCCATATAATGTTTATAACTGAATAGGTTATATTTATAAGTATTTAATCCTTTTATTGGGATATAGAAATCGCATTGTTTGTATCTGTTTTCATTGATGGCTTCGTCCATAATGGCATAAATATTTGGGACAAGATTATCGGCTTTAATGGTAGTATCTGTAGGCGTAAAATTAATGACGTTTATCCCAATAATTTTATCACACTTTGCTTGTAGCAGTGGCTCGATAGGAAAATTATTTTTAACTCCTCCATCAATATATTCTACGCCTTCAACAACGCAATATTCATATACTAAAGGAAGTGAAGAAGATGCAATTACATACTCTTTCAAAAAATTACCTTCGCCTACGTATTTAATTTCTGCTTTTCGTATATCTACACAACACACATAAAGTTTAATAGGCAAACTATCAAAGTTATTGTAGGAAATGTATTTATCCAAAACAGCACGTAATTGTGTGTGTTTGATAAAACCTCCTCTGGGATTGGCGCGTATGTCCATAATGGTTTTAATACGGTATCCTTTTTCTTTACGTATTATTTCTAATAATTGAAGTGGCTGAATACCACTGGCATATAAAACTCCAACAATACTTCCCATGCTATTGCCTGAAATTATTGTTGGCTTTATTCCAGCATCTTCTAAGGCTTGAATGGCTCCTATATGTGCAAATCCTAAAGCACCACCTCCACTCAAGCAAAGCCCTATGGTTTTGTTTGTGTCGGCAGGCAATTGTGCTAACACAGTTTGTATTGTAATTAAAAAACCAATAATAATAATGGTGTATTTTCTAAAACTCACTGCTATAAATTTTACTAAATAACGAAGATTTATTTTTATTATTTTATCTAACAATAGTATGTTATCATCAATAACATTCAATCATTTTATGTATTTTTGCAACAAAAAATAATAATTATCTTAATAAATATGATAAAAAACATTTTCTTTGGTCTTATTTTTCTATTAAGTCTGTTGCATCTGCAAGCACAACGTCTATCAGAAGCAGCTGGCGTAAGTGTTTTAAGTTGTGGTGCCGGTAACGAATTGTATGCTGCTTTCGGACATACTGCCATACATTTATACGATACCAATAAACATCTTGATTTAGTATTTAACTATGGAACATTCGATTTTAACACTCCTCATTTTTATTTAAAATTTTCGCAAGGTAGGTTGCCATATATGCTTTCTGTTACTTCTTTCTATGAGTTTATGTATGCTTATAAAAACGAAGGGCGATGGGTTTATGAGCAAGTATTGGATTTAACACTTGAAGAAAAAGAAAATCTATATAATTTATTATTAAACAACTATTTACCTCAAAATCGCTTTTATGCTTACGATTTTTTTATGGATAATTGTGCGAGTCGTGTCAGAGATATTATTAGTGTATCTTTAATAGATAGAGAATTATTTCACAAAACCAATAACACTCAAAATCTTAGTTTTCGAAAATTAATATATCCTTATATGGAGTCCATGCAATGGTGGCGTTTAGGAATCGACATTGCTTTGGGTATGCGTTGCGATAAAAGAGCAAGCAATTTTCAATATATGTTTCTTCCTACCGAGTTAATGCTGCAATTAGACACAGTGAAAATGGAAGGAGTAAATTTTGCAAAAGAAAAAAAGATGCTTTTAACAGAATCTAAACCTGCATTGTCGAAAAACATTTCTCCATTGCTTGTTACTTCAATACTTTGTCTTATCATTATTGTATTCACTTTTTTAGAAAACAAAAAGAAATCTTATTTCAAGATAATGGATATTGTTTTATTTTCACTTATAAGCATTGTGTCTTTACTAATTGTTTATTTGTGGTTTTTCTCCAATCACTATGCTACTAAATATAATTTGAATATACTGTGGGCTAATCCTTTATTTGTTTATTTTCTTTTCCGACTACAACATTCGCATCGTTTGTTGTTGTGGATAGCATTAGCTTGCATTGCATTGCCGTTATTGTTTTTTTGGGTGTTGCCACAAACATTCAATATAGCTACTTTTCCTTTGATGTTATTATTAAGCATAAGGATTATTAACTTAATAAAACAAAACAAGAAGTTAGCAATTTAAATAATTCTCTTTGATAGTTTGTATTGCTTGTTTTTCATTTTAACAACAAATAAACATAAGCAATCGTTTTTCCTAAAAATACATTTAAAAAATGGATGTGTTCTTGCGATAATTGATAAGGTTTAATAGCTTGAAAACGATTCAATTTATTCGTTTTAACGTATTGCAAAAAAGATTTCCCTATTGTTTTTTGATATTTATTAAAAGGTATTTTTTGTGAGACAGCAAGCAACATTATTTCTATTGCTTTATCAAATTCTTTTTCTTGCACATATTTTTCGCAAACATAGGTATAGTAATATATGTTTTTTGCATTAGCTAAAAATTGCTTTTCTTCGACACATTCTAATCCATAATTTTCAATAGCTTGTGTTATAAAATAATGATAGGCTTCGTTATATAAGCGAAATCCTTCTTCGTATTTTTGCAAAGAAATATCTAACAATGCTTTATCGTAAATTCGTTGAAAAAAAGCTGGTTTTTCAATATGTTTTAGCAAATTGTTAATACTATCGTCGTAAGATGAAGCAACACATAATACAGGAAATGTTATTATAGATAAAAGGGTTTTTTCTGCTTTATCATATTCTTTTTGTTTGCACAATTCAGATGCTTTGTTGAACTGGTCTACTTTTTCTCTTTCCATATAGGCACATGCTCTAATTGCTAAAATAGATTGCGTTTCTTGATACTTTGACCAAATAATGCTATCTGTTGTTACAGACAAAGTTTGCATACTAAGCGTTAATTGTTCGAATAAAGGCAGTGCTTTTTTATACTCATTGCCCCAGATGTGAGTATTAATGCGTGATATGATAGATAAAATAATAGGTTTGCATTTGATTTCAACAATATTATGCCATTCGTTACAGCAGTCAAACTGATAAGATATGTACCATTGCCTGCATAGATTGCAACTATCTAAAAAATGATAGTCAAGTTCAGTTACTTCGGTATTATTCAAATAGCTGCAGAGTCGATTATATTGAATTTCATAATACAATCGTTCTTTTTCTTCTTCGGTTTCTAATAATGTTATTTTTTCGTCTTGAATATATTGTTGATTTGCTAAATAAAAATCATCTGTTTCTTTGATTTTTTTTGATAAATTCTTGCTGTTTCTATGTTGTTTTAACTTTTCGATTTCTGTTATTTTTTCTTTGTATAAATTAGAATAACAAATTGTATAAATATCTGAAAACATTTGCTTTGGATAATCAAAAGCTAAAGTATCTAATAGATTATTAAATTCTTTAGCATCTATTAATGCAAATACACATTGTTTATTAACTATTTTTTTATTAATATAATATGAATAGCTATTCCACAAAAATTTTAGCATATTGTTATATTGTTCGTTAGCTTGTAAAGTGTCGCCATTTTTTTTTATAACTTTTTCTAATCCTTGTAAATAATTGATAGCTAAATCAAATTTTTTATTATTAATAGCAACACGAATCACATCTAAATAAGAATCATAAATTCCTTGTTTTGATTTTTGTTGTAATAGTTTGTAATGAGTATTACAAAAATGAGGAGGCATAAACAAACAATAGTATTCTAATGTATCTAAAGTTTTTAAAGCTGAATAGTAATCATTTCGTTCTATTTGCTCTTTTGCTAAATCGTATAATGTTTGATAAATAGAATGAGCTGTGGTATGATTTTCTATAATTTGATTGCTATCTTGATATAAATTATGGATAAGCGAAATGGCTTTTAAATAATTTTTTTGATGTAAATAATAATTAGACAATGCTACTATTGATAGCGAACAGTTAGGATTATAATCAAGCGAGCGTTGATAGTAGTAAATAGCTTTTTCATCATCATTCTGTTGTTTAAACTCTTCTCCTTTGCGATATAGCATCTCGTCCATATCGGGCAAGATAGCTGTTAAATATTTTTTTGTATTGTTAATACGATTAAATAATTTTGAGACTTTCATCAAATACGGGCTATTGTCTAAATTTGAAAGTGCCAATAAATTTTCAAATTGATTATAGACATAATTTGTTGCTTCTTTTTCAACATCTTCTACAGTAAATTTATAGATAGGAAGCATGTCTACATTCGACAGATTTAATTTGTCTAATGTTTTATTCCATTTATTAAATAAGCTATCATTATGATAATAAGCATCAATTTTTTTTATGCGTAAATAATTATTTTCGACCAAGCTATCATCTAAGTAAAATTGAAGATATTCAATGCGATGACTCCAAATAATATTATTTTCTGTCAATGAAATAATCGTATCTAACAAAGTGTTATTTAACGGAATAGCTTGATTTTGAATTTTTAGATTCAATACATTTTTTTCATTTGCTACTATATTTCCATTGCAAAAAACGCGTTTAGGATAAAACAAGTCGGCTAAAGTAAGCTGCCGATAAAACACATCTCCGACAACGCTATCTTCTTGATAAGAAATAAGAACAGTATAAACATTTTCTTTTTTTTGATAAATTTTTATTTGAAAAGTATAAAAAATAGAAATAGTGGCATTATCATTAAGTGTAAATGCCTGAAACAATTCGGTGTAATCAGAATTTATTGCCGACAATTGTTGTACATGCTGAATATTATAAGAATAAACTAAAGATTGTGTGTACCCAATTTTTATTAATCCATTGAACAATAATAAAAAGAATATTATTTTCTTCCACATAAAATATTAACTTTCAACAAATTTCATTTTATGTTTCCAACGTTTATGGCTCCACAACCAATAAGCAGGCTCATGTATAATATCTCTTTCTAAAAGTTGTGCATATTTTTTTGTAATATTACCATAAGCTGTTGCTGTAGGATTATCGGTAATAAGTTCTAATTCCATTTCATAAAAACCTCGTTTTTTTTGTTTTACTACATAATATAATACAGGATAATTATATTTTACGGCAAAATATTCGCCGCCATAAATCATATCTGTTGCTTGGTTGAGAAAATTGATTAGAAAAGGCTTTTTAACATTTCCGGGGGCTTGGTCGCTAAGCATCATATAGGCAATAGGTTCTTTTTGTTTATGGTATTGCTTGAAAACTTCTCTGATTGTATTTGCAAAAACAACTTCTGTTCCATATCTTGTTCTGAAAAGATTAATTGTTTTTTCAAAAGATTTATTAGAATTCTCTTTTCCTACTCCTACTCCATGATGTTTAAACTGCATGCTTAACGACAGCACCAACCATTCCCAATTATTATAATGACTTGACATTAAAATAACGCTTTTTCCTTGATCGAAAAATTGATTTACCAATTCAGGATTATGACAAGTGTAATGTTTCATTACTGCTTTTTGCGATAATGTCAACATTTTTACCCCTTCTACCAGTAAATTGCAAAGATGTCTATAATAATCTTTTTCTATTTGCTGACGTTTTGAAGAAGAAAGTTCAGGAAAAGAATTTAGTAAATTAGTCCGAGTAACCTTAACCCGATAACGTAATAGTTTGTATAAAACAAAATAAATAATCTTGGCTATTCCATACAAAATTGTCATTGGAAGCAAAGAAAGAGGATACAGCAAACAATAAACCGCTATCTTAGTGAGCATTTTTAGGATTTTCTAATAATCTGTTTACTAATTGCTGAACGCCAACACTTGCTTTTTCTGCAATTCGGATAGTGTTTTTGCTAACATTTGGGGTTTCATTTGCTTTTGGGTCAATATAATATATTGGGACTCCAGGATTTACATAATATATCAACCCAGCAGCAGGATAAACTGCCATCGAAGTGCCAATAATGATAAAAATATCAGCCTTTTCAACTAATTTTGCTGCCTCTTCAATCAAAGGGACTGCTTCGCCAAACCATACAATATGAGGTCGCATTTGCTGCCCCCAAGGACAAAGATCGCCCTTTTTTATGCAATTTTCTTTGCTATCAATTGTTATTATATGATCTGGGTTTACTTGACTTCTTTTTTTTCTCAATTCTCCATGTAAGTGTAAAACATGAGACGAGCCTGCCTTTTCGTGTAAATCATCAACATTTTGCGTAATTATTTTCACTTCATAATGCGACTCTAAACGAACAAGGTGACGATGCCCTTCATTAGGAAGCACACTGTTTAATTGCTGAAGGCGTTCGTTATAAAATCTCAATACCAATTCATAGTCATTTTCCCAAGCCTCAGGAGTTGCCACATCTTCTACGCGATAGTTTTCCCATAACCCATCCGAATCGCGAAATGTTTTCACTCCGCTTTCTGCACTTATTCCCGCACCAGTTAATACTACAATTTTTTTCATTTATACTACGTTTAAATATATCAAAAAATACACAATAGCAAATATAAAAGTAACTAAAAGAATGCCTCTCCCTGTGCGGTCGTATTTTAACTTTGTTAAATAATAACGAAGTGTAAATAAATTAGGAAAAATTGAAACCAATAAAATTGTTGACATTTTCACTAAATATTCTTTTCCTTCAGGAGCAAGCAATTTAGATAAGCTAAATAAAATAGCAAATAAAATAGCAGGAAATACAATTCCTATTATTATCCCTAACCATATACTATCTCTACGAAATTTTTCCATTGTTATCTTTTTATTTAAAATTCCATTTTTTCATAATTCCCATATAATCATACGCTGTTAAATCAGGTAAAATAGGCTGTATAGATACATAATTATTTCGCAAAGCCCATTCGTCTGTATCATCATTATTATCTGTTTCTACCAAAAATCCACTCAACCAATAATATGGCTTCCCAATAGGGTCGAAACGCTCTTCTAACTCTTCTTTCCAATGATTTAAACCCTGACGCGTAATCCGATAACCTTTTATTTCTTCTAAAGGAATATTCGGAATATTGACATTTAAACAAATATTTTCAGACAGTTTATTTTCCAAAGCTGCTTTTATTATACGATAAGCCACTTCTTTTGCAGCCTCAAAATCAGACGATGACGAATAATCTATCAATGAAAAACCAATAGAAGGAATTTTATTCAAACAACCTTCTATAGCAGCAGCTATGGTTCCAGAATAAAATACACTTGAAGATGAATTAGGTCCATGATTAATACCTGCTACCAATAAATCTATTTTTTGGTCTTTCAACAACACACATTGTGCTAATTTTACAGCATCGACAGGCGTATTGTTAGCTTTATAAATTAAAAAATCTTTTTCGGCATGTATACGATTAAGACGTAAAGGAGAAGTAAATGTAATTGCATGACTTTTCCCCGATTGCGGTCCACTTGGAGCAACCAATACCACACGCCCAAACTGACGTGCAACATCAGCCAATGCACGCACCCCTCTAGCATCAACGCCATCATCGTTAGTAACTAAAATTAAAGGCTTATCTGATTGCTTACTTGGGATACTTTGTTTTTTAATCCCTTCTTTTTTTGCCATTATTATTTTAATAATTAAATGTATATACTTTAAAATTATTCTATGCAAATGTATGAAAAATTATTGAACAATATGTACATAATAAGAAGATATTATATTTATTAAAAATTCAAAACACTCAAAAAAAACATCAACATAAGAACACAACGCTGAATATCAACTGCTAACAAGTATATTTTTATATCTAAAAATTTCAAAGAAAAAATTCAACCCAATTTTATGTTTATTTTGTCTAACTATTGCAACAACAAAAGTTGCAATATAATCATTCCCAATAAAAAAACTAACAAAATGCAACAATAATTACTAAAAAAAAGAGTAACTAAAAAAATATTTGCAAAAAAAATTATACTATTAAAATAATGTTTTTCTAAAAACTCACTAATTATTTGATTATTAAGAGCAGAATGCCTTCTTTTTTGGTTATACTATATCTCTATATGCTCAAATAAAATTGTTTTCATTCATTCTTTTATGATTAATTTATTACCATAAATGAGTTCTGTTTTAAGTGTTTTGAAAAAAGATTCAGCACAGGCATTGTCCCAGCAATTACCTTTTCTGCTCATACTTTGAATAATTTTGTAAGGAGATAAGAGATTAATGAATGCTTGACTTGCGTATTGTACCCCTCTATCAGAATGAAATATAAGTCCTTTATTGAGGAATCTGTTTTTAACAGCCATATTAAAAGCAGGAATAACAGTTTCTTCTGTTGTTATACCATTACTATTAGCCCAACCAATTACTTTTCTATCAAATAAATCCATTACAATTGTATGATATATAAAGCCTTCTGAAGTTTGAATATAGGTAATATCAGAAACCCAAACTCTTGACGGTTCTTTAACATTAAATTGTCTATCAAGCAAATTATCAAACACTTTTTCCTGATTTTGTCATTGCGTACCCTAAAATTCTTCTTCAAATAATGATTCAATAATTTTATGTCTTTTCATGAGCATTGTTTTTGGAATTATTTTTTTATTTAATGGCAATCGCACTTGTATTGTAGTAACAGAAGCAGTCATGTTCAGCACTTTATTGACACTAAGTTTGACCCCAGCTTGTTTGAGTCTTCTTTTCAATTCTTTGTAAACTTTCAAAGCAACAAAACAAATGCAAACATGAGCTTCAATATGCTTTTTTGTAAAATTGGAACATAGTCGAAGTTTCAGAACTCATTTGGGAACTCTAAAAACACACTTAATTTGCCATAATTCGCTATATTACTTGTAAATTTGTTCGTCAATTCTGGCTGCATCAGAACTTATACCGATTGTTTTAAGGTAACAGGCCTTCCCTTTGCGTTTTTCTATTGTAACGACACTCGTGCTTTCTGATCTATTTGTTTTTTTCGTACAAACATACTGCAAAAATAGAAAATTTTTAATGCGACACCAAAAAACATGTTTTATTAGTCGCAAAATCTGATTATTAAGTAAATAAAAAATATCGAAAAAAAAATGATAAAGCCAGGAAGAAGCAGGCTTCCAAAAATTAGAAAACTAAAAAAAGCTGAATTTCTTAGTTATGAACTAAATGGTGATGAAATGCCTATTACTAATCCTGCAGAACATAAAACAAAACTCGATAAGTTATTTAAAAAATCGAATTTTTGTCAGGAAGCAAATTAATTTTTACTTTTTTCAATTTCAATCCCTAAACTAATCGTTGCTGATAGTTCTATTTGTTGTTTAAAATTAAAATTATCAATTAGTGTTAAACTATTACATAAGGTTTCGGAGCAAATATAATGGTTATATGATTGTAAAACTTTTTCTATTTCAGAATGATATGATAATCTGATATTAATTTTATCTATTACATCAAAATCGTTTTCTTTACGAATATTTTGAATTCGATTTACTAACTCACGAGCAATTCCTTCATAAAGAAGCTGATCAGTAATAGTAATGTCAAGAGCAACGGTAACAGCATCTTCTTTTGCTACTATCCAACCGGGAATATCGTCAGTAAGAATTTCTACATCTTCTAAAGTAATAGTAATATTTTGATTTTCAACATTAAGATTTAATTCTTTTTCTGCTTCTATTTGAGTAATGTCATTTTGAGAAAAATGTGAAATAGCTGTAGCAATTGCTTTCATCATTTTGCCATATTTTGGACCTAATACTTTAAAGTTAGGTTTAATTTTCTTTATTAAAATATTATTATCATCGCTTAAAAATTCTATCTTTTTAATATTAACTTCCGACATAATTAATTCTTCTACTGCTTCGATTTGCTCTTGCATTTGAGGCGAAATAATGGGTATAATAATGCGTGAAAGTGGTTGTCGTACTTTAATATTATTACGTTTACGTAAAGAAAGTACCATTGATGAAATTTGCTGTGCCAATTGCATTTGTTTTTCTAAAGATATATTAATATATTTTTTATTTGCTATTGGGAAATCGCTATGATGTACAGATTCTGCTTTATTTTTTTTGCTAACCTTATTTAAATCGCGATAAATCTGCTCGGCAAAGAAAGGGGCTATAGGAGCCATTAGTTGAGATAATACTTCTAAACAAGTATAAAGAGTTTGATAAGCAGATATTTTATCTTCATTGTATTCTCCTTTCCAAAAACGTCTACGGCTTAAACGGACATACCAATTGCTTAAATAAACATCAACAAAATATTGTATGATTCTTCCGGCTTTAGTTGGCTCATAGTCTTCATAAAAAGCATCTACTTTATTGATAAGAGTATTTAATTCAGAAAGTATCCATTGGTCAATTTCAGGTCGTTGTTTTAAAGGAATATCAGTTTCTTCATATTTAAATTTATCAATATTAGCATATAAAGCAAAAAAACTATATGTATTATATAATGTTCCAAAGAATTTACGTCTTACTTCATCAATACCATCGATATCAAATTTTAAATTTTCCCATGGTTGTGTATTGGTAATCATGTACCAACGGGTTGCATCTGGACCATATTTTTCTAATGTTTCAAAAGGATCAACAGCATTTCCTAATCGTTTCGACATTTTATTTCCACTTTTATCTAAAACTAAACCATTAGAGATTACATTTTTATATGATACAGAATCAGATATAATGGTAGCAATAGCATGAAGAGTAAAAAACCAACCGCGTGTTTGGTCAACACCTTCGGCTATAAAATCAGCTGGAAAAACATTTGATATATCATTGTGAGGATAAAAATACTGGGCATAGGGCATTGCTCCGCTATCAAACCAGACGTCAATTAAATCAAGTTCTCTCATCATTTTTTTGCCTGAAGGAGATACTAAAATTACGTGATCAATATAAGGGCGATGCAAATCGAACGTTTTGTAATCCTCTGATTTATATGGATTTTCATTCATAAAGCCAAAATCAATAGCTTTATTGATTTCTTGACGTAATTGTGCTACTGATTCAATGCAAATTTCTTCTTTTCCATCTTCAGTACGCCATATAGGAAGTGGTGTGCCCCAATAGCGAGAACGTGAAAGATTCCAATCTACTAAATTTTCTAACCAATTTCCAAAACGTCCAGTTCCTGTAGATTCGGGTTTCCATCGAATAGTTTTATTTAATGCTATCATTCGTTCTTTAATAGCTGTTGTGCGGATAAACCAACTATCTAAAGGATAATATAGTATTGGTTTATCTGTTCGCCAACAATGGGGATAACTATGTGTGTGTTTTTCGATTTTAAAAGCGAGGTTTTGCTGTTTTAACATTACGCAAATATCTACATCTAACGATTCCGTTTGGGATTCTACTGCGTATTCATTTTTAACATATCTTCCCGCAAACTCTTTGTATAATGCTACATTAACTTGATGTTTAATGAATTCTGAGCTTAATTCTTCTAAACGATAAAATTTTCCTGTTTTATCAACCATCGGTTGATGTTTTCCTTCATTATCTATCACAAAAAGAGGAGGCACACCCGATTGTTTTGCAACACGGTCGTCGTCAGCCCCAAAAGTAGGAGCTATATGTACAATTCCTGTTCCATCTTCGGTTGTAACAAAGTCGCCTGCGATAACTTTAAAAGCTCCTTTTCCGGGATTAACCCACGGAATAAGTTGTTCATATTCCATGCCTATTAGTTTTTCTCCCTTGCATTGAGCTATTATTTGATAAGGAATATTTTTATCGCCTAATTGATAATTATCAAAAGAAAGATTTTCATTTTTTTCTGAAAAATAGATTGATAATAAGGCTTTCGCTAAAATAACAAAAATAGGTTTGCCTGAATAAGCATTAATAGTGTGTACTAAAACATAATCGATAGTTGGACCTATGGCTAAAGCTGTATTGGAAGGCAAAGTCCAAGGGGTTGTTGTCCATGCTAATAAATAAACATTATCCGGCATCTCTCCTGTGAGATTCCAAGGACAAGTTTTTAAATAGCGTTGTTGTTTTGATAGATGAAATTGAGCGACTACTGTGGTGTCTTTAACATCGCGATAGCAGCCGGGCATATTTAATTCGTGAGAGCTAAGTCCTGTTCCTGCTGCTGGCGAATAAGGTTGAATGGTGTAGCCTTTGTATAATAGTCCTTTTTTATACATTTGGGCTAATAAATACCATAAGGTTTCAATATATTTGTTTTCAAAAGTAATATAAGGGTGTTCTAAATCAACCCAATAGCCCATTTTTATGGTTAAATCATCCCATAAATCTTTGTATTTCATTACTTCTTTACGACAGGCTTGATTGTATTCATCGACAGATATTTTTGTACCTATATCTTCTTTTGTAATACCTAAGCTTTGTTCAACTGCTAGTTCAATAGGTAGTCCATGTGTATCCCATCCGGCTTTACGTTCAACATAAAATCCTTTTTGTGTTTTATAGCGGCAAAAAATATCTTTGATAGTACGTGCCATTACATGGTGAATGCCTGGCTTTCCATTGGCAGAAGGAGGTCCTTCGTAAAAAATGAAAGGAGTTTTTCCTTTGCGAAGAGCAAGGCTTTGCTGAAAAGTATTGTTTTCAATCCAATATTGTAAAATTTTATTGCTTACATCAACAAGGTTGAAATTTTTATATTCAGTGTATTTCTTAGTCATAAAAAGTATTAAAAATAGAAAACGTTCTTTATATTAATTGTGTAATGGAATTCTTGTTTTATAAAAAGACCTCCAAACAAACACTAATCCTATTAATAAGAAAACACTTCCAATAATCATCGTATAATCAAATCCATTAGTAGCAGCAATTTTCATTTTCACTGCAATTTCTACTGCTAATAATCCAAATAGCGTTGAAAATTTGATAATAGGATTAAGAGAAACAGACGAGGTGTCTTTAAATGGATCGCCTACTGTATCGCCTACAATAACTGCATCGTGTAATTCTGTTCCTTTTTCTTTCATGTCGACTTCTACATATTTTTTTGCATTATCCCATGCTCCACCTGCATTTGCCATAAAAATAGCTTGGAACAATCCAAAGACAGCAATTGATATCAAATAAGCTATAAAAAAGTAAGGATCAAAAAATGCAAATGCTAAGGTAAGTGTCATTAAAGCTAAGAATATATTCCACATTCCTTTTTGAGCATATTCTGTACATATTTTTACAACGGTTTTAGAATCTTCAATATCAGCAGCAGCTTTATTGATATTAAAGTTTCTTTTAATAAAATCGACAGCTTTATAAGCACCCGTAGTAACAGCTTGCATAGATGAGCCGCTGAACCAAAAAATAACAGCCCCGCCACAAATAAATCCAAGAATAATGGGAGCACTTGTAAGACTTAGTGGGTTGAAAGCTTCTGTTAGTGTTGGAAATAATAAATGCTGTACATTTTCTAATAAAAGAATAATAGAAAATATCATTGTTGTTGCTCCAACTACTGCTGTTCCGATAAGTACAGGTTTTGCGGTTGCTTTAAATGTATTTCCAGCCGAATCATTGGCTTCAAGATAATGTTTTCCTTCTTCAAAATTAGGTTGAAATCCAAAATCATTTTTAATTTCTTCTTCAATATTAGGTAATTGTTCTATTTGTGATAATTCAAAAATAGACTGTGCGTTGTCGGTTACAGGTCCATAACTATCTACAGCAATGGTTACAGGTCCCATACAAAGAAATCCAAAAGCTACCATTCCGAAAGCAAATATAGAAGCATGTGGTCCCATAATTTCGGAAAGCCCTGCTTGGCTGATAAAATAAGCAAGTGTCATTAGTCCTACTATAAGTAATCCCTTCCAAAAAGCACTAAAATAGCCAGCAATAAGTCCTGAAAGTATTGTTAAAGAAGAACCTCCTTCTTTTGAGGCGGTAACAATTTCATGAACATGAGCCGATTTTGAACTTGTAAATTTTTTAGTAAATTCTGGAATAAGTACAGCAGCAAGTGTTCCACAACTAATAATAGATGCCATTTTCCACCATAAAGTTACATCAGCAAGGTCGCCTATTAACATATAGCTCATGCCGAAAGAAGTAAAAATACTCAATATAGCTGCAATCCAGATTAATCGTGTTAAAGGTTCTTCAAAATCGAAAAATTTTAAATTTTTATATTTTCTTTTTGAAATAGCTTGATTAATAAAATAAGATATTCCTGACATAATATCCATTAAAAAACGCATTGCAAATATCCATACAATTAATTTTGCTTGTATATCAACTTCTTTTACTGCCAATGAGATAAAAGAAATGAGGGCAACTCCTGTAACACCGTAAGTTTCAAACCCATCTGCTGTAGGTCCAACACTGTCGCCAGCATTATCGCCTGTACAATCAGCTATTACACCGGGGTTGCGAGGGTCGTCTTCTTTTACTTTAAAAACTATTTTCATTAAATCAGAACCAATATCTGCAATTTTAGTAAAAATACCACCTGCAATACGTAGTGCAGATGCACCCAATGATTCGCCTATTGCAAAACCAAGAAAACAATAGCCCACAATATCACGAGGTACAAATAATAATATAACTACCATCATTATTAATTCAAGGGAGATAAGAAATAATCCTACGCTCATACCCGAACGAAGTGGAATGTTGACAACATCCCATGGATTACCTTTTAGTGCAGCAAATGCTGTTCGTGCATTGGCAAAAGTATTAATACGAATACCATACCATGCTACAGAATAGGAACCTACCATTCCTACAATAGAAAATAAAAGGACTAAAGAAACCACAGACAATCCTTGCCCTTGAAGAACAAGAAAATAATAAGTCATTAAAGCTCCGATAATTATAAATAGATAAATTAAAAATTTTCCTTGCTGTATCAAATAGGTACTGCATGTTTTGTAAATGGTGTTAGCTACTTCTAACATTGATTGATGAGCAGGTAGTTTTTTTATTTGATGTCTCAGATAAAGGCTAATACTCAGCGTTCCTACTATTACCAATGCGCCATATAGCATCAAATTCCACCCGGTTATTCCACCAAAAAAGGCAAAAGTACTACTGTGTAAGTCTGGAATGGGTAAATCGGCTTCACTTGCAAAAGTTAAAAAAGGGAGCATTATTAATGCGAAACTTGTCATTAAGGTTTTTAAATTGATTTTCATATACTTAAATTTATATTTATTAATTGTATGGATATAATTACATATTGTCTATACTTTATAGAAAATAAAGTTGCAAAATTATACTTTTTTTATTCTATTACAGTCTTTTTTATAACTATTTCTTAAATATTAACATACTTAATCTGTCTTTATCAAGTATTTCATTAGCAAGTTCAAGTAAATCAGAAGCAGTAATTTTTTCTATTTTTTGACTAATTGTATAGATTGTATCTACTTCTTTATGTAAGAGATGATTACGCCCAATAGATAACATTTCTGTTACATTTGATTCGTGTACTATATATGTTTGCCCTATAAGTTGTTGTTTAGCTCTATGTAGTTGCAAAACACCTAATTTACGCGTTCTTAATTTATTTATTTCTTTAAAAATAAGTTGAATACTTTTTTCTATTGTTTTTGGGTCAGAGGCAGCATAAACGGCAAATATTCCTGCATCGCTTAGTGGAGTATAAGAAGATTCTATTGTGTAGGCATATCCATTTTTTTCTCTGATTGCCATATTCAACAATGAACTTAAACAAGGTCCGCCTAAAATATTATTAAGTAAAATAGCTGTTTTATTTTTGTTTTCATCGTAATGTGGCAAGGCTTGCCCTATCATTACGTGCGATTGCAACCCATTGATTTTCTTTATTTTTTGTTTTGCATTAAAATTATTAAAGGCAAATCGTTTATAAATACGTTTTTTTTCTACAAGAATACCAAAATATTTTTGGATTAATATGATACATTTTTTAAAACTCACGTTGCCAACTATTGCTATTACCATTTGGTCGGTATGATAGGTTCGGTCTAAAAATGTTTCTATTTTTTCTTTATTAAAGCTTTTCACACTTTTAGTTGTTCCTAAAATGTTTGTTCCTAAGGTATGTCCTTCAAATATTAAATTTTCGAATTCGTCAAAAATTGATTCAGAAGGATTATCTTTATAAGATTTTATTTCTTCTATTACTACATCTTTTTCTATAACTATATTTTTCTCGTCAAATATTGAGTTAAAAACGATATCGGCTAATATTTCAATGGCTTTATTGATATAGGTATTCATTATTGAGGCATAAAAAAAGGTTTCTTCTTTTGTTGTGTAAGCGTTTAAATCGCCTCCTACATTTTCGAGGTAAGATAAAACTTGATAGGTATTTCTTTTTTTTGTCCCTTTAAAGATAACATGTTCAATAAAATGAGCCAATCCATTTTCGTTTTCTAATTCATCTCGAGTGCCAGTATTGACCACTAATCCTATATGGGATACAGAAGATTGGACTTGTTTGTGGATAATTTTTATTCCATTTGATAATTGATAATAATTATATGATTCTTGCTGCATTATAATATTTTAATATAATTTAATCCATTCGTAAACATTATTACAATGTTGTAAAAATCGCAAAAAGTCGGAAGTTGTAATAAACAAAGATGCTGTATTAATACAAGGGTGAAAACTTAATTTATTAGCAAAACGTAAATTTTCATCTATAAACAAATGCACATGTTTCATAGTGTCGTTAATCAATCCAAAAGGTGTTACCGAACCAGGAGTCAATCCAAGATATTGATATAGGCGTTTTTCGGAAGCAAAGCTTAATTTTCCTTGTTTTAATTGTTGTTCAATAGCACGAATATCCATTTCTTTATCACAATCGAGTATCACAAGGAAATGTTTGTTGCCTTTATGGTTTCTAAAAAATAAATTTTTACAATGTTTTGCATCATGTCCTTCCCAAAATTGTTTAGCTATTTCTATAGTTGGTGCAGGTGGATGTGCTATATATTGATATTTTATATTCAAATTATCAAGCAGTTGATATAGTTTTGGGTCTCCATTCATGTATTTATATTTTTATTTTTTTTATGATTCGCAAAAGTACACATTAATATTTAATTCTTAAAGAGATAACGTTTTTATCTATTTTTCATCTAATAATTTTATACATTTGCAAAAAAAAACTCATGTCCAATCAGCATATTCGTATTTTATTAGTTGACGACGAACAAGATATATTAGAATTTATTAGTTATAATTTAAAAAAAGAAGGTTATCAAGTGTTTACTGCTAATAATGGGAAAAAGGCTATTGAAAAAGCTTTGACAATCAAACCTCATTTGATTTTATTAGATGTAATGATGCCTGAATTAGATGGCATAGAGACTTGCTTGGCAATAAAAACTTATCCTAAACTTTCACAAACTATCATAGCTTTTCTTTCTGCTCGCGGAGAAGATTATACAAAAATTTCCGGATTAGATTCTGGTGCAGACGATTATATTACTAAACCTATTCATCCTAAAATGTTGTTGTCAAAAGTAAAATCATTGTTAAGGAGAACCATTGACGACTCATTGTTAGAGTGTAATTATCAGCGGATTACATTAAAAGATATTGTTATTGATAGAGAATGTTATATTGTTATTTGTAAAGGGGAAAAAATATTACTACCTCCTAAAGAGTTTGATATATTGTGGTTGTTAGCTACAAAAATAAATAAAGTTGTTAGTAGAAATGAAATCTATCATCAGTTATGGGGCAATAAAATAATCGTTGGTGATAGAACGATTGATGTACATATTCGTCGTTTGCGAAAACATATTGGGATAGAAAATATTAAAACTATCAAGGGGAAAGGTTATCTTTATGAAGAATAAAAAAAACAGCAATTCTATAAGCCGGATTCTGTGTGCTGATATATCAGCCTTTCTGTCATTTATCTGGGATATTTATCACTAAATACCTCTATCGACCCACCCTCCGAGATTGGACGAGCAGCCCTCAAGCCTCGGTTTACATGGTCTTTCAACTCGTAAGGTTTACCCTACGGCATAGTCGCCTATCCCATACGTGAGCTCTTACCTCGCGTTTTCACCCTTACCTTTTAAAAGGCGGTTGTTTTCTGTGGCACTATCTGTACTTGCTGTTACAAGCCCTTCCCGTTAGGAAGTACGATGCTCTGCGTTGTCCGGACTTTCCTCTATATCAAATATATTAATATAGCGACAGAACGAATTGCTGTTGTTTATTCAATGAACGATACATCTCCTTTTCCTTTTCGTAAAATCGTAATTTCGTTATCAATACAACGAATGACAGATGAAGGTTCAAAACCTCCAGCACCACCATCAATCATTATATCAACAAGTCCATTATATTGTTCGTATATAAGTTCAGGATCTGTGTAATATTCTAAAAAATCATCTTTAATTTTTAAAGAAGCATTTAAAATAGGATTTCCTAATTCTTCTACAATAGCACGAGCTATATTGTTATCTGGAATACGAATTCCCACTGTTTTCTTTTTCTGTATATGTTTAGGGACGTTGCTATTCGCTTCTAAAACAAAGGTGTAAGGACCTGGCAATACTTCTTTCATTAATTTAAAGACAGTGTTATTTAAAGGAAGTGTATAATCTGATAAATTTTTTAAATCGTAACATATAAAAGAAAAATTTGATTTTTCTTTTATCTTATTTGTTAAAAAACATAAACGTTCCAATGCTTTTGTATGGTATAAATCACATCCGATACCATAAATTGTATCGGTAGGATAAATAATAATACCTCCATTTTTTAAACAATCAACTATTTGATTGATATGGCGTTCGTTAGGATTATTTTCATATAGTTTTAACAGCATAAATAATGTTTTTATAAAAAAAGGGTAAGCTACTTATATCGCATCGCTCAACCATCTTACCCTTGCTATTTTCCAATCCTGGGGGAGTTTGACAGGAGCAGATCGTATAAGACTTACCCAATAGCAAAAGTATAATTTTTTTTGAAACAAAATGCAGTTTTTGATTATCTTTTCTTTTAAGATGTGTGTTTTTAATTTAATATTTTAATGATTTCTTCACATATATAGTGTGCAGCAGTTCCATTGCCGAATAGTGAAGGAAAGTTATTAGGTCGATTTTTAGTGAAATATTTATATCCTTCTAAAATAGCATTTGATTTAGCATCACTAAGATAGGCAACATTATAAGTTGCCAATTCTTCCCATTCTGTTTCGGCTCGGACAATAATACAAGGTTTCTTATAAAAATAAGCCTCTTTTTGTACGCCTCCTGAATCAGTAATAATCATTTGTGCATTTTTTTCTAAATACATCATTTCAAAAAAAGAAAGGGGAGAAATACGATGGATATATTCATTAGAAAAGAATGTTTTATAAAGTTGTGTGTCTAAATGTGTGTGTAGCATTTTGGAAGCACGTGGGTGTATAGGGAACAATATATGTTGTTTGTAGTTAGTAATAGCTATTAATCCTTTGACAAATTCTTTTAAACGATTTGCATCGTCTGTATTATGTTGTCGATGTAGTGTTGTAAGTATGTAAGAGGGTATTTCTTGTATAAGAGTTTGAAGTTGAGAGTTTGATGTTATATTTTTATTTTCAAAAAATAATGTGTTATCGTACATAATATCTCCTGAAAACATAATTTTTTTATTTTTAGGATGATAAATAGGATGTGTATTAAGAGAATATCCTTCTTTTTGAAGGTTTTGCATTGCAGTTTGTGTAGAACAAAATAAATAAGTAGCTAACTTATCGGTTTCTACTCGATTTATTTCTTCAGGCATCGATTTGTCATAAGAACGCATACCAGCTTCTATATGAACTAATGGCACCCCTGTTTTTACGGTAGCTATGGCTCCTGCCAAAGTAGAATAGGTGTCGCCATACACTAAAACGATGGAAGGTTGTTCTTTTAAAATAATATTTTTAATTGCATCAACTGCTTTTTGCATCGGAAAAATATTATTATCAGAATGTATATTCAAATTATAAAGAGGTGAATCTAATTGCAATTCTTCAAAAAAAACAGTTGACATATTATAATCATAGTGCTGCCCTGTATGTAAAATACAATGTTCTATTTGTGAAGAAAAAGTTTTTTTGATTGTTCTACATAAAGCTGCTACTTTTATGAATTGGGGTCTAGCACCTACTATAGAAATTATTTTATACATTGCTATTTTATTACTCTATGATTTTGTTTTTATCAACTATTTTTTTCTCATTAATTATTGTACGTATAGTCTTAATTTTTGGGAGTAAAAATTTAGCCGAAGCGTAAGCAGGTTGATATAAAATTATTTTTTCTTTTGCATTGGCAGTTAGTATTTTTTCTTGTTTGTCGGCAGAAGTTATATAATAAAAAATAATACCTGCTATAAATAATATTTTAAATGCTCCAAAAATAAAACCTAATATTTTATCAAAAAATTCGGGAATAATTAAAGTAATACCAGCTTTAATTATTTTTCCAATTAAAAACACTATAATAATACAAGCAAAAAAAGTTATTGCTAATGATATGAGATGTCCTGTTTCGGTTTTAATTCCAATTATTCCTACAGTAATATGCGATAAATAAATACTAGCCCATGCTCCTATTATCAAAGCCAATACGTAAATAATTTCATAAATAAATCCTTTTTTTATTCCTTTATATCCAAACCAAATCATAGGGAGGATAATGAGTATGTCAATTATTTTTAACATTTCTATTTATTGAATAGATCTTAATTTTTGTGCAAATTTAGAGGCATATACAAAATCGTTTAATTCTTTATTGTCAGTATGTAATATTTCTTCTTTTATTCCTTTCCACCAAAGTTTTCCTTCAAAAATAAAAGATACGGTTTCGCCTATTGCCATCACAGAATTCATATCGTGAGTATTTACGATAGTAGTCATTTTATATTCGTGTGTAATTTCAGAGATTAACTCGTCTATTAGAAGAGAAGTTTTAGGGTCTAATCCTGAATTAGGTTCATCACAAAATAAATATTTAGGATTTAAGGAAATTGCTCGGGCAATTGCGACACGTTTTTTCATTCCTCCACTTAATTGTGAAGGGTAAAGTTGATGTGTATCTTGTAAGTTTACACGTTCTAAACAAAAATCGACACGGTCGTTTTTTTCAGCATCTGTCATATTGGTAAGCATAATTAAAGGAAATATTACATTTTCTTTCACTGTCATAGAATCGAATAAGGCTCCTCCTTGAAAAAGTACTCCCATTTCTTGTCGTATGTTTTTACGTTCTTGTTTTGTTAAAGCATAAAAATCGCGATTGTCGTAAAATATTTTTCCTTTATCAGCTTTGTATAATCCTATTAAACATTTCATTAACACTGTTTTTCCTGAACCGCTTTGCCCAATAATCAGATTGGTTTTTCCTTGTTCAAAGCTACAATTAATATCGTGTAGTACTTCTTTTCCATTAAAGTATTTGTATATATTTTCTATTTTCAACATGCTTATCCGAGAAATAATTCTGTTAATAATAAATCGAATAATAAAATCATAAAACTACTTGCTACCACAGCTTGTGTACTTGTTTTTCCAACTTCTAAAGCTCCTCCTATCGTTTTGTATCCCCAATATCCTGAAATGGAAGACATTAAAAAAGCGAAGAAAAAAGTTTTAACCAAAGCATAATAAATATCACGCGTTACAAACCATGACCTAATCCCTTCTATGTATTGAGAAGGCGGAACTGTTCCTAAAAATTCAGAAACTGCCCATCCGCCTAATATTGCTAAAAATATACTAATAATAATTAATAAAGGATTTGTGATAATACATGCTAAAATTTTTGGAAAAATTAAATGTGAAGCTGAATTAATTCCCATAGTTTCTAATGCATCAACTTGTTCGGTTACTTTCATCGTTCCTATTTCTGATGCTATTCGCGAACCAATTTTTCCTGCAAGAAAAATACTTACAATAGTTGGAGCAAATTCGAGAACAATGGATTGGCGTACTACAAAACCAATTGTCCATGTAGGTAATAAAGGATTTTCTATTTGCAATTTTGTTTGGATTGTAATTACTGCTCCCATAAAAATCGAGATAATGATGACTATAGGTAAAGAATCGATACATAATCCATTAATTTCATCTACTATTTGTTTCCTAAAATATTTATTGTTTTCGGGCTTATCCACTACTCGTTTCATTAATAATAAATATTCTCCCATACGGTGTAAAAAGGTTTCAATAATAGTGAGACGTTTATTATTAATTGTTAATTGTCCTAATTTTGTCAAAGTTACCTTGTTCATTTATGTATTTATATAAACATTATTTAAACGTTTATTTAATTTTTTTATTTCAAATTATTCTTAATAATCTCTATAGTCTTTATTAAAATCATATTTTAAATCTTTTAACATATCTGCTTTAACATTAATAGAAAATTCAAATCCACGTAGATAGCCAAATGGACGCCACTTAAAACCCATTTCCCAACAATGTAAATCTCTGTATATATCAAACGAAGATAAGGAAATACTTTTTGAAACAAAATCATAACCTGTTATAAATGCAATGCGCCATTTTTCTGTTAGTTGAAATCGACCAGAAAGATTTAAGGTATTGGTCATGTTTTTTGCGTATTTATTTGTATCGGGTTGATTAAGAATGTAGTATCGATAGTTGTCGGAAAGATTATAATTAAAGGCATAGCTTATGTCAATATTCCATCTGCCAAGTGAGGAAAAACCTTGTTCGTTGTCGTTTTTCTTAAATGTTTGATCGTTAATTGAATAAGTTAACGATATTGAAAAAGCAGTATTAGATAAGCGAAATAAGCGTTTGTTTTCTTTTATTTCTAATGTATCAACTCTTCGCCCAGAAGTACCAATAATATAAGGGTCTAATCCTGCATTGAAATTAAGAAATAGTGTTTTCAAAATTGTTGTTCTTCCTGAAATACTTAGAGGTTGCCAGCACATAGAATCGGCAGTAAAAATATATCGCGATCCAATACTTAAATTTTCTATTAGTGTAATTTTTTTAGTATTTCCAGTAGAATCTTTTTTATTTACTATTTTCATTTCTAATCTGTTACCAAACATTAAACTTATATCAGCCGATTGTTTTTCGAGAGGTTTGCTAAATAAAAATCCTTCTGTTGGAGAATAGGTTTTAAGAGTTTTTTCAATTGAATCGTAATAAGATTTAAAATGACTTTTATTGATAGCAGGGATATAACTAAATGATAACGAAGGAATAAATTCGTGACGAAAAGCTTGTACTTTCCCTTTTTTCATGCTATACATTCCATATAATGTCGTCTTTAATGTAGAGCTATATACCATATAGTGGCTTGCAAAAAATCCATAAATGGTATCTCTATTAATTTTTGCTTTCCCATTTGTATCTTGTTCCCAACTGCGTGTTGCTCCTCTAAATTGCCAATATTCGTTAAAACGTATGGAATTGTTCCAATCTAAATATTTAAAAATTTTAATTGTGCTCGAAATAGGGATAGTATGAGAAATTCCATATCGCATGTTGTTTGGTATTTGCTGCGACAGTGCGATACTGTCATATAGTCCTATGTTGTTCACTATAATAGTATTATATGACATTGAAATGTTTTCATACCATCGTAATTTTCCTACTACGGTTCTTCTCCGTAAGGGATAAAATTGACTAATATTAAAATTAATATTTGGCAATGTCAATTGCATGTATTTAGTTTGTACATTTTGAGATAAATCTGCATTAATTCCTAAAGAATAATGATTTTTCCAACTTGTCGAAAAACTGATAGCTGATGTAAAGTTGGTGTTTACATAATCGTTTACTTCGACAATGTTGCGTTTATTATAATTGCTTGTTATAAAATTGACATCTGCCGTAAAGCGATTACGTGGATGGGCTTTAGGGTCTTGATTATGTTTCCAATTAATTTTAAAATCATTCGATTTTACAAACGAAGGAGTAGTTGGTTCACCCGAACGAGTGTTACTGTAAGATGCATCAATAAAACCTGAATATTTATAACGTTTAATATAATTTGATTTTGCATTTATAGCAAATGAACCTCGCGTATAAATATCGGCTGTAAGTGCTATATCCACTTTATCTCTGAATGCAAAATACACTCCCATTCCTTTGAAATAAAACCCTAATTCTATTGATTCTCCATAAGAAGGAATTAAAATTCCATTTCTATGGCCTTTTTGATTGGGAATGATAGCAAAAGGAGCGACTAAAGGAGTAGGAACGTCTGCTATTTGTAGTTGAATTGGACCGGTAACTATTTTATCGTTGGCTATAGCTTTTGCTTTTTTAAAATAAAACCCATAATGTGGATGTTCCAAATTACAAGTTGTAAACGAACCTTTATAAATATAATTAGTGCTATCGTCTATTTTTTTTACTAATTGTCCATGCAAATAACCTTCTGATTCTTGTGTAATTACATTAACAACTAAACCTTTTTTAGAGTTAAAGTTATATTTAATCTCATACGCTTTAAATTCTGTTTGATTTTGTTTGAAAATAGGATTTCCCTGCAGACTGTCTGCCGTATCTTTTACCCCACAAGCATATAATTGATGAGAATCAAAATCAATTTCCATATAATTAGATGTCAAAATAATGTCTTCGTATTTTACATCAACAAGGTGGTGTAATAAAGCTTTTTTGTTTTTAATATTAAAAACAACTGAATCTTCGGCATAATAATCGACAATAGAACTTATAGCATCTTTCGATATTTTAAAAAGACTGTCTTTATATTGAGTAGTATCTGTTGCTTGTAAACTGTCAGTGGTAGCAATAGCAATTGTAGAATCAGCACTGCTTATCTCTTTGGAAATTAATTGCAAACGAGTTGATTTGCTTTGAATAGGAATACTGTCTTTTTCTTGAGCTATTATGATAGAAAAAAAACCTGTAAACAAAATTGTTTGCAGAGTTAGAAAAAGATGTATATATTTTTTCAACAGATTGCTATACAATTTTATTAAATTGAATTTTATATAAAAAAAATTTATACTTTTGTAAATTAAAATTTTACAAAAGTATAAAAATACAACATAAGGTTTATCTTTAAATTAACAAAATATGAAAATAAAATCAATGCTAACTACAATGAAGATTACCTCTAAAATAACGATATTACATATTGTTTTATTATTGATTACTATTTCTATTCCTACGCAGATATTATCTGCACCTATAAAAGTAGTTGTTATTGATGCTGGCCATGGCGGGCATGACCCCGGAGCTATAGGGAAATCAAACATTTATGAAAAAGATATTACTTTAAAAGTCGCTCTGAAACTTGGAAAATTGATAGAAGATAATTTTAAAGATATTAAAGTCATTTATACTCGCAAAACAGATGTTTTTGTAGAATTAAAAAGACGTACGCAAATAGCGAATGAAAATCATGCGGACCTTTTTATATCAATTCATTGTAATTCAGCAACTAATAGCACAAGCCATGGCTCTGAAACTTTTGTGATGAGTCCTGATAATAGCACTGCTAATTTAGCGGTAGCACAAAAAGAAAATGCTGCTATTTTATTAGAATCGAATTATAAAGAAAACTATGAAGGCTATGACCCTAATTCTACAGATGCATATATTATTTTTTCGTTATATCAAAATTCCTTTTTAAATCAAAGTGTTAAATTTGCTTCTAAAATTCAGTCGGAATTCAAAACAAATGCTAAATTAGAAGATAGAGGAGTTAAGCAAGCAGGATTTTTAGTCCTTTGGCGTACAACTATGCCAAGTGTATTAGTTGAAATAGGATTTTTAAGCAATCCTAAAGAAGAAACTTTTTTAGCTTCCGATAAAGGACAAAATGACATAGTCAATTCACTTTTTAAGGCTTTTGCACAATTAGTGAAAGAAAAAAATAATATAAGTATAGAAAACCCTATTGTATTTGAAAATAATGACCAACTTCCTGAAAATAAAGAAAGCGAAATAAATCCAAGTTTACAAGAAAATGATATTATATTTTGTATTCAAATTTCTTGTTTAAGAGAAAATAAAAGTACAAATGACCCAATATTCAAAGGGTTGAAAAATATACGAATGTGGAAAAATGGGAACTACTATTGTTATACTGCTGGCGAAGAAACAAGCTATGAAGGTGCAAGTGCATTATTAGAAGAAATAAAAACGTTAGGGTTTCAAGACGCCTTTATACTAGCCTATAAAAATGGAGAAAAAATTTCAATAAATGAAGCAAAAAAATATCTAAAACAATAAAATCGTGGCAAAAAAAATATTTAAAACACAGGAAATTAAAATAGCCGTACTATCTCTTGTCAGTTTATTTTTAATCGTTTGGGGAATTAATTTTTTAAAAGGGAAAAATATTTTTAAAAAACAATTTATTTACTATGGGGTTTTTGACCAAGCAGCTGGACTGCTGATGGCTAATTTGGTAACTATTAATGGAGTAACTGTAGGAATTGTTGATGATATTGCCTTGTTTGGCGAAGCAAACGACAAAGTATTAATTACTTTTTTAGTTAATAAAAAAATAAAAATTCCAACAAATTCTGAATTGCGTATTATTTCGCCTGGAATAGTTGGCGCTTTACAATTAGAATGTGTTTTAGGCGATGCCTCCACTTATTTTAATAATGGCGACACTATTATAGGTTATGTAAAACCAAATATGTTAGCAGGAATTGACCAAATAAAAAACAACTTAGATACCATTATCGAAGGCTTAAAAGATATAATTCAAAATGGCAATATACAAAATTCTATATCACATATTAATGCTATTTCCAATCAAATAGATTCCTTTATGAGTGCTGGTAAAATAGACAATATTATTAATGATATCCAACAATTTACTTCTACAATAAAACAAAATAGTACGGAAATTGATAGTATTATTAAAAACATTCATCAGTTTTCGGGGTCGCTTACAGAAACAGATATTCCTAAGGTTTTAACCGATTTATCATCTCGATTAAAACAATTAGAATCTATTTTAGCCAATGTTGAAAAAGGAGAAGGAACAATAGGAAAATTAAATAATAACGATTCTTTGTATCAAAATTTGAATAACACAATTGTTAATTTAGACGAACTACTAAAAGATATTAAGGCTAATCCCAAAAGATATATTAATGTTACTGTTTTTGGAGGAAAGAAAAAATAAAGATGTATTTAAAAACTATTCAATTAATTAATTTTAAAAACTATCGTGAAGCTAATTATGATTTTGTAGAAGGTCTAAATGGGGTAGTTGGATTGAATGGAGTTGGGAAAACCAATTTATTAGATGCTATTCATTATTTATCTATGTGTAAAAGCTATTTTAATAATTTAGACCAATTAAATATTAATTTTTCCTCAGATTTTTTTGCTATTCATGGCACTTTTCAATCTAATGATATAGATGGATTTAACAAAGTAAGTTGCATCCAAAAAAGAGATTGTAAAAAAAAAATCAAACTTAATCAAAAAGAATACGCTCGCTTATCAGATCATATTGGATTATTTCCATCGGTAATGATTTCACCTTACGATAGTGATTACATTAATGGCGGAAGCGATTTGAGAAGAAAATATTTTGATAGTATTATTTCTCAATACGATAAAATTTATTTAGACAATCTTATACAATACAATAAAGTGTTGTTACAACGAAATATATTATTAAAACATTTTGCAGAACATAGGTTGTATGATAAAGATGCAATCTCTATCTGGACAGATAAATTAATCATATTAGGAAATGAAATTTATAAAAAACGAAAAACGTTTGTTAATGAGTTTATCCCTGTTTTTCATACTTATTTTAATAAAATTTCTTCAGAAAAAGAAGAAGTTACTATTACTTACGAAAGTATGCTGCACGAAAATGAATTAGAAAATTTGTTAAAAGACGCTGAAAAAAAAGATTTATTAGCACAATATACAACCGTAGGAATACATAAAGATGATTTTTCTTTCATGCTTAATGGCTTTGCTGTAAAAAGATTTTGTTCACAAGGACAGCAAAAAACATTTCTAATTTCTTTAAAATTAGCTCATTATGAATATTTAAAACATGTTAAGAATATTAAACCATTATTATTACTTGACGATGTTTTTGACAAATTAGATGATTTACGTGTAGAAAAACTAATGTTTTTAGTTTCTAAAAAAGAATTTGGACAAGTATTTATTACGCACGTACAAAAAGAAAATATAGAAAATTTATTTAAAACAACGAATATTAATTTTAAAATTCACGAACTTAATCATTAATTTTAAAATAGATTTATCATTTAACAAAAAAAATGTAGAGTATTATTTTTTTTTATACCTTTGTCAATATTTATTATTAACTTTAAATAAAAAAAAACATCAACATGAAAAAGATATTATCATTTTGTTTATCAGTATTTTTCTTATTAAATACTATTTATTCTCAATCATTCGATATAGTCGAAAAAAGAGTAGAAAAAACTCCTATTCAGAAAGAATTAGTTCAAAAATCAGCCCAAACATGGGAAGTGCAATTTGCAGATACATTAAATCCTGGTGCTAGTACTCCTATAGGTATAGTAAGTGATGGGACGTTTTTGTATTCAGGTAATGCAAATAAAAATATGATTTTTAAAATTAGTTTTGAATCTGAATTGTTAGATTCTATTGCCATTGCAGGAATGCCTGGAAAATCTCCAGCAACTGGAGCGTTTATGATAGGATTAGCATACGATGGCACCTATTTATATATGACTAATGGAAACGACACCATTTATCAAATAGATTTAGTAGAAGACAGTGTTGTCGGGAAAATACCTCTTCCTACCAATACTATCCCATTGGGAATTACTTATGCTTCTGATGCAGACAATGGTAATGGCGGTTTTTGGTTGTCTATGGGAACTGATTATGGAGTAAAACTGGCTTCTCTTACTGGAGATATTTTAGATTCAATAAAATGGAATGATTTAAATTATGAACCAGAATACGATATTATTTGGGCACTCGCTTATGATAATATCTCTGCTGATGGACCTCTTTTATATGCATTAGAAAGAGGACCTCAAACTATTCTTTGTATTAATCCTGCTGATAAATCTATTTATTTTCCTATTCATAACGTAGGAGACGATATCCCAGATTGGGAAGATTATTATGCTTATGGTATTTATGTGCAAAATGGTGTTGTAGGAGCTACAAATACCTTGGGAGTTTTCTTTATGTCAGGATTTCATATCGGATATGATATGGCAGGATTACAACTTCCCGCTATTGGATTAGAAATTATAAATAGTTATACCAAACCTTGGCTAAAAGTAAATGAAACAGGAAATATTTCGGTTAATGTATATCGTTCAGGAAGTGCTGCAATTACATCTTATGATTACAACTACAGTATTGATGATGTTGTATATACTGAAAATGTTTCAGATGCTAATATCGCTTTAGTTTATCCTTTTACTACTTTATTACATCCAACTACTTTTACTCCTACAGAAGAAGGAGAATACGATTTGAAAATATGGTTCTCAAATATCAATGGGAATGCTTCTGTTACATCAGACACATTTAATATGAAAATAATTGCTTATCAAAAAGTAGTACAAAGAACTGTTTTACACGAAGTGTTTTCAAGTTCAACTTGCGCCCCTTGTGTAAGTGCAAATATAAAATTAAAATCTATTTTTGAGAAAAATGCTGATAAATTTACTTGTGTAAAATATCAAATGAGTTGGCCTGGGTCAGGCGATCCTTACTTTACATTAGAGGGAGATGTTCGTAAAGCATATTATAACGTTTCCGCTGTTCCTTATTTAGCTACTGATGGAGAGTATTATAATGGAGCACCTAATGTTTATTCTAATGAATTATTACTTTTTGAATATTTACAGCCATCATTTGTTGATATGGAGGCCACATTTATTTATGATGGCAACCATAAATACAATACTACATTAACTATCAATCCATTAAAAACTTTTACGGGAAATAAAAAACTTTTTGTAGCTCTTGTCGAATCGATTACTCGTATGAATATGAAAACAAATGGAGAAAGAGAATTTTTCTATGTATTTAAAAAATTTATGACCAGCGATAAAGGAGATAATATTTCATTACAAGAAGACCAAGAAGTAAAAGTCGATTTAGCATTTCATTTTAAAGGAAATTATCGCTTGCCAATAAATGCAGGAAGAGCAATAGATAATGCTATCGAACATTCTGTTGAAAATTTTAATAATATTATGTTAGTGTATTGGATACAAGATTACGACACTAAAGAAGTTTTGCAATCGGGCAAGGTTGATAAAGCAGTATTGGGAATTGAAGATATGCAAAGTGGCAAAGGAAATATAAAAGTATATCCTAATCCTGCTGAAGATATGCTTAATATTCAATCTGAAATAGTATTTTCAAATATAAAAATTCTCAATGTTTTTGGGCAGGTTATTTATAATATTGCTGTTAATACAAACGAATATAGACTACAAACCTCAGGTTTAGCTGCCGGATTGTATATTTTACAGTTGCAAACAGAAAATGGAGTAGAAACGAAGAAAATAAGTATAAAATAATATCTGTAAAGCTGTCTCAAAAAGGCAGCTTTTTTTTTACTTCTATTTTTTTATATCATTACTATTTAAAGTAATGCTTACAGCTTCAATTTTACCTCCCATTGGAGGATTAAGTTTACGTATTTTCACTTCTATCGATTTGATTTGAGGAAATTGTTTTTGAATTTTCTTAATGATTCGGTAGGCTATATTTTCTAATAATAAGGAAGTTTTTTTGAGTTCTTGTTGTATTAATAAATAGACTGTTTGGTAATTGATAGTTTTGGTTAAATCATCTTCTTTTGCAGCAGTCAATATATCACATTCTAAACAACAATCTACAGTAAAATTAGTCCCTATTCTACGCTCTTCTTCATAGCACCCGTGATGTGCATAAAAATACATATTTTCTATTTCAATTTTTGCCATAATCTTTCTTTTTTTTATGCCTGCAAAAGTACATTTTTTAGTCAAATAAAAAGAAAAAAACTATATTTTTATTGTTTTATATCATAATTTTACGTATCTTTGCCATAGATCGTGATAATTATTAAATAAATGAATATGAGTGATTTAATCTTAGAAAAAGAAAAAAATTATACCGCCGACAACATACAAGTATTAGAAGGTTTAGAAGCTGTTCGTAAACGTCCAGCTATGTATATAGGAGACATAGGAGAGCGAGGACTTCACCATTTAGTTTATGAAGTGGTCGATAATTCTATTGACGAAGCTCTTGCAGGTTATTGCGATAAAATAGATGTAATAATTCATCAAAATAATTCCATATCGGTTCAAGACAATGGACGAGGTATTCCGACTGATTTACATGAAAAGGAGAACAGATCGGCATTAGAAGTTGTATTAACTGTGCTACATGCTGGCGGAAAATTTGATAAAGGCTCGTATAAAGTATCAGGAGGGCTGCATGGGATAGGAATTTCATGTGTCAATGCTTTAGCTAAACAATTAAAAGTTGAAGTGTTTCGTGAAGGGAAGCATTTTAAACAAGAATACGAAATAGGAGTGCCTTTATATCCTGTTAAAGAAGTAGGAACAACTGATAAACGAGGCACTTATATATGGTTTTTGCCCGATTATAGTATTTTTGCTGCACAAGAATATAGATTTGAAACACTAGCTGCCCGTTTGCGAGAATTAGCATTTTTAAATAAAGGAATTACATTGACAATTATCGATGAACGAGTGAAAGATATTAATAATAATTACTTAACACAAAGTTTTTATTCAGAGAAAGGATTAATAGATTTTATTAATTATTTAGATGGAAATAGAGAAAAGTTAATGGAAAATCCTATTTATATGGAAGGAGAAAAGGCAGGAGTTCCTATCGAAGTAGTGATGCAGTACAATACAGCTTATTCTGAAAACTTGCATTCTTATGTCAATAATATCAACACCCATGAAGGAGGAACTCACTTAACAGGATTTAGAAGAGGATTAACTCGCACCTTAAAAAAATATGCAGATGACCAAAAATTATTAGAAAAACTTGAAAAACAAAAGATAGAAATTAGTGGCGATGATTTTAGAGAAGGGCTAACAGCAATTATATCGGTAAAAGTAGCAGAACCCCAATTTGAAGGACAAACTAAAACTAAATTAGGAAATGGTGAGATAGAAGGAGTTGTTAGTCAGATTGTAAGCGAAATGCTTTCTTATTATTTAGAAGAACATCCCAAAGAAGCACGCTATATAGTAGATAAAGTAATTTTAGCAGCTACAGCACGACATGCTGCACGTAAAGCACGCGACCTTGTTCAACGAAAAAATATATTATCAGGTTCAGGGTTACCTGGTAAACTCTCTGATTGTTCGGATAAAGACCCTGCAAAATGTGAACTTTTTATTGTGGAGGGCGATTCGGCAGGTGGAACTGCAAAACAAGGACGGGATAATCGTACACAAGCCATACTTCCTTTACGTGGAAAAATATTGAATGTTGAAAAAGCAATGCAACACCGTATATTCGATAATGAAGAAATTAAAAATATTTATACAGCATTAGGTGTTACTATTGGCACTGAAGAAGATTCAAAAGCATTGAATTTGGCGAAATTAAGATACCATAAAATAGTCATTATGACCGATGCCGATATTGATGGAAGTCATATTGCGACCTTACTTTTAACTTTCTTTTTCCGCTATATGAAAGAACTTATCGAACAAGGTTATGTTTATATTGCAACACCGCCTTTGTATTTAGTAAAAAGAGGAAAAGAAGAACAATATTGTTGGAGTGATGAAGAAAGAGATGCAATTGTGAAAAATTATCAGGAAGAAGGAAAAGATAAAGGAATTATAATACAACGTTATAAAGGACTTGGAGAGATGAATTATGACCAATTGTGGCAAACAACAATGAACCCTGAATTTAGAACACTTAGGCAAGTTACTATAGAAAATGCTATTGAAGCAGATTATGTTTTTTCGATGCTTATGGGTGATGAAGTTCCGCCACGTAGAGAATTTATCGAGAAAAATGCTCGTTATGCTAACATTGACGCATAACAAAAGAATAGTTTTATACTATTTAATAAGTATATACCAACATATAATCATCTATTTCTTTATAAAATAAATGATGGTTACGAATAAAATCATTGATTTTTATAGATATTAAAGAAAATTGTTCCTTGTCATAAAAATTGAATGCCTCTAAACATAGATGCTCATTAAATAGTGGTTGTTTATCGGAATACATCTTATAAATACATTCTTTAGCTCCCCAATACACATGCAACAGTTTGGTATCTTGCAAATTGATGGTGTTAAATTCTGAGAAAGTTAAAAATCGAGATGCTAATGTTGGCATACGTTCTGAAATTTTTTCAATATCAATGCCTATTGGTTGGTTGGGAGAGATAAAAACTGCAGCATATTTACCAGAATGAGAAACAGAAATATGTGTATTGCTATTTTCTATAAAAGGCTTCCCTTGTGAGTTATACACAATAGAAACATCTTGTTCGAGAAGGTGTTTTAATAAAATACGATATGCTAAACCTTGCTTACGCTTTTTTTCGGTTTTTATACTGTTAAAATAGAATGTATCTATAGCCGATGGGTGGTATAATTTCAATAAAGTATTTTCATCTTCATTAATTTCCCATATACCCCATTTGCCAACTCCTTGAATATTTTCGATAAAACTAATAGGCATAATCGTTGCTATTTAACGGAACTACCGTTATCTGTCTGATTGATAGGGGAAACTAAACATAATTCTCCTTTTGAATTTTCAGCCATAAGTATCATTCCTTTAGAATAAATTCCTTTTATTTCTTTCCCTTCCAAATTAATTAGCATAATAACTTGCTTGCCGATTAAATCTTCAGGTTCATAAAATTCGGCGATGCCACTGACAATAGTACGTTGGTCGATTCCTGTATCAACTTTTAATTGTAAAAGTTTTTTTGTTTTTACTACTTTTTTGGCTTCTAATATTGTACAAGTTCGTATATCCATTTTCTGAAAATCGTCGAAAGAAATATTTTCTTTTTGAGGATTTATCGACTGGGAGTTTATTTTATTTTCGATTTTATTTTTATTTAATTTTTCTAATTGCGTCTCAATAATTGAATCTTCAATTTTATCAAATAATAGTTGAGGCGTATTGATTTTATGATTGTTAGAGAGCAAGCTGATAGAGCCTGCTTGTTCCCAATTTAATTTTGACAAATTCAATAAATTTCTTAATTTAGTAGCAGTGAATGGGAGAAATGGTTCAGATAAAATACTTAAATTAGCTCCAATTTGCAATGCAAGGTTCAATATAGTCTGGACTCTTAAAGGATTATCGTTATAAATTTTCCATGGTTCCATATCAGTCAAGTATTTATTCCCCAAACGTGCAAGATTCATTAATTCGGACAGTGCTTCACGAAAATGGTATTTTTCTATATTTCGACCAATAAGTTCAGGATATTGAGTTATAGAATGTATGAGTGTGTTATCTTCTGTTTCCAAAGAGGAAATAGCAGGGACTTTCCCGTTAAAATATTTATGTGTAAGGACAAGCGTTCTATTAATAAAATTACCGTAGATGGCTAATAGTTCGTTATTGTTTTTTGCTTGAAAATCTTTCCATGTAAAATCATTATCTTTTGTTTCAGGAGCATTAACAATTAATGTATAACGTAATACGTCTTGTTTGTCTTTAAAATCGGCTAAATATTCGTGTAGCCAAATAGCCCAATTTTTAGAAGTAGATATTTTATCATTTTCTAAATTCATAAATTCATTGGCAGGAACGTTGTTGGGCAATATATAAGAGCCATTTGCTTTTAGCATTGCAGGAAAAATAATGCAATGAAATACAATATTATCTTTTCCAATAAAATGAACAAGTTTTGTTTCGTCTGATTTCCAATAATGTTGCCAATCTTTCTTGTGATTTAAAGCCCATTCTTTTGTAGCAGAAATATAGCCTATTGGAGCATCAAACCAAACATAGAGTACTTTGCCTTCTGCATTAGGGAGAGGTACTTTTACACCCCAATCTAAATCTCTTGTAACAGCACGCGAACGTAATCCCATATCAATCCAAGACTTGCATTGCCCATATACATTTGGTTTCCAATCGTTTTTGTGGTCTTCTAAAATCCATTGACGAAAAAAACTTTCGTATTCTTCTAATGGCAAAAACCAATGTTTTGTATCTTTCATAATGGGTTTATTGCCACTTAGCAGGGAAGTTGGGTTAATTAAGTCTGTAGCATTTAAACTTGTGCCGCAAACTTCACATTGGTCACCATAAGCTTTTTCGTTACCACAGTGCGGACAGGTGCCTATAATGTAACGGTCAGCTAAAAATTGTTGGGCTTCTTCATCATAGTATTGTTGGGTAGTTTTTTCAATAAATTTATTATTGTTGTATAGTTCGGTAAAAAATGTAGCTGCTGTTTCGTGATGAATGGCATTAGAAGTGCGAGAATAAATATCAAAACTAATTCCAAATTCTTCAAAAGATTTTTTATTCATATAATGATAACGATCAACAATAGCTTGAGGTGTAGTATTTTCGCTACGTGCTTTAATAGTAATAGGAACCCCATGTTCATCAGAACCTCCAATAAATAAAACTTTATTGTTCGTCGAACGTAAATAGCGAACATAGATGTCGGCAGGAATATAAACTCCTGCTAAATGACCAATGTGCAAAGGTCCATTTGCATAAGGAAGAGCAGAGGTAACTGTATATTGTTTAAATTTATTTTCTGTATATGTCATTGATATTTAGTTATTTATTTTAAATAAAAAAGCCTTATTATAAGGTGCAAATATACATGATTTTTTCTATAGATTGGCAAAGTTAGCAAAACAATATTTATTTTTATATAAAAATAAATACTATCTTTGCATAATAAGATTTTAAAAAGTTATTAAATGCAAGAAAAAAACACATTAAAAATAAAGAGTAGTATTAAAATAATTCTTTCTCTGATAGCAAGTGTTATATTAATAGTAACTTTAAGTATGATTACTGTTGATATTCGTAGTTTTTCTTTTCCTATTAACTTGTTTATAATATTAGGGTTAGTATATATAATAGTGCTTGCTGGTAGATTGTCAGAGAGAGTTCGTTTTTTATCTACCAAAAAAGCAGCTTTAGTAAGTATTGTTAGTGTTATTGTGTTGATGATATTACATTGGTTGTTTTATCATCGTCAGATTTTTTTTCATAACAACTTCCCTGTAGCATTATATGATTTTCCCTTTTCTGCTTTATTTATTGTTGTTTGGATATTTTTCTTATTAGTATTGGGAGCTATTGTGGTACGAAGAATAACAGTAGTAAAAAAAAATAATATTGGTTTTTTATTGAATCATATTGGATTGTGGCTTGCATTGTCGGCAGGTCTTTTTGGACAAGCCGATAGTTATACTTTACAAACAACGTTGATTAAAAACAATATGACGTCACAAGCTATTACAAAGAGAGGGCAGCTTATGGACTTGCCTTTTCATGTAGGCTTATATGAAATTTATTCAGAATTTTACGCTACGGGCGAACCTAAAACTCTTAAAGCGACTATTTTTATAGGAAAAAACAATAAAATAAAGAAAAAAACAATTGCTGTCAACCATCCTTATCGCTATAAAAATTATGACATATATTTAATGAAAGTAGGGAGTAATAGCTGTAAAATACAAATTGTATATGAACCATGGCGTTATATCGTCTTGATAGGTATTATAATGATGATGTTTGGAACAGTGTGTCTTTTCTATAACGGAATAAAATCTTTAAAAGAATGATTAATTGGGATAATTTTTATATTTTTATATTGATTACAATATTTTTTTGGGGAATATCTTCTTTGTTTTCAATGCGTAACAATTTAACTAAACAAAAATATGCTATTGTTTTATGTTTTTATATAGTTGGGATAGTTTCATTGGCAATATTTATTGTTGGGCTTGGTTTTTATTTAGACCGTCCTCCTATGTTGACAATGGGTGAAATACGTTTATGGTATGCTTTTTTTCTTGGAATAGTTGGCTTGATTATTTATTTACGTTGGAATTTTACATGGATTTTATTATTTTCAACTATTTTATCTTCTGTATTTTTAATAATAAATCTGATGCGTCCAGAGTTGCATAGCAAAATCTTAATGCCAGCTTTACAAAGTATTTATTTTATCCCTCATGTGATAATATATATGTTGTCTTATGCCTTATTGGGAGCTTCTTTTTTTATAGCGCTTTATGGATTATTGAAAAAAAATACATCTTATTTGCATGCATGTGATAATTTGGTTATTGTAGGAGTCGCACTTTTTATGTTTGCAATGTTGATAGGAGCTTTATGGGCTAAAGAAGCATGGGGGCATTATTGGACATGGGATGCTAAAGAATTATGGGCAGCTATTACTTGGATGATTTATTTGTTTTATTTGCATTTTAGAAGTTTCAAATCAAAAAATGATAAAACTTCTTATCTTATTCTTATTTTCGCTTTTATTGCTTTGCAAATGTGTTGGTATGGAGTGAATATTTTCCCTTCATTAAAAGAAAGTTTACATACTTATATTTGAAGATGATAAATGAAGTAGTTGTTTATGAATTTCTAATACTTGAGGAATTTCTAGGGTTTTTTCATCGCTGGTAATACAAAAATCATAAGGAGGAATAGCTGAATTTTGTTTTGACATACGTTCTAAAACAGATAAATGAGTAATATTATCTCGCTTCATTACTCTTTTAATAGCAATTTGTTCTGGACAATTAATGTAAATAATTTTTGAAAATAGATGTGTTAAATTACTTTCATAAATAATTGCAGATTCAAAAAGAATATAGGGTACATTTATTTTATTTTGACACCAGTTTTGGAAATCGTTTATAACTAAAGGGTGTATGATGTTGTTTAATGCCAATAATTTATTATTATCATTAAAAACAATAGATGCCAATATTTTTTTATCAATATTTTTATTAGTATCTAGTATTTTATTGCCAAACAACTTGAAAATTGTTTGAATAACATCAGGGTCGTTATAAAATTTTTTTGCTTCAATATCGCTATAATAAACAGGAATACCAATACTTTCAAATATACGACATATGGTACTTTTACCACTACCTATTTTTCCAGTAATTCCTATTTTTAGCATAATTTATTTTTTTGGTGTTAATCCTATCTTTTTTGCTTCTTTTAACATATACAAATAGGCATCTTCATATTTATTAGAAATAATTCCATCTAAAATAGCTTCTCTAATAGTATTTTTTATAATGCCTACTTCTTTACATGGTGGTAAATCAAATGTTTCCATAATAAATTCTCCTGATATAGGAGGTTGAAAATTGCGAATTTTATCTTTTTCTTCTATTTCTTTTAATTTTAAACGTACTAATTCAAAATTTTTCAATAATTTTCTAACTTTATTTAGATTTTTAGAAGTAACGTCAGCTTCGCAAAGAAGCATTAAATCGTCAATATCGTCTCCTGCATCAAATAATAAACGCCTTATAGCAGAGTCGGTAACATGGTCTTCTATCAGTGCAATAGGTCGTAAATGTAAATAGACTATTTTTTTTACATATTCCATTTTTTCATTTAAAGGAAGTCGTAATTCGCGAAAAATTTTGGGAACCATTTTGGCTCCAACTAATTCGTGTTGATAAAATGTCCATCCTTGTTCTTCGATATATTTTTTTGTTTTTGGTTTGCCAATATCATGTAGCAAGGCAGCCCAACGAAGCCAAATATTTGACGAATGTTCTGATATTTTATCTAATACTTCTAATGTATGATAAAAATTATCTTTGTGCTTGTTCCCATTAATAATATCTACTCCTTGTAAATTAGATATCCATGGCAATATTTTAGGTAAAATATCGGTAACATCCATAAGTTGAAATCCAACAGAAGGCTGCTTGCATAAAATTATTTTATTTAACTCATCAACAATACGCTCTTTTGAAACAATTAGAATGCGTTGCGATTGCTGTTTGATAGAAAAAAGAGTTACTGGGTCAATACTAAAATTTAATTGTGTCGAAAAACGTATTGCACGCATTATACGCAAAGGGTCGTCAGAAAATGTAGTATTAGGGTCTAAAGGAGTACGAATTATTTTATTTTTTAAATCATCTAAGCCCGAAAATGGGTCAATTAATTTTCCGTAATTTTTTTCTGATAATGAAACAGCAATGGCATTAATAGTAAAATCTCTTCTATTTTGGTCATCTTTTAAATTTCCTTTTGCTACAATTGGATTGCGAGATGTATTGCTGTAAGATTCTTTACGCGCTCCAACAAATTCTATATCAAATCCTTTATAATGAAACATAGCCGTTCCATAATTTTTAAAAATAGTAATCATTTTTTCAGAAATTCCAATTTTTTGAGCAACAGCTTTAGCTAAAACTATTCCACTTCCAATAGCTACAATATCAATATCTTTACTTTCTCTCCCAAGAAAAAAATCTCTAACATAGCCACCGATTACAAAACTATCAATGTGTAATTCAATACTACATCTGTGAATGATATTGAAAATATCATGTTTAAGCAAATCGGATATATTCTGTTTCATATGATTGCAAAATTACATTTTTTTTAAATATGGCTCCAATATTTAATAAAATATTAATGCTGATTTTTTATGAAAATAAAAATGCGTAAAAAAATAAATTTTTCTTGTTTTTTCAGAAAATAATGCAAAAAAAAATCATATTTTTAGTACAGATATTAAAAATTATCTGTTGATAACTCGAAAAAAAATAGAAAAGTTACTTTTTCTTATAAAAAATTTAGAGAAAAAAAAATAACATAAAAATATAAATACCATATAATCAGTTAAATAATTCTTATAAAATAACAATGTAAAAAGCTTTTAAAAAAAAGTATAAAAAAAATACAAAATGGATAATAACAAGTTATTTAGTATTATAAAATGTTGTATCTTTGCAATCCCCTAAAAAAGGGGGTTGTTACAATGAAATTAATTAAAAAATCTAAAAGGAAAATTTAATACATATGCCTACAATACAGCAATTAGTAAGAAAAGGAAGAACGCAAATTAAGTATAAGAGCAAATCTCCCGCTTTGGATTCTTGTCCACAACGTAGAGGAGTTTGTGTAAGAGTTTATACAACAACGCCCAAAAAACCAAATTCAGCGATGCGTAAAGTTGCTAGAGTAAGACTTACTAATCAAAAAGAAGTGAATGCATACATTCCAGGCGAAGGTCATAATTTGCAAGAACACTCTATTGTGATGATAAGAGGAGGTAGAATAAAAGATCTTCCAGGAGTAAGATACCATGTTATTAGAGGAGCATTAGATACTTCTGGAGTTGACGGGCGGCATCAGAGACGCTCTAAATATGGTACTAAAAGACCAAAAGATAAAAAATAACTTTCATTAATATATATAGTTGAATATTCTTAAAAAATAATAATATAATATGAGGAAAACAAAACCCAAAAAAAGAATAATTTTACCAGACCCTAAATATCAAAATTCACAAATTACAAAATTCGTGAATAATATTATGTTAAAAGGTAAAAAAAATATTGCTTTCAAAATATTCTATGATGCTATTAATATTGTTACAGAAAAAATAAGTGAAGATGGCGTTGATGTATGGAAGCAAGCATTAGCAAATGTTACTCCTTCGGTCGAAGTTAAAAGTCGTCGAATAGGAGGAGCCACATTTCAAATTCCTTCTGAAATCAGACCAGAAAGAAAACAATCTGTTGGGATGAAAAACCTTATTAATTTTGCTCGTAAACGCCACGAAAAATCAATGAGTCAAAAATTAGCAGCAGAAATTATGGCAGCATACAAAGAAGAAGGCGCTGCATTCAAACGCAAGGAAGACATTCATCGAATGGCAGAAGCGAATAAAGCTTTTTCACATTTTAGATTCTAATACTTATATTAAGCACTATTAAAAATGGGAGATTTATCGTTCATAAGAAATATCGGAATCATGGCACACATTGATGCTGGGAAGACGACTACTACCGAGCGAATTCTCTATTATACTGGTGCTAATTATAAATTAGGAGAAGTGCACGATGGGACTGCAACTATGGATTTTATGGAACAAGAACAAGAAAGAGGCATCACCATCAATTCTGCAGCTACAACTGTACAATGGCATTATAACCAAACTCCTTATAAAATAAATATTATAGACACTCCTGGTCATGTCGATTTTACAGTAGAAGTCGAACGTGCATTAAGAATTCTTGATGGTGCGGTAGCATTGTTTTGTGCTGTAGGAGGCGTTGAACCTCAATCGGAGACAGTATGGAAACAAGCAAATAAATATAATGTTCCACGCATTTGTTATATCAATAAAATGGACAGAGTAGGGGCTGATTTTTTCTCTGTAATTTCACAAATAAAACAACGATTAGAAATCAATCCTGTTCCTCTTCAAATTCCAATAGGAGCAGAAGATAATTTTATTGGCATTGTCGATTTGGTTACTAATAAAGCATATGCATGGGATGAGCAATCGCAAGGAACTGTTTTTACCGAGATTTCTATTCCCGACGAAATGCAAGAAGAAGTAAAAAAATATCGTTTACAATTAATAGAAGGCGTTGCAGAAGAAAGCGATGATTTATTAAATAAATATATAGAAAATCCGGATAATATACTTTTTGAAGATATAGTCCCAGCTATAAGAAAAGCTACAATAGAATTAAGAATAACCCCTGTTTTATGTGGTTCTTCTTTTAAAAATAAAGGCGTGCAACGCTTGTTAGATGCCGTTGCATTATATTTGCCTAGTCCAGAAGATAAAAATGCAGTTGAAGGAATTAATCCTTATACAAATCTTGTTGAAACGAGAAATCCTAAAGAAAATGACCCCTTTGCAGCTTTAATATTTAAAATAACAAATGATCCTTTTGTCGGAAAAATTGCTTATTTTAGAGTGTATTCAGGAAAACTATTAGCAGGCAGTTATATACTAAATGCTTCAACAGGGAAAAAAGAAAGAATATCCCGTATTTTCGAAATGCATGCTAATAAACAAGTGTCTCTTGATAAAATAGAAGCTGGTAATATTGGCGTCGCAGTAGGATTGAAAAATATACGCACGGGGCATACTATTACTGATGAAAAACACCCTATTTTATTAGAATCAATGAATTTCCCAGAACCAGTAATTAGTGTTGCAATTGAACCTGCTACACAAGAAGATGTTGATAAACTAATATTGACACTTCAAAAATTAGTAGAAGAAGACCCAACATTAACAGTAAAAACAGACGAAGAAAGTGGACAAACTATTCTTAGTGGAATGGGAGAATTACATTTAGAAATTGTATTAGAAAGAATTAAACGCGAATTTAATGTCAAATGCAATTATGGAAATCCCATGGTATCCTACAAAGAAGTCATTACAAAATCAGTAACACATCGGGAAATTCATAAAAAACAAACAGGAGGTAAAGGACAATTTGCCGATATAGAATTTGAAATATTACCAGCAGACAGTACTATAAGAGGATTAGAATTTATTAATGAAATAAAAGGTGGAAATATTCCAAAAGAATTTATTCCTGCTATTAAAAAAGGATTTGAAAAAGCAATGACAACAGGCCCATTATTAGGTTATCCTTTAATAAATTTAACAGCTCGCATAATAGATGGCTCTTTTCACACAATAGATTCAGATTTTAATTCATTTGAAATATGTGCTTATAAAGGACTGAAAGAAGCAGCAAAAAAAGCAAATCCAACTATATTAGAGCCTATTATGAAGCTTGAAGTAATAGTATCGTCTGATTATATAGGTAATGTTACAGGAGATTTAAACAGAAGAAGAGCTATTATTGAAAATATATCAAGTAAACAAAACAGTCAAATTATTAATGCAAAAATTCCATTATCAGAAGCATTTGGATACATTACTACTCTCAGAACATTAACCTCTGGAAGAGGCACAGCATGTATGGAATTTTCACATTATGAAGAACCCCCATTAGCAATAGTGGAAGAGATAAAAAATAAATGGAAATTTAACTTTTAAAGTTTTTTTAAATATATATATCGTGAGCGAAAAAATAAGAATAAAACTAAAATCATACGATCATAATTTAGTTGATAAATCAGCTGAAAAAATTGTAAAAACGGTTAATGCAGTAAAAGAAGATGAAGTAGTTGTTGTAGGACCTATTCCACTTCCAACACAAAAGAAAATATTTACAGTGAATCGTTCGACCTTTGTTAATAAAAAATCAAGAGAACAATTCGAGTTGTCTTCTTATAAAAGATTGTTGGATATTTATGGAACTACATCTAAAACTATTGATGCTTTGATGAAAATTGAACTACCAAGTGGAGTAGAAGTTGAAATTAAAATATAAATAGAGCAATAATACAATAGAATAATAATAAAAAAACATATAAAATAATGTCTGGGTTAATAGGTAAAAAAATTGGGATGACTAGTATCTTTGATGCCTCTGGTAAAAACATACCATGCACGATTATAAAGGCTGGTCCTTGTGTAGTAACACAAGTAAAAACCATAGAAAAAGATGGCTATGATGCCATACAATTAGCATTTGACGATAAAAAAGAAAAAAATACGACAAATGCATTAAAAGGACACTTTAAAAAAGCAAATACCTCTCCTAAAAGAATTTTAAGAGAATTTACCCGCTTTGAAGTAGGGTCAAGAAAAAATCATGGAGAAATTGTAGATGTTAGTGTTTTCTTTGAAGGAGAATACGTAGATGTTTCAGGAATTAGTAAAGGGAAAGGATTCCAAGGAGTAGTAAAACGCCATAACTTTGGAGGAGTTGGCGATAGAACTCATGGGCAACATAATCGCTTGCGTTCGCCAGGGTCATTAGGCGCATCTTCATGGCCATCAAGAGTAATGAAAGGAATGAAAATGGCAGGAAGAACAGGAGCTCAAAAAGTTAAAATGATAAATCTCCAAATAGTTAAAATATTCCCAGAAAAAGAATTAATTTTAGTTAAAGGATCGGTCCCCGGTCATAATGGTTCATATTTAAAAATTGAAAGATGGAGCTAAAAGTATTAAAAATAGATGGAACAGAAACCGGAAGAACAGTATCTTTAAATGATGCAATCTTCGGAATAGAACCGAATCAACATGTTATTTGGTTAGATGTTAAGCAATATTTGGCTAATCAACGTCAAGGAACGCACGCTACTAAAGAAAAATCGATGCTATTGGGAAGTACTCGTAAACTAAGAAATCAAAAAGGTGGTGGTAGTGCTCGAGTAGGAAGTATAAAAAATCCATTATTCCGCGGAGGAGCACGAGTATTTGGACCTCAACCAAGAGATTATAGCTTTAAATTAAATAAAAAAGTAAAACGTCTTGCAAGAATGTCAGCCCTGTCTGTAAAAGCAAAAGAAAACAATATTGTTGTTTTAGAAAACTTTGATATAGAGGCACCTAAAACAAAAGAATATATTAATATATTACAAAATATTAATCTTTTTGAAAAAAAGACATTATTGGTTCTAAATGAAACAAATAAAAATATATATTTGTCTTCTCGAAATTTAGACAAGGCTAAAGTTGTAACAGTTTATGATTTAAATACTTACGATATTTTAAATGCACAAAATTTAATTATAACTGAGCAAGCAGCTTCCAAATTCGATGAATATTTTAAAATTAATGAAAGGAAATAAAAATAATGAGCGTAATAATAAAACCTTTAGTAACTGAAAAAATGACAGCCATGAGCGAAAAAGGAAATCGCTATGGTTTTATTGTAGAACGTAATGCTGATAAAATCAAAATTAAAAAGGCAATAGAAACTCTTTATAAAGTAGAAGTAGAAAGCATTAATACAATAATGCAACGCGGCAAAAATACAAGCCGTTATACTAAAACAGGTTTTATCAAAGGGCATAAAAATACCTTTAAAAAAGCAATAGTGCAATTAAAAGGCGATTATACAATAGATATTTTTAGTAATATATAAGAGAATATAAAAAAAGATGGGATTAAAAAAATTTAAACCGGTTACACCCGGACAAAGATTTAAATTAGTAAGTAATTTTACTGAGATAACACATACAACCCCCGAAAAGAGTTTATTGTTATCCAAAAAAAGGACAGGAGGACGAAATAATCAAGGTAAAATGACCATGCGCTATTTAGGTGGAGGTCATAAAAAACAATTTCGTATCATTGATTTTAAAAGAAATAAAGATGGCATTCCTGCAACAGTAAAAACGATAGAATACGACCCTAATCGTTCAGCACGTATTGCCTTATTATTTTATGCAGATGGAGAAAAGAGATACATTATAGCCCCACATGGATTGGAGGTTGGGCAAAAACTCATGTCGGGAACAGGAGCAAATTTAGAAGTAGGCAATGCCTTGTGTTTTGCAGATATACCTCTTGGAACAGTAATTCATAATATAGAATTACAACCTGGTGCAGGAGCAAAAATTGCACGTAGTGCAGGCTCTTACGCACAGTTAATGTCGAGAGAAAACAATTATGTTATTATTAAATTACCTTCCGGTGAAACTCGAAAAATATTGTCAACTTGTAAAGCAACAATAGGAATGGTTTCTAACATTGACCATAACTTACAAATATCAGGGAAAGCAGGTAGAAATCGTTGGTTAGGAAGACGACCACGCGTTCGCGGCGTAGCAATGAACCCAGTTGATCACCCAATGGGAGGAGGAGAAGGAAAAGCATCGGGTGGACATCCAAGATCTAGAACAGGATTATATGCAAAAGGACGTAAAACAAGAAATCCTAAAAAAGCATCAAATCAGTTTATTATTGAAAAAAGAAAAAAATAAAATAAAGATAAAGCAAAATGAGTAGATCATTAAAAAAAGGACCGTTTATTCATTATAAATTAGAGAAAAGAGTTCTTGAAGCTCAGCAGTCAAATAAAAAAATGACAATTAAAACATGGTCAAGAGCATCTGTTATTTCTCCTGATTTTGTTGGACAAACTATAGCAGTACATAAAGGGAATAATTTTATTCCTGTTTATATAACAGAAAATATGGTAGGGCATAAATTAGGAGAATTTGCCCCAACACGTATATTTCGTGGACATGCAGGGAGTAAAGATAGAGGTAAAAAATAAAGCAAATACAGAATAAAATGGGAGCAAGAAAAAGATTAGCAGCAGAAGCAAGAAAAGAAAAAAATCAAAAAGTAGCTATGGCTCGTTTGGTTAACAATAGCACATCACCTCGTAAAACTCGCTTAATGGCTGATTTAGTAAGAGGAAAAGATGTAGAATACGCTTTAAATGTGTTAAAATATAGCAAAAAAGAATCAGCAGAAAAAATACGTAAATTATTACTTTCTGCAATTGCTAATTGGCAAGCAAAAAATGAACATGCACGTGTAGAAGATAGTGATTTATATATAAAAGAAATTTTTGTAGATGGAGGAACTATGTTGAAACGTTTACGCGTAGCATCACGAGGGCGTGGCTATAGAATTAGAAAACGTTCAAATCATATTACCATTATTGTAGACAGTAAAACCGAAAACACAAATCAAATAATAGAAGAGTAGATGGGACAAAAAGTTAATCCAATAGGACTGCGTTTAGGAATTATTAGAGGTTGGGACTCTAATTGGTACGGTGGAAAAAAGTTTGAAGCAAAACTTGTTGAAGACGATAAAATTAGAAAATATATCAATGCGAGACTATATAAAGCTAGCATTTCAAAAATTTATATAGAACGTACACTTAAATTAATCATTGTAACTATCAATACAGCACGCCCAGGTCTTATTATAGGTAAAGCCGGACAAGAAGTTGATAAATTAAAAGAAGAATTAAAAAAACTTACCAATAAGGAAGTACAAATAAATATATCAGAAATTAAACGCCCTGAACTAGATGCAGTTTTAGTTGCTCAAACAATAGCTAGACAGATAGAAGGACGTATGCTTTATCGAAGATCAATCAAAACTGCTATAACATCAACAATGCGTGCAGGAGCCGAAGGAATTAAAGTTACTATTTCCGGACGTATAGGAGGAGCTGAAATGGCTAGAACAGAGCATTTTAAAGAAGGTTCTACTCCATTACACACATTACGTGCTGATATAGATTACGACCATGCAGAGGCACATACTACTTATGGTCGCTTAGGAGTAAAAGTGTGGATATGTCGTGGACTTGTTTATGGAAAAAAAGATTTATTCCAACCAACAACAGATACTAAAGAAAACAAGATAACTCCAGCAAAGCGAATAGGACGTGGCAGAAGAGAATTAGGTAGTCAAAGAAGAAAAAAATAAAATTAAGTAAAAAAGTAGAAAACGCTAAATATTATTAGAAATGTTACAACCAAAAAAGACGAAATATAGAAAAATGCAAAAAGGCAAAATGAAAGGCAATACCAAGCGAGGTGCAGAAATTGCCTTTGGGTCATTTGCTATAAAAGCATTAGAAGAATGTTGGATAACAAGTCGTCAAATAGAGGCAGTACGTCAAGCTACTACACGATATATGAAACGTGAAGGACAGTTATGGATACGTATATTTCCCGATAAACCAGTAACTAAAAAACCAGCAGAAGTACGTATGGGAAAAGGAAAAGGAGCACCCGAATATTTTGTTGCAAGAGTTTCGCCAGGAAGAATATTATTTGAAGCCGATGGCGTTCCTTTGGAAGTAGCAAAAGAAGCTATGCGTTTAGGAGCACAAAAACTTCCTATTTTAACACAATTTATTGTAAGAAGAGATTATTCAGAAGAAATATAATATAAATATGAAACAGGCAGTAATATCGGAATTTTCCACGAAAGAATTGTATGAAAGATTGGAGGCTGAAACTCTCCAATTAACAAAATTAAAATTACATCATGCAGTTTCTTCTATTGAAAATCCAAATAGAATAAAAGAATATAGAAAAACAATCGCAAGATTGAAAACAGAAATACGCAGTCGTGAACTTGCAGAAAAGAAATCTCAAAAATAATTGATGATGGAAAGAAATTTTAGAAAAATAAGAGAAGGTATTGTTGTTAGCAATAAAATGGAAAAATCTATAATTGTAGAGGTAGAACGAAAAATCAAACATCCAAAATATGGAAAATTTCTAAAGAAAACATCTCGTTTTATGGCTCACGACGAAGATCAAAGCTGTAATATTGGAGATACAGTAAAAATAATGGAAACAAGACCATTGAGTAAAAATAAATGTTGGAGATTAGTGGAAATAATTGAAAGAGCAAAATAAGATATGATACAGCAAGAATCAAGATTATCAGTAGCAGATAATAGCGGTGCAAAAGAAGTTTTATGTATTCGCGTTTTAGGCGGAACAAAAAAACGTTATGCCCGCATTGGCGATAAAATTATCGTAACCATTAAAGATGCAATTCCTTCTGGCAATATTAAAAAAGGGACTGTAACAAAAGCTGTTGTTGTTAGAACAAAAAAAGAAACACGTCGTAATGACGGGTCATATATTCGTTTTGACGATAATGCAGTTGTATTGCTTACTGCCTCAGAAGAATTAAGAGGCACCCGTATATTTGGACCTGTAGCTCGTGAGTTAAGAGATAAACAATATATGAAAATTGTTTCATTAGCTCCTGAAGTTTTATAAATAATTGTAAATAAATAAGAAAATGAAAATACATATTAGAAAAGGAGATACGGTAAAGGTCTTGTCAGGAGAAGATAAAGGACGTACTGGGAAAGTACTTAAAGTTGAAGTTAGTAAATATAGAGCAATTGTTGAAGGAGCTAACATGGTTTCAAAACACAGTAAACCCAGCGCTAAAAATCCACAAGGTGGAATAATAAAAAAAGAGGCATCTATTCATATTTCAAACCTTATGGTAGTAGATGCAAAAGGAGTAGCCTCACGCGTTGGAAGACGTTTAAATGATAAAAATATACTAGTGCGTTATTCAAAAAAAACAGGAGAGGAGATTAAATAATGAGTTATATTCCAAGATTAAAAGAAAAATATAATAAGGAAATAGTACCTGTTATTAAACAACAATTTGAATTTAAGTCGACAATGCGCGTCCCGAAAATTGTAAAAATTTGTTTAAATCAAGGTATTGGAGCAGCAACTGCCGATAAAAAACTAATTGACATAGGTATTAATGAAATGACAATGATAGCAGGACAAAAAGCTGTCCCCACAAAATCACGAAAAGACATTTCAAACTTTAAATTAAGAAAAGGAAATCCCGTTGGAGTACGTGTAACGCTTAGAGGAGATAAAATGTATGAATTTTTAGATCGTTTAATATCTGTATCAATTCCACGTATTCGTGATTTTAGAGGTATAAATGATAAAGGCTTTGATGGAAAAGGAAATTACTCTATGGGGATTGCAGAGCAAATTATTTTTCCTGAAATAGATATTGATAAAATCAATAAAATTAATGGCATGGATATTACTATTGTTACAACAGCTCGTAACGACCAAGAATGTTTATCTTTGTTGAAAGAATTTGGATTTCCATTTAAAAATCAAAAAAAATAATATGGCAAAAGAGTCAATTAAAGCAAGAGAAGTTAAAAGAGCAAAATTAATAGCTAAATACGAAAGCAAACGAAAAGCGTATAAAGAAACTATTCGTATAAGTGAGAATTATGAAGAGATAAAAGCAGCACAAATAGGCTTGCAAAAACTACCTCCTAATTCGAACCCAATACGTTTACATAATCGTTGTAAATTAACAGGAAGACCTAAAGGTTATATGAGAATATTTGGTATTTCAAGAATAAATTTTCGTGAAATGGCATCAAAAGGACTCATTCCTGGAGTAAAAAAAGCAAGTTGGTAATTACATTAATATTAAGGATAGATAATAATTATGAATACGGATCCGATAGCAGATTATTTAACAAGAATCAGAAATGCCATCATGGCAAAGCATAAAGTTGTAGAAATACCTACATCTAACATAAAAAGAGAAATAACAAAAATTCTCTTTGAAAAAGGATATATTTTGAACTATAAATTCGATGAAGGAGAAAAATATGGAATTATAAAAATAGCATTAAAATATCATCCTATTTCAAAACAAAATGCTATTACAGAATTACAACGTATTAGCAAGCCAGGATTAAGAAAATATGTAAAAACAAACGAACTCCCTCGCGTATTGAATGGCTTAGGTATTGCAATTATTTCCACTTCAAGAGGATTAATTACCGATAAAGAAGCACGCCAACTACAAGTGGGAGGCGAAGTTATTTGTTATATAAGTTAAAGTAAGGAGAACAAGATATGTCAAGAATTGGAAAATTACCTATAACATTACCTAAAGAAGTAACTATCACCATTAATGAGAAATCAAATGATGTTACTGTAAAAGGACCTCTTGGAGAAATGACACAAAAAATAGACCCTTGTATTTCTCTCGAAATCGAAGATAATACATTGTATCTTAAACGTCATACAGAACAAAAACGCCATAAAGCAATGCATGGACTATATCGTTCGATATTAGCGAATATGGTAAAAGGAGTTTCAGAAGGATTTACTATTACACAAGAATTGATTGGAACCGGATATAAAGCACAAGCAACAGGTCAACAATTAAATCTTTCACTAGGCTATTCACATGATATTATTTTTGAATTACCTACAGAAATAAAAGTAGAAACGATTACAGAAAGAGGAAAAAGTCCTATTATTAAATTAACTTCTTATGATAAGCAATTATTAGGACAAGTAGCTTCTAAAATACGTTCTTATCGCAAACCAGAACCTTATAAAGGAAAAGGTATACGATATGAAGGTGAAGTCGTTAGAAGAAAAGCAGGAAAATCAGCAGAAAAGAAATAAGAGAAACGTAATAATTACACAGTAATGAAAGACTTAAGAACATATAGAAGAAATCGAATCAGAAATAGAATTCGTAAATCTATTAAAGGAACAACAGAACGTCCAAGACTATCTGTCTTTAGAAGTAATAAACAGATATATGCACAAATAATAAATGATCAAACAGGCACTACTCTTGTTGCCGCATCATCAATGATAGAAGCAATAGATATTCAAAAAATTACTAAAATAGAAAAAGCTAAATTAGTAGGAAAAGAATTAGCTATTAAAGCAAAAGAAGCAGGTATTAATACTGTTGTCTTTGATCGCAATGGCTATTTATATCATGGAAGAGTAAAATCTTTAGCTGAAGCAGCAAGAGAAGAAGGTTTAATATTTTAAATTATAATTATGTCAACAGTAAAAAGAGTAAAGACAAGTGAAATAGAACTTAAAGATAGGTTAGTAAGCGTACAACGAGTAACCAAAGTAACTAAAGGAGGACGAACATTTAGTTTTTCTGCTATTGTTGTTGTAGGTAATAAAGAAGGAATAGTCGGTTATGGTTTAGGAAAAGCAAAAGAAGTAAATATGGCTATTCAAAAAGGGATAGAAGATGCAAAAAAACATCTTATACAAGTTCCTATTTTAAAAGGAACACTACCACATGCTCAAGAAGGAAAATATAGTGGTGCGTTAGTATTGGTTAAACCTGCTTCTCCTGGTACAGGAGTTATAGCTGGCGGAGCTATGCGTGCCGTATTAGAAAGCGTTGGATTAAAAAATGTGTTAGCAAAATCAAAAGGTTCTCCTAATCCACACAGTGTAGTAAAAGCAACTATAGATGCATTGTCGAAAATTAGAGACCCTTATGCAATAGCACAATTAAGAGGAGTAGAACTATCAAAAGTGTTTAATGGCTAATAGATAATATGATGAAGAAATTAAGAATAACACAAGTTAGAAGTCAAATAAATAGACCTAAAGAGCAAAAAAGAACAATTATTGCATTGGGATTGAAAAAATTAAACCGCCCTATAGAAGTAGAGGCAACGCCACAAATATTAGGAATGATAGAAGCAGTGAAGCATTTATTAAAAATAGAAGAAATATAGATAATAATTTGGAAAGATAGAATTTAAAGATATGAATTTACATAATTTAAAACCAGCAGAAGGTTCGACAAAAAAAAGTAAACGTATTGGTAGAGGACAAGGGTCAGGTAAAGGAGGCACTTCTACAAAAGGACATAAAGGCGCTCAATCTCGCTCTGGTTATTCAAGAAAAGCTGGATTTGAAGGCGGGCAAATGCCGCTATATCGCCGTGTCCCAAAGTCGGGGTTTAAAAATATTAACCGTATAGAATATAATGCTATTAATATTTCTACTTTACAATATTTATACGATAAAAAAGGAATAACATCTTTCGACCCAGAAATATTTTGTGATAATGGATTAGCTTCTAAAAAAGACATGATAAAAATATTAGCTAATGGCACATTAACAGCAAAAGTAGAAATTAAAGCACATGCTTTTTCAGGAAAAGCAATACAAGTAATTGAAGAAAATGGTGGAACAGCAATAAAATTATAGCATGAAAAAACTTATAGCGACAATTAAGAACATTTATAATATTGAAGAATTACGCAATCGAATTCTTTATACCTTAGGAATTGTATTAATATATAGAGTTGGTTCTTATATTGCATTGCCAGGAGTAGATGTTCAAGCACTTGCCAACACATCTTTCACTTCAAGTTCTCGAGAAGGCTTGTTAGGGTTGTTAGATATGTTTTCAGGAGGAGCTTTTTCTAATGCCTCTATATTTGCATTGGGAATTATGCCTTATATATCGGCATCTATTGTTATACAATTAATGACATTAGTAGTTCCTTATTTTCAACGATTGCAAAAAGAAGGAGAAAGCGGAAGAAAAAAAATCAATCAGTTAACGAGATTTTTAACCATAGCAGTTACGGCATTACAAGCTCCTGCTTATTTAACTAATCTAGTATCTCAAGTGGGATTTAGTTCGGGCGTTTTTCACACATTTACAGGGGACCCAATATTGGCAGGGTCAGGATTGCCATGGTCATTTACATTTGTGTCTATCATAGTTTTAGTGTCAAGTACACTATTTATTATGTGGTTAGGCGAACGAATTACGGATAAAGGAATCGGGAATGGAATTTCTCTTTTGATTATGGTAGGTATTATTGCACGATTACCTTTTTCGCTATCAGCAGAATTTGTATCAAAAGTAGCAGAGAGAGGCAATGGAGGACTTATAACTTTTTTGATTGAAATATTAGTGTTGATGGCAGTAATATTGATATCCATTTTATTAGTGCAAGGAACGCGTAAAGTACCAGTACAATATGCAAAAAGAATTGTTGGAAATAAACAATATGGCGGTCAAAGACAATATTTACCTATCAAAGTAAACGCCGCAGGCGTAATGCCTATTATTTTTGCACAAGCAATCATGTTTTTACCATTAACATTAATGGGCTTTGCATCTAATAGTGAAACAATGGGAAAATTAGCAGCTGCCTTAACAAATAATACAGGTTTTTGGTATAATTTTGTATTTGCAATATTAATTATATCATTTACTTATTTTTATACTGCAATAACATTTAATCCAAGTCAAATTGCAGACGATATGAAGAAAAACGGCGGTTTTATTCCAGGAATAAAACCAGGGAAAAAGACAGTAGAATTTATTGATAATGTTATATCGAAAGTAACACTACCAGGTTCAATTTTTCTTGCTTTTATTGCTATTATGCCAGCATTTGCTAGAATATTTGGAATAAATTCTCAATTTGCACAATTTTTTGGAGGAACATCTTTATTGATTATGGTAGGTGTAGTATTAGATACGCTACAACAAATAGAAAGTCATTTATTAATGCGTCATTATGATGGATTAACAAAATCAGGTAGAATAAAAGGACGTAGTACCTTGCCTATTTAATAAATGAGTAAATTCTAAAAAAAGTGATACATTTAAAGACGGAAAAAGAAATTGATATTATAAAAAAAAGTTCTTTGATAGTTGGGAAAACCTTAGCTGAAGTTGCAAAATTAATTCAACCAGGTATAATGTGTAAAGTTTTAGATAAAGTTGCCGAAGAATTTATTCGCGATAATGAGGCAATACCATCTTTTAAAGGTTATAATGGTTATCCAGCCACATTATGTATTTCGGTAAATGATGTAATAGTACACGGAATACCAGGAAATTATGAACTACAAGATGGAGATATTGTAGCTGTAGATTGTGGAGCAAAGAAAAATGGATTTCATGCAGATTACGCATATACCTTTCAAGTAGGAAGAGTAACAGAAGAAATTCAAAATCTTTGTATAAGAACAAAAGAATCTTTATATAAAGGTATTGAACAAGCAAAAGAAGGCAATAGAGTGGGAGACATTAGTTATGCTATTCAATCTTATGTAGAAGGATTTGGCTATTCGGTTGTAAGAGAATTGATAGGGCATGGTGTAGGGAAACATTTGCATGAAAAACCAGATATTCCAAATTATGGACAAAAAGGAAAAGGACCAAAAATAAAAAAAGGAATGGTCTTTTGTATAGAACCTATGATTAATTTAGGACAAAGATATATACGAATAGATAAAGACGGCTGGACTACACGTACAGCAGATAAAAAACACTCTGCACACTTTGAGCATATGGTAGCAATTAGAGAAAATGGAACAGAAATATTATCAACATACGAATATATAGAAAAAGTATTAATAAAATAAAAAATAAATGGCAAAACAGTCATCAATAGAACAAGATGGTATAGTGTTAGAATCACTTGGAAATGCGATGTTTCGTGTTGAATTAGAAAATGGACACAAAGTCATTGCATATATTTCAGGTAAAATGAGGATGCACTATATCAAAATTTTACCAGGAGATAAGGTAAAAATGGAAATGTCTATTTATGACTTATCAAAAGCTAGAATTATATTTAGGTATAAAAATTAAGAGTGAAATAAACATGAAAGTCAGGGCATCAGTAAAAAAAAGATCAGACGATTGTAAAGTTGTACGTCGTAAAGGGGTTGTTTATGTGATTAACAAAAAAAATCCTAAATTTAAACAAAGACAAGGTTAAAATTAAATAAAGAAGTATATGGCAAGAATTGCTGGTATTGATTTACCAAAAAATAAAAGAGGAGAAATCGGATTAACGTATATCTACGGAATTGGCAGAACGACATCTCAACAAATATTGACAAAAGCCAATGTCTCTTGGGATAAAAAAGTACAAGATTGGAATGACGAAGATTTGAATGCTATTCGTACTATCATTGGAGAAATGAAAATAGAAGGAGCATTACGTTCAGAAGTGCAAATGAACATTAAACGTTTAATGGACATAGGCTGTTACCGAGGAATACGTCATCGTATCGGATTACCTGTTAGAGGACAATCAACAAAAAATAATGCGCGTACGCGTAAAGGAAGAAAGAAAATTGTTGCAAATAAGAAAAAAGCAACCAAATAAAATTTTAGAAAATAAACTTTAAGAGAATAAAAAATCGTTTATGGCAAAATCAACAAAAGTTACTAAAAAAAGAGTAGTAAAGGTAGATGCAATAGGAAAAGCATTTATACAAGCATCTTTTAATAATGTTATTGTTACTTTAACCAATAATTTTGGTCAAACTATTTCATGGTCATCGGCCGGAAAAATGGGATTTAGAGGCTCAAAGAAAAACACCCCTTATGCAGCTCAAATGGCAGCACAAGATGCCTCGAAAGTGGCTTATGATTTAGGATTGAGAAAAGTAAAAGTGTTTGTTAAAGGACCAGGAAGTGGAAGAGAATCAGCAATAAGAACAATTAATGCTGCTGGAATTGAAGTTACAGAAATTGTTGACGTAACACCATTACCACATAATGGATGCAGACCCCCTAAAAGAAGAAGAGTTTAATAATTAAGAAAAAACAGTTTAATTTAGATAGAAATGGCAAGATATATTGGTCCAAAATCAAAAATAGCGAGGAAGTTTAAAGATCCTATATATGGTCCTGATAAATATTTAGAAAAGAAAAATTATCCTCCCGGACAACATGGAATAAATAAAAGAAGAGGCGCAGGTAAGATATCAGAATATGGATTACAACTTCAAGAAAAACAAAAAGCAAAACTTACCTATGGTATTTTAGAAAAACAATTTAAAAATATTTACCATAAAGCTTCTTCTAAAAAAGGAGTTACAGGAGAAATATTACTCCAATTAATAGAATCTCGTTTAGATAATATAGTTTATCGTTTAGGAATAGCTCCAACAAGGGCTGCTGCACGCCAATTAGTAACACATAAACATATTGTTGTAAACGAAAAAGTAATTAATATTCCTTCTTATACATTAAAAGTAGGAGATATTGTTGGTGTAAGAGAACGATCAAAAGCCCTTGAAACAATTCAAGAATCACTAAACCGACATTCAGCAAGCAGATACCCATGGTTAGAGTGGGATAATAATAAAATGGTAGGAAAATATATGATGGTTCCTGAAAGAGATATGATACCTGAAAATATTCAAGAACAACTAATAGTAGAGTTATATTCTAAGTAAAAGTAAGTTAATAATAAATAAAAATATAATAAAATGGTTATAATCCCTTTTCAAAAACCGGATAAAATAATAATGTTGGAAGCAAATGACTATTTTGGAGTCTTTGAATTTCGACCTTTAGAACCCGGCTACGGAGTTACAATAGGAAATGCATTAAGAAGAGTATTGGTATCTTCCCTTGAAGGATTCGCAATTACCTCTATTAAAATAGAAGGAGTATTGCATGAATTTTCAACTATCCCTGGAGTTTTAGAAGATGTTACAGATATTATTTTAAATATTAAACAAATTCGATTAAAAAGTAAAATTGAAGATCAAACAAGCGAAAAAGTTCGTTTTACTATTATAGGACAAAACGAATTCAAAGCAGGCGATATCAATAGTTTTTTAAGCGGATTTCAAGTCTTAAACGAAGATTTACATATCTGTACAATGGAACCAAATGTGAAGTTGGAAATAGAATTAACAATTGATAAAGGACGTGGTTATGTACCAGTAGAAGACAACAGACAATTACATAATGAAATTGGAGTTATAGCATTAGATTCTATTCATACTCCACTTAAAAATGTAATGTACAGAGTAGAAAATTATCGCGTTGAACAAAAAACTGATTTTGAAAAATTGATTTTTGAAATTACTACCGATGGGTCAGTACATCCAAAAGAAGCCCTTAAAAAAGCAGCTAAAGTTTTGATACATCATTTTATTCTGTTTTCAGAAGACAAAATTACAACAAATATTGACGAAATATCGTTAAGTGAAGAGTTTGATGAAACGTCATTGCATATTCGACAAATATTGAAACAGAAATTAATAGATATGGAACTTACTGTTAGAGCATTAAATTGCTTGAGAGCAGCCGATATAGAAACCATAGGAGATTTAGTTGTCGTTCATAAATCCGAATTGTTAAAAATTAGAAATTTCGGAAGAAAATCATTAGCTGAATTAGAAGAATTTGTTAAATCAAGAGGCTTAGAATTTGGAATGAATGTGGCAAAATATAAATTAGATTTAGAAAAAGATTAATATTATAAAAGAGATATGAGACACGGGAAAAAAATAAATTCATTAAGCAGAAAAAGTGCTCACCGTAAAGCTATGTTAGCTAATATGACAGTATCTTTGATTATGCACAAAAGGATAAATACCACAGTAGCTAAAGCAAAAGCACTTAAAAAATATGTAGAACCATTGCTTACAAAATCAAAAACCGATTCCACTCATTCAAGACGTGTTGTGTTTAGTTATCTACAAGATAAAACAGCAATCAATGAATTGTTTAGAGAAATTTCACAAAAAATAGCTGATAGACCAGGTGGATACACACGTATTTTACGTACAGGATTTCGTGCAGGAGATGCTGCCGAAATGTGTATAATTGAATTGGTAGATTATAATGAAAATTATACTCAAAGTAAAAGCGATAAAAAAGCTAAAACTAAAACAACCCGTAGAAGTAGAAGTAAAAAAACAACAGAAAAAGAAATACTTGAAGCTACTACTCCTTCTACACCAGCAAGTGAAGATACAATAACAGAAAATGAAAACGTAGCAACAGAAAAAGTTGTAGCAGAAAAAGTTGTAGCAGAAGAGGTTGTAATAGAAGAGGCTGTAAAAGAAAAAGTTGTGGAAGAAGAGGGTGTAACTGAAGATACCCCAAAAATAGAAACGTCTACTGAAAAAGAATAATAAAATTTATAATAATATAAAGATAAAGGTGTTGTTTTTACATAAAATAATACCTTTTTTTATTTTTTAAAGAAGTCTTGCGTTAAAAATTACCACAATTATTCCGTCTGAAATAATAAACAGAAAATTGTTAGAAAAAACGGAAATAAATCTTTTAAATATAAAAACTTTTTTCTAATTTTGGAAAATATTAAATTTAAACAACAATAATGTCTTCAAAAGTTAAAATAGCCTCAGGAAGAGCAAGTAAATCACTTGCCGAAAAGATAGCAATAGCTTATAATCAGAAATTAGTAGAAGTAGAAGTTCTTGTATTTAGCGATGGAGAATTTCAACCTTCTTATTGTGAAAATTTACGAGGGTCCGATGTTTTTATCATTCAATCGACATTCCCACCAGCCGATAATCTTTTAGAACTACTATATATGATAGATGCAGCGAAACGAGCATCAGCTCATCGTATTATAGCCGTTATACCTTATTTTGGAGTGGCAAGGCAAGATAGAAAAGATAAACCAAGAGTGGCTATTGGCGCTAAATTAGTAGCTAATTTATTAACAGTTGCAGGAGCCGACCGTGTTATTACGATGGATTTACATGCCGACCAAATACAAGGTTTTTTTGATGTTCCTGTTGACAATGTATATGCTTCTCGTTTATTTCTACCATATTTAAGACAAAGAAATTTTGACAATCTATGTTTGGCTTCTCCCGATACGGGAGGAACACGCAGAGCAGCTTCTTATGCTAAATACTTAGGTGCTGATCTTGCTATTGGATTTAAACAACGATCAAAAGCTAATGTAGTTGGCTCTTTACAAATAATAGGAGATGTAACCAATAAAAATGTAGTAATAGTTGATGACATTATTGATACTGCCGGGACTATATGTAAAGCTGCAAATGCTATTAAATCTTTAGGAGCTAAAAGTGTTCGTGCTATGTGTGTGCATCCAGTTTTATCTGGAAATGCTTATGAAAACATTGAGGCATCGTCTTTAGAAGAATTAATAACTACAGATACTATTCCTTTAAAAAGAACATTAAATAAAATTACGGTATTATCTACAGATAAATTATTTGCAAAAGTTATTAATGGAGTGGTAACAAGTAGCTCTATCAGTTCATTATTTGATTATAATCATTTTATAGAATTTGATGATATTAAATTTTAAATAAACTCTTTTTTTATTGTTTAATAAATTTCTTAGTAATATTACCTGTATTGGTATTAATATTGATAAAATACATTCCTTTTGCTAAATCACTAACATCTATTGTTATAATAGGTGTCTTGATATAATAATGCTTTAATTGTTTTCCCATATAATCGTACAAGCTTATACGATTTACTTTATAGTGTTCTAAGTCGATTATTAATTTATCTGTAGCAGGATTAGGATATAATATTATTTGATTTTCAAAATCTTCCTTATCGTATACTCCTATTATTCCCGAAGTATAGTTTAATTCCCATCCATCAAAAGTATTTTTTTCGTCTGTTTTAAAAGAAAAGAACAGAAAATTGGAGTTAAATGTGAAAGTAGTATCTCCTATATTGCCCGAAAGGCTTACTAATAAATCTTTTTGACTAGAACTATAATCGTAAATATACAATATATCTTTTTCCTTTTCAGTTTCAAATTTTGTAAAATTCAATGTAATAGAAGTAACTCCATTTATTTTTAGTTGTTTTTTACATTCTGTAAAGTTATTATATCTTTTATTTCCACTTCCATCTTCTATTTTTCCCGATTTAGCGGTTACTATTTGTAGTGGGCTACAGTAAATAGGAATAGTTGTAATATAATATGCATAAAATCCATCTTTTGTTGAGGCGTTTTGAGAAGTAAAGCGTACTGTTATTTCTGTTCCTATTACAACTAATTTCATATCTGCCGAATCGTTAGTAATAATAATGTCTTCTCCATTTTTATCGTTAGAAGTAATGAATAAAGTGTCGTTTTCAGCGATTTGATATTGGATGTAAAAGTCTATTTTTTGAATACTATCTAAATCAGGGATAATTTTCCATGTATAATCCATATTATTGCTATAGTTATAAATTCTCCCACTTCCGTCTTCAAACGACCCAGCCTCTGCTGTAAGTATTGTTTCGCCAACAATTGTTTTATTGTCAGGGTAGACATATAAAGATGTGTCAGGATAAGCATTAATAATAATTTCTTGAGCTAAATTAAAATTATTTCCTCCCGGACTTAAAGTATTGGTGTAGAAATATCCATCCATATATCCATCCCATCCAAAATTGAAATGATAATAATAATTAGAGTCAATATGTTGATAACCATCGCAAATAAATCCATGTCCATTTGTGTCGGGGACACTCCATCCTGCATAATAAAGCGGGATTTTTTGATTTAAATGTGATACTATAATACTATCCCAATTTTGGGTAGTTGTATCTCTGAAAACATATTCAGTTGTTGGTGAATATCTAAAATAAGTGCGTAAGGCATAAGCCGCTTTGTGATTATACATTCCCGAAGATTTTGGTCCATAAACCATATCAACGGCGACACCACAATGGTGTATTAATAAAGATGCTGCAGCATTAATAGTATTGGGGATATCGGTCATTGCTGCATAATCGTATAATGCTGCACTAAAGTCGGCTTCTATTGTATTATAAACATCGTGATTATAAGAATATGCTCCTATGCCTGTTGTTGGGAAACGAAAATAATACATTAATTGCGCCATAGCTGTTGCTACACAGCCTGTTACAGCACGACCATTGGTGCCCATTTCATCTTTTGGACAAAAATAATTATAATTAGCTCCTTGTCCCCATTTAGAGGTTAACAAAGGAGAAATAAACTCAATATCATTTTCAAAATCTTTTTGATTTTTCAATAATTTATTCCACAATTGAATGTTTTTATTTGATATTTTTTCAGGAGATGATTTTAATAATTGGATTTGATTTTTATAATGTTCTAACCACATTTCTACTGGTGGAATTATATTGTCTGTTTCAAAAATATTTTTTTCTGAAAAAGCCAATATGGGTACGGAGCGTTTATCGGCTGCTATTATTACAAAACCTTTTGTTGCATTGAATACGTAAAAGAGTGTATCTCTTTTATCTTTAGCAATATAAGAGCATGTTTTTGTTGATTTTTGTTGTTTTGAAAAAAAATTTTGTGCTACTTTTTGAGCTTCATTGTAGGTAATTTGTTGTGAATTTATCGTATGTATTACCAACAAAATAGAAAATAGAATGAATAACCTTTTCATTATTATAATAATTTAACTTTTTATGAAATGCAAAAATAATAAATAAATCAAAAGAAACTATTGATTATTTATAAGTAACGTATTTTATTGAGTAATTTTACGATAAATTGCTTCTATTCTTGTTGCTATTTCTGAGTTTTTTGCATATTCAATAATGCTTTTACAATTTACCATTGCATTAACTATTTGTATATCAAATGGCAACTCTCCAACTACTGGAATGTTTTGTTCTTTACACCAATTTGATATATTTTGAGTCATTGCAAGATTTAAATCATATTTATTAATAATAACCCATATTTTTAATCGAAATTTCGATGTAAATTCTACTGCTCGTTGCAAATCGTATAATCCTGAAAGTGTAGGTTCGGTAACTATCACAACATGGTCTACTCCCGTTATACTTGAAATAATAGGGCAGCCTATTCCAGGAGAACCATCAATTATTATTGTTTGCAATCGATTTTCTTTTAAAATTTCTTTTGCTTTTGTTCTTATAATATTCACTAATTTTCCTGAATTTTCTTCACCTGGTGCTAATTTACCATATACCATTTTGCCATTACGAAAACTCCCTGTAAACATTCTACTTTTATCATTATCAATCATTTCTATAGCTCCTATAGGACATACTCGCGAACATAATTTACACCCATCGCAAGAGATTTCAGAAATGACAACTTTATTGTTTATTGATTCAATGGCATCGAATCGGCAATAGTTAATACATAATTTGCAATTGTTACAAATTGTATCATCTATCTTTGCAATTTGTTTGCCAATAAAAACTTCTTCTTCTTCAATGATTGGATTAAACAAAATGTCTAAGTTAGCTGCATCGACATCACAGTCGGCTAAAACTACTTTTTCGGATAAGGTCGCAAAAGCTGCACTGATGCTACTCTTCCCTGTTCCTCCTTTTCCACTAATGATTGCTATTTCCATATTGCTTATTTATTGAGTGAAACATTTTGATAAATTTAGTTTGTAATTCAGGATAGTAATGATTAATTAGTTCCCCTTTTGAATAATGAAAAGCGATTGTTTTGTCGAATGGAATTTCCATTAATAATTGAATGTTATTTTGTTTGAGATATTGATAAATTGTGCTGTCTCCTATTCCAGCACGATTAATAATTACTCCATAATCTTTATTCATTGTTTTTAATGTCGCTATTGATTGCTTTAAATCACTCATACCAAAGGGTGTAGACTCGGCAACCAATATAACATAATCTGCTGCTGCCACAGTTTGAATAAATGGACAAGAAGTGCCTGGGGGAGAATCGAAGATGACGATTTTTTTGTCAAAAGCTTCTTTTATTCCTGCATTAATAACTGCAACGGGTGCAAGGGTTCCTACTTTAATGCGTGATTCTATAATAGAAGCTTGTTTTGATATTGCATATGTTGTAACATTTCCTATAACGATATCTTTTTCTGTAATTGCATTATAGGCACATGCATATAAGCAAGCTCCACAATCATGGCACAATTCTTCAACTACTTTTATAAATTTTAAAGATGGCTGTATTACAATTGCATTATAATTGCAATATTCGTGACATTTTCCACAAAAAGTGCATTTATTTTCATCTATGACAGGTATTTTTTGTTGAATTTCAGTTGATTTTTCTTTTGTCCCTTTAAAAAAAATCATTGTATTGGGTTCTTCTGCATCACAATCTACTAACACTAATTGTTGATTTAGCTGTAGTAAAGCATAAAATAGATTGGTAGCAACTAATGTTTTTCCTGTTCCTCCTTTTCCACTTGCTATAGCTATTTTAATTTTTTTCAATTCAACCATATTTATTTTATTTTTTGTTATATACTATAAAACTACCTTTTTGCACTTTGAGTTTTTCGGCTATGACATCGCATTTTGTCATCAATAAGAAAAAAAGTCTTGCATCATTTTCATCCATCAATCCTTCGTAGTTACCTTGCCCTTTCGATATGATTAAATCGGCACGAGCATATATTTCAAGAAATTCTTTACTGCACTGACTTAATATAGTTGATGGTCCATTAAATCCATTAGATACAATTTTGGCTGTTTTTTCTAATCCAACTTCTTTGGCTTCTTTTAATGTAACATCGTTTAGAATAGGAGCATTGCGAACTGCAAAAATTACTTTTTGAGGCATAACTGTTTCTATAAAAAGTTTATCAAAAACGATTTCTCCTGCATTATCGCCTAAATATAATATTTTTTTTGCTTTTTTTATTTTTTGATAAAGCAGCTGTGAGTTATCTATTGCAAATGATGTTTTTAACACTTTATTGATAGTCTCTTGAATGTCAAAATTATTACTTGCGGCATAATCCATAATATTGCCTGCAATAGCTAATCGTAATGCCATATCAAAAGGATTTTTAGCACTCAACACTTGTGGTTGATATTTTTCATATAAGTGCAATCCTATTGCATTGCTATTCTTTTTTTCTTCGTCAAAAGGGTCGAATGTGCCTACTAATTCATAGAATTTATAATGCAGTTTTTTTTGGATATCCAATCTATTTTGATGTTTTTCTATAACTGTATCAAAATAGGCTAAAAAAATATGTTGTGTTTCAGATGAAACGTTAAATTTTTTGAATAGTCGCCGATATGTTTTTAAAAAACATGCACTACATCTCTTGTCTATTATATTGTTAACAACATAATTGTTTTTATTCATTAATGATTACAATAGTTGGCGTTAAGCATTAATTTATTGTCTAAAAAATCGCGGACAAGTTCTTCCGAAGTTTTTATCGGAGCACCTACAAAAACATTAATTTTTTGTTGATTGAAAAGGGTAATTGCTTTTTGTCCCATTCCACCAGCTATAACATCGGTTGTCCCAAATTCAGCTACCCATTTAGGATATAATCCGGGTTCGTGCTGTGGGGGAATTATTTCTTTTATTTGAGTAATATTATTGTTATCTACATGTATAATTTCAAATGATTGACAATGCCCAAAATGAGCACATAATTTTCCATTTTCTAATGGTATTGCTATTATTTTTTTCATACTATAAAAATTACTAATTTAAATTATAAGATTTTTTAAAACAACGAGAGAATTAACTCTCTCGTTGTTATGATTTTATCTTCTTCCGAAGCCAGGTCTTCCCATTCCAAACCCTCTACCACATCTATTGCTTCTAAAGCCGAACTCTCTTCTTGCTCCAAATCCTCTTCCCATAAAGTTTCTTGCTTCACTTCTTTCATTTTCAGCAAATTGTGTAGTGTTGTTTAAGTTTGAGGTAGAACAATCTCCCATCTTTCTACCTGTCATAGGACCTTGTCCAGATGGACCTGTTTGATCAAATCGTGGCATATGATACCTCCTTTTTTAAATTATTATAAACTTTTTTTATTTTTTTTCTAATTTTTCTATAATATCTTTTATTTTTTGTTCAGGTTCCTTAAGTATAATCATTTGTATTTTAAGACTGTCAAATAAAGATTTGATTTTCATTCCAAATTCACCCGAAATAACTTTACTTACATTACGTGAAGCTACTAATTGCACTGATGCAGGACCTGCTCCATCTTCAACGTTCTTATTTGGATTTGGGACAATTTCTATTGCTTTGCTTTCTAAATCGTAAAAAACAAAATAAGCACAACGACCAAAACGAGGGTCGATGTTTGATTCTAATGAATTTCCTGTTGATGTTATTGCTACTTTCATATTTTTTTATTTTTTATGTAATTTTCCGTGTTTATGTCCTCTGCCTATTTTTTCTTGATATTGATTAAATTCTTTTTCTATATCTACTTGCTGACAGGCTATTACTTCTTTGTTTTTACACAAAGGACAATATATGTTTTCTGATTCTTCTTCAATACTATTGAAATAACAATTGCATTTTTTGCAATAAAACCAATTGCTATCAAAATAAACCTTTCCTCCATCTATTGTTATTGGTCTTCCTTCGACAAAAGCTTGTGCAATTTTTTGCAATGCAGAAGCATATATTCTTGTGAAAGTTGGTCTTGACACGCACATCACAATAGATGCTTGATGATGATTTAGCAGGTTGTAATCGCTTAAACGTATAGCTTCGTATTCTTCATATAGCATATTAATGGGTGTAGCCTCCTTGTTTTCTAAATCTTTCCCATAAGGTTTAAATCCTTTAACTTTCGGTATATCAGATATTTTTCTTAATATTCTAACTCTTGTTGTCATAAATTTTAATGAACTATTGTTCATTGCAAAAGTAATAAACTATTGTTTAATATGCAAGCGTTAAATAAAAAAAATAAAAAAAAATTATTTTACTATTTCGGCAACCGTAAAAGCGCTTCCTCCAACAAAAACCAAATGATTTTTTTTTGCATTTCTTTTTGCTGTTAAAAATGCGTTTTTTACACTTGGATAACATCTGCCATGTAATTGGTATTTTTTTGCTTCTTTTTTTAATTGATTTGCTTTTAATCCTCTTGGGATATTAGCTTTACAGAAATAATATTCGGCATCTTTGGGTAAAAGAACCAACATTTTATCTATATCTTTATCATTTACAAGACCTAATACAAAATGAAGTTTTTTATAAGAAATAGATTTTAATTGTTGCGTTATTTCTTTGATACCTGCTTCATTATGACCTATGTCGGCTATACAAAGTGGATTGGTTTGCAAGTATTGCCATCTCCCTTTTAATCCTGTGTTTTTTATACAATTTGCAATTCCATGTTTAAAATTATTTTCTGAAATTTTAAATTTGTTTTTTAATACACTATATGCTGCTGCAATTGTTGAAAAATTTTTTTCTTGATAAATTCCTATCAATGGTGAAATGATATTTTTAATTTTTATTTTTTCATTTTCATAGATATCAAATGACATATAAATATGTTTTGATTGGGAATGCCTTTTTATATTTTTCAATGTATAATATTGATCTGCAAATAAAATTGAAGAGTTAAGAAGTTTTGCTTTTTCAGTAAAAACTTTTTTTGTTTCAGAGAGTGTTTCGCCAATGATTACAGGAACATTTTTCTTGATAATTCCTGCTTTCTCATTAGCAATGTCGGATAATGTGCTCCCAAGAAATTGCATATGGTCGTATGCAATGTTAGTAATAATACTTAACTCTGGTGTTATCAAATTAGTAGAGTCTAATCTTCCTCCCATTCCGACTTCAATAACAGCAATGTCTATTTTTTTTTTAGCAAAATATTCAAAAGCCATTGCTACAGTCATTTCAAAAAAAGAAGGTTGAATTTTAGTAAAAATATCATTATTGTTATTTACAAAATCAATAATGTATTTTTTATCTATCATACTTCCATTAATTCGGATTCTCTCTCTAAATGTTTTTAGATGAGGAGAAGTGTAAAGACCAACAGTATAGCCTGCTTCTTGTAAAATAGAAGCTATATTATGCGAAACAGACCCTTTGCCATTAGTTCCTGCAATATGAATAGATTGAAACTGCTGTTGAGGATTTTTAAGATGATTTAAAAGTGCTATTGTATTATTCAGATTAGCTTTATAAGCAGATTTTCCTATACGTTGATACATAGGTAAGCTTTTGTATAAAAAGCTAATACATTCTTTATAAGTCATTGTTATTGTATTATAAAACGATAGCGAATAACTCCTTTTTCTTCGGTAGAAGCGTCTGATTTGGATTTAAATTTTGATTCTTTAGCTGCCTTTTCACACTCTTTCCAGATATCGGAATCTAAAATAGTAGTTCCTTTAATTCCTGCTTTTGCATAAATTACATTTCCTTCTTTATCAGCTCTAAATTCGACAATTACTAAGCCTTCCATGTTGTTTTTTGATTTTGGGAAAGCTTTTTTGATAACAGGTCTTCCATCTAACCAAAAATCGCCATCTCCACTTCCATAGCCAGCACCACTTCCGCCTCCACTTCCACTGCCTGAACCAGGACCTATGCCACTACCTTCTCCTGACCCTATACCAGTGCCTTCGCCTCCGGTTCCTTGTGTTGTTCTTCGTTTAAATAATGCATCTTCGTTGACTGTAGGCATTATTTCTTTTGTTGTTTGTTGGTTTTTTCCTGAAACAATAGACGATGTTTCTTCTGTTCGTTGAGTAGCAATTTTTTTTGAAGGTTGTGTGGTTGTTGTTGAAGTAGATTGTTTATTTTCGCTACCGCTACTACCTCCACCGCCTCCGCCGCTCATATCTACTTCTACGCCATATTCAGGTGGTGGTGGAACTTGGTGTGTCAACCCAAGAAATATAAAACATAAAAACATTAATATATAAACTATAACTACCGATAGAATAGCTATAATTTTATTTTTTTTCTGTTGTTTATTTTCGACTATATTTCTATAAGTCATATATTAAATATTATTTTTCTCTAATTGCTGTTGCTAAAATTACTTTATGTTTACGATTGTAGCTATTGTTTACTCCATTAACGGCATCGATAACATATACAATGTTTTGAACAGGTACACTTTTATCGGCACGTACAACAACAGTAGCGGAAGAATCGTATTGGATTAATCGTTCTGCAATGATAGCATCTAACATGTTTTCTTCTACTGCCATTAAATCTTTCCCTTCTTTGATAGCATATTCTAAATCTTGGTCGATATAAATTTCAAAATTTTGTTTTGCCATTACTTTACTTGTGCTTTGTGGCAATAGTAATTTAATGGCATTTGGACTGACCATAGTAGATGTTATCATAAAAAATATTAATAATAAAAAAACCATATCGGCTTGCGTCGAAATGTTAAATTCGGTTATTCGCTTATTATGTGTTTTAATTGCCATATTTTTTTTACTTTACAGGTTCATGTAGTAAGTCCATAAATTCTGTAGCTTTAGCTTCTAATAAAACTACTACTCTACTGACTCTTGCTACTAAAATATTATAAAATAAATAACCGAAAATTCCTACAATTAATCCGCTTGCAGTAGTTATTAATGCGGTATAAATTCCACCTGCTAAATCGGCAATTTCTAAATTGTTGCCACTATTTGCCATGCTATGAAAAGCAACTATCATTCCAGTAACAGTTCCTAAAAATCCTAACATAGGAGCCAACGAAGATAAAGTTGCCATAAGACTTAATCCTTTTTCTAGACGTGCAACTTCTAATTGTCCTACATTATTAATTGCTTCGCTTATATCGTTTAAAGGTTTTCCTAAACGACTGAGTCCTTTTTCTATCATTCTGGATAAAGGAGTATTGGTGCTACGGCACAATGCTGTTGCTGACTCTAAACGATCGTTTAAAATAAAATCTCGAATGTTATTCATAAAATTCGCATCATCTTTCATTGCGTTTTTTAATGCTAAATATCGTTCTACGAAAATATAGATAATTATTCCCATAAAAATTAATAAAGGAATTGTAATCTGAATAGTTCCAGGAGCAAACAATAAGGACCATAAATTAAGTTTTTCAGTATGTGAAACTATATTTTCAACAGCATCAATTGTATTTTGAGCGACAGCTTCTGTCTGTAATCGTATTAATTGTAACATATATATATTAATTTATTTTAATGCAAAAATACAATTTTTTTAGTATTCTATTATCAATTTATAAATATTTTATAATAAATAAAATTATATCCAGAATGAATTATTTTAATAACGGTCGAAGAATTCATTTTTTTAGAGATAATTTAAAATATCATTTATTTCTTAGGTCTTTATTGATGAAAATAAATTAAAAATATCTTTTATTTTTATTAAACGTGAGATAAATATAGTTGCTATTGTGCCAAGCAGCATAATGCTGAAGTTTTTCTCCCATGAAAACGGCAAATAGTTTTTACTCAAAATGTTTAATAAAATTACTCCTATAGTAAAAAATCCTAATTTTAAAATAAAATTTAATTTAATTTTAAAATGAAATATTTTAATTGTCAAATAAATTTCGCTTATAATAATAAATATTTGCGTTGTCAAAAATGCCCATGCAGAGCCTTTTGCCCCATAGATTGGAATAAATATAAAATTTAATATAAGACTAATGCAAAAGCCAACTATGGCAATAGTGTTTAATTGTTTTAAATTTCCATTAGCAGTAAGCAAAGACCCAAACACATAAGTTAATACAACAGGGAAAATACTTATCATTAATATTTTATATACTTCAGCTGATTCTTCAATATGATTATTGTTATACAATAAGTTCATCAATTCGTAGCTGTAGAAAAAAGATGCAATAGCAACAATGACACCATAAACAAACAAGATAGTAAATGATGTTTTTAAAATATCTGTTACATTTTTTTTATTAGCTATTATGTTTGAAAACAGTGGCATGCAAATTACAGAAACCAAATAAGCAATAATAATACCAGCGTCTAATAATCGGTAAGCTGAAGCGTAAATTACGACTTGCGCACTTCCTTCGTCAATGGGTAAAATTCGTTCCATTATAACACTATCCATTCTATTATGCATACTGGTAAATAAATATAGGATAGCAAAGGGTATGCTTTGTTTAAAGATTGTTTTAAAATAGGCTATGTCAACAAAAGGTTTATGAAAAGACGATTTTTTTAAAACGATACTTAATGCAAATAAACAAGTTATAACATATGAAAAAGTTTGTATATAAATAAACCACATGATATCGAAAGGTTTATTTGTAATATTACCCCATAAAACTATACTGCAACAAATAATCATTATCATTCTGTCAAGAACCGATAAAAAACTATCTGTTTTAAACATTAGCAGTCCAGATATATTAGAGCGGAGGTAAAGAATAAAGCTAGATAAAAACTGATTGATTAATAAAGGAATTAACATTTTTATTTGTAGCTGATTGTAGCCCATAAAAATTCCTATTATAATCATAAATAAAAAATAAAAAATAAAAAGAATAATTTTTAAAGAAAAAATTTTAGAGAAATTTTCTTCTAAAAAGTTTTTTTGACGGGCAATACTTCTATTATTAAAGTTTGTTATGCCTATGTCTAATAGAATATTAAAAAGAAAAGAAAAATTGAATAGTGGAAAATAGATACCGTAAATTGCTGGGTCTACTATGTTTTGAACCGTTCTGTCAATTCCAAATATCCAAAAGGGTTTTATTAATAAATTTAACCCTATTAATAAAATAATATTAAGAATGAATTTTTTTTTCATTATTAATGTTTAATAAAAATATAAAACGTTGAAAATGGAAAAATATGATTTTATTATTAATAAAAAAAGAGTGTTCTAAAAAAATGAACACTCTTTTTTATAGAATAGAAAGGTAATTTTTTATAATTTGGTAAAATTTAATACAATTTCCTCTGTTTCTCCATCACTCCATTCAGCAATAAGAGTTAATGTTTTAACAGCATAAATTTCACTTCCTTCTATTTTTTCAAAAACTCCAGTACCTGTTACTTTTGCTGTAAAGTCTTCATCTGCAACAACGTTAAATTCTTCAACTTCGATGTCGTTTCCGTTACAAATAGCTCCAAAAGTTACTGTGCCAGCAAGAAATCCTTCAACTAATATTTTGTTGTATACAGTTGATGATTGTTTGATTTCAATATTGTCAATATCTTGATCTTCTTCGCCATCAATTGTCATAGTATACTCATAACTGCCTATTAGTTTGTCAGTTTTGATTTTTACAATGGCTTCTTTTGTTTCGTCTTTTGCTGTAAATATAGCATTATGCTCGCCAGCTTTATCATAATCAATTCCTGTCACTGTAACATCAGCGCCATTCGAAGCTTCAACGCCTTCAAGTACATCTGCATCGGTAGAACCTAAGTCTACAACAATATTATCTGTTCCTGTAAATATTACATCAGGATTACAACTGGTCATAAAAAGACCTAATACAGCAACTGCTGCTAATGATAAAATACTTCTTCTCATTTTTCTTAATTTTATTATTTTAATTATAAGTTTATTTTTATTTCTGCAAAAGTATACCTTTTTATAATAAGAATCATTTAATTATTATTATTATTTGTAATATTTATTGTTATTTTTTTTTGTAAATCACAAAATTGTCTTTAATATAATGATAATCAAAAGAATAAATTGCAAAATAGTTTTTTATCAAAATGTGAAATTTTACAAAAAAAAATAGTAATTTTGCGTATCTATAATTTATTGAATTTTAATTTAAAAAATATCATCATAATGAAAAGAGATCAACAAATATTTGATTTAATTGAAAAAGAAAAAGAAAGGCAATTACACGGTATCGAATTAATTGCTTCTGAAAATTTTGTAAGTAATCAAGTTATTGAAGCAATGGGTTCTGTTTTAACTAATAAATATGCTGAAGGCTATCCCGGGAAGCGATATTATGGCGGTTGCCAAATTGTAGACCAAACAGAACAGCTTGCAATTGATAGAGTAAAGCAACTTTTTGGTGCTGAATGGGCAAATGTTCAGCCTCATTCAGGAGCTCAAGCTAATATGGCTGTTTTATTAACTTGTTTGAAACCCGGCGATACTTTTATGGGATTAAATCTCAATCATGGAGGGCATTTGTCGCATGGCTCGCCTGTTAACTCTTCGGGAATGCTTTACAATGTTGTCGATTATTCTGTTGAAGAAGATACAGGCACCATTAATTATGATAAAATGGAAGCTACAGCTTTAGAAAAACGTCCAAAATTAATTATAGGCGGTGCTTCTGCTTATAGTCGCGATTGGGATTGGAAACGTATGCGAGAAATTGCAGATAAAATAGGAGCTATTCTTATGGGCGATATTGCTCATCCTGCTGGATTGATTGCTAAAGGAATATTAAACAATGCTGTTCAATATTGTCATATTTGCACTTCTACTACTCATAAAACCTTACGCGGTCCTCGTGGTGGATTGATTATGATGGGAAAAGATTTTGAAAACCCTTGGGGTATAACAACACCTAAAGGTGAGATAAAACTTATGTCGGCAATGTTAGACTCGGCAGTATTTCCTGGAGTGCAAGGTGGTCCGCTCGAGCACGTAATTGCAGCTAAGGCTGTTGCATTTTATGAGGCTTTGACAGATAACTATTTAGAATATATTAAACAAGTAAAGAAAAATGCCGATGCTATGGCAAAAGCATTTGTTAATAAAGGATATAAAATTATTTCTGAAGGAACAGATAACCATTTAATGTTAATTGATTTACGTACGAAATTTCCTAATCTAACAGGAAAAGTTGCTGAAAACACTTTAGTGAAAGCAGAAATTACAATTAATAAAAACATGGTTCCTTTTGATAGTCGTACTCCTTTTACAACTTCGGGTATCCGAATTGGAACACCAGCAATTACAACACGTGGATTAAAAGAAAATGAAATGCCCATAATCGTTGATATGATTGATGCCATACTTTCTGATGTAAATAATGAAAGTCTTATCGAAAAAACACGTAAAAATATTTATGATATGATGGCTTATCGTCCTTTGTTTGCTTGGTAAGTGTTTTAATAACAATAATTAAAAATTTATTTATCGGATAATCTAAAAATTATCCGATTTTTTTTAAGTAAAAAAACTTTTATCTATTTTTGTAAAAATTATTAGTCAATGGCTGGAATTTATATTCATATTCCTTTTTGTTTACAAAAATGCAGTTATTGTAATTTTTATTCCGAAACAAATATATCGTTAAGAAAAAAAATAATAAGTGCGTTATTAACAGAAATAAAATTACGTTTTACTTATTTAAAAAACGAAACAATCCAAACTATTTATTTCGGAGGAGGAACACCTAGTTTGCTATTTCCTAATGAAATACAACAGATAATTGATAACATTTCTCTATTTTTCTCATTATCCAACAATATTGAAATTACTTTAGAAGCTAATCCCAATAATTTAACAAAAGAATACATTGAACATTTGTCTGCAACTTCGGTTAATCGCTTAAGTATAGGAATTCAATCTTTTCATGATAGCGATTTGCAGATACTCGGACGAATACATACGGCTAAACAAGCAGAAGAAAGTATTTTATTGGCTCAAAAAAATAATTTTAATAATCTTTCTATTGATTTAATGTATGGTTTCCCAACATTAACATTAGAAAAATGGAAATCTAATTTAGATAAAATAAAAAACATACAACATATCTCTTGTTATCAATTAACATTAGAAAAGAAAACTGTACTATATCAAAAAATACAAACTAAAATATTGTGTCTCCCGACAGAAGATGAAATTCTTGATCAGTATAACTATTTGATATCGTTTTCAAAAGAGAATGATTTTATTCATTACGAAACTTCTAATTTTTGCAAACAACACTTTGAGTCAAAACACAATGTATCTTATTGGAAAGATATTCTTTATTTGGGAATTGGTCCAAGTGCTCACTCTTATAATAGAGAAAGTAGGCAATGGAATATGGCAGATGTTGAAGCATATATTGCATTTTTTGAAAATCCTCCGTCAAGAGATAATTATTATTTAAAAGGCGAAAATTTGATTTTTGAAAAAGAAATTTTGACTACAGACATGCGTTTTAATGAATATATTATGACATCTTTAAGAACAATTTGGGGATGTAGCTTCGATTATATTCTTGCAAATTTCGGAGAGACTTATCTTACTCATTTGCACCGTAAATTGTCTTTTATCAATCCTGAGTTTTATAACCTTTCTACTTCTTTTGTAACATTAACAGAAAAAGGTGATTTATTTGCTGATTTTATTGCTTCTTCTATTTTTGTTTAAAAAAAATATACTTTTGTAATTGGGTAGAAATAAATTAAAAATTTTATTTTTTTATAGTGTATGAAAATAGCGAACATAAAAGATTTTTTTAGTTTTACTTTTCAACGTACTTTAAAAACATGTTGGATATTATTTAAATTAATGATACCCATTTCTATTATCATACGCATTATACAAGAATTCAATATTTTACCTTTTATCAGTCACTTGTTAAATCCTATCATGCATGTTTGTAATTTGCCTGCTGAGACATCTTTAGTGTGGATTACAGCCATGATTGTTAATCTTTATGGGGGAATACTTTCCTTGTTTGCTATTTATCCTTCTCTTTCTGACCCTCTTACCCATGCGCAATTAACAGTTTTACTTACGATGTTATTGATAGCACACACTTTTCCTATTGAATTAAAAATTGCACAAAAAGCAGGTGTTAAAATCTTATTCATGTTTTTATTTCGTTTTTGTGCTGCTATTTTATTCGGTGTTATTTTATCTTTTATTTATAATTCATTGAATATTTTACAAGAACCTATACAACTTTCAAAAGTTTTTGTTGCACAAGATACAAGCTGGACAGGATGGATTATTAACGAATTAAAAAATTACAGTATCATTACTATTATAATTTTTAGTTTGGTAGCATTAATGCGATTATTAGAAATTATAAGAGTTTTAGATTGGATTAATAAAATATTACAGCCATTGTTGAAGTATTTAGGAATTAGTAACGATGTATTGTCAATAACGCTTATAGCTCTCACTTTAGGAATCGCTTATGGAGGTGGTTTGATGATAGAAGAGAGTAAACAAAAAAAAATACAACCAAAAGATATTTTTTATTCTTTAATACTAATGGGCTTATTTCATAGTATTTTTGAAGATACATTATTGATGATAGGTATAGGAGGTCATTATTCTGGAATTATTATTTTTCGTTTTATTATGGCTTTTATTATTACTTTTGTCATCGTACGACTAACAAAGAATATGAATAATAGTGTTTTTAATCGTTTGTTTATTACAAAAAATTATATCAAAAAGATAAATAACTAAATAATATGAAAGCAATGATTTTAGCTGCAGGATTAGGCACGCGATTGCAGCAGTTTACGCAAAATAAACCCAAGGCATTAGTCGAAATTAAAGGAAAAACACTTTTAGAAAAAAGCATAGAAAAACTTATTGCTTTTGGAGTTAATGATATTATTATTAATATTCATCATTTTGCTGAGCAAATAATTGAATTTGTCAATACACATTCTTTTTCTGCACGTATTTCTTTTTCTGACGAAAGTACATTGCTCTTGGATACAGGAGGAGGACTAAAAAAAGCTGCTCCTTTTTTTAATGATAACAAAGATTTTTATTTATATAATGTTGATATTATTAGTGATATAGATTTAAGTGAGATGTATAGATATCATCTTCAAAAACAATCTTTAGCTACATTAGCCGTTAAAAATCGAACTACACAACGTTATCTTTTATTCGACCAACACATGCGTTTATATGGAAAATATAATACTAAAACCGAAGAAAAAGTAGTGACTTATGAAGAAAACAACGATAATAGCCAATTTGCTTTTAGTGGAATTCATGTTATTTCGCCCGAAATTTTTAATTTTATGCCAACAGAAAATGTTTTTTCTATTACCGATTGGTATTTGCATCTTGCAAAGAAGCATTTAATTGTTGGGTATGATCACTCAAAAGATTTTTGGATGGATATGGGTAAAATTAAAAGTTTAGAAGATATAGAAAAAATTAATTTTATTTAAAATGAAAAAAAACATAACACATTGGGCGGAAAATGATCGTCCACGCGAAAAAATGATAGCTAAAGGGCGTTTAGCTTTATCAGATGCTGAGTTAATTGCTATTTTACTTTCTTCGGGGAATCGCGAAGAGACGGCTGTAGACCTTGCAAAACGAATATTAGCAAATTGTAGTAATAATTTAATAGAGCTTTCGCATCTTTCTTTAAAAGAATTAATGAAATATAAAGGAGTAGGAAATGCCAAAGCTGTTGCAATTGCCGCTGCTTTAGAGTTAGGTAGGAGACGGCGAGAAGCAGAAGTGCTAGAACGAAAAAAAATTACTTGTAGTAAAGATGCTTTTGAGTATATTTATCCTAATATTGGCGAAATAAATTATGAAGAGTTTTGGATTATTTTATTAAAACGAAATAAACAAATTATAGGAAAACGACTAATAGGTGTTGGCGGATTGACAAGTACAGTTGCCGACCCTAAAAAAATATTTCATTACGTATTAGTAGAAAATGCAACTGAGTTTATTCTCTGTCATAATCACCCATCGGGCAATATTACGCCAAGCAATGCAGATAAACAATTGACGAAAAATATTTATGATGCGTCTCAAATTTTAAATATCGCTCTTCTTGACCATATTATTATTGCCAGCAATACATATTATAGTTTTCAAGATGAAGGACTTATTTAAAATGCTATTCGATTGCTTTTCCAAGTAATGTTGCTGTCGTACATTTTTCAATTGTAACATTTACGTAACTGCCAATAGCATGATTTGTTTTTGGAAAAACAATTACTTTATTTTGACTATTTCTCCCTGAATAGAAATCAGTAGAACGTTTTGAATAGCCTTCTATTAAAACTTCAAATGTTTTTCCAATATCGGCTAAATTACTTTTGTGTGAAGAGGCTTGTTGTAAAGCTATTATTTCTTCTAATCTTTTTGTTTTTACTTCTTCTGGGACATTATCTTTCAAATGTTTTTCGGCAAAAGTATTGCTACGTTCCGAGTATTTAAACATAAAAGCATAGTCGTAAGCTACTGTTTCAATTAATGATAAGCTGGCTTTGTGGTCATTTTCTGTCTCGTCACAAAAGCCGGTTATCACATCAGTAGAGATGCTAGCTTCGGGCATGTATTTTCTTATGGCTTCGATTCTTTCTAAATACCATTCTCTTTTATATTTACGATTCATTTTTTCTAATATACGGTTGCTCCCCGATTGTGCCGGTAAATGTATTGATTTGCAAATATTAGGATAAGAAGCCATTGTTTTTAACAAATCATCTGATAAATCTTTTGGATGCGAGGTAGCAAAACGTACTCTCAAATTATTACTCAAGCAAGCAACGTCTTTTATTAAATGATGAAAACGATATTGATTTTCCCACATATATGAGTTCACATTTTGTCCTAAGAGGGTTACTTCTTTGTAGTTGTTTTTTATTAATAATTGTATATCATTCAATATTGTATGAGGATTGCGGCTGCGTTCTCTGCCGCGGGTGTAAGGCACTACACAATAAGAACAAAAATTATTACAACCTCTCATAATGGATACAAAAGCAGATACGCCATTACTTGCGTAACGTATAGGGAGGATATCATCATAAGTTTCTATAGTAGAAAGTGTTATATTTACATTGTCTGCTGTTGCTTTGTTCAATAAAACAGGTAAAGAACGATAAGCATCAGGACCGGCTATGATATCTACCATGTTTTTTTCTAAAAGTTGAGACGAAAAACGTTCTGCCATACAACCAATTAATCCGATTGTTGTTTTCTTTTGTTTTTTTCGATATAATGCGTTTAAGGCTTCTAAACGTTTTAAGACTTTTTGCTCTGCATTTTCACGTATAGCGCATGTATTAACTAAAATAATATCTGCTTCTTTTTCATTATTGCAAATAGTATATTTATCAGACAGTATAGATGCTACGACCTCACTGTCAGCAATATTCATTTGGCATCCATATGTTTCTATGTATAGTTTTTTTTTCAACGAAAAATGAATTATTTAATTAATTACGTTCTTTGTTTGGTTTTGAGTATTTCTAATAATTTATTAGGAAGTTTAGCAAAAGTGAATGATATATTATTGATAAATACTTTTCCTTGTTCTAAATCAATTTTAATTGTATCGCCTTGTTTATAAACAGCTACTGCTTCTGGTAAGACAATGATAGATAACCCTTGATTGAAAGAAGAGCGATAAAAAATTCTATTTACAGATTTGCATATTACCGCTTTAACTCCTGCGTGTGCTAAGCCAACAGCCGGATGTTCGCGTGAGCTGCCACAACCAAAATTAGCTCCTACAATTAATATATCGTCTTTACTTACTTTTTCAGCAAAATGTTTGTCAACACCTGCAAATAAGTAAGGTCTTATTTTGTCAGGTTCAGAACTTTTTACTGTGTAAGTTAAATTTCCTGCAAACATTTGGTCGGTGTTCATATTATCAATATCGGTATAATTCCAAACTTTATTAGCCAATCTATTTTCTGATTCTGAAATTTCGACTGTTTGGCTTTGCTGTTTAGGATAAGGATAAACATCGCTTGTATTTATTGCTATTGGATTAGTAATTTTTCCTTTTAATGCTGAATAAGCGACTGTTATAGGTGAAGCTAAATAAATAGCAGCTTCTTTATTTCCCATTCTTCCTTTAAAATTACGATTAGCAGTAGAGATAACATTTACCTTATCGGCAGGTATTCCTTGCCCTGTTCCTAAGCAAGGACCGCAAGATGGGGCTAATATATTAGCCCCGGCGTTCATTAATGTTTCAATAATTCCTTCTTTAAGTGCTTGTATATATATATCTTTAGACGCTGGAATGATTAATAATTGAAGGTGGTCGGGAATTTGATTGTCTTCTAAAATTTCAGCAGCTTGTCGTAAATCTTCTATTCGTCCATTGGTACAAGTTCCTATAACGGCTTGTTGTATGTTTATATTTTTTACTTCTGCTACAGCTTTAACATTATCAACATGATGAGGTGCTGATACGACAGGAAATATTTGGTCTAAATCAATAATGATTTCTTTTGCATAACAAGCATCATCATCTGCCCATATGCCTTGATATTCTTTTCCTAAAAAACTTTGCAAAATTTCATCTGCTGGGAAAACAGCGTTTTTAGCTCCCATTTCAGAAGTAAGATTGGCTAATGTCATACGGTCGGAAATACTTATTCCTTTCAATCCGTCTCCATGAAATTCTATCGACATATAATCGGCACCTTCTGAACCTATCATTCCGATAATCCATAAAGCTAAATCTTTAGCACATACGTATTTTTTGAGTTTTCCTATTAAAGTAATTTTGATACTTTCAGGTACTCTGAACCACGTTTCTCCTTCTTTCCATAGTCCTGCTGATTCGGTACGATCGATACCTGCTGCAAAAGTATTAAATGCTCCTGCTGTGCAAGTGTGGCTATCACTTCCTACAATAATCATTTTCGGACGAGCATATAATGCCATGATTTGATGGCAGATCCCATCGCCTACATCATGAAATTTTTTAATATTTTCTTGTTTTACAAAATCTCTAATTTTTTGATAATCATTGGCTAATGCTGCACTTGTAGGCGGGGCGTTATGGTCTAATACAATCAGTAATTGCTCGGAGTCGTAAATTTGACTTCCGCCTATTTTTTTAAAAGTTTCGATAATACTTGCTGTGTTATCATGTGTTAAAACAATATTTGGTTTAGCAAATACAATATCGTTACAATTGGCATTGAAAATTTTTTCGACAAATGTTTTACCCATAATTTTTAAGATAATTGATTTTTAATTTCATTGTTTATTATTTCAATAAATACTTCTAATTGCATACTTCCCATATCTTGCATTTGATGTTTGCGTACAGAAATAGTGTTTTCGTTTATTTCTTTTTCGCCTATTATTATCATATATGGTATTTTTTGCATTTCAGCATCTCTGATTTTTTTTCCTGTTTTTTCGCTACGGTCATCTATTTTAACGCGTATAGATTGATTTTCTAATTGTTGAGCTATTTTTTGTGCATATTCAATGTATTTATCGCTAATTGGTAAAATAGCAACTTGTTCGAATGCTAACCATAAAGGAAAATTTCCTCCAGTATGTTCGATTAGTACGGCAATAAATCTCTCCATTGAACCAAAAGGGGCACGATGTATCATAATAGGTCGATGTTTTTGATTATCACTACCTATATATTCTAAATCAAAGCGCTCCGGAAGATTGTAATCTACTTGTATAGTGCCTAATTGCCATTTTCTTCCTATAGCATCTCGCACCATAAAGTCTAATTTAGGTCCATAAAAAGCTGCTTCTCCTATTTCAATAATAGCATTTAAATTGCGTTTTTCGACTACGTCTATTATTGCTTTTTCTGCTTTTTCCCAATTTTCGTCAGAACCTATGTATTTATCTTTGTTATTTGGGTCGCGTAAAGATATTTGTACTGTATAATCTTTGAAATCGAGGGTTTTGAATATGTATAATATTATATCTATTACTTTGCAGAATTCGTCTTCTAACTGATTGGTTGTACAGAAAATATGGGCATCGTCTTGTGTAAATCCTCTTACGCGTGTTAATCCGTGTAATTCTCCACTTTGTTCATAACGATATACTGTCCCAAATTCGGCTAAACGCAAAGGTAAATCTTTATAAGAGCGTGGTTTAGTTCTATAAATTTCGCAATGATGTGGACAATTCATGGGTTTTAAGAAAAATTCTTCACCTTCTTGCGGCGTGCTTATCGGACGGAATGAATCTTGTCCGTATTTTTGATAATGTCCTGAAATTTTATAAAGCTCTACATTGCCGATATGCGGACTTATTACTTGTTGATAACCATATTCTTTTTGCACTTTTTTAAGAAAATTTTCTAAGCGTTCTCTGAGTGCTGCTCCTTTGGGCAACCATATAGGTAATCCTATTCCAACAGATTGCGAAAATGTAAATAATTCTAATTCTTTTCCTAATTTACGATGGTCTCGTTTTTTAGCTTCTTCTAACAATAATAAGTATTCGTCTAATAGTTTCTTTTTTGGAAAGGTTACAGCATAGATACGAGTTAATTGCTTGCGTTTTTCATCTCCTCTCCAATAAGCGCCGGCTAAACTTAATAGTTTAATGGCTTTTATTGGAGACATATCGGGCAAATGAGGTCCTCTACATAAATCGACAAAATTACCGCTTTTATAAAAGGTAATACTCCCTTCTTCCAAACCTTCTATTAATTCTATTTTATATTCATCATTTTTTTTCTTGAAATAGCTTAATGCCTCTTCTTTTGTAATTTCAATACGATTTATTTTTTCTTTATTTGTTACTAATTCAGACATTTTATCTTCGATTTTTTTAAAATCATCAGAAGAAATTGTATAATCCATAAAATCGATATCGTAATAAAATCCTGTTTCGATGCTGGGACCTATCCCAAATTTAACACCAGGATATAATAACTCTATTGCAGAAGCCATTAAGTGTGCAGAAGTATGCCAAAATACGTCTTTCCCTTGCTCATCATCCCATGTTAATAAACGAAGTGTTGCATTTGATTGAATGGGACGATGTAAATCCCATACCTCGTCATTTACAATTGCTGCTAAAACATTTCTTGCAAGCCCTTCGCTAATAGATAGAGCAATTTCATAAGAAGTAATGTTTTGTTCATAATTTTTTACCGATCCATCTGGTAATGTAATATGTATCATAATTTTATATATTTTCTAAATAAACTTCAAAAGTATAAAATTTTTATTTATAAATAGCAATATTAATTCGTCTATTCTTAAAAAATCAATTTGTATTAAAAATAATGTATAACTTTGCAAAAAAAAGTTAGAGGTGCCATTTAGTTAATAACTCTTTAAAATATAGCAAATATGAAAAAGATTAAATATATAATAGCCACAATATTTATTGTGGCTATTGGAACCACAATATTTTGGGCATGCCAAAAAGAAAATGATAAGATATATAATCCAAAAAATAATAGTATAAAAAACCAAAAATCAATGGGCAATTACCAGCAACCTACACAAATTGTAGAAATACATACAGTTATAAATGTAGGTGAAGCAGGTTATCCTATAAGTGGTAATGCTGTTGTAGGAAATTATGACGGACGAATTTATGAGTGTGATTTAATAGGTGTAATTCATGTAGTAGAAACAGATGAAGTGTTTGCTGTTCATTTAACAGCAGTACTGAAACCTGAATTTGAAGATATTATGATTGATGTTGAGCCTGTAATGGAAAATTATATCATTACGGTAAACGGAATACCTTTTAATCAAGATTTTATATTAATTTTTCCTATAAATACAAGTTTTATCGAAATTACATATCCCGATATTCTTAATTTATGGGCAGAAATAGTAGAGATATGCACTACAAATACAGTAATAGTCTATCCTTTTGTTTTACACGAAAGCATGTTGCCATATCAATATGCAGTTTATGAACACGATTTTCCAATGGCGTTCGTGTACATATGGACTACACTTGACAGTTATGCAGGGGGAGAAAGGGGATATTTTATGCTTTCTTTTGATGATGCAAATGCCTTTTTGCATTATGGCTTTGTAACAGAGTCGACTATCCATTTTGACCCGAGTGTTTTTGTTGATGACCCTAATAATCCACCCGTAAATATTGATAATATTGATGATGATGATTACGATACAATGTATGGTTGTAAACTTTACAAAGTTATAATTACGAAAAGCGAAAATAGGGCAGAAAGATGGTGTGAACGACAAATTAAAAATGGTTATGAGATTATAGTTACAAATCTCGGTAATGGCTGGATTAAATGCGAGGCTGCAAAAAATTGCAAATAAAAATTATATAAGTCATGAATACAAATAAATCGATAAAGACAGTATTTCTGTTTCTTGTTATTGCCATGAGTCTTTCTTCATGCATTGAATATAGAATATCATGTTCACATAAAGAAATTTTTCTCCCCGTAGAGTCCGACACTGCTGCGAAAATTAGAGCAATGTCGTCAGGTTCTATTTTTTCTCTCAACCCGAAATATCTTATTAACGTGACTGATAAGCCGCCATTTCAAAAGGCATTTTTCCGTGACAGTTGGGCTTTATATGAATTAATAGGAGATGTTTTTGATGCACTTTGGTTACAACGCTGGACTCCGCGTTGGATACCATATTGGACACCTCAGAGAACACCTTATGATGAGCCAATGTCAAATGAAGAAGGGGGGAAAGGTTATATGGTTATTTTCTGTGATGAAGAATACATATATTCAGGAGTTATTAGAGAAAAGGATAGTGTGTTATATGCTAAATACAATCCGATAACAAAAGAGGATAGGGGTATGAGCTCTGTTATAAAAACGAGAAATGATTGTAAGTTTTATCGTTGGATAATACAAGAAATGAATAGAGGGACAATAATTTCTATCACAGGAACACGAAAAACATTTGTTGCTAAATCATTTAATCCGAATTGGTAAAAAAAAGGGAGTAAAAAAGAAAGGGAGGTAATCATGAACTTGACTAAATCTGTAAAAAAAGCATTTTTGTTTCTTACTATTGTCGTGAGCATTTCATGTTCGCAAAAAGGTGTCTTTCTTCCCGTGGAGTCCGATTATGCCGCGAAAGTTAGAGCAATATTGGATACTACTCGTACTTTTAGTGATCCAAATTACCCTATTCTGTTAACCGATAAACCTCCTTTTGAAAAAGCGGTATATCGGGACAGTAGAGAATTTAATATATTGATGATGGATGTTTTTTCAACACTTGATTGTCAATTTTGGACACAACGTTGGTTGCTACAGGCACCACCAGAGCCAATGTCAAATGAAGAAGGGGAAAAAGGTTATATGATTATTTTTTGTGATGATGATTACATATATTCAGGTGTAATTAGAGAAAAGGATAGTGTGTTATATGCCAAATATAATCCCATAACGAAAGATAACAAGGATATGTATCCTACCGTAAAAACGAAGAATATGAATAAGTTTTACTATTGGATAATGCAAGAAATGAACAAAGGAGCAATAATTTCTGTTACAGGCACGCAAAAGGTGTATTTTGCTAAATCATTTGATAAAAATTGAAAGGATAAAAAATGAAAAAAATAGTTAAAAACATAAATTTAGTGGTAGTTTTAGTAATAGCGGTGATAGGAGCAATGTTTTTTATGCCTGCCAAAAGGATGAGGATAAAACAATATTATCGCAAAATAAACAGTTTATAACTTCAACTCCCAAGGCGAAAAAATCAATGGGCAATTACCAGCAACCTACACAAATTGTAGAAATACATACAGTTATAAATGTAGGTGAAGCAGGTTATCCTATAAGTGGTAATGCTGTTGTAGGAAATTATGACGGACGAATTTATGAGTGTGATTTAATAGGTGTAATTCATGTAGTAGAAACAGATGAAGTGTTTGCTGTTCATTTAACAGCAGTACTGAAACCTGAATTTGAAGATATTATGATTGATGTTGAGCCTGTAATGGAAAATTATATCATTACGGTAAACGGAATACCTTTTAATCAAGATTTTATATTAATTTTTCCTATAAATACAAGTTTTATCGAAATTACATATCCCGATATTCTTAATTTATGGGCAGAAATAGTAGAGATATGCACTACAAATACAGTAATAGTCTATCCTTTTGTTTTACACGAAAGCATGTTGCCATATCAATATGCAGTTTATGAACACGATTTTCCAATGGCGTTCGTGTACATATGGACTACACTTGACAGTTATGCAGGGGGAGAAAAGGGATATTTTACACTTTCTTTTAATGAAACAAATCCTCTTTTTCATTATGGCTTTGTAACAGAGTCGAGTATCCATTTTGACCCGATTTGGACTGATCCCGTTAATATAGATGAGCCTTACGACGATGGCGGTGATTTGTGCTTTAAAATAGTAAGAAGAAAATTTGATACTTTCGATGAGGCATGGGACTATGCAATGGAAAAAATATCACTTCGAGAGGGTAATTCGGTTAATATTTATAAAGATAAAGACACAGGAAAGTATATTGTTTCGTATGATGATGGGAACCCCTCTGTTCATCCATAAAAAACATGATAGTTACCCTCCTATACAGGTACAATGACAAGGAGCAGTATATGCTTTAGGGCACCTCAAAAAAAGATTTAATCTTATATTATAATACGGATGATCATAAAGAATTTTTTGATTTTACTCTTTATAGAGAAGATATAAAAAACGCTAAACAAAACATTCTGTTCGACACCATAAAAATACCTCAAGTAATTTATTGGGAACATCAAACAATATATTAACAAATATTGTATTTTTGCAGAATAGAATTATAAAAGAAAATGCCAACAAATAAATGAGTTTAAATTTGTTCTGTTATTTTGTAATCCTTGTTGTAAACTCGGCTTAATTTTTATCAAAATTATTGATAAAAAAAACAACTGTAATTTAAATATGTCAAAATTTTTATTCAAATATTAATAATTACATAAATAATGAAATTTAAAGGGTTAATAATTGTTTTTTTTTCATTTATTTCTATTTCTTTTTCTCAAAATAAAGATACGTTATTCTTGTATTACGATATAAATGAATTTAGTATAAACGATAAAAATAAATTAATTATCAGTAATTTTTTATCTTTCAATGATATACTTTCTGTAGAAATTGTTGCTTATACCGACTTTTTAGGAAGTTCATTTTATAACCAAGAGTTATCCCAAAAACGCGCGGAAGTAGTTTATAATTATTTATTAAACAAAGGATTTCCTAAAAATAATATTATTTTTTATCATGGCTTAGGTGTTTTTCCAAAAAGCCATTTATTTCGAAGCGATAATGAAACTATCATCGGAGTTCCATCACATCGAAGAACAGAAATAATATATGTAAAAAAAGAAAACAAAGCATCAGAAACACTTTCTTTTCTTGATATAAATGACTTTGATATAGGACAAGAAATTGTTTTAGAAAATATTATTTTTATAGGCGGAACTCCTAATTTTAAGGCAGAATCGGCGGCTATGCTGCAAGATTTAGTGAAAATAATGCAGCAATATCCTACATTAGCAATAGAAATACAAGGACATATTTGTTGTAAAGACGATGGGGAAGACGGTTATGATATAATAAATCAAAATAATTTTTTAAGTTTAAATAGAGCTAAAGCCGTATACGACTTTTTGATAAAGGCAGGTATTGATAGTACTCGAATGATATACAAAGGCTACGGCTCATCAAAAAAACGTTTTCCTCAAGAAAAAACGACTTATGAAGAAGACCTTAATCGGCGTGTCGAAATTAAGATTTTAAATAAATAAAGTATGATAAAAAAAAATAATGTACTTTTGTAAAAATTTTCTGTTTTATTTATATTATTTTTTTAATGCAATAAAATATCACATGCGTTTCATTTATTTATTCATTCTTTTTTTTATAAGTTTTTCTTTGTTAGCTCAAAATGAACAAAATACTTATTTAGATACAACAATAGAAGAAAATTCTAATATTTTAATACAGCTCAATGCGATTAATGAGACATGGTATGCTAAAAAGGCTATTTATTACGAAAAATCGCAACTCCCAGTTGCTTTTCAAGATATTGATTCAGAAAATATTGATTCTATTTACTATCATCGTTTAAAAATTATTACGGATCAAACTTTATTTCCTTTGGTTTACAATCAACAGATTCGTAATTATATTGAGCTGTATACCAAACGTTATAAAAGTTTATCATTATTATTAGGGTTGTCTCATTATTATTTTCCTATGTTTGAAGAGGCATTAGATAGATACAATTGCCCATTAGAATTAAAATATTTAGCAGTTATTGAGTCGGCTTTAAATCCTATAGCTGTTTCAAAAGCTGGCGCTACTGGGTTATGGCAATTTATGTATAATACAGGAAAAATGTATGATTTGAATGTTAGCACATGGATTGACGATAGACGCGATCCGCTAAAAGCTACAGAAGCTGCTGCCAAGCATTTATATGATTTAAGCGAAATGTTTTGGGGCAATTGGGTGTTAGCCATTGCAGCTTATAACTGCGGCCCAGGAAATGTGACGAAAGCCATTCAACGATCGGGAGGAAAAACCGATTTTTGGGAAATATATAATTATTTACCGAAAGAGACAAGAGGATATGTACCAGCTTTTTATGGAGCAATGTATGCAATGATGTATTACGATAAACTTGGAGTACGCCCCGCCGAAATAAAATTAGAACTAACAGATACAGTTCATATAACAAATAAATTACACTTTCAACAAATAGCAGCTGTTATCAATATTCCAACAGAACAGTTAGTAAGTTATAATCCTCAATACAAACGAAATGTTATTCCAGCTTCCGATAAAACATTAATATTAACTTTACCAGTCGAATACATTAGCGCATTTATTGAAAATAAAGACAGTATTTACAACTACAATACTTCGTTGTATTTTCCTACTTATACTATTTCAGATATTACTTTTTCTGATGCCGAAAATGCTTCTATAGCCAGCACTTCTAAATATAAATTTCATATTGTAAAAAATGGAGAGTCTTTAAGTATTATTTCCAGAAAATATAATATTCCTGTCTCTGAACTCTCTCGATTGAATAATAAAAAATCGACTACGATACACCCCGGAGAAAAACTAATCGTTGGTTATGTAAAAGTGCCTATACAGAAAAAAGATAGTATAACAACTTTAGATGCAACACTTGTAGACAAAAACACTTCTGATAGTATGAATGTAAATCTTGATACAGTCAGTGTTTCTTTACCCTCAGAATCTGTAAAACAATCGAACAAAACGACTAATTATACTTCTTATAAAATAGAAAAAGGAGATACTTTGTGGAGTATTGCTCAACGTTTTCAATCTGTAACAATTGAAGACATAAAAAAAGAAAATAATTTAGCTTCTGATGCACCTTTGATTATTGGTAAAATTTTACGTATTCCTCAATAAATGATACTTACTGCCCTTCAGAAAATAAACATAAAAGAAGGTTCTGTTTTACTTATTGATAAACCATTAAGATGGACATCTTTTGATGTTATTAATAAATTAAAATATGAAATTAGAACTATCACCGGAGAAAAAAAAATTAAAATAGGACATGCTGGCACCTTAGACCCATTAGCTACTGGATTATTGATCGTTTGTATTGGAAAATATACAAAAAAAATACCTGATTTTCAAAATTTAAACAAACGTTACACAGGAACGTTTACTGTGGGTGCAACAACAAAAAGTTATGATTTAGAACATTTGCCCGAAAACTTTTTCCCTTACAATCATCTCACACTTGAAGAAGTAGAAAAAGCATGCAAACAATTAACAGGTAATATTTTTCAAACCCCACCTATTTATTCGGCAGTTAAATTAAAGGGAAAATCAGCCTTTGAATATGCCCGACAAGGAGATGAGATTGCGTTAAAGACAAAAGAAGTTAGTGTTTATTCTTTTGATATAACACAGTTTGACCTTCCAAATATTGATTTTGAAATACATTGTAGTAAAGGAACTTATATTCGTTCTATTGCTTCTGATTTAGGAAAAATATTGGGAGTTGGAGCTTATTTAAGCAAGCTATGTCGCACTCAAATAGGTGATTTCAATATAAACGAAGCTTACGATTTTAGTCCATTAATTGATGAAACTAAAGTCAAAAAAAATACAACTAAAAAAAAGAATTTTGAATTATAATTATGCTGAAACTTCAAAAAGATGTTTGGAATCAAATTGCATATGATAAAGAATTTACAACACCATTACACATAGAACTAATAGAAGCATCTATTAATAAAAATTCTTTCATCTTAGATGTAGGATGTGGATATGGAAGAACATTAGAAGAACTATATAAAAAAGGTTATACTCAATTATTTGGGCTCGATTTTTCAGAAAAAATGATTGAAAGAGCTAAACAGCAATTTCCATTTTTAACGCTAAAAGTTCAACAGCAACAAGAAATTGATTTCTCTGATAATAGTTTTGATGTCGTGTTGTTATTTGCAGTACTTACTTGTATTACACAAAACGATGCTCAATTGTTTTTATTAAAAGAAATAAAAAGGGTTTTAAAACCAAACGGAATTATTTATATTAATGATTTTCTTTTAAATATTGATATGCGAAATAAAGAACGCTACCATAAATTTCATGAAAAATATGGAATTTATGGAGTTTTCGAACTTCCCGAAGGTTTGGTTTTGCGTCATCATGCTTTAGATTGGGTTGAATATAGTTTGCAATTATTTCAACGTGTTTTGTTTAAAAGAACAACTTTCCCTACTATGAATGGCAATAAATCAAATGCTTATTCTTTTATTGGAAAAAAATAATTTTTTTTTTAATTTTTAGTTGTTTCTTATTAAAAAAATATTTACTTTTGCATAAAATATTTTTCTATGAAAAATACGAGATATCGCGGAGTAGAGCAGTGGTAGCTCGTCGGGCTCATAACCCGGAGGTCATAGGTTCGAATCCTATCTCCGCAACTTTATAAAAGAACCATATCATTGCGATATGGTTCTTTTGTCGTCTATTGACAGTATAATAAAAATTGCTAATTGGCGTTATTTTCTTTATTAAAAAAAAAATTTTTGAAGAATATTTTTTACACATATATTGTCGTAATAATTTTTGGCATACATTATACTACTATTTATGCTCAACGCAAGCCACAAAGAGCTCCCAATTTAGTATATTATGACCAAAAAAAGTTTCATTTTGGATTTATGATTGGTTATAATATGGCAAATTTTGCTATTAAGCCTAAAACGAATTTAAATCCATTTGATTCTTTAATGATAATTGAAACAACACCAATGAGTGGATTTAATATTGGAATTATTTCTGATTTACATTTAGGAAACCATTTTAATTTACGTTTTGTTCCTGAAATTTCTTTGCAAGATAGAATTGTAACTTACAATATTCGATATAATAATAACTCTTTATTTAAAGTAGATAAAAAAATAGAATCAGTTAACTTAAACTTTCCATTATTAGTAAAAATGAAATCTATTCGTATGCAAAATGTTCGTTTTTATGTAATTACTGGAGCACAATATAGTATTGATCTTGCATCACAAGCAAAAAAACAGTCGCAATCAACAGATGTTGTAAGACTTAAACTACTAAGAAGCGATGTCCAAGCTCAAATAGGTAGTGGGATTGACATGTATATGAATTTATTTAAATTTAGTATTGAGTTTAAAATGTCTTATGGCATACTCAATTTATTGAAAAATGAAGATAATTTTTATACCAATAGTATTGACCATTTGCGTTCAAAAATCTTTCATCTTTCATTTTTATTCGAATAAAAAACTTTTATTATGGTTAATAGATGTAAACTAAGCGTAAATATAAATAAAATAGCTACTTTGCGTAATGCTAGAGGCGAAAATATGCCCAACCTTATTCAAACAGCAATAGATTGTGAAAAATTTGGAGCACAAGGAATTACTGTTCATCCTCGTCCCGATGAGCGGCATATTCGCTATCAAGATGTTATAGATTTAAAGTCTGTTATAACTACCGAATTTAATATAGAAGGTTATCCTTCTGATACATTTATAGATTTAGTATTACGTGTTAAACCTCATCAGGTAACTTTAGTGCCTGACCCGCCAGATGTTCTTACTTCTAATGCTGGTTGGGATACTATAAAAAATGCTGATTTTTTAAAAAAAATCATAGCTATATTTCATGGTGAAAACATACGCACTTCTATTTTTGTTGAGGCTAATCCCATTATGATAGAAAATGCCAAAAATTGTGGAACTAATCGAGTGGAACTTTATACAAAATCGTATGCTTCATTATTTCCGTCAAATCGAACACTTGCAATAAAAGATTTTATAACAGCTGCTCAAAAAGCAGAAGATGTAGGGTTAGAATTAAATGCAGGGCATGATTTGAATTTAGAAAATTTGGTATATTTCTATGCTAGTATTCCTAATTTGAAAGAAGTGTCTATAGGGCATGCACTTATTTGTGATGCTTTGTATTATGGGTTACAAAATACGATACAAATGTATTTACAATGTTTGAATAAATAAATTTTATTTATTCAATTTTTCGTCTATTTCCTTTATTTTTACAGAAAACTCTTCTATTTCATCTTCTTTTTTATCAATACGAGGATAAACTGTTTTCAACATAATTAGAGTATTTCTATCGTTTGGGTCTAACTCATGGGCTTTTTCAAGTAATGGAAGAGCTTTTCTTAATATAATTTGACATTCTTCTTTTACTTTTTCGTATTCATCATTATCCTCAATATCATCTATTTTATTGAATTTTTCAGCATAATGATTATAATAACTATTTCCTAAATTATAGATAATATTAATATCGTTAGGTTTAATTTCTAAGGCTTGAGTTAAATATTTTTCTGCTTCTTCATATTTTTTCTGGTCGCTAAATGCGGTTCCAAGTCCGAATAATAATAAATAATTATTGGGGTCTTTGGCAAGTGCTTCGTTCATTATAGCAGTAGCTTCTTCTGTTTCGCCAGCCCACATTAATATTATTGATTTATTGATAATATATTTGATATTGAAGGAGGTGTCTTCTGCTGGTCTTGCTTTAATTGTTTTTAGTGCTCGTACTGTATCGTTTTCTTCTTTATATATTAAGGCTAATTGAGTGTAAGGTTCTGCCATTAGCGTAGGTCTTTTTTTATTAATCATTGCACTATAACGTGCTTTTGCAATGTCTTTTTTATTAGCATATTCGGCTGTTATGGCGTAAATAAAATTACCGCTTTCGCTATGAGGATTGCAGTTATAGCATTTTTCGGCAAGTACTAATGCGCGTTCAAAATTGGTGTTGTTGAGTTCTTTTAATGTTTCATTATACAGCAAATCAGCACAATACTCTATTCCTTTTATGGGATTGTTTGGCATCATTGTAGAAGCTTCTACTGTTTTGTCTATTTGCAATGCTTTAATATAAGAGTCGTAAGCAATTTCGCCACAATTATCACATAATTTTTGATATTCTGATTTTGGATTTTCTTGTTTGGCATATCCTATTTGTAAATAAATATTCCCTCGATAGAACCATGTACGAGCATCATTTTTTGTGTCTTCGTGTTGTGAAGCTTTGTCTATTGCTATTTTGGCTCTATCCCAATATTTATTTGAATAGTGGTTGTAAGCATTACTTAATTCTTTTTTTTGAGCCATGCTCATTGTTACTAAAGTAACTAATCCGATAATAAAAACAAATTTTTTCATGTTATTTTTTTATTTATTGTTTAATTTTCGTTTTCAATTATTTCTTTATTTTGCTCATTTTCATGCTCTATGCTGTTTTCATCTTCCTCATCTTCTGATGGAACTTTTGTAACAGCAGCAATTATATCGTCATCTTTTAAATTAATAAGTTTAACACCTTGGGTAGCTCTTCCAATTACACGTAAATCGGCAACTTTCATTCTAATAATGATTCCACTGCGATTAATAATCATTATATCTTCTTTGTCATTAACATTTTTAATAGCAATGAGATTGCCTGTTTTGTCGGTAATATTAATAGTTTTTATACCTTTTCCGCCTCTATTAGTTTCTCTATAATCGTCTAATGAAGAACGTTTTCCGAATCCATTTTCTGATACAACTAAAATGTCGTCTATGGGTTCATTTTCTGTTTCTTGGTTAACGCAAATCATGCTAACAACTTGGTCTGTTTTGTTAGCAAGTGTAATTCCTTTAACACCAGACGCATTACGTCCCATAGGGCGTACTCTGTTTTCATGAAATCGTATTGCTTTGCCAGAGTATAGCGCCATTAGGATTATTGAATTTCCATCTGTTAGTTTTGCTTGCAATAAATTATCTCCTTCGCGAATTGTAATTGCATTAATACCATTTTGTCGTGGTCTTGAATATGCTTCGAGAGGTGTTTTCTTTATGATTCCTTTTTCAGTACATAAAATAATATAATTGTTATTAATATATTCTTTATCTGAAAGATTAATGACATTTATTACTGCTTTAATTTTATCGTCAGGTGCAATACTTATCAGATTTTGTATAGCACGTCCTTTTGATGCTTTTGACCCTTCGGGGATTTCGAATACACGTAGCCAAAAACATTTTCCTTTTTGTGTAAAAAACAACAGATAATTATGATTAGTAGCTGTATATAAGTGTTCTATAAAGTCTGTATCTCGTGCGTCAGAGCCTCTTGAACCTTTGCCGCCTCTGTTTTGAACTTTGTATTCTTTTAAGCTTGTACGTTTAATGTAGCCTAAATGTGAAATTGTTATAATTACGTCTTCATCAGAAATTGTATCTTCGATTCGGAAATCGCTTGCTGTATATTCTATATTACTTCGGGCTTCATCTCCGTATTTTTCTTTTATCTCTAACAATTCGTCTTTTATTACTTGCATTCGCATGTCTTCGCTTGCAAGTAAGCGTGTTAGATAATCAATTTTAATTTGCAGCTCATCGTATTCTTTTTGTAGCTTTTCTTTTTCTAATCCAACTAATTGGCGTAATCGCATTTCTACAATAGCTGCTGCTTGTATTTCTGTGAAAGACCATTTTTCCATCAATCCATTTCGAGCTTCTTCTACTGTTTTAGACGCTCTTATTAAGTCTATAATTTCGTCTATAATATCCAGTGCTTTTAATAGTCCTTCAAGAATGTGTGCTCTTTCTTCGGCTTTTCGTAGCTCGTATTGTGATCTTCGAATTACTATTTCGTGTCGGTGTTCTACATAATAATGGATTAATTCTTTTAGATTTAATACTTTTGGTTGTCCATTAACTAAGGCAACATTATTGACACTGAATGAAGATTGTAATGGTGTAAATTGATATAATTTATTGATTACTATGCTTGTTATTGCGTCTCGTTTGAGTTCTAAAACTATTCGAATATCTTTTTTAGATTCGTCTCTTATTTCTGCTATTCCTTCTATTTTTCCTTCTTTAACTGCATCGGCAATTTTGCGTACCATTTCTGATTTGCTAACTTGATAAGGAATGTTTTGGATAATTATTTTTTCTCTTCCATGTGAGTGATCTTCCATTTCTGTAACAACATCTCCTCGCATTATTATACGTCCTCTTCCTGTGTGAAATGCATCTTTTACGCCATCGTAACCATAAATAGTACAGCCTGTAGGGAAGTCGGGAGCTTTTATAAACTCCATTAAAGCATCTATAGTTATTTCTTTATCATTGATATAAGCAATAATTCCGTCTACAACTTCGCTTAAATTATGTGGAGGCATATTGGTTGCCATGCCTACTGCAATACCTGAAGAACCATTTAATAAAAGATTGGGTATTTTAGCAGGCAAAACAGTCGGTTCTTTTAATGAATCGTCAAAGTTTGGTTGAAAATTAACAGTTTCTTTGTCAATATCGATTAACATTTCTTCTGCTATTTTTTTCATTCTTGCTTCGGTATATCGCATTGCTGCTGGTCCGTCGCCATCTATAGAGCCAAAATTACCTTGACCATCTACCAAAGGATAACGTAATGACCAATCTTGTGCCATGCGCACCATAGCATCATACACAGCTGTATCGCCATGAGGGTGATATTTTCCTAATACTTCTCCAACTATTCTTGCTGACTTTTTGGTAGGGCTATTAGATAAAATTTTTGTATCCCACATAGCGTACATTATTCGTCTGTGAACTGGTTTGAACCCATCTCTAACATCAGGTAATGCTCTTGATACGATTACCGACATAGAATAATCGATATATGCCGATTTCATTTGTTTTTCTATATTTACCTGAATTACTCTTTCGCCTTTTGTTTCCATTTTTATCAAATGCTATGTTTTAATTATCAATTAGATACGATTTGTATCGTGTATCTACGAAAATACAAAAAAAAACAATATAAACATTCATTTAATATAAAGTTTTTTAATTCTGATACTATAAAAAATACTTTATTTTTGTATTACCATTTTTCTTATGATACGTTGCCCTTGGTAGTTGATGTAATAATAATAAATCCCATTCTCTAATTTTTCTATTGGGAGTTTTAACTCTTGCAATCCTGCTGGCGATTTTATTTTTTTTTCGTAAAGGTTTTGTCCACTAATTGTCATTAATTTGAAAGTTATTTCGCTTGCTGTTGGGATAAAATAAGATATTATGGTGTAATTTTGTGCTGGATTTGGTGTGTTTTGATTTATAGTCCAAAATTTATTTTCTTGTTCATTTATTCCGGTAGTTGTTTTAACACATGGATAAATGCTTAATCCATATAATTCGGAATAAACATAAGATGTTAACATATAGGTTGTTTCGTGTTCGAGATTGGGGATTTGATATGGTTTGGAAAAATTTAAAGTTACTAAGCCTGAATCTAAATAAAAAACTTTTTCTTTAAGAGTAGTAATATTTCCTTGTTTGTCGTCAATTATTAAATAGACATCATCTTCTCTTGTATAATCTTTTTTTGCATTATACAATACGATACTAGCATATTTATATGTATTTATCAAATCACAAGAGTCAACAACGGGGGATAAAATAGAAATAACTTTAAGAAATGACTCTATAGAACAGCAATTGATGCTTTTTTTGTTGTTATTGACGTTAATATCGCATGGTAATGCAGCTGTTACTGACAAGTTAAAAGTAGGATTTAAAGGAACTACATAGGGTTGAGTAAAAGTATAAGTGTTTTTTTCGTTAGGATTTAGTGTAATAGTAGCTATTTCGACTATGTCATTTGCTTCGTCTATTTGAAGACGTAAGGGAATATTATGAGCTTTTATATTTCCTGTATTTTTAATAAAAATAGTTGTATAAACATTACTTCCAGCTATTTCACATTCTTTGCTTACAATAGAGTCAATTGATAAGTCGGGGATAATGGTGATGCTTTTTATAGGAAGTGTATCGTTGAAAGGATTACTATCAATATTTTTAATGTAACAGTTAAAATGGTAAGTACCTCCTAATGAATAATCGAAATTGTTTTCTATAATAACAGTGTGATTACTATTGGCTGTTATTTTTCCTGTATTTATTGTTTTTGAATATGTTTGATTTACCGCTCCACTTACTTTAATTGTTATAGTAACAGGAGTTTCTGAAAAGTCTAAGTCTTTATTTACATTATTAGTAATAGTTGCTGATAATGATTGATTAGACAAATCGCAAGCTATTAATTTGTCCAATGTTTGGATATCTAAATTTGTTAATCCTATTTCATAATTAGAAGCAATTTTTAATCTATCTATCCACATATCATCTCCTCCTTCGCTTATTGCTTCTAATGCAAATATTAAACAATTTTCTGTTGAATAATTTAATAAATCGATAGTATAGTTTTTCCAACTTAGTGTAGTAGCCGATGCATCGTAACGGTAAATAGTTTGTAAAGTGGTAAATGTATGGCCGCCATCTTTAGATATTTTTAATAAGATACGGTCTTTAGCATTTGGATTTTTATTGTTATGAGCAAACCAAAATGCTATTATTGGGAATGCTGCCCCTTTTATATTAATGGGATAAAATGTTAAAATAGAAGTGTCGCCAGCTGAATAACCTATGTGTAAAGCTCCCGTTCCATAAATGGGATTTATACTTGGGTTTGTATTGATTTTCCATGCAATATTATTGCTTTTAATTACTTGATAATCATTTGTTTCTATGCTAAAATCATTATCATAAGGGAATGTTATCATATTTACATTGTAAGTGGTATAAAGCGTGTCGTCGCTATGAATAACATCGTTGCTACAATAATAATGAACTTTAATGTTATACGTTCCAGGAGTATGAATGTCAATAGAATCGATTGTAATTTCTTTTTCTTCAAACCCAATCGAGCCATTACTAATTGTTTTTTGTATCTGTTGGTTGATAGCTCCTGTAATATGAATATAGAAAGTAATAGGATTATCAAAAAAGTTAACAATTTTTGTTCCTTCGTTTTTTAATCTGACTTTTAAAGCAGTCTTTTTAGGAAAACATATTTCATCAACCGTATTTATAGGCGAAACTATTGATTTAGCAATTATATTTCCGCCTAAATAGTATCCATAAGCATTTTGCCTTAACGTGTCGTCATTATTAATGGCATCTATTTGATTATTTGGAAGGCTTGTCCAAATTTTAAATTTGTCAATAGTATCAAAAATAGGAGTATATGTTCCTATTGTTATTGTATCTGTAAAGTCTTCTGGTAAATTTCCATTCCATTGATATGGTGTTTGAAAAATGCCGTTTTTAGTCCATTCTATGTTGCATGTAATTAGATTTTTAATTCCTTTGTTTTTTATTATTATCTGAATAGGAATTAATTGAAAACATTGAGCTGTGTCTTTTGGGCTTATAATTTTGAATAGTGCTGCTGAATTGCTATCGTTGATAATGTTGTTGCTTTTTGTATAAAACCAATTGGAAATACTAAAGGAAGTTCCAATGCTATCAATCAGTGTAATAGAATATTCAATACGAGTGTCATAAGGTTTTTGGGGTATTGTTGTTTTATATAGTGAATCGAAAACAATGGTAGTCATTACGATAGTATCGTAGGTTGTTGTGTTTTTATAAGTATATGCTACATTTAGAACAGGTTTTAAGTTCGGAAGAGAATTAAAAGATTGAATGCGAGCATTTATTTCAAATGGACCTATTGCGTGAATGGTGTCTTTTACAAGAGGTGGTATAAATTCGGCTACAATTCCAGCTTTTCCAAACACTTTTAACATCAATGTGTCATCATCTTTAATAGGATCGATTATGCCATTAGGCATACTAACCCATGCTATAATAGTATCTGTTTTGTTAGGAGTAGGAGTATAGGTGCCTAATAAAACTGTATCAGAAAATTGTTCGAATAAACTTGGATTGCCTTTCCATATAACTGAAGTTTTAAGTTGATTGTTAACAGACCAGTTAATTAAACAGGAATCTAATTGACGGATACCTTTATTTGTAATAACTACTTTTACAGGAGTTAAAACTGTTGCTGCTGTTTCTTTCTTGGGATGTAAGATAGATGTTAATTCTGCTGTGTTGCTATCATTAGCCACAAGATGAAATTTAAAACGTGTAAATGGTTTGTAAGATGATAGATTTTGTGTGAAAAAATTTGTCAACGAAGTGCCATAACCAAAAGCACTTGCTCCAGATTCATTAATATAATTCCATGCAAATGTACTGTTTGCTATTCCATGCTGGTCGATATAATAAATGATTAAATTTTTATTTGGGCGTAAAACAAAAGGTTTTGATAAATTAATTGTATACCAAGTCCCTGCAACAGCAGATAATGTCATTGAGCCACTCCACACTAATGTTGCTCCGTCGAGGATAGGGTCGATATAATTAGCTATTGTAATGATTGTATCGTCAACTTCTTTGCAATAAACAGTTTGATTATTTCTTACTGTATTATAAGCATATCCGGCATCTTCTAATGATTGCCATGCAATAGATACTATTCTAATAGAAGATGTTATATCTCCCAATTCTTTATTTTTATAAATTACACGAGAATAACTTGCTGGATAACGGCAATCAAATGGGACTACAAAAGAACCTCCAATGTAAGGACTTATGGGAGTAATGATTGAATCGGGAGCTTTTGGACGTTGAATATAAAAATTATTTTCAACATGTATAATGCTGCCTAAACTGTCAACAACACTTAAAGAATAAATAACCTTAGAAGTAAAAGGACTTTGTTTTAAAATAGCTGTCCAAAGTGTATCATTTCCAGTATTAATCATAGAAATAGTGTCGTAAATAGTTGTGTTATTATACACATAGGCTATTTTTAATCTTATGTTTGTATCGATGGGTTGAGATGTTAATGAAATAATTTTAGCATTAACTTTAAAAGGACCTGTATGAAATACAGTATCTTGTGGTCCTGAAAGATTGATTGTTACAGCTGCATTATTTGCAATTGTTGCAGTCAATGTGTCGTCATAGGTAATAGTGTCTGTTTTTCCATTTGGCAAACTTACCCATATTGTAATTTTGTCATTTTTTCTTGCAGTAGGGGTATAATAACCAACGGTAATTGTATCGTTAAAATCTTCGGGTAAATTTCCTTGCCATATTTTTGTTGATTGAAAAATCCCATTTAACGACCAGCTAATATTACATGATTTTAAATGAGCTATGCCTTTGTTTTTAATAGTAACTCTAATAGGAATATTATCTATATTAGGAGCAATTAATATGTTTTCTGTTGGACTATCTATCGAAAGTAGTGCTACTGAATTAGAGTCGTTTATACTGCCTATAATAAAGAATTGGGCATTAGGGCGATTGTATTCAAAGCCACCATTGAAACTAGAATAATAAATTGGGAAGATATTGTCTTCGTAATCGGTAACAGTCATGTAATTTGGAAATGTACTTGTTGCATAAAAACTAGCATAGGGAAACGCATAATTGCCATCATAATTCTCCCAATAAACCATTAAATGCTTATTAGGAGTTAAAAAAAATGGTTTTGTTAGCGTTATTTCTATCCAGCCAGATTTTGTCAATATTAATGTATCAGTCCATACCAAAGTTGCTCCACTGACAATAGGATTTTCATACACATTTGATATACTATTAGTATCTGCGATTTCTTTAAAATAACAATACTGATTAGCTGCATTGTTACATGTAGATAAAATTTGCCATGCTAATTTTGTTATTAATCCGCCACTTGACGAGGTGCTTAGTTCTGATGATTTAAACACTATTTTCGACCAGCTATAATCATAATATTTATATAATGGAGCAGTTTCTTGTTTGATTGTATCTTTTCCTATTGTAACATAGCCTGTTGTTGCACTTGTAACAATTCTTTTTATAAAAAATTGACTGTCTATTAAAATGTCATTCCCTAATGCATCTTTTCTGTTAATAGCATAGTAGACGCTTGTCCCAAAAATATATTGTGGAATAATTCCTTCAAATTGATTATTCCCAACAGCTTGCATTGTTATTGTATCATACGAGGTAATGCCATTATAAGTATAGGTAACAAACATATTTACAGGAAGCTGTATTGAGATGTTGTTGTGAGATAAAATGCTTGCCTTTACAGTAAAAGGTCCTGTGTTATAAATTGTATCGGGAATATGAGAGAGAAAATTCATTGCTAATTCTGGCATCCCAAATATATATGCAGTTAACGTATCGTCGTTAGTAGTGCTATCTATTTGTCCATTAGGATTACTTACCCAAACGATGATAGTGTCGTAATTATTTAATTTTGGAGTATAATAACCTATTGTGTCTATAGCATTAAAATCGCTTGGAATGTTGCCTCGCCAAACAAATTTAGGTTGTATCACTCCATTTAAAGTGTAATTGATATAGCATGAATCTAAATCTTTAATTCCTTTATTTTTAATACTAACAATTATTGGCACTTGATGACCGGGAGCAGTAATTACACTATCGTGAGGATTATTTATTTTGTGTAAGGCTACACTATTAGAATCGTTTGGACTTCCAAGAATATAGATACGTATATCGGGACGGTAATAGTTTAAAGTACCTGAAGTTATAGGAAACAAAAGATCAGAATATTTGTAAGCTGCTCTATAGTAGGGCAAAGTGTTGGTTGCTGCCCAATTAGTACTGATGTTATTATTGGAAGTTCCTTCTCGATTTTCCCAGTAAATCATTAGGTTTTTTCCTGGCGGGACCATAAATGGATTAGTTAAAGTGATTTCATTCCATATAGATGCTGTAATATTATAATCATCAGCCCATACTAAGGTTGCACCATCTTTCAAAGGGTCAATATAATTAGTTATATTTATAGTTGTTTCATTAACGATTTTAAAATAACATTTTTGATTTGTAATTAACCAAGTTGCATTTGGGAAAAAAGCTATTTTTTTAATTAATCCACCTGCTCCTGTCGGATTGATTTCGGTACTTAAATATAGTTGTTGAGACCAACCATAATCATAATTATAATATAAAATATTATATAAATTGTTTGCTGCTTGGTTTCCTATAGTAATATAACCAGTAAATCCTCCATAATGTCTTCGAATGTAAAAATTGAAAGATGTTATAGCATCATTTTGCATACTATCTTTTGCTTCAATACTATAAAGGACGTTTGTTCCAAAAGTTTTTTGAGGTATTTCTGTACTATAAATAGAATCTCCTTCAGCTAATGTCATAAGTAGGGTGTCATATGTAGTCATGTTGTTATAGGTATAACACACATTTAGTTTTATCGGCTGTAGAATAGGAGCTGTAGTTTGTGAAATAATTTTTGCCATTATTTTAAATGGACCAGTGTCGTATACTGTATCTACTGGCGATGGAAATAAAAATTCGATAATAGGAAATTTTACTTCATTTTGCGAAGCTATAATTTTAAAATTATCAATTAACCAGCCATAAGTAGATTGTGTATCATTAATATTCTCTTTTGTTATAATAAATTTAAATCGGACTTGCATAAAAGAAGCTTCTCCTGAAATGTCAAAAAATTCTTCTTTCCACCAATTATTACTTGGGATTGCTAACGAATCGTATGCTTGCCATGCAGTATAACTTTCGTGATTAAAACGAGCATTTTTAAATGCATTAGGGTCTTTTCCTTTATAACTGCTTGATGGAATTGCTTTCCATCCTGGAACAGATAATTCTTGGTATTTAATTTGACATGAATTGCTTGTTTTCATCTTACATATCTGGTCAAACTGAAGGTAAACGTAAGGATAATTTGTTAAGTCATACCATGGTGTTATTAATTCGATACTGTCGCCTATAACATTAGAAAAATTGCCTAAAATAGATGAAGCTACACTGGCAGAAAAAAGAGTATCAATAGTCCAACTACCAATAGGATTAACTGTCCAACTAGCAGGAATAGCATTGAATTTTTCATTAACAATGGTAGTGTATTGTGCTTTTAATGATAGTATAAACACTAGTATTACAGTTAATAAAATAATTTTCCTCATCTTTTAAATTACGTCATATTTTCAAAAGCAAATGTATCATTTTTTTTTGAAATTTTCAATAATTAATAAAGATTTATTTTTAATGAGAATGATTTGCCTTTTTATTATAATAAATTTTGCAATATGTAGTTAAATAAATATGATTGAATGTAATAATAATATTTAAATCCCCTAAAATAGAAGATGAAACAATTTTTTTATTTAGGATTTTGGTTTTTTAAAGTAAAATTTTTACAAAAAAAAATCCCTTTACAAACGGTGCTTTTTATAACGGACGAATGCAATCTTTCGTGCAAACATTGCTCTGTTTATAATCATGCGAATCCTAAGCGAAAAACCTATGAAGAAATTGAAGAAGAGCTTCTTTATTCGTATAAATTAGGGTCTCGTTTTGTTGATTTAGAAGGTGGTGAGCCTTTGTTGTGGAAAGACAAAGAATACCAAATTAATGATTTGATTATACTTGCAAAAAAAATAGGTTTTTTTTCTATTACAGTTACAACAAACGGACAATTGCCATTTTCTCATTTAATAGCTGATTCTATTTGGATTAGTATAGACGGATTGTCCGAATATCATGACGAGATACGGGGAAAAGCTACTTTTAGTCGTGCATGTAAAAATATAGCTGAAAGTAAGCAGAAAAATTTGAATATAAATATGGTAATCAATAGTAAAAACTATCTTTCTGTTAATGATACTATTCGCTTTGCTAAAGACAGTCCTTATATAAATGCCATATCTCTTAATTTTTACACTCCTAATTCTTCAGATTTTGATCCGTTATTTTTAGATTGGGGACAACGAAAAAAAGTAATTGATGAAATTATTCAAATGAAAAGAGATGCTTATCCTATTATTAATTCTATTGCAGGCTTAAAAAAAATGAAAGACAATACATTTACAAAGCATTGTTGGATTTCAAATTTTATTCTTCCCGACAAATCGCGTATTGATGGTTGTCCACTTGAAGTGTTAAATGTTTGTGATTATTGTGGTTATTGTATGGCTGGCGAAATGGCAGCTGTTTTTAAATTGCAGCCAGAAACTATTTTTTCGGCATTAAAATTAAGAATGAAAAAAACAAAAAAAATACGTTAATAAAATTAACTGATACTATTTTGTTTTACAGACCATAATGCTATGTCCTAATCCCAAACCATCGTAAATAGTTTCTATACACAAACCTGCATTGTTTACACAGTGTTCCATATCGTAAGAATAATACATTTTGCTATTGCCATTAGCCATAGCAGTAAAATACAAACTGATTTGGGTTAAGCAATAAGATGCTGTTTCAAAACCTTGACGATCCCAAAATGTTTCCATAATATACAATCGGCTATTTGCTTGCATGGCTGCTGCTGCACGACTCAAAATACTGGTTATTTCTTTTTCTGAAAAACAATCTAAAAATTGACTCATCCAAATTGCATCAAATTTTTTTGGGAAAGATACTTTTTCGTCTAATAAGTTAACTGCATATTCATGAATACGTTCTGCTCCAAATTTATTGACTATTTGTTGCCGCATTATTGTTAATTGTTGTGGCAAATCCATAATGGTAACATTTACATCATGATTGTATTTTACACATTCTATTGCAAAACGTCCTGTATTGCCTCCCACATCTAATAAGGTACGAGGTTGTTGTTTAAATACAATTTCTAATGCTTGTTGAAACGAGCAATCGGAATAGAAATGGTCAAAGTCGAACCAGCTTTTTTGCACTTGTGTTGGCAGTTGCGAAAGCCCTTCGTAGATAGTAGCCCAATTACCAAAAACTTTCAAGCCCTCTGGTTGTCCTTCGAGAATAGCGGTTTCTAAGTCGAACATACCTAAATAATTTACATCATGATTAAAGTTCATGTTTACTTTTGACATTTTATCATGAATGAGAAACCAGCCAGCTTTTGCTAATAAGAATTTCCCTTCTTTCAATATAATAGTTCCTATTGTAAGAGAAGATTCTATTAAAACTTGTATGCCATAACGATTTATCTTTGTTTTTTCACTTATTTCTTCTATTGTTAATCCGTTTTTATTGTCGTCGAGTAATTGAAAAATACCAAATTTAACCATCAGGCGAGATACTTGAAAAACGATAGGACCAAAAATAATTTCTTGTGCTAATCGTTGGGCTTGTAAAGCAGTAAATCGTTCTTTACCGTATATTTCTTTTTGTGGATTTTCTAATTTCATATTTATCAATTATATTTTTATAAAAATAATTATTGTTATTCCCAGAAATTATAATAGTTAAACCATTGCTCTGGATATTTTTGAAGTATATTTTCTAATGCTGCAACATATTGTTTGGCTAAATGGTCGGCTTTTTTTTGTGATGATTTTTCATTCTGAAGCAATTCTAAATTAGTTATATAAGTTTTATAATGTAAGTTTTTTTCTTTCATCACAAACATTGTTAAAATAGGAACTTCAAGTTGTGCAGCTAAGCGAAATGTTCCTATAGGAAAATTGGCTTTAGTTCCTAAAAAATTGGTAGTGTATTTTTTAGTATTTCCTAACAATCTATCACAAAAAACACTTACAATTTCGCCTCGCTCAATGGCTTCTTTTATAGCAAAAAAATGAGACATGTCGCTGTTAACAGCAATAAGGTTAATGTTGAAACGACTCAAGGTTTTTATGCGATGTTTTTGAACATTTTTACTTTCTCCTCCAAAAATAAGTACATTAATTTTCTTTTTGTTTTGATTAAAACAGTGAGCTATCAATTCAAAATTTCCTACATGAGCACTAACAATAAAAAATCCTTTATTATTGGTTAATAGATTATTAAAATAATCAATATTTTCAACATTAATTGTAAATTGCTCGTGCCTACCGGCAAGTAGAGCAAATTTGTCTAAAACAATTTTTCCAAAAATTAAGTGATTACGATAAGTTGACCAAAATGCTTTCCATTTTGAAAAATGGTGTTGGCTTTTAAAATAAGAAAAAATAGCTTTGTATCCTTTACGACCTAATATTAGATAAAAAGGGATAACTATAAATAAAATAGGATATAGAAAGGAAACTTTAACAATGGATAAAATCCAATATAAAAAACTTTGCCCATAATACCCACCGCCAGTAGTGCCATCCCATTTTTTTTCTTGGGGCTGCATTGTTTATTATTGTTGTTGTTGATTGACTTTACTTTCAATATAATCGTAAAATTCGGATAAAGTTTTAACATTAGTCATTTCTTCTGCTTTGATTTTAAATCCAAAATTACGCTCAACAATAACAATAATATCAACAAAATCAAGACTGTCGATATCTAAATCTTGTTTTAATAAAGCATTGTCATTAATTAGGGTTTCGTCTATTTCTATTTCGTTTATTAAAAAGTCGTTAACAATAGAAATAATTTCTTCTCTTTTCATATTATATTATATATTATATTGATTTATAATAGTATCATTTGTATACTTACATGTTGCAAAATTACATAAATTTTATAAAGAAATATATTTTATTTTTTTATAAAATAAAAAAAAAACGATTTAAACAAATTTTTACTTATTGAATGGCTTATATTTTTTTTACAATCAAGGCGCTATTTGTTCCTCCAAATCCAAAAGAATTGGATAAAAAGATATTTGTTTTTTTAGTAATAGTTTTGTTTATAATATTGATATTTTTAGAAAATTCATCAGGTGTTTCAAAATTGATATTAGGAGCTATAAAATCGTTTTGCATCATTAACATCGAATAAACAATTTCGCTTGCACCTGCCATCCAGCATTCGTGTCCTGTCATTGATTTTGTTGAACTTACAGGTGGTTTGTATTGTTTAAATAATTTATCAATAGCCATTGCTTCAAAGCCATCTCCCTGAGGTGTTGATGTAGCATGTGCGTTAATATAATCAATGTCTTTTGGTGAAAGTTTTGCTTCTTTTAATGCTTTTTTCATAGCAATTACAGACCCTATATCGCTAGGTTGTGATATATTACTTCCATTTGAAGAAAATCCATATCCAATAATTTCGCCTAAAATAGGTGCTCCTCTTTTAACAGCGTGTTCGTATTCTTCTATAATTAGCGTAGCAGCTCCTCCGCTGGGGACTAATCCATCGCGAGTGGCATCAAAAGGTCGCGAGGCTTTACTTGGCTCTTCTGTGTTTATTGAAAATACACTTAGTGCATCAAAACTTCCCATCGATAGATAATTGACTTCTTGTCCACCTCCACAAATTACCATATTTTGCAGTCCATTACGAATAAAGAGCACTCCTAATCCAATAGCATGTGACCCACTAGCACAGGCTGCGCTAATGGTCATATTAATTCCTTTTAATTTAAAAATAGTAGAGAGATTCATAGTAATGGTTGAGTTCATCGATTGAAAAATAGCTCCTGATCCCATAAGGGTAGTATCTTTTTTTTCCATTACGATGGCGTGTGCATCAATGACTGCTTTAGCAGAAGAATCGTTTCCATATAAAATTCCTACTTCATTATTATCAAAATAATCTAATTCGATACCTGCATTTTTAATGGCTTCTATTGTTGCTACATAAGCATATTCGCCTTCTTCAGCGAGGCACACACGGGTGCGTCTATCTAAGACTCCTTTTAAATTAGGTCGTTCTATTATTCCTGTTAAAGGCGAGCGATAGCCATAGTCAATACGCAAAGGGTCTATTCCTATTCCTGATTTTCCTTCGTATAACGATTTGGTAACTTCATCTAAATTTTTTCCTATACAAGAATAAATACCCATACCTGTGATAACAACTCTTTTCATTTTTATATAATTTTAAGTTAAAAATGTTTTATGTATATAATCCTCCATTTACAGAGATAACTTCTCCCGTAATATATGCTGCTTCGTCAGAAGCTAAAAAACGAATTAGAGCAGCTACTTCTTCTGGTTTTCCAAAACGACCAATAGGGATTAATGATTTAAGATTGTTTTCGTCTAAATCTTGTGTCATATCAGTAGCAATAAAACCGGGAGCTACAGCATTAACTGTAACTTTTCTAGCGCCTACTTCTTGAGCTAATGCTTTTGTAGCTCCAATAATAGCAGCTTTAGCAGCTGAGTAATTGGTCTGCCCGGGTAGTCCTTTAATTCCCGATAACGATACAACGTTTATAATTCTTCCAAAACGTTTTGTTAACATATCTTTTAATAATCTTCGAGTGATATAAAAGAACCCATTTAAGTTCGTGTTAATTACATCGTTCCATTGATTGTCTTGCATAAATATCATCATTGTATCTATGCGTATTCCTGCGTTGTTTATCAATATTGCAATATAATCGTCGGGGTGTGTTTCGTTCCAAGAGATAATTGCTTTGTCAACAGCGTCTCCATCGGCAACATCAAAAGGAAGCAGTTCGGCTATTCCTCCTTTTTTTTCTATTATTTGCTTGGTTTCTAATGCAGCCTTTTGATTAGATAAGTAATTGATGATTATCGGATAACCAGCTTTGGATAATTGTATGCAAGTTGCTCTTCCTATTCCTCTTGAACCTCCTGTAATTAATGCGTATTTCATAATCAATTAAAATTTTATTTCATTTGTTTTTAAAAAATCACTAATAAGTTGAATGTCTTTATATTTTGGCGTGTCTTCTATAAAAACAGATACTAATTCTCTGATTGATTGATACATTTCATGTGATTGAGGAGCTATTTTTTCTTTAATTTTCAGATAATCTATAGCTTGTGCTAAAGCCATAAAATGTATGGATAGTACTTGAAAAGAGTTTTCGATGACGTGTTTTGCAATCAGAGCTGCATTGGTTCCCATACTTACAATATCTTGATTGTCATTATTGTTGGGAATGCTATGCAGATACATTGACGATGATAAAGTTTGACATTCTGCTGTTGTAGAAGTGGCTGTAAATTGGGCGCCTTGTAATCCATATTGTAATCCTAATTTGCCTAAATTTACAAAAGGGGGCAATATGTTATTGATTTTATCGTGGAATAAATAGTTCATTTGACGTTCTATTAGCATTGTTAATTTCGTAATAGCTATTTTTAATTTATCCATTTCAAACGAAACATAATCGCCGTGAAAATTACCACCATGATAAACAGATGCTGTTTCTTTGTCGATAATTGGATTATCGTCAACAGAGTGAAATTCATTAATGAGCACTTTTTCGACATGATCGATTGTGTCTAAAATAGGACCTAATATTTGCGGTATACATCTCAACGAATAGTAGGGTTGTATTTTTTGTGAAAATAGTTTTTCGTTATTTTTTTGATATAATTCTTTTTTTCGTTGACGTAAACATTTGCTTTTTTCTGATAATTTTCGCATTCTTTCTGCTACTTTTTGTTGCCCACTATGCAATTTTAACTGATTGAGTGTTTCGGACATAAAATCATCATAAGAAGCTGCTATTTCGTTCATCATTACAGAAGCTATGATGGCGTATGATATTATTTTTTTTGCATAAATTAAATTAACAAGACCGATGCCAGTCATTACAGAGGTCCCATTTGTAAGTGCTAATCCTTCGCGTATAAAAGGTTGTAGTGCTTGTAGATTTTCAATTTTTAACACTTCTGCTGTAGGACGTTTTTCTCCTTTATAAAACACTTCTCCTTCGCCAATAAGTGTAAGAGCTAAATGTGCTAACTGGACCAAGTCGCCGCTAGCACCTACGCCGCCATGTTCGGGAATGTAAGGGTAAATACCTTTGTTAATAAAAGATTGTAATAATGTTATTGTATCGATATGTACGCCTGACTTGCCTTTTATAAAAGTTTGAAATCGACAGAGCATAGCAGCTCTAACGTAGATTTCAGGAAGTGCACTTCCTGCTCCAGAAGAATGGCTACGAATAATGTTATATTGTAAAGATCTTAAATCTTTATCATCAATTCTATATTGAGCCATAGGTCCAAAACCGGTATTAATACCATAAATAATTTTGTCAAAAGAAAATTTTTTTAAAAATAGATAACTTTCTTCTACCTTTTTTTTATTAATAGAATGGATTTTTAAAGGTTTATTATAAAAAACTATATCTATAATTTCTTTTAATCCAATGTTTTGCATATATATATGTTATTTGAGTATTATGCTAAAGTTTGATTGCAAAGGTACACGAAATTTTTATTAATAAAATCATAGGTGGAAAAAATCGGGTATTATTTTTATATTGAAATAAATAAATACTATTTTTGCAAAAATATTTATATGAAAAAAGATGTAATTATTATAGGTGGTGGTATTGGAGGATTATTAACAGCTTGTTTGTTGTGCAAAGAAGGCTATCGTCCTACAGTTATTGAGCAACATCATACTATTGGTGGAGGGTTGCATTGCTTTAAACGGAAAGGAGTTTGCTTTGAAGCAGGATTGCATTATATAAGCGGATTTGAAGAGTCGGGAGTTTTAAAAAAAATATTTTCCTACTTAGGGTTATTAGATAAAATCAATATTAAACCACTTAATAGTAATTGTTTCGATTTATTGCATATAGGAGATAGTGAATTGAAAGTAAAATTAGGGGTGGGAAAAGATAATTTTATTGATTTATTATCTGTGCAATTTCCACATGAGGCGCAAGCTATACAACAGTATGTAAATGCTATTTATAAAATATGCGATAGTATCCCATTGTTAAATTTAAAAGTGAATACAAACGATTGGTATATGGATGAAGAAAATCTAATGCCTGTCGGGTTATTTATCGAAAAATTTATTAAAGATAAACAATTACAGCAAGTTCTTGCTTGGAATAATACATTGTATGGAGGAGATAAGGAAAAAAGCCCTGTTTATATACATGCAATTATTACAAAATTTTATATAGAAGGATCGGCACGTTTTATTAATGGGGGGCAACATTTAGCAGATGCAATGGCAGAAATGATAGTATCACATGGAGGAGAAATTTTTTTAAAAACAGAAATTATAAAAGTTGAAATTGAAGAAAAAAAAATTATTAATATAATCTCTAAAGATGGGAGAAAATTTCGAGCTGATAATTATATATCTAGCATTCACCCTGCATTGTTAATGGATTTAATTGAGCCTAATAAAATTCAAAAAGCATATAGAACACGCTTGCAGACTCTTGAAAATTCCTATTCAGCTTTTATTTTATATATTCATTTTAAACCCAATATGTTTCCCTATTTAAACTATAATTATTTTTATTATAAAAATCAAAAATTAATCTGGGATGCTATCAATTATAATTTAGACGATTACCCGCCGGGATTTGCATTAATGACATTGCCTACAACAAAAAATGACCAATATGCAGAAAGAGCAATTGCAACTTGCATAATGAGATATGAAGACTTTGAACAGTGGGAAGATACCTATATAAGAAAGAGAGGAGATGATTACGAAAAATTTAAAATTCAACTAAAAAATAAATTATTGAATTTAATTAATGAAGTTTTTCCTAATTTTAACAATAGCATACAAAATATATATAGCGGAACACCACTTACAATACGCGACTATTTGCGTACGAAAAATGGGGGACTATATGGCTATCAAAAAAATTGTGATAATCTAATAAAAGCGCATGTTTTTCCTAAAACAAAAATAGATAATTTATTTTTAACAGGGCAAAATGTTAATTTGCATGGAATTTTAGGTGTTCCACTAAGTGCTATATTAACAACATCAGTTTTTATTGGAGATATGAACTATTTGATTAATAAAATAAATCAACATCAATAAAAACAAGTAAAAAAAAATAAAAATAAAATCAATATTTTTAATACTTTTGCGTAAATTTAAAAATATGAAAATCAAAGATAATTTATGGAAAAAATAAAACTTAAATTAATCTACCCTAAATGGAAAAAATTACCAGGACAAACTACTTTTAATTTGCCTCCTCATGGGCCAGTTGTATTTGCGGCTTCTTTACCCGATTGTGTAGATGTGTCTTTTACAGACGAAAATGTAGAAGATATTGACTTGAAAGAAGATTGCGATATGGTTGGCATATCAATGATGTTAAGTACACAAGTGAAGCGTGGTTGGGAAATAGCCGATTATTTTCGCAAACAAGGGAAAAAAGTTATTTTTGGAGGTATTGCTACTATGTTACACGCTGAACAAACTATAGAACATGCAGATAGTGTGTTTTTAGGAGAGTCAGAAGGTAGAATGAATGAAATTATTAATGATTTTAAAGCAGGGAAATTAAAAAAAATCTATAATTTTATGGGTAACCTTCCCGATATTAATTTGGTAGGTATAGCACGTAGAGATTTATATAAAAGACATTTATATAATCATAAAGGAGTGCAAATGGTTGATTTATTCCATGCTTCGCGAGGTTGCCGATTTAGCTGTTACCCTTGTGCTGTTTCTTATCTTGGAGGCAGAAACTTTCGCCCTCGACCTATCGATAAAGCTATCGAAGAATTAAACGCAATTGATAATAATAGACTATTTATAGTTGATAATTCATTAGCGCAAGATACAAAATGGGAAATGGACCTTTTTAGAGAAATGATACCGTTAAAGAAAAAATGGATTAGCCATACCATCGAAGACAACCCGAAAGTGTTGGATTTAGCTGCCCAAGCAGGGGCATGGTATGTTTATCAAGCTGTTTACGACACTTCTGATTATATCAAAGAACGTATAAAGCGTTATCATGATTATGGAATAGGTGTAGAAGGAACGATATTGTTAGGACTTGATAACCAAACAGAAGATGCTATTTTAAGACTAATTGATTTCTTATTGAAAATAGATTTAGATTTAGCTGAATTTACAATTTTAGCTCCATTCCCTCACACAAAAGCCTATAATGATTTATTACGCCAAGGAAGAATTTACGATTTTGATTGGAATAATTATAATGCAGGACAAGTTGTTTTCCAGCCTAAAAACATGACTCCTAATCGACTACAAGAACTTTATGAGTATGCATGGAAAGCATTTTATCAAGATGAAAGCCAAGAAGAAAAAATGTTTAAACTTTTTGCTCAAGTAATGTTGCGTGAAATGGAAGATGGCACCTATCGCCCAAGAGATAGAAGTTTAGTAGGAAAGAGTTTTGGAAAAAAAGTTATAAGAAAATTAGCTAATTAATATTTTGATTATTTATTATGAAAGTATCGGATAAATACTATGATGAAGTATTTGATTTTTTAGGGCAATGGGATGTGCCTTCAAAGTGTGGATTGAAAATTATTAATTATAAAAATAAAAGTATCATTATTGTTACAGAACTTTATCAAGATAATCCTGGCACATCAATAACTTATAATGGGCATTTATTAGCAATGCAAATTTGTGAAGAAAAAAAAATATTACCTAAAAATATAATCTATATAGAATGTAATCCGTCAACTAATTCTAAACTTTCCTTTTATGATGAGGAGTTTTTTTTAGTTAATTTTGATATAGAAAATGATAAATTTATTAATCCAACATATCGCCAGCTGACAGTAGAAGAACTACAAACAATAATAGGCGATGAATTATAATAAATTGGTTTTGTAAATGAAAAAGGTTTTTAATGTTATTGTATTGTTTTTTTTCATAAATATAGGATATAGTCAATTCAAACCTATCTATTTAT
>CAZSTX010000003.1:0-86006 GCA_964610025.1 uncultured Lentimicrobiaceae bacterium
CCCATTATGCCTTCATAATCCATAGGTATATCTTTTGTTTTTGAAACCTCTATTGCATCGTAATTATCATATTTTGGATATTCTTTTTCATTATAAGTTTTGTAAAGAATTAAATCTTCGTGGCGTTTGGCAATATCTAAATTGGTAAACCAAAAACTTCTTGCACCTTCTACAATTCCATCTTTTGGCGTGTCAAACCACCTAACACAATTATATCCTAACCAAATTTTATTTTCCTTTATGAGTTGAAAGATTTCTTTATATGAAATAGAATTGTTGTTTCCAATAATTAAGAATTTCTTATTATATTCCACAAGTTGTGCAACATATTCACGAAACAGCGAAAACGGCGGATTGGTAACTACAATATCAGCTTGTTTTAGCAGTTCTATGGTTTCTTTGCTACGAAAATCGCCATCGCCTTTCAAATGTTTAATTCCAATCTCATTCGGGTCGGGAACAAAGTTTTTGTTTTTGTCGCCAATATATTCCAAATAAATGGCTTGTTCGCTGTCGTTTTGACTAAACAAATCTATGCTTTGGTTTTTGTAGCAGGTGGTAATTAGTTTTTTTAATTCCAATTTTTCAAAATTGTACGAAAAATAATGAAAGAAATTGCTTACTCGCGGGTCATCGCAATTGCAATACACAACTTTGTCTTTAAAATGATGTTTGTAATACTTCAACTCTCTTTCTATGTCTGAAAGTTGTGTGTAAAACTCATCTTTTTTTGCGTTTTTAGCTGAATGCAAATTTCTATTAGCCGATTTTTTAGCCATTTAATATTCTGTTTTAATTCTACCTGCAAAATTATACAAATATTTTGATAAAATAACATATTTTGAAAATATTTTTAGAATTAAATATATCAATTCGTTACGTTTTGCTTTAAAAAAAAATCATTTCTGATATTCAATTTTTTTCAGCAAAAAAAAACGATAATTACCTGCTAAAATACGCAAGCGAAGATTGTTTGTTTAGCTGAAAATATTTTTTAATTGTTAGTTTTTATTTTTCAAATAGGCATCGATCGATTGGGCTGCTTTTTTTCCTGTTCCCATAGCATAAATAACAGTAGCCGCTCCGCTTATAGCATCACCACCTGCAAAAACACCTTCGCGTGTTGTTTGTCCATTTTCATCGACTATAATTCTGTTTTTTTCGTCTACTTCTACTCCTGTAGTTGTTTTAGCCACAATAGGATTGGGCGAATTGCCTATTGCCATAATTATCATATCTGTTTCAATACGAAACTCAGAACCTGCCATTGGAATAGGTTTTCTTCTTCCAGAGGCATCGGGTTCTCCCAACTGCATACGTATGCAATTGACGCTTTTTACCCATCCTTTTTCGTCTCCTTCTATCTTGAGTGGATTGCAGAGAAAGGTAAATGTAACGCCTTCTTCTTTTGCATGTAGCACTTCTTCTATGCGTGCAAGCATCTCATCTTCAGAACGGCGATAAACGATTTGCACATTTGTTCCTAATCGTCTCACTGTACGCGCCGCATCCATAGCCACATTGCCTCCTCCTACGACTACTACATTTTTTCCTACAAAATTGGGAGTATCGTAATTTTTTTTATATGCAAACAACAAATTGTTGCGTGTTAGAAACTCATTGGCAGAAACGACTCCATTAAGGTTTTCGCCTTCTATGTTCATAAAATTGGGTAGCCCAGCCCCCGATGCAATAAAGACAGCATGAAAACCTTCTTCTTTCATCAGGGCATCGACAGTTACAGTTCTGCCTACTATTACGTTTTTTTCAAATAGCGCTCCGAGTTTCGCTACATTTTCTATTTCGTGTTTTACGACACTATGTTTGGGCAAACGAAAAGAGGGTATGCCGTATGCCAACACTCCGCCATACTCGTGCAATGCTTCAAAAATAGTAACATTGTATCCTTTTAAGAGTAACTCTTTTGCACAGCTTATTCCAGCAGGACCACTGCCAATAATCGCTACTTTATAATTGTTTTTAATAGCTATCTGTTCAAATACGATATTATTGTCTCTTGAATAGTCGCCCACAAAGCGTTCTAATTTACCAATAGCGATTGCTTCGTATTTTTTGCCCATAATACAAGCACCTTCGCACAATGTTTCTTGTGGACACACTCTTCCGCAAACAGCAGGAAAAGCAGAATCTTGGTGGATGATTTTTGCCGACTCTTCAAACTTTCCTTCCGTTATTTTCTTTATAAATCCCGGTATATCAATATGTACAAGGCATGCTTCTACGCACTTTGGGTCTTTGCATTGAATACAACGCTGTGCTTCTATAATTGCCTCTTCGGCATTGTAACCCAAACTCACTTCATTGAAGTGCTTAATACGTTCTTCTGGTGTTAGTTCGGAGATGGGTACACGTTTTTTGTTATCGCGGCTCTCATCTACTACTCCACCTATACGGCACACATGCCCTTCGGCTATTTCTGCTTCTTCTAATTGTTTTTTAGCTGTTACATTGTTGTACATTGCTTGGCGTTTGAGTGCTTCGTCAAAATTGACTTTCCAGCCGTCAAATTCTGGTCCATCGACACAGGTAAACCGTGTTTCTCCTCCTACTGTTACACGGCATGCTCCGCACATTCCTGTTCCATCGACCATCATAGAGTTTAAACTTACAGTGCATTTTATTTGATATTCTTTTGCTACTTGTACAACAAATTTCATCATAATCAATGGTCCGATAGCGACTATTTCGTCGTATTTTTTTCCTGCCTCCACTAATTTTCTCAACATATCGGTAACCAAACCTCTATTGTCTGATGAGTCATCGTCTGTGGTAATGTATAAATGGGAAATACTGCTTAGTTCTTTTTCAAAAATAATGAGAGATTTTGTTTTTGCTCCTATTATCACATCTGGTTTCATCCCTCTGTCGTACAAATATTTCACTTGAGGATACAAGGGAGCTATGCCCACTCCTCCGCCTATAAAAAGGTATTTTTTATTTTTCAACTCTTCATCTGTCAAATTATTGATTTCAGAAGGAGTTCCCAAAGGACCTACTACATCAGCAAAGGCTTCTCCTACTTTGTATTCTGCCATTTCAAAAGTAGATTTTCCAATGGTTTTAAATACAATGGTAACAGTTCCATTCTGTGCATCTGTATCGGCAATAGACAAAGGAATGCGTTCTGATGTTTCTTGCGTTTTAACAATTAAAAACTGCCCCGGCAAAGCCGATTTTGCCAAACGAGGGACTGCTAACTCCATGAGATAAGTATCTTCTACTAATAATTTCTTTTTTATAATTTTATACATCTTTTTCTAAATTTCCTTTATCTTAATTACACATTATCAGAAAAACTTCCATGCAATAATCTATCCGTTTTTTTTATTTTGAATACAAGTGTAGCATTTCAATGATGGCTTTTGTGCAGACAGGACAAAATTTGTCGTAAACAATGTCTTTCATCGTACAGCTGATATAAGGTCTATATAAACCTTTACTGCAATAACCTGCTCCTTCGTATACGCCTAATTTATCTTTATTTTCTTCTGTTATAGGTGTGGGTATGGGCGTTCCTTCGGGTAGCATGTTTTGCCATTTGCTTTTAAAATCGACAAGGCTTGTTATATTGGGTTCTTTAGGTTCTATTCCTATGGGATAAAAATCTTGTACTGTTACTTCCGAAGAGTAATATTCGTCGGCTAATCCAGCTATAGAATGTCCAAGTTCGTGTACACAAACATAATTAAAATGCTTGTTGTCGGAAACGGTAGCATACCAATTGTAAATTCCACCTCCTCCATATTTTTTTGTGTTACACATAATTAAAATATTATCATAAGGTACATTCGCACACACATCGTGCAGTTTCCACACATGGTCTATCATTAAATAACGTTCTAAATTCAATGAGTAAAATCCACTTTCTAACATTGTATTTACATACTTTCCTTTTTCTTCTTGGCTAATGCCCGACTCTTCTGAATAAGCCAAAATAGTGCGTATGTTTATTTGTGCTGCATGCTCTTTGAAAGGTGAACAGCCCATGATAGCATTTTTGCATCTTTCCATATCTGCAACGAGTTTAGCACTGTCTTTTATACTGTATCCCTCTGGAACAATCACTAAATCATAAGCATGGTGCATATCGCCACCTATAGCTAAATCGAGCGTTTGAAATGTATAATTATTGGGTGCTATTGTTATGGTAACAGGGTTTATATATAGGCTTTTCTTTTCTTCAAATGTCAATTGTTCCTTGCGGGTATAAAAAACTATGCGTACTGTTTTTTTAGGGAATGGACATAAAACCGTTTCTTTAAATGCTTTATCTTTTGTTATTCCTTCTTCTGTTGTACGGTATTCTCCAAACAAACAAGAATAAGTGCGTGAATATAACAATAAGTTACTTGCCGAATCATACACTTCTATTTTATGACATCCGTAATCATTAGGGTCTATTAAATTGACAATAGAACCAGCCCATACATTGTTTTTTTGAAAAAAATCAATGTCAATTTTATCAGCTTCTTTGGTTCCTGAATGGGTGTAATTAATGCGTAAAGATTGGTTTTCAAAATACTTTTTAAAATCTTGTGCCTTTGCAAAAAAAGCAATAGCACTTATGACAGCAATAAAAATAATTCTTTTCATTATAAATGTTTTTTTAATATTTCTAATATGATAGTAGTTGAGCGTTCGATATCATTATCTAAACCCATAGAAAAGCGTATTAATCCTTCGCTCATTCCCATTTCTTTTTGAATTGCTTCTGGAATTTCAGACGAAGTGCTTTTACCTGAATTACTAAATAATGTTCTAAAATAACCCAAACTCACAGCGAGATAACCTACACCTCTCTGCTGCATTTCTTCCATCACTGCTGAGGCTACTTTTGCCGATTTTACATCTATCGTTAAAATACCGCCATAGCCATAGCCTTTATTCATCATAGATGTAAAGAGTTTGTAATCTTGATGTTCAGGCAGTCCTACGTATTTTACTTTCCACCCATTTTTTTGTAATTCTTGCGAGAGATACATTGCATTTTTACTGTGTTGCTGCATACGAATATGCAGTGTGTAAAGATTTTTCAAAATACTTGAAGAGCGTAAAGGGTCTAAAACAGGACCTAAGAGCATGACAGTTCCATTGTTAACATCAATCAAAGAGTTGATATATTGCTCCGACCCACAGATAGCACCTGCTACACAGTCGTTTTTTCCATTTACAAATTTTGTTAAACTATACACTACTACATCAGCGCCATAGTGATAAGGAGAAATAATCATTGGGGTAAATGTGTTATCAACAATTAGTTTAGCTCCATTTTTTTGTGCAATTTTTTTCAACTCCGGCATATTTGCCAATTGCAACAAAGGATTTGAAAGGCTCTCGGTATACAATACTTTTGTATTAGGTCTCATAGCTTTTGCTACAGCGTCTAAATCAGAAATATTGACAAAAGTAACATCAATATTAAATTTTTGCACATAATTTTTCAAAAAAGCAAAAGTACCTCCATAGGTTGTAACACTCGACACAATGTGGTCGCCGGCATTAAGTTCGTGCAGTAAAGCAGATGTAATAGCTCCCATTCCAGATGCAGTAACCCACGCGGCTTCTGTTCCTTCCATAGCCGCTAATGCATCAGATAAATATTTGTTACTGGGGTTCCAATGACGGGAATATAAAAAACATCCTTCTGTTTTACCTTCAAATGTTTCAGACATTGTTTGGGCTTGCATAAAAGTATAAGTTGCACTGTCTGTTATCGATGGGTTAACGCCACCAAATTCTCCAAATTGTTCTAAATTTTGCAAATTTAATGCGGGGTCTATTTTATCACTCATAATATTTAAATATTTATTATATAATATATCGCAAAAGTAGAATTTTTTCTGTTAAAAAAAAGCATTTTCATAAAATAATCTTATTTTATTTTATGAAATTAAGTTAAACTATCTATTATACAGTCGTTTAAAATTGACATAAAATGTATAGTGTAGGTAAATTTCTTTTTTAAGCATATACTAAAAAATGCTATCCTTGCGTTAGTTTAACGAATAATAAACTATTTGTTTTAGAGCAAATAACCATTAAAATAATAAAGAGATGAGATATTTAATTGTAAGTTTTTTATTTTTATGTTTTCCTTTTTTCGCTAAAAGTCAAGAAAACCCAGATAAACAAACCGCTTTGATTTATTACAACATAGCTTTATCATCTGACCAAATGGGTAATTATGAGCGTGCTATCGAATATTTTCTTAAAGCCTACGAATTAGACACCACTTATAGCGACATTAACAATAGAATAGGTAATACTTATTGCAAAGCATTGAGTTATAAAGAAGCACTTCCTTATTTTGAAAAACATTTAACCCTGTTTCCTAATAGCACCGAATCGTATATGAATATTGGAAATACTTATTATGCTTTAGACGAATACAAAAAATCTATTACATACTACGAAAAAACAATCGCTATCGACTCTACGCATAAAACTGCTTATAGAAATATGGGAAATGCCTATTATAAATTAGGAAACAAAGAAAAACAACTCGAATATTTCAGAAAAGCAGCTCAATTAGGCGATTATGAAATTCGCCATTGGCTAAGAACTAATAATGAGAAATGGTAAAAACTGCTTTTTTAGTGCAGTATTAGATTTTTACTTTTAAAAACTCGTCAATAATAGCATCTACAGAAATGTTTTCGGCTTCGGCTCTGTAGTTTTTCACTAAGCGGTGTCGCATAACCAAATGAGCTATTGCTTTAACATCTTCTATATCTGGCGATATTTTTCCTCTTAAAATAGCATGGCATTTGGCAGCAATAATTAAATTTTGTGAAGAACGAGGTCCTGCTCCCCATGCTAAGTATTTGTTTGCCCATTCGTGTGCTTCTGCCGTTTCAGGACGTGTAATGGTTGATAAATTGACAGCATAGTTAAATACATTATCGGCAACTGGTACTTTTTGTAATAATTTTTGATAATAAAGTATTTCTTCTAATGTAATAACTTGTTGCAGATGATACATATCACCTCCAATAGTCGATTTTACAATATCGACTTCCTCGTCGAAGCTGGGATAATCTAAATAGACATTAAACATAAATCTGTCTAATTGCGCTTCAGGCAGCGGATAGGTTCCTTCTTGTTCTATTGGGTTTTGTGTAGCTAAAACAAAAAATGGGTCTGGCAACTGATGGGTAACTCCTGCGATAGAGACACTGCGTTCTTGCATGGCTTCTAAAAGTGCCGATTGTGTTTTTGGAGGTGTTCGGTTTATTTCATCTGCTAATACAATATTAGCAAAAACGGGTCCTTTTATAAAACGAAAGTTTTTATTTTCGTCTAATATTTCTGTCCCCATAATATCGCTTGGCATTAAATCGGGCGTAAACTGAATTCGATTATAAGACAAGCCTAAGGCTTGTGCTATTGTTGTAATCATCAATGTTTTTGCTAATCCAGGAACACCAATCAATAGCACATGTCCGCGACTAAAAATTGTGATGAGGATATTTTTCAACACTTCATCTTGCCCTACTATTACTTTTCCAACTTCTTGTTTTAAAAGTGCATATTTTTCCGTAAATGCTTTAACGGCTTCTACATCTGACTTAAATGTTATCATTTTATTACAATTCCAAATTTTTCAAAAAAGTCGCAATCTTGGTATTGCTCTTTCACTTTTATATGTGTTATTTTTACTTTATTTCTTGCCCATTTCAGCAAAGTTTTTTGCTTTTTTTGTTCTAACGCTACATTTTTAATTTTTTCATAGTCATCGACAATGTTTGCTTTGTGTGCTGCATATTTTGCTTTTAAATATATAATTCTATATGCTTGATTTCCATCTTCAGTAATCATAGGTACGACTTGTGAAAATTCTCCTGTTATCAAATTATTAATAGCGTATAAAATAGATTTATCCAATTGGTCTTCGGCAAAAGTATAAGACGCATTATAAGGATTGACAAGCATGCCACCATTTATTTTACTGGGGTCGTCAGAGTAAATCATAGCAGCAGAATCGAAAGGTATTTTTTTGTTTTTCAATATATTATACACGCTGTCTAAATAGTTTTTAGCTCCCATCATTTCATCTACCGAAGGTTTTGGTTTGATTAAAATATGTGCTACATTGATTTGTTCGCCTCGGCGTTCTAACATTTGTATAATATGGAATCCGGCTTGTGTCTCTACGATAGGCGAAATCTCGCCGGGTTTTAAAGTAAAAGCAGCTAATTCAAATTCGCTAAAAAGTTCTCCTCTATTAACAAAACCTATTTCTCCTCCTTTAGATGCACTGCCGGGGTCTTCGGAATATAAGCGAGCAAAGGTTTTAAAACTTTCTCCTCTCATAACTCTGGTGCGTATTTCTTCGAGTTTCTTTTTGACTTCTATCTTTTCTAATTCGCTAATATAAGGTGTTTTCACTATTTGCGATAGTTCGTATTCTACAGGTATAATAGGCAAACTGTCGTAAGGTATGCTTTCAAAATATTCTTTTACTTCTTGATAAGTGATATTGATATTTTGTGTCAATTTATATTGCATTTGTTCGATGAGAAATTCGTCTTTTACTAAATCGCGTGACTCTGCTTTTATCTCGGCTAATGTTTTTCCGTAGGCTTCTTCTAACTTTTTAATATTTCCTCCTTGCTGTGCTATTTGCATACGCATGTTGTAGTCAATACGATCGCTTACTTGAGCATCGGAGACAACAATACTGTCTAATTCGGCTTGGTTGACTAATAGTTTTTGTAAAATAAGTTGTTCTAAAATGGCACAACGCAATTCGTCTTCGTTTTCAAGGCTAAATATTCCCATTTGGTATTTATAACCTTGCAGTGCATATTCTAAATCTGATTTTAATATGATACGATTGCCAACAGTGCCAATAATTTCGTCAATAATATTTTTATCTGTTTGTGCAACAGATATTAATTGTATAAAACAAGCTATAATAAATCCTATTTTCAATTTCATACTTATTCTTTTTCAGATTGTCTCTCTAAATCAACTATTATGGCACGTTGTTTTTGTGCTTTTTCCAGCGCTTCTAATCTTATTTTTTTTAATAAAACTTGTTTTCGCTGATTGAGGATTATATTTTTTATATTTTCTTTTTCTATGCTTAATGGAGAATAGGCTTCATTAATTTTAAAATCAATAATTTTAACTAAATACACACTATTGGAGTCGCTTAACTCAATATTTCGATTGTTGTGTAAATATTGCTCTTGTTTATAAGTGTTAATGGGTATTTCTTTTAAAATATCGTCAAACAAAAGCCAATCGTTTTCAAAATACATATTTTCGGCATCATTGTTCGCTATGTTTTCAAGTTTTTTTTTGTCTTGTAAAGAAAGCTGTTGGGCAAACATCAAATGCCGTGCTAATGCCAATTGTTTAAAATTTAACGACAATTTTATATAGTTTACTTTTACAATGTTCTTTCGCATTTCGAAATCTAACTTATGTTGTTCGTAATATTGACGGATTTCGTTATCAGACACTTCTTTATTTAATAACGTTTCTACTTTTTTATTTTCATAAGCAAAAATCAAAAGCGACTCGCGATATGCTTCTAATTCTTTATCAAAATTTTTCTCTTCTCTTGACAATGTTTTTTTTGCTTCATGCAACAATACTTGTTTTTGTACCCACGCATCTATATAATACGGAGGTATAACAACACTGTCGGATTGTGTGTTAAAATCAGGGATTAATTCCTCTAAATCGGCATAGGTTAATGTTTCGTCGTAAACAAAAGCTATTACTTTTTCGTTTGAACGCAAACAAGACACACACAACAAAAAACAAATGAAAACAAGCAATAAATACTTCATTGTTTATTTTTTTAATAAAGATAAAATAGCATCTTTATCTACCCATACTTTGTTGTTTGAACGCAAATCTTTTATCCACTCTTCTTCTAAATAGTTTTGGTATTGAGCAATTATCATTCCTTTTATTTCTTCAAGTGGTTTAGGTGTTGGAGCTAAAAACTCAATTGGTAACACTATTTGCAAAGTAGACATGTTGGAACATTTGTCTATCGCTGCTTTTCTTTCATTGAGCGATAATTGTACATTTTCTCCATTTTTAGCTTTGTTAGTATAATCTTCCCAGTTATTCCATGAAAATATTTTATCAAAATTCTCATTTTCGCCTTTTTCTAAAACTACATTTTGAGATGTTACAAATTCTTGTTTTTTATTCAGTTTTTGCATAGCCTGTTCGGGTAGCGTACCTTTTTTTAAGAGTTTTGAAAATTTATTAAAACTTGCTTGGTCTTTCAACAAATAAACATTGGCATTGAGACGTACATCGTATAAGTAATCGTTTTGAATAGTAGTGTAAAACTCTTTTAATCCAACTGTATCTATTTCAGCTTTTCTCCATACTTTTTGTTCACTTAATTCGTATAATAATACTCCTTCTTTGTATTCTTTCATTAAGTTAGCAAATTCGGGATATTTTATTTCTAATTGCGCATCCTCATAATCAATAACAGACTGTTGTACAAAATCTTTATAGAAATATGTTATTAATTCGTTTATTCCCATAGTAGTTTTATATTGATTTTCTTCAAGATAGCGAGCAAAATCTTTTTGGGTATATGTTTTATTTGCCAATGTGAACAAAGGTTTGTTCCAATCGGCAATCGATTCGGCTTCCCATTGTCCTTCAAAAATAGATGTATCGATATGATAAAACATTTCCAATGCTTTATTTTTATTTTTTTCTTTGTATTCTTTAAAATTATATTCTTTTTTCAATCTATTAGCAAAGGCTTCTTTGCTTTTATTTGAACGATTGTCTTTTGTAACTTTATTTTTAACAATAGCTTTTGTTTCAGTATTATTTTCTACAGGGATTTTATTGGTTAATTTTACAATATGAAATCCATATTTTGTTTCGAAAGGTTGGCTTATGTCGTTCAATTTCAAATCATACATATGTTTAATAAAATCTCCAATATAACTATTCGAAGCAAAGAGCGGCAGTTCTCCTTTTCGCGATACGATGCCTTTATCAGTACAATACATTTCTACAGCTTTCGCAAAATCCATTCCGTCTACGACTGCTTTATGGGCTTCTTTTACTTTTTCTCTTGTTTTAATCGAATCTTCGTAAGTTGCATTAGGAGGATATGAAATTAAGATTTGCGAAATGGCACATTTTCCTAAAGCTGGTTTTTTATCTTGTAAATACATAAGATGATAGCCAAATTCTGTTCTAATAGGCATAGACACCTCTCCCACTTTTAATTTATATATCGCTGACTCAAACGAATAAATCATGTCAAAAACAGTAAAATATCCCAAGTCTCCTTTGTTTCCTGCTTGTCTAACAACACCTTCTGCCGTTTTTAAATCTCTTGCCGATGGGTCTTCTGATTCTTTTTCGGCTACACTGGCAAAATCTTCACCTGCTAAAATACGGTTACGTAATTGTATCATTTCTTTGTATGCTTTAAGCGTATCTTCTGCCTTAGCTTCTGCAGGCAATTTTTTCATAATATGACTCGCTCTTAAATCCCATTGCATACGCTCTAAGGCTTCGTTAAGTAATTTTTCATTTACCTCTTTATCTGTAAGATAACTTTTTGTAGCTTGTAAACGATAGCCATCTAATTCTTTTTGTAATTCTTCGATTGTATCTAATCGAAGTGCCAATGCTTCTGCATAGCGTAAACGAAAATTGATGTATAAATCAATATATTCGAGTAACTCTTTTTCTGTTGATTGCATTAAATCGTTGTTTTTTGAATAGGTATTTTCAAATTCAGCTAAACTTACATTTTCTTTCCCTATCTTTAAAACTATTGCATCGTTTTGTGCCGTTAAATTATAATGCGACAATATAAAAATCAAACTACTAATACTTAAAATACTTGCTATTTTTCTCATTTTTTTATATAATTAATTCTATATCTATTATTATCTAGTGTAATTAGGTGCTTCTTTTGTTATAGTAACGTCATGAGGATGGTTTTCTTGTATTCCAGCTTGGGTTACTTTGATAAAACGAGCCTTTTTTAATGCTGCTATATTGGGCGAGCCAGTGTAGCCCATTCCTGCACGTAAACCGCCTATCATTTGCTGTATTACTTCCGACAACATTCCTTTAAAATGCACTCTGCCAACAATGCCTTCGGGAACAAATTTAGCAATATCTGTTTCAAAATCTTGAAAGTACCTATCTTTCGACCCTTTTTCCATAGCTTCTAAAGACCCCATACCTCTGTAAGTTTTGTATTTTCTGCCTTCAAACAACACAGTTTCACCTGGTGACTCCTCTACTCCTGCAAATAAAGAACCTGCCATAATCGTTGATGCTCCTACAGCTAATGCTTTGATAATATCACCTGTATAACGAATGCCACCATCGGCTATAATAGGAATTCCTGTGCCTTTTAACGCTTTTGCTACCGCATAAACAGCTGCCAATTGAGGCACACCCACACCGGCAATAATACGTGTTGTGCAAATAGAACCAGGACCTATGCCTACTTTTACCGCATCAACACCTATATTAGCTAAATCGATAGCTGCTTCGGGAGTTGCAATATTTCCTACTACTACTTGCAAATCGGGATATTTTTTCTTTATCGCTTTTGTTATTTGCATTACCCCTAAGGAATGACCATGTGCAGTGTCGATTACGATAGCATCTACTTCCGATTTTTTCAATTCGTCTACTCTTTCCATAGTGTCGTGAGCTGTTCCAACAGCAGCAGCAACACGCAAACGCCCCCTACTGTCTTTGCAAGCATTCGGACGCGCTTTTATCTTGATAATATCTTTATAGGTAATCAAGCCTATCACTTTGTTATCGCTGTCCACTACGGGTAGTTTTTCAATTTTATATTGTTGTAAAATTTCTGCTGCCTTTTCAAAATTAGTAAATTCAGTAATCGTAATTACTTTTTTTGTCATGATTTTATCTATAGACAAATTTAAATCTTTTTCAAAACGAAGGTCGCGATTGGTAACAATCCCTTTTAATCGTTTTACTTTATCTACTACTGGAATACCTCCAATATGATATTCTTTCATCAATTGAAGTGCATCTTTTACTTTAGCTTTAGCATCTATTGTAATAGGTTCGATAATCATTCCATTTTCGGCACGTTTTACTTTATTCACTTCAAATGCCTGTGCTTCTATCGACATATTTTTGTGTATAACGCCGATACCCCCCTCTTGTGCAATAGCTATAGCTAATTTCGACTCAGTAACTGTATCCATAGCCGCCGATACAATGGGTATGTTTAAGGTTATTTCTTTTGTAAACAAAGTAGATAAATTTACGTCGCGAGGTAATATTTCGCTATAAGCTGGAAGAAGCAACACATCATCGTATGTAAACCCTTCTCCTACAAACTTTTCTTTTTCAAACTCAAAAGATGCATTCATGGCTCAATGTTTTTCATAAAAATTAATTTACAAAAATATATTTTTTTTTGATATTATTCCATCTTTATCATAATAAAATGTTATTTTTTTTTCACCATAATGAAAATATAAATTATTTGATAGCTTGTATTACATTTATAAAAAAAAATCGTGTAATTTTGTAGACTTAATAAACCATAGCATTATGACCAATTTAATTGCCTTAGTAGGAAGACCTAACACTGGAAAATCAACACTTTTTAACCGCTTGATAGGCACAAGAAAAGCCATAGTAGATGCCACTGCTGGGGTTACACGCGACAGAAATTATGGAAAATCGGAATGGAATGGTTTTGCATTTTCTGTTATCGACACAGGAGGTTATGTAGATGCCTCTAAAGATATTTACGAAAATGAAATAAAAAAACAAGTGCTTTTAGCTATAGACGAAGCCGATGTTATTTTATTTTTAGTTGATGGACGTGAAGGTATTACGCCTATGGACGAAGACATAGCACGCATTCTTCGCACAACTACAAAACCTACCTATTTAGTAGTCAACAAAATCGACTCCCCTATAAATTACAACGACCAAATGGAGTTTTATGCTTTGGGTTTAGAACATCTTTTTGCTATTTCGGCGGCTTCGGGAAGTGGAACAGGTGATTTGTTAGACAGTGTAGTGCTACATTTTAATCGTCAAAAAGAAGATGAAGAAACAGACAATTTACCAAAAATTACTGTTGTAGGACGTCCAAATGTTGGCAAATCGTCTATTATCAATGTGTTGTTAGGAAAAGAGCGGCACATTGTATCTCATCTTTCAGGAACAACAAGAGATGCAATCTATTCACGCTATAAAGGTTTTGGCTTTGATTTTGATTTAGTTGATACTGCTGGCTTGCGTAAAAAGAAAAATGTAGAAGAAGACATTGAATTTTATTCTGTCATGCGAACCGTACGTGCTATTGAAAATAGCAATGTGTGTATAATAATGTGCGATGCCACACAAGGATTTGAAGCGCAAGACCTCAATATATTAAGTTTAGCACAACGCAACAAAAAAGGAATTGTAGTAGTAGTCAATAAATGGGATTTGATAGATAAATCGAACAACACACACAAAGAATTTGAAACAGCTATACTGCATAAAATTGCTCCAGCTAAAGATGTACCCATCATTTTCACTTCTGTCATTAAAAAACAACGTATTTTTAATGTTATAAAAACTGCTATCGACGTGTATCAAAACATGAAACGAAAAATAAGCACTTCTGAATTAAACAATACACTTTTAGAAATTATTAAAGAAAATCCGCCACCCATACAAAAAGATAAAACAGTAAGAATAAAATATATTACCCAACTTCCGACTGCTTATCCACAATTTGTATTTTTTTGTAATCTTCCTCAATATGTACGTGAAGATTATAAACGTTTTATTGAAAATAAAATACGAAGCATTTGGGACTTTCATGGCAGTCCTGTTGATATTTACTTCAGAAAAAAATAACACCTATTATGAAAAAACATATTGTTCTATTTTTAATAATATCATTGGGCTTAACGGCATGCAATAATAAAAAAGTAATTTACGAAAAAAATATTTTCTTTTCTGATTTAAAATGGAATCGATTTAGTATATTGGAATTTACGCCAGAAATTAAAAACATAAAAAAAACTTATGACTTTATTGTAAGCGTAAAGTTTAAGGAAGGCTATCAACACAATACCCTCCCTATTAATACCATATTAATCTATCCAAATGGACAAAAAAATATAAATAGACATGTGTTTTTGATGAAAAACGAATACGGCTATTTAGGAAATTCAGAAAATGACTCACGCTATATTGAAGCAATTATCCATAATAAAAAACAATTTACAGAAACTGGCACCTACACTTTCACTGTACAACAAATCACGCAATATTATGATTTAGAAAATATAAAAGCAGTAGAATGCAAAGTAATATTATCCAATTAAAAAAAAACCAATGACAAAAATCAGAATTACAAAAATTTTTCATTTTGAAATGGCTCATGCACTTATCGACTATAAAGGATTGTGTAAAAACATACACGGACACTCTTATCAACTCAAAATAAGGGTAAGTGGCAATATAGAGCAACATCCAGACCCTTCGAAAAAAGGAATGGTAATGGATTTTACCGATTTAAAAGAAATTGTTGAAAAACATATTATTCAACGCTACGACCATGCACTTATTTTAAACGATAAAAGCAATCCTGAACTCATAAAACAGTTAAAAGCAAATTATCAAAATATATTGATTGTCAACTTTCAACCAACCAGCGAGCAATTGCTTGTCGATTTTGCACAGCGCTTAAAACAACACCTTCCCAACTATGTAAGCCTGCATAGTATACAACTTTCTGAAACTCAAAACTCTTATGCAGAATGGTATGCCGATGACAATCAGCCTACTTTATAAATATGCTTCCAGAATAAGTGTATAAATTCAAAAAAAAAATTGCAGAAACAAACACCTTTCGGCTACGCTCAGAGTGCAAACAATCAAAATGTTTTAATCCTTTACGTAAACAAACTGTATTTCTTCTGTTTAGTTCGCTTTTTACGCAAACATGCCCATAACGTATTGTCGCTAAACGAAAAAATTGGTCCGATGAGCCCTTATTTTTTATTTGGAAACTTATTGTAGGAAGTCGTATTCTATTATTCTATAAATCAATACAACCATAATTCTTTGCTTTTAATAAATCGTTTACTTCATCTTTATCAAAATATTCGGGATCAAATTCATTTCCTACCCATTCAATGAAACTTTCATATTCTTCGTGGGTTGGTTGTTTTAGTATCTCAAGCATGTCTAAATAACCCCAAATTCCTCTACAATTCTCTGATGAACAATACATTTTACCAGTCAAACAAATTGGATATTTAATCTTATTATCAAAAGGAAGTATCTTTTCTAGTATTATATCATGCTCCCACCCACATTTTATCGCTTAAGCTATTTTCATTTTTTCTACAATAGCAAATCATCGTATGTTATTTCTAACCAAACTTTGTATTTTTTAGCCATTATTTTTGCACGTTCTCTCTCTGGGTCGCCAAGTGCATGTTTCAGGTTCAACCTTGTGCGGTTAAATGAATGAGCGGTATTGACTATTTTATTTTGCAATTCATACAATCTGCGTTCATGCCAATCGTTGCGAATTTCGTATGCTTCATAATGCCAAAACGATGGATAAGCAATCAGAGCAGTCGTTTGAAAAGGAGACAGAAATTTGTATAAAAAAGCATGATAGCTCTTTTTTAGCAATTCAAAATCGATGATTACACGAAAAACAAAAGGGAAACGAAACTGTAGCAAATGTTTTGCTATACGTATTTCTATGTTATTAAACGAAAAATAAATCGTCCCATCTAAATCGGTATGCTTATAGCGAATTTTTTCAGCTATTTCTGGAATTTTATAGTTTTCGAGATGTGCTTGTACATTTAATGCATTTTGTAACACATCTTTAACATCTAAATTTAAGCATAAAGATATAATTTCATCTTTTTGTTTTATATTCAGCTGATGGTTGGCTATCCATATTAAATGAGCTTGTTGCATAGTATTTCTCTATTTTTCATCTAAAAAAAATGCAAATATAAAGAAAATTATCGTTATTTGTCTTTAAAGATTTTCTTTTTATTACTTTTGCAAAAAAATATCACTATGCACACAAGCGACCAAATCATCTTAGGCATTGACCCTGGTTCTAATATTATGGGTTATGGATTGATTCATATAAAAAACAATCAACCCTCGCTTATAAAGATGGACGTTCTTAAATTAAGCAAAACAGATAGTCAGTTGCTGCGAATGAAGCATATTTTTCATTTTACCTTGCAACTTATCGAAGATTATTTACCAGATATCATGGCAATAGAAGCTCCTTTCTTTGGCAAAAACGTACAATCGATGTTAAAATTAGGCCGCGCACAAGGCACTGCTATAGCGGCAGCACTCTATAAAAACATTCCTGTTTTTGAATATTCGCCAAAAAAAATAAAACAATCGATTACCGGACGAGGCAGCGCTTCTAAAGAACAACTATCTGCTATGCTCTACCGCATTCTCGACATCAAAGAGCCTTGCAGCATATACCTCGATGCTACTGATGCACTTGGAGTTGCTTTGTGTCATCATTATCAATCCAATACTATCATAACATCTAACAAATACAATAGCTGGGAAAGTTTTATAAATAAAAACACTGATAGAATAATTAAATCATAATTGCCAAATAAGAACATAACAATCAACACATTGCTATCATAACAAGTTGAAACATGACAGTAAAAGAAATATGGAACAATGTTTATCTTGCATTACAAGAGATAGAAGATAAAAGAGAGGCATCTGCAATAAGTTACTATTTAATAAAACATTACACTGGTTTCGATAAAATAACTATCAGTTTATATCCCGACAAAAAAATAAACAAAAAAACACTATTACAAATTGAAAATGCACTTCACAAGTTAAAGCAACATCAACCCATACAACACATTATCGGCAAGACAGACTTTGGCAATGCAACAATAAAAGTCAATAGGCATGTTTTAATTCCACGCTCCGAGACCGAAGAGTTGTTTTATTGGATAAAATCACACTTTCCCAATTTTAAAGGAAAAATGGCTGACTTATGCACAGGTAGTGGCTGTATTGCCATTGCTTTTGCAAAAGAATATCCTCAGGCTGAAATATTAGCTATCGACAATTCTACCAAAGCGTTAAAGTTAGCAAAAGAAAATGCAGCCTTAAACAATGTCAATATAATTTTTGAAAAACACGATATTTTAAGTCGAAAATTCATGGAAGGTTCTTTCCCTACTTACGCTATCATTGTAAGCAATCCGCCTTATGTGCGAGAATCTGAAAAAAAAGAAATGAAAGCAAAAGTATTAGATTATGAGCCTTCGCAAGCTTTATTTGTAACAGATACACAAGCACTAATCTATTATCAATCTATTTTTTTGTGGGCTAATCGACATCTTTGTAGCAATGGAAAACTCTTTATCGAAATAAATGAACATTTAGCCGACGAAACCATAGAACTTCTCAAGCATTTTGATTTCAATAATATTGAACTACGTTTCGATATGCAAAATAAAGCCCGAATGATTAAAGCAGAAAAAAAACAAGTTTAAAGTTTTTAAATACTGTGATTATTATTTTTTTTTATAATAATATATATCTTTTATAAAAATTACGTTATATAATTTAAAACATATAAAATAATAACTGAATAATGATAGCCTATATCCAAGGAAAATTGATTGAAAAAACTCCTACTTTTGCCGTAATAGATTGTGGTGGCGTAGGTTTTATGTTAAACATTTCTCTTAACACCTACTCTACTTTACCAGATATTAATCAAGACTGCAAATTGTTTACACATTTATCTGTCAAAGAAGATGCACAGACCTTATATGCTTTTTCCACTACCAGCGAAAGACAAATTTTTCGCTTACTTATCACTGTATCGGGAATAGGTGTTAATACGGCACGCATGATTTTGTCTTCTATTAATCATAAAGATTTAGTAGGTTATATAAGCAGCGAGAACGCTGATATACTGCAAACTATAAAAGGAATAGGAGCAAAAACAGCACAACGTATCATTATCGATTTAAAAGATAAAATACTAAAAACAGATATCGACCCAGGAGAAATATTAACAATAACAAGCAATAATAACGCCAACGAAGCGTTATCAGCACTAATATTATTGGGTTTTCCTAAACAAGTAGCAGGAAAAGCAATTGACAAAATTCTTAAATCATCTTCAAGCGATTTATCTATTGAAGAACTAATTAAACAGGCATTGAAAATATTGTAGTTGTTGGGTTAATATATAGAAATGAAAATAATAAAAAAATCATACTACATATTTTATATATTATTGTATATTGGTGTTATTTATTTTATTACCCCAATAAGTCAAGCCAATAAAATTCCTATTACTTCCCATCCTTTCATCACTATTTTTGCTGATGATAGTGGAAAAAAAGTAATTCCCCAACCTGCTACCAACCCATTTCAACAAGCACCTTCCAGTCCATTTTATTTAAAAAACCCAAAAAATTTCTCAACAAAAATTGATTACGACCCTATTAACAAAAATTATAATTTCCAACAAAAAATAGGTGAAACCAATTTTGGAAACCCTGGCAGCATGTCGCTTGACGAATACCTCGACTACGACATACAAAAAGCCATGCGAGAATATTGGCGTCAACGTTCAGGCATTGGCATCAACAGCGAAAGTCAAAAAGGTATCATACCGCAAATACGTGTTCCAAGTGAAGCTTTTGAACATATTTTCGGGAGCAATCTAATCGCTATCAAACCTTCTGGCTCTGTTGAGTTAAAATTTGGATTAATACACACTAGAAACGACAACACCTCTTTAGCCATAGATGCACGCCGACAAACACGTTTCGATTTCGACCAAAATATTCAGATAAATCTAAAAGCCAGTATAGGCGACAAGATACATTATAACATGAGTTATAGCACCGAAACTTCTTTTAATTTTGAAAACAAATTCAAACTCGGTTACGAAGGAAAAGAAGACGAAATTATAAAATTATTAGAATTTGGAGATGTCAACTTACCATTAAACAGCACTTTAATAGAAGGTTCTCAAACTTTATTTGGCGTTAAAACTCAAATGCAATTCGGCAAAACCACCCTCACAACCGTTATTTCGCAACAAAAAGGCGATAAAACAAATATTGTTGTAGAAAACGGTGCCGAAATGACCGAATTTGAATTCAAAGCCGATGATTACGAAGAAAATAGGCACTTTTTCCTTGCGCAATATTTCTACGACACTTACGGCGAAGCAATGGCAACAATTCCATTAATTAATTCAAAAGTTACTATTACAAAAATCGAAGTGTGGCGAACAAATATCGGTTCTGCTGTACAAGAAAATAGAAATATTGTAGCACTTGCCGATTTAGGAGAAATAACTCCCTATAATCCCAATGTGAAACGCAATCCGGCTTATCGTCACAACTATCCCGACAGCAATGCTAACGATTTAATGCAAAGCATGGATTATAGTAAATTAAGAAATATCAACACCGTTAGCACTTATTTAGAAAGCAAAGGAATGGTGGCTGGTTTAGATTACGAAAAAATAGAATCAGCTCGATTGTTAAGTCCTAGCGAATACACCTTTAATAGCAAACTTGGGTTTATCTCTTTGACCTCAAAGCTAAATGCCGATCAAGTATTGGCAGTTGCTTTTCAGTATACCATTATTGGCGACCCTAATGTGTATCAAGTAGGACAATTTTCTAACGAAGTTCAAACACCTGGTTGTGTAATTGTTAAACTCTTAAAAAGCACTGCTGTCAACACCAAAATACCTATGTGGAAACTAATGATGAAAAACGTTTATTCGCTAAATGCCTATCAAGTTTCGTCAGAAGAATTTCGTTTAAATATTCTTTACAAAGGAGAAGAAGGAGGAATAGGTTTAGGTTACTTCTCTGATGTAAGCGAAGAGTTAAAAGGAGTTTCGCTCATACGTATAATGGGATTAGACCGCCTAAACTATCAGCAAGCAGCTATTCCCGACGGCGTTTTCGACTTTATTGATGGTGCTGCTACTACTGGAGGAACGGTACAAGCCGAATACGGACGCATTTATTTTCCTACCGTCGAACCTTTCGGAAAAGATTTAAGAGAAGCCTTGAAAAACAGTCCCGGTGCAGGCAATAAATATGCTTTCGACTCACTCTATACAACTACAAAAACGCTCGCTCAACAATATTCTGAAAAAAATAAATATTATTTAGAAGGGCGTTATAAATCCACTTATGGAAACGACATCTCGCTCGGTGTATGGAATATAGCACAAGGTTCTGTTACTGTTACTGCCGGAGGCGTTACCCTTGTCGAAGGAGTTGATTTCTCTGTTGATTACAATGCAGGAACCTTACGCATACTAAATCAAAATTATTTAAGTTCTGGTACTCCCATCAATATTTCTGTCGAAAGCACTAATATTATGGGGACAACAAAAACTATGTTTGGAATGCACGTAGACTATGCACTAAACAAAGATATTATAATAGGTGCCACCTTTTTAAACTTGAGAGAACGAACAGAAACATTTAAAGTAAATTTTGGCGAAGAACCTATCAATAACAGTATATGGGGATTGAATTTTGCTATGCAAAAAGACGTTCGATTAATTACTAAATTACTGAATTATTTGCCCATTTACAAAACAAAACAAGAGTCGAGCATACAATTCGATGGCGAATTTGCGCATTTTATTCCAGGACATGCCCGTTCGATAGGAAGAGGCGACAAAGCACAATTATATATCGACGACTTTGAGGCGACAAAAACAACCATTAATTTAACAACACCCGGTTTTTGGTTTTTAGCCAGCACCCCTCAACATCAAACCAAAAAAGGTATGTTCCCCGAAGCTGCGTTAGGTAGTGGGTTGCAATATGGATTTAATAGAGCTAAAATAGCATGGTATATTATCGACCCTCTTTTTCATAATAATAGTATGTCGACACCTTCTAATATTACTGCTGACGATAAATCAGAAATATATGCACGACGTATTTTAATAAAAGAAGTCTTCCCATATAAAAGCGTAGACGCTACCAGCCAAGACCCTTATCTGTCCGTGTTAAATTTGGCTTTTTATCCAAGCGAACGCGGTCCTTATAATTATGACGCATTAGGAATTGCCGGTATTTCAGCAGGATTAAACAACGATGGAAGTTTAAAAAATCCAGAAAGTCGTTGGGGAGGAATCATGAGAAAATTAGAAAGTACCGACTTTGAAACATCAAATATTGAGTATATCGAATTTTGGATGATGGACCCTTTTTATGAAAACCCCACACATAGCGGCGGTAATTTATATTTTAATTTAGGCGATATATCAGAAGACATATTACGCGATGGAAGAAAAAGTTTCGAACACGGACTGCCACCTAACGGAAGCGATGAAAATGTTGACTACACAATATGGGGAAGAGTACCTAATACGCAATCTATCGTTTCTGCTTTCGACAATTCAGTAGCTTCACGAAAATACCAAGATGTTGGTTATGACGGATTATACGACTCATTAGAACGTATTCACTTTAACGATTATTTAACTACAGTAAAAGGTATTGTAACCCAAACGGTATATCAAGAAATAGAAAACGACCCCTCTGCCGACAATTACCATTTTTTTAGAGGTTCAGACTATGACAAAGACGATATTAAAATATTAGACAGATACAAACATTTTAACAATACCGAAGGTAATTCACCAACCGACATTGATAATCACGAAAAATATCCTACACAATCGTCTTCTTATCCCAACATGGAAGATATCAACAACGACAACACATTAAGCGAAGATGAAAGATATTATCAATATGTTGTTGAATTGCATCCCGACAAAATGCAAATTGGAGAAAACTACATTGTTGATATCATGGAAAATCAGAATGTACGTTTAGAAAATGGAAAAGTAGTACATGTAAAATGGTATCAATTTAAAATCCCCATTCGTGACCCTAACGAAGTAATAGGTAGTATTAGCGATTTTTCTTCTATTCGTTTTATGCGTATGTTTTTAAAAGGATTTAAAGAAGACGTTATTTGCCGCTTTGGGACTTTAGAATTGGTGAGAGGCGATTGGAGACAATATACTAACGACCTTAGGCAAAGCGGAGATTATCCTGTAGGAATAACTGGCGACAACACTAATTTTACTGTCTCTACTTTAAGCCTTGAAGAAAACTACCATCGCGAACCCATTCCCTATCGCATGCCTGGCGGTTTGCAAAGAGAAGAAATCTATTCGCCTACCAATACCATTAAAGAACTCAATGAGCAAAGTATTACCATGAAAGTAACCAACTTAATTGATGGAGATGCCCGCGCAATTTATAAAAATACCAATTTTGATTTCAGACGTTTCGAAGTCTTGCGTTTCTATCTACATGCCGAAAAGGTATTTTTAGAAGACCACCTTATACAAGGAGACGTTACTTTCTTTATTCGTTTAGGCTCCGATGCCTCCGAAAACTATTACGAATATGAAGTGCCTTTAAAAATAACAGATTGGTACACAAAAGACACTACCTTAATATGGCCTTCGGCTAACAACATAGAAATTGAATTGCAAAAACTCATAGAAGCTAAACAAGAAAGAAACATTGCCAATAGAAGCGGTGCCGGTTATCCTATCAATGAACCTTATTTGGCATACGATGCAAAAAATATCATCCGAGTTGTCGGAGCGCCTAATATAGGAGATGTCAATGTTATTGTGATGGGAATTAGAAATCCAAAAAAACGAAGCCTTGACGACAACGACGACATGTTACCAAAATCAGTAGAAATATGGGTAAATGAATTAAGATTAGGCAATTTTGAAGAAAAAGGAGGTTGGGCAGCAAGAGGTAATTTAAAAGTAAACCTTGCCGATTTAGGCGATGTATCTTTAGCAGGAAGCATCCGCACAGCAGGTTTTGGTGCTCTCGAATCTAATACATATACTCGTTTACAAAAAACAATAACAACGATAGATGTTGCCACTAATTTGCAATTAGGAAAATTTTTACCAGAAAAATGGAGCGTTAGCATCCCATTTCATTACGATTATTCAAAAATTACCGGCACACCCGAATACAATCCCCTCAATCCAGACGTAAAATTAAAAGAAGATTTAAAAACCTATACATCACAACACGATATAGATTCTATTAAAAAACAAGCATTAGAAATTGTACAACGTCAAAATTTCAGTTTAATGAATGTAAGTAAAAACAGAACAGGAAGTGGAAAAAACTATATTTGGGGTCTTGAAAATTTTGATTTTTCTTATGCTTATACCGAAAAAAACATACAAGATATCAATTACGAATACGACGACTTATCGACACATACGGGAGAAGTAGGATACGCATATAGCTGGAGTCCAAAAAACTATAAGCCTTTTAATAAATCTCAAAAATTAAAATCTATCAAATGGCTGCAATTGCTATACGATTTCAACTTTTATCTTTTACCTAAGTCATTTTCGTTCTCTACTGATATTTATCGCTATTATCAAGAAAGTAAATTACGCAATAAAAGTCGTGGAGTTATCATAACCGAACCCATGTATGTAAAAGCTTTCGAATGGTCAAGAAATTATGCAATCGCATGGGATATAACACAATCTCTCAAATTTGATTATGCAGCAAAAGCCGAATCGCTCATTGATGAGCCACAAGGCAGAATAGACACAAAAGTAAAAAAAGATTCAATATGGTATAATATAGGAAAATTTGGAAGAATCAATAATTATTCTCAAAACTTTAATGCAAGTTACCAAATCCCTATTAATAAAATACCTATATTTAGTTTTATAACAAGTAATATTCGCTATGCCTCTACTTATTTTTGGAGTTTAGCTCCTCCTGCTATTGATTATCTTGGCAACGATATAGAAAATTCTAACACCAAACAATTCAATATAAATGCTGGATTTGCAGCTCTTTACAACAAATCAAAATATTTAAGAAAAGTCAATCAAGGTACTTTTGGTAGCAGTTTATACGAAAAACCCATTTTAAAATCTAAACAAGAAAAATGGAACAAAGAACAACAAAAATTACGAACCGGCAAAAATATACTTCAAAATGACTCAATCGCTAAAGATGAAAACGAAGAACCTAAAATAAGTAAAAATTACGGAAAAGAAGTTTTAGATAACTTTCTACGTTTAATAATGTTAGTAAAAAACATTTCATTTGCTTATACCGAAGGAAATGGCATTTCGCTCCCTGGCTATATGCTCAATCCAAATATATTAGGTTTATCTACTAATGCTAATTTTGCTCCAGGTTTTCTATTTGTTTTTGGACATCAAGAAGATGATATTGTAGGAAAAGGTTCTCAAAACAATTGGCTCACTAATAGCGAATTACTCAATACCCCTTATATGCAAAAACACAATAAAAACATACAAATGCAAGCAACCCTGCAACCTTTGAGTAATTTTAGGATACAACTCACAGCCACACGCAGCAACTCCACAACCGATCAATTTTATTATCTTGCTGATAGCAACGGTATCTTCGACACATATACCCGCCAACAAATAGGAAATTTCAGTATAACAACAATTGGTATTTCTACACTCTTTGAACCCAAAAAAGAAAAAAATACCAGTAAAAATTTTGAGACCTTCAAATTATACCGTTTAGCAGTAGCACAACGTTTAGCCGAAAACAGAGCACTTAACCAAGCTGATTACACAAAAGGAAACGACGTATTTCCTGACGGTTATAGCAGTCTCAATCAAGATGTATTATTGTATTCATTTATTGCTGCTTATTTAGGTAAAACGCCCGAAAAAGTGAATATCACCTCTCCTTTTTTCACTATTCCGCTTCCCAATTGGAACGTTAATTATTCTGGATTATCAAAAATTCCAACATTAAGCAAATACTTCCAAAATATCACCATTTCCCACGCCTATATGTGCACTTATCAAATAGGAGGCTATGCCACACATCTTTTATACAACCCCACAGATGGCGATTTACAAACCATACGCGACGCTTTAAATAATTTTATTCCAATAATAGAATATGGACAAGTAGCAATAATGGAAAATATGTCACCTGTTATTTCTCTAAATGTCAGTATGAAAAACAGCTTTGAGTTCAAAGCAGAATGGAGAAAATCGCGTAGTGTAACCATGAGCACTTCCAGTTTCCAAATATCAGAACAAACCAACAACGAATTTATAGTCGGAACTGGCTACCGATTTAAAGACATAAAAATCACTTATAACTTTTCAGGCTTAAAACGACAATCGATTAGTGATTTAATACTCAAATTAGATTTTTCTATTCGCGACAATAAAACAATTTTGCGTAAAATAGAAGAAGGTGTAAACCAACCGTCAGCAGGTCAGATAATTTATTCTGTCAACTTCCTTGCCGAGTATATGCTAACAAAAAATGTATCGCTCAAAGCTTATTATGATCATGTATTTAATAAACCTGTACTATCTGGAAGTATTTCTAGTTTGACGATTAATGCAGGTATTGGAATTAAAATTAATTTCACACAACTCTAATTAAATATCGAAAAAAATAAAAAAAAAGCCATTTTTATAACAAAAAATTTTATACTTTTGCAGCCATTGTAAAAACAGTTTTTTCTGTTAAAACACAACTAATAATTAAAGGCATATATAATACAATATAAAAATGAAGAGAACATTTCAACCTTCAAATAGAAAAAGAAGTAATAAACACGGTTTTAGAGAAAGAATGTCAACAGCTAACGGACGTCGTGTAATAGCCGCTCGCAGAGCAAAAGGAAGAAAAAGACTGACAGTATCAGACGAAAAATTAGGTGGAAAAAAATTCTAATTTTAAAATTATGATAACATTACAAAGGAGAAAGTAAATGAAACATTACTTTCTCCTTTGCAGTATACTACTACAGTAGACCTATCTTAACATCTTGCTAACTCATGATTTACCCTTCTAACTTTGAAAAAAAAATAGATTTTCACCAAATACGAAATTTTATAGTAGAAAATTGCATTAGCACTTTGGGAGAAAGCAAAGCAAACGAAATTAAAATACAAACAGATAGCAAAAAAATCATTCATCTTCAAGAAACTACCGAAGAATTTCGACAAATATTACTTTTCGAATCTACTTTCCCAACACAAGACTATATCGATATACGCCATGCCTTATCGCACCTACAAATTGAAGGAACAACTATAGATATAATTACACTTGGAGAACTACGAGCTGTATTGAAAACAATACAAGACTGTTTGGTTTTTTTTAGAGTAAAAAAAGAAGAAGAAAAATATCCATTTCTACAACAACTCAACGAAAATATAATAGTAGATAATACGCTAATTCAAAGCATCAATACTATAATAAACGACAAAGGAGATATAAAAAACAACGCTTCGGCTGAATTGCAAAGCATCCGTCAAAAAATACATAGTAAAGAAGTAGAAATACAAAAACAATTACATAAAATTATACTGCAAGCGAAAAAAGAAGAAATAATAGAAGCAAACACTAATTTCACTGTCCGCGAAGGACGATTAGTCATTCCTGTTCCTGCAACACACAAACGCCGTATAAAAGGCTTTATCCACAGCGAATCGGCAACAGGACAAACTTTTTTTATTGAACCACAAGAAGTATTTGATGCAAATAATTACCTTCTTGATTTACTTTCTATGGAAAAAAAAGAAATTCAACGTATTTTAAAAACTTTTACAGACATATTGCGCCCTTCTATCCCTCCTATTAAAGAATCTTTAGAGTATTTAGGAGAATTAGATTTTATAAGAGCTAAAGCCAAATTTGCTTTAAACATAGAAGCAGTAAAACCAATCATTACCGACAAAGCTATCGTTAATTGGCAAAAAGCAAGACATCCGATATTGTATTTAAACTTACAAAACCAACAAAAAAAAATTGTTCCCCTTGATATAACTATTGACAATGAAAATCGTATATTGATTATATCAGGTCCCAACGCAGGAGGCAAATCGGTATGTTTAAAAACCGTTGGCTTACTGCAATATATGTTTCAGTGCGGATTGTTAGTGCCAGTATCGCCGCTTTCAGAATTTGGAATATTTCAACACTTTTTTATTGATATAGGAGACGAACAATCGATTGAAAATGATTTAAGCACTTATAGTTCCCATCTAAAAAACATGGACACCATTTTAACCCATGCCGATAGCAATAGTCTTTTCTTAATCGATGAATTGGGAAGTGGTACCGATCCACAATATGGCGGAGCTATTGCCGAAGCATTTCTTGAAAATCTATTACAAAAGAAAACATTCGGTGTTATTACTACTCATTTTAGCAACTTAAAATCGATGGCTAGCACTTCAAAAGGATTGCAAAATGCAGCTATGCTCTTTGACGAAACGACAATGAGTCCATTATTTATCCTTAAATCAGGAAAATGGGGAAGTTCTTTTACGTTTGAAATTGCAAAAAAAATAGGCTTTTCAACAGCTATACTGGACAGTGCTATTAAAAAAATTGGTACTAATCAAATAAATTATGAATTTTTGTTGCATCAACTTGAACATGAAAAAGTAACAATCGACAATCAAAAACGCATGATAGATGCTGTAGATAATCAATTAAAAGAACTCATTGAAAAATATGAAACGTTAAACGACACCCTACAAGAAGAAAAAAATAAAATACTAAAAAATGCTAAAATTGAAGCAAAAAATATCATCGACAATGCCAATAAAATTATCGAAAAAACTATAAAAGAAATCAAAGAAAAAAAAGCTGATAAAGAAATAGTTAAAAAATTAAAAACCGAAATAAAAAAAGTAGAAGAAAGCATCAAACTCCCCCCTCTTCCAATAATAAAAAGAGAAAGAGAGAAAAAAAACAACGCAAAAATAAAACTATTTGATTATGTCATAATTAAAGACACTAATACAATAGGGCAAATCACTGCTATCAATAACGACACTATTGTTGTAACATTTAATTCTATCAATTTCAAAACAACGATAGACAAAGTCGAAAAAACCAACAACATACCTCAATCTATAACTAAAACCAATCCAACTATCAATAGTCAAAATATTTATGACGAAATCCATGCTAAATCTATCAATTTTAAAGCTGAATTAGACATTCGTGGACTAAGAGTTGAAGAAGCTAACGAAAAATTAGTACGTTATATAGATAATGCTATTTTATTACACATAGGCGAAGTGAGCATCATACATGGCAAAGGAAATGGTATCTTACGCAATATAACACGCCATTTTCTTTCTAAAAACAATTATGTTACAGATTATTATGACGACAACCCCTTGCTTGGAGGAACAGGAAAAACAATTGTTAAACTCAAACATTAAACATTATTAATAATTATTTTTTATTTCTTAAAAAAAATAGCATTTTATATTAAAAAAAAAGATAATTTTGCAAGCTCGATAAATATCCGATATTATCCACAAACAAAAAAGGTGAAATATTTGTTTGTAAATAAATTAAAAGAAAAAATTAGATAAATTAAAAATGGATACATTAAGTTACAAAACTGTTTCGGCTAACAAAGCAACAGTTGAAAAAGAATGGCTATTAGTTGACGCAGAAGGCGAAATAGTAGGACGCCTAGCATCGGTTGTAGCAAAACTTTTAAGAGGAAAACATAAAACTAATTTTACTCCTCATGTTGACTGTGGCGATAACATCGTCATTATCAATGCTGATAAAGTACGTTTAACCGGCAATAAATTAACCGATAAAATCTATATCAGGCACACTGGCTATCCTGGCGGACAACGATTTACTACTCCAAAAGAATTATTGCAAAAAAATTCTATTAAAGTAATAGAATCTGCTGTAAAAGGAATGCTTCCTAAAAATAAATTAGGCAGTCAATTATACAGAAATCTATATGTTTATGCTGGTAGCGAACACAAACAAGCTGCACAAAAACCTAAATTAATCAACATTAAAGATATTAAATAATAATTATGGATACTATCAATACCTCTGGCAGAAGAAAAACAGCTGTAGCGCGTATATACATGCAAGCTGGTAATGGTAACATTACCATAAACGGAAAAGATTACAAAGAATATTTCCCAACCGATACGCTTCAGTTTATTGTAAACCAACCATTTTCTATCTCAAAAGAAGACAACAAATACGATATAAAAGCACGTTTAAATGGTGGTGGAATAACCGGACAAGCAGAAGCATTACGATTAGCAATATCTAAAGCTCTATGCGAAATTAATAGCGAACACAGACACGCATTAAAAGCAGAAGGCTTATTACGAAGAGATCCACGCATGGTAGAAAGAAAGAAACCAGGCAGACCAGGAGCTCGCAAAAGATTTCAATTTAGTAAACGTTAGCATTAGCATACAAGGCATCAATAAATGTTTAGTATCTAAATTGCAAAGACTTTTTTTTAATTTAAAACTACTTTGCAGTTGCTTAATAAAATAAAGAATGTAAACATAAAAAAATTAAAAATGGCAAAAATAACTTTTGAAGAATTATTAGAATCAGGTGCCCACTTTGGACACCTCACAAGAAAATGGAACCCTAATATGGCACCCTATATTTTTATGGAAAAAAATGGGATACATATCATCGACCTTCATAAAACAGTAACTAAAATAGAAGAAGCAAATAAAGTTTTAAAACACTTAGCCCGAACAGGAAAAAAAATTCTATTTGTCTCAACTAAAAAACAAGCCAAAGAAATCCTTTCCGAACACGTAAAAGCAATCAATATGCCATACGTAACAGAACGTTGGGCAGGTGGAATGCTAACAAATTTTAATACTATTCGTAAAGCAGTAAAAAAAATGTCGACCATTGACAATCTTATGAAAAGCCCCGAATGGAATAGTATTTCAAAACGTGAAAGACTTCAAATTCAAAGAGAAAGAACTAAATTAGAAAATAATTTAGGTTCTATTTCTGATTTAACAAGACTGCCAGCAGCTGTTTTTGTTGTTGATATAATGAAAGAACATATAGCAGTAGCTGAAGCGCGTAAATTAGATATTCCTATCTTCGCTATTGTAGACACTAATTCAAATCCTAATTTGGTAGACTACCCTATTCCGGCAAATGACGACGCATCAAAATCAATAAATATTATTATCAAATCTGTTTGCAATGCAGTTCAAGAAGGATTGAACGAAAAACTATTAGATAATAACAAAGAAGAAGAAGAAATTGACGATGAAATAATAGAAGAAGATAGCAAAAGCTTCAAAGAAGATGAAGAAAAAGTAGAAAAAACAGGAAGAAGAAAAAGAATAGGCGAAACAATCGGAGACAACCATCAAGAAGAAAAGAAAAGACGCCCAAGTAAGCGACCTGTTCCAAAAAAATAATGTATAAAATTAAATAATAGTATAAAAATGGCAATTAAAGCAGCAGATGTTAATAAATTAAGACAAGCTACAGGTTCAGGAATAATGGATTGTAAAAATGCACTCGTTGAAGCTGATGGCGATTTTGAAAAAGCAATTGATATTTTAAGAAAAAAAGGACAAAAAGTAGCCGCTAAAAGAGCAGATTATTCTGCTAATGAAGGATTTGTTGTCGCAAAAACTTCTCAAGATAATACCTACGGAGCAGTATTAATACTCAATTGCGAAACCGATTTTGTGGCAAAGACAAACGATTTTACCAATTTAGCCAACGAAATTATTGATTTAGCAGTAGAGAAACGCATAAAAAATATAGACGAGCTAAAACAAAGTATTTTAAATGGAAAAACAATAGACGAACTGCTTATCGAAATAACAGGTAAAACAGGAGAAAAAATTGAATTAAATCAATTTGCAATCATCGAACAAGCATTTGTAACCTTCTACAATCATAATGGCAATAAATTAGCTGCTATTGTAGGCTTTAATAAAAAATCTAACAATATTGAAGTAGTTGGACATGATATTGCAATGCAAATTGCTGCAATGAACCCTATTAGCATAAGCGAAAATAATGTACCACAAGATATTATAGACCGCGAATTAGATATTGCACGCGAACAAATACGCAATGAAGGAAAACCCGAAAATATGGTAGATAAAATAGCACAAGGAAAATTAAATAAATTTTTCAAAGAAAATACTCTTGTGCATCAAGATTTTATTAAAGATAACAAAAAAACAGTTGCTCAATATATGAGCGAAACAGATAAAGACTTACATTGCGAAAGTTTTTATCGTTTTCAATTAGGAGCATAATAAATAATTTTTGATTATACAAAAGCACTTTTTTTATCAAAGAGTGCTTTTTTTTTGACTTAATTTATCCTATATCTAATCTTCACTTACGTCAAACTCTCCTAAGAAGAATGTCGAAGGGAAAAGTGTCTCAATCCCTGACACAACGAACAGAAAAACCATCTTCTTTACTATAATAATTTCTGACTACATTACCATAATCATAATTCATATAACGATACCAAGCACTATCTGTATCAAACTCTGTTGCATTCCACCAACAACCATAATAGCCAAGAGAGTAAAATTTACCATCGTTACCACGATAAGCACTTGGCAAAGCCGTAAAGCCGCTTTCATTAGTTGCACCGGTATTAGGGCTATTCCAATGCGTTATACCAACCTCTTTTAACTTACCTCCTGCAATAAGTTCACCTCCCAAATAATTAATTAATTGTGTCCATTCGGGATCAGTCGAAACATGCCAACCTGTAGGGCAGAGCTTATCGGTATTTACTGCATACCAATTATACAAACGTCCATAAGTTGCTACTTTATTTTGATCATTTTCATAATCACAATATGCTCCAGTTGTTAAACTTATCCATTTAATATCATCACTTATTTTTGGGATAGATATGCCGTCCTTGTATTTGGTAGTTTTTAGGTTTTCAGCCATCCATGTTTGTGTACCAATAGTTACCGTTTTGTAAACGTTGCCATCAATATCGGTCATTGTTCCATAATTAATATTAGGATTAAACACAATATCTTCAAGTGTTACAAACGAGATTTCATTGCCATATGCCGTTCCTTTACTATTAGTGGCATAAGCTCGTACATAATAAGTTGTATTTGTTTTTAAATCTGAAATGGTACTTGTAAAACTACCTACTCCACTGCCATCTACGGTTTTATTATCGGCAATTGTAGGATTTGGGTTGGTACTCCAACACACTCCACGCTCTGTTACTGTTGCACCACCATCATTAGAAATATCACCTCCACTCATTGCGGTAGTTAAGGTTATTTCTGTTATTTTCTTCGTTGTTAATGTGGGTGTTTTATCACAATTTGTTAGCAAAAATACTAAGAGAAGGGAAAAAATTGTTGCTTGCAAGCATTTTCTAATTTTCTTTTTCATTTTTTTTTATTTTAAAGTATATAAAAGTTCTTTTTATTTTTTTATATTGCAAAGATAAAATTTTTGGACTTATCTTACTATCCAGAATTTATTAGGAACATTACACTCCTTTCGGTTTCGTTTAGAGTGCAGTAATACAAAACTTAATTTTTTACGCAACGAGCAGAAAGTCCCCAATGTGTATTTAAATCCTCTTTCTTTACATTGTTAACATGGTGGAACATGGTAATAGCAAATGCTATTTTACAAGCACCACAGCCTGTCTTTGTCCACCAATAACCGCGGGATCTCATATAGATAAACTTATTCTCATCATGGTAGCCACCCGGAAGTGCTGTAAAACCGGTTTCGTTGGTTGCGCCAGCATTAGGATTATACCAATGCGTTGTGTCGGTTTCTTTTAACTTGCCCCCAGCAACGCTTAAGCCTCCCAAATAATCGATTAATTTTTCCCATTCATCAAGAAAAGGCATATGCCAGCCTGTTGGACAAATCTTGTCGCTAATAGCATACCAATTATACAAGGCTCCATAGGTATCTTTTGCATGTTGGCTATTGCTGTACCAGCAATAGCTTGGAGTAGTAATATTTGCCCACAAAGTGATTTCATTAGGAATTTCTGTTCCATCATTGTATTTCGTAGTTTTTAAGTTTTCAGCCATCCATGTTTGTGTGCCAATAGTTACCGTTTTATAAACATTGCCATCAATATCGATTACTTTATCTTTTTCTTCTTTAAGTGTTGTAAACGAGAGAACATTTCCATATCCTGTTCCTACATTATTAGTGGCATAGGCTCGTACATAATAAGTTGTATTGGCTGTTAAGTGTGTAGCATAACTTGTAAAAGCACCTACTCCACTACTATCTATTGTTTTATTATTAGCAATTGTAGGTTTTGAATGGGTACTCCAACACACTCCTTGTTCTATTATTGCTGCACCTCCATCACTTGAAATATTACCACCACTTTTTGCTGTAGCATGAGTTATTACTGTTATTTTGTCTGTTGTTACTATAGGAATTTTATTATTTTCAATTATAAACGAGATTTCATTACCATATGCCGTTCCTTTACTATTAGTAGCATATGAACGTAGATAATAAGTTGTATTGATAGTTAAACCCGTAATAACACTTGTAAAACTACCTACTCCACTGCCATTTATGGTTTTCTTATCGGCAATTGTAGGATTTGGGTTGGTACTCCAACATACTCCTCTTTCTGTTATTACTGTACCACCATCATTAGAAATATCGCCTCCACTCTTTGCGGTAGTTAAGGTTATTTCTGTTATTTTCTTCGTTGTTAATGTGGGTGTTTTATCACAATTTGTTAGCAAAAATACTGAGAAAAGAGAAAAAATTGTTACTTGCAAACATTTTCTAATTTTCTTTTTCATTTTTTTTATTTTAAAGTATATAAAAAATATTTTTTCTTTTTTTTTGCAAAATTAAACATTTTTTAAATATTACATTTTTTTTTATAACTGTTTTTTCTTAAAATCAACATTTTCTTTTAATTCTTTACAGCCATATACAATATTTTCGATATCCATTATAAGACTTCCTTTAGCATACTACTATAAGCGGCTGCCTTATCGACTAAGGATTTAGGGTAAGCACGTGAGGTAGAAGGCAAACGATACCAACGCATTTTTCTATCAAGATAATTAAAATGAGTTGGCTCGTTAAAAGTAGGTGCTTTTTCATTTAAAATAGAAGATAAAATTTCAGTAGCCTTTCCGCCAGTAGTAGCTATTGCATAACAAGAAGGCAATAGCAATAAAGTGGCTGATAAGTCTATTGTTTCTAATACTTCTAAAAAATTATCGGAGGAATTATTTTTAGTTCTATGCACTTTTATTGCTGTATCTCCTAAGGCAATTCGTTTTTCTTCTAAGAAAGCAATTATTTTATCTTTATCAAAGGCTTTTTGAGATGGGATTAAAAAATGATTTTTATCATTAAAAAACACCAACCCCATAATACGCCACATATCGTTTTGTAAATTAGGATAATAAAAATCTATTGACCAGCGATTTTTAGTTGGTGGAAAACTTCCTAATAATAAAACTTTAGCTTTTTTTGGCAAGAAAAACGGGAGTGGATGCAATTCAAACATAAGATTGTTTTTAATGAAAAAAAGTTGCCTGCATTAATCAACAAGCAACTTTTTCTGTATCAATAAATATAAGGATTTATTTTAATTCATGTATCACTAAGCCTGAACGTAATTTGGGTTCGAACCAAGTTGTTTTGGGAGGCATAATATTTCCTGTATCGGCTATATTAATAAGTTGTTGCATAGAAACAGGATACAAAGCAAAAGCCACAGTCATTTCGCCACTGTCAACACGTCGTTTCAATTCTCCTAATCCTCTTATTCCTCCTATAAAATCGATACGCTTTGAAGTTCTTAAATCTTTAATACCCAAAATATTATCTAATACTAAATTGGATAATATCGTAACATCTAATACACCAATAGGGTCGCTATCGTCAAAAGTGGAAGGTTTAGCGACTAAACGGTACCATTTTCCATCGATATACATACTAAACTCATGCAATTTGGCTGGTCTATAAATATCTTTTCCGATTTCTTCAACATCGAAAGAGTGTTTTAGTTTATCTATAAATTCTTCTTTTGACAGACCATTTAAATCTTTTATTACTCGGTTGTAATCTATGATTTTCAATTGATTATCAGGAAAAATAACGGTCATAAAATAATTATACTCTTCTTTTCCTGTATGATTTTTATTTTTTGCTTTTTGTTCTTGTCCTACCAATGCTGCGGCAGCTGTACGGTGGTGTCCATCGGCTACGTATAAACGTGGAATTTCTTTTTCAAAAATATCTACGACACGTTGTATGATTGCTTTATCGCTTACTACCCAAAGAGTATGGCCAAAACCTTCATCAGCAACAAAGTCATATACAGGCTTTTGTGTAGCTACTACATTAGCAACGATAGCATCTATATTCTTATTAGCTGGGTAAGTAAAAAATACAGGTTCAACATTGGCATTTGTAATACGTATATGCATCATACGGTCTTCTTCTTTTTCTTTCAGAGTGAGTTCGTGTTTTTTTATTTTTTCACTCACATAATCGTCAGTATGTGAACAAGTTAATATTCCGTACTGTGTTCTTCCATCCATGGTTTGAGCATAGATATACAAATTTTCTTGTTCATCTTGAATCAACCATTTGTTAGCTTTAAATTTATTATAATTTTCTAGTACTTTATCATAGACTTCTTGGCTATGCTCATCTGTTCCTACCGGAAGGTTTATTTCTGCTTTTGTTATATGTAATAGAGAATACGGATTATTAGCAGCTTCTACACGAGCTTCTTCCGAATTCAACACGTCATAAGGACGAGATGCTAATTGTTTAACAATTTCTTTTGGTGGACGTAATCCTTTGAAAGGTTTTATGATTGCCATATTTTTAAAATTATATTTATATAGTTAATTAATTGATTTTCAATGAAAAAATTTATTATTTTAGGATATGCAAAAATACAAAATAATTCAATGAAATAAAAGGTATTTCGTAAATTGTTATCACAAATAAAAAGAATTTAATTCAATGAAATAAAAACCTACAATTATTTAAGAATCATTGAATTTAATCTATATTACTTCCTGTTCTTAGAAGTTTACTTTAACTTATTATTTATTGGAATAACAACAGTTGGCTGGAATGTTTTTGCTTCTTCTACTGTCATCATTGCATATGAAATAATTATAACAGTATCTCCTACAACGGCTTTACGAGCTGCCGCACCATTTAAGCATATTATCCCACTATTAGGCTCGCCCTCTATTACATACGTCTCTATTCTCTCTCCATTATTAATATTGAGGACTTGTACTATTTCAAATTCTATTAAATTGGCAGCTTTCATTAATGTTTTATCAATAGTAATACTTCCTTTATAGTGAATATTAGCTTCTGTTATTATCGCTCCATGAATTTTTGATTTTAACAGATTTATTTGCATTGCCTTATTTTTTTACAGTTCTAAATTATCAATTAATCGTATATTATCTATATAGACTGCTATGCACAGAATGTTTTTTTCAGTTTCATTGAAAAAATGCAGTGGCATTAAAGTTTCAGCGTCTACAATTTTTGCATATTCTAGCTTTAAGAAGGATTGTTGTTGAAATTGAGCAACAATCCATTGTTCTATTTCGGCAGGTAATAATTTGTATTTTAATTTTTTAGCTTCATTCATTATTTTATAAATAAAACTAGCTTTTTCTTTTTTATCTTCTGTCAATAGCATATTACGAGAGCTAAAAGCCAACCCATTGCTTTCTCTAACAGTATCGACCAGCACAAGTTGTATAGGAAAAGAATATAAATCTATCAATTTCTTTACTATTAGTGCTTGTTGATAGTCTTTTTTACCAAAAAAAGCTATATCAGGGTTTATAATTTCAAATAAACGTTTTACGACTTGAACAACTCCATTAAAATGCCCTTTGCGGTATTCTCCCTCCATTGTCTTGTCTAAGTGTCCAAAATCATAATTATCTGTAGGCGGGATTGGATATATTTCGTTAATTGTAGGAATAAATACACTGTCGCATACATCTTCTATAAAAACAATGTCTTGCTCTACATTGCGAGGATATTTTTTTAGATCTTCGGGATTATTAAATTGTGTTGGATTTATAAAAATACTTCCTACTACAACATCTACACTTTGCTTTGCTTTTTGAAATAAAGCATAGTGTCCTTTATGCAAAGCACCCATCGTTGGCACAAAACCTATCGTTTTGTTTTGTGCTTTCAACTCATATATGGTTGCTTTTATATCTTTTGCTTTATGTAAGATTTTCATCTTTTTCTCTTATCTCTGTAATAATTTTCTTACTGTTATTGCTTAAAGTAATATTTTTTTTTGCAATTATCATTTCATAAAATATAAATGCCATAGATGTTATAATAAACATAAACAATGAAATAATGATAGCTGTTTTCATAGAATGTGGATATGATTTATCTTTGCTGGGATAGGGATATAAAATTATACTTAAAAATTCATTTTTCTTTAATATATTTACATTTACAGCATCATATTTTATTTGTAATTCATTTCGCTGCGACACTAAGGCATATAATTCTTGCTGAGTGGCTATAGCTAAAGGTCCCTTTTCTTCGATATTGGTTTTCATTTTTTTAAGGGCTTCTTTGTTTACTATATGCGAACCTTCATTCGTCCCCAAATAGCCTTTGGTAACTTCTACTCCTTGCAGGGTTTGCATTATTAATTCATGATTTACTCCAAAAGCAACTAACTTATCAACAATAGAATCTATTTGAATATTTTTACTATCAATTGCTTTTTGTAAAGCAAGCAAATTTAATTTATATGTTTTTTTTATATCATTTTCTATTTTTTCATTAAGCAAAACAGGTATTTCTTTAGCTATTTCACAAGCTATCAAAGGGTCTTTATCTAAGACTTCGAGAACGATGTTGCCGTAGAATTTATTGAGTGTAATTTCAACATTTTCGTCATATTTATCTAATATAGCAATAATATCATTTGAAATATTGTACCTTTCTAAATAGTTATATTTAGTAGCAATAGCTTGCTTAATGTCGTTAGCCTCACACCACAGCATTAATTGTTTAACGGGAGTTTCGTCTGATTTTGGCGCAACATTATTCGGATAAAATGCTACTGTAGATTTATACAATGGTGTTATAAACAAAGAAGAAGTAAAAAACATACTTGCTATAAAAGAAATCGCAACAATACCCAGTATCCAATATTTTCTTTTCCAAATAATAGCAATACATTTTACTATATCTATTAAATAAATATCTTCATCTTTTATTTTTTTATTTTTCATTTATCAAATAATTTACTCAATATCAAATTTTTAAAATAAATTAACACCTTTATAGTATTGGCTGCAAAAGTACTTATTTATTTAATATATTTTGGTATTTATTATTAAATCTTTTATAGTTCTGGTATGTCTATTTCAAAAGTAATATTTTTCTTATCACAATGCTGGACGCAACTATTGCATGTTATCATTTCTCCTGCCAATCTTTTTCTCACTAAACGCTCTGTACGTTCAGACAAGGCTTTTATACTTATTTTATCTACAATTTCTTTTGCAAAAGCATACATTAGTAATAATCTTGCATTTTGCCTGCAAATGCCACGTGTACGCAAATAAAACATTGCATTGTCATCTAATTGTCCTACTGTCGATCCATGGCTACATTTGACATCATCAGTATAAATTTCTAAGAAAGGCTTGGTAGTAACTTTGGCTTCGTCTGTCAATAAAATATTACGATTGGTTTGACGAGCTTCTGTTTTAACAGCATCTTTTTCTACATACACATGACCGATAAAATGTGCTTTGGCACTATCGTCTATAATTCCTTTATATAATTGATTGCTTACACATTCAGGAGCATTATGTTTGATGTATAAGGCATTTGAAATCTCTTGTTTTTTATCTACTAAATACAAACCATTCGTATTTATTTCAGCTTTAGGTTCAGTCAAATTTACTGCTATTGTATTGTGTACTAATCCGCCATTAAACACTGTAGTATTAGTATTTACGACACTGCTTTCTTCTTGATGTATTAAAAGATGATTGATAAGTGTTGTTTGATTGTCTTTATTTTCCAATTTAAAATAATCGCATTGTGCCGATTTTCCTACATATATTTCTGTAACAGTATTAATAAGTGTTTCTTTACTTTCAATAGAATCATCACAATGTACTATTTTTACAGAAGCATTATTTCCAACAGAGATAACATTTCTGGGTTGTATTAATATATTTTCGTTTGCATTAACAATATATACAATTTGAATAGGGCGTTTAACATGCACATTATCGGGAATATAAGCAAAAAAACCATCTTTCCAAGAAGCTAAGTTAAATTCTGTTAACCCATTAAAATAGTCTTTATTTTTCCCTAAACATGCTGCCACTAAATCGGGAAAACGTACTATCGCTTCGCACAAGCTGCCAAAAATAGACCCATCGGGAAAAATTGTTAGTGGCGCATTATGATGTATGTACCACCCATTTAAAAAAGCAAACATTTCAGCATTTATATCTTGGGTCGAACACTGAAAGTAATTTTCTATTGGTTGATATTCGTCTGCTCTTTTTTGAACAATAAACTTTTTACTTTTAATAATATTATTCCAATTTACATCTCGCCAAATTTCCGATTTTTTATCATACATTCCTAATTCTCGAAATTTATTAGCTGCTTCGTTACGCTGCTTTGAGAAAAAGTCTAAATCTTTATTATTATCAAATAAAGGTAAATATTGTAAAAAATAGTGATTTATATCTGCTAATGTTACCATAAAAAAGATTTTCTTATTTTCTTTTATGTTTTTATTACAAATGCAAAAGTACATTAAATTTAAAGACAATTTATCATTATTCACACTAAATAAATTCTATTTTATCTTATTATTATTTATAAAAATTCACTACTTTTGTAAAAAATTAATAATAATGATTGAAAATACTAAAACAACTCCTCTCTCAGCATATGGAGAGTTTGGACTAATAGAGTTATTAACAAAAAATATTCAAATTAAAAATAAGAGTACACTATTAGGTGTTGGAGACGATGCCGCTATCATAGACACTCAAGGACGTTGTCAAGTTGTTGCTAAAGATATGCTGATAGAAGGTATACATTTCGACATGAGTTACACCCCATTAAAACATTTAGGATATAAATCAATTGCCAGCAATTTGTCAGACATTGCCGCTATGAATGCTACACCTGAACAAGTGCTCGTTGGGATAGCTGCTTCAAGTCGCTATACAGTAGAAGCTATTGAAGAACTATACGAAGGTATTTATTTGTGTTGCAATCGTTATGGTGTCGATTTAGTGGGTGGCGACACCTGTTCAAGTGTAAGTGGTTTATATATTAGTGTAACTGTAATGGGATATGGAGCCCCTGATCAAATTGTGAGACGTAACACAGCTAAAACAAATGATTTAATATGCGTTAGTGGAGATTTGGGAGCTGCTTATTTAGGATTACTTATCTTAGAACGTGAAAAAAAAGTATTTATGGAAAATCCAAACAGTCAACCTGATTTAGAAGATTTCGATTATCTTATACAACGTCAATTAAAGCCAGAGCCACGTTTAGATATTGTTGATATTCTTAAGAAAAAAAACATTCTTCCTACTTCTATGATTGATATTTCAGACGGTTTAGCATCTGAAATTTTACATATTTGCAAAAATTCTAAAAAAGGATGTGCACTTTTTGAAGACAAACTCCCTATCGACACCTTGACATATAATACTGCTATGGATTTTAAACTCATACCCTCTACGATTGCTCTAAATGGAGGAGAAGATTATGAATTACTGTTTACTGTTGGGCAAGAGCATTACGAAACTATTCGGCAAATAGAAGCTATTTCTATTATTGGCTATATTACAGAAGAAAGCGAAGGGTGTAATTTTATTTCTAACGACAAAAAATCAATACCAATCAATGCACAAGGTTGGGATGCCTACTTAAAAAAAACAACACCTAAATGAAAAAAATCATTGGATTATTTATTTGTTTCTGTTTTCAATTAAGTTTTTCACAAACTCTCTCTGAAAAATTAACAGTAGCGATTCAACATTTTTTTTCGGATAAAGACTTGTCTGTTTCCACATTGGGAATATGCGTAATAGATGCCAATTCTAATAAAATTGTCTTTGATTATAATGCCACAAAAAACTTTGTGCCTGCATCGCTGCAAAAAATTCCTATTACGGCTATTGCCTTGCAAAAATTAAGTAGTAATTATAAATTTAAGACATTTATTTTAAATTCTGGAAGTATTGAAAATGGTGTTTTAAATGGCAATATTTATATTATTGGTGGTGGCGACCCAAGTTTAGGCAGCACTTATTTTAGAGCAACACATCCTGATACTGTATTAAAAAAATGGCACGAAGCACTACTAAAAAAAGGTATACATACTATTAAAGGAAATATTTATATAGACCCCTCTTTTTTCGACGCACATACATTAAACGATACGTGGATGTGGGGCGACATCGGCAATTATTACGGTGCTGGTGTTAGTGGATTAAATTGGCAAGAAAACATGTTTCAAATCACTGTAAGTCCTGCTGATAGTATTAATAAAAAAGCTATAATTACTAATATATCCCCTACTCTTCCAAAAAGTTATATAATCAACAATCATATTATAACCAGCCGAAAAGAAATAGAAAGCTATATGATGGGATATGGCGATTTTTATACGAAACGCCGAGATATAGAAGGATATATTGCTATCAATAAATCATCTATGACAGCGAAAATTGCTATGCCCTGTCCTGAATATGTATGTGCATCGCATTTTAAAGAGTTTTTAGAAAACAAAGAAATTCAAGTCAAAGGAAACATCGCTTATATAGACGTTGACACATTAGATATAAAACTTGATACTATTTACATACATTATTCGCCACCTTTACTTTCGATTATCAATCATATTAACAAAACCAGCAATAATCTTTATGCAGAATCTGTATTCAAACTATTAGGAAATGGGTCGTATATAAGAGCAAGTAGTACAATAAAAGCAGGATTAAAACATATTAACATTCCTACAGAAAACATTAATATAGCTGATGGAAGTGGCTTATCGTCAGCTAATTTAATTTCTCCTCTTGCTATTTGCAATGTGCTTTCTTTTGTTTATTCTACTTCTTTTTACAAACAATATCTACTTTCTTTATCAGAAGCAGGCGTGTCGGGAACAATGAGAAATATTATAAAAAACAAACCAAAAGGCAGTAATATTTATGCTAAATCAGGCACTATGAGTGGGGTAAAAGGATATGCAGGTTATGCCATTAATGCCAATGGCAACACTTATTGTTTTACTATTATAGCCAATAACTTTACTTGTAAATCGGCAATGGTGAGAGATAAATTAGAAAATATTCTATTATTACTAATAGAATAATATTCTTAAAATAAGGCTTAATAGACAAAAATAATGGTAAAAATCTCGTAAAAGTTTGCTATTGTTGCATTGACCTATCGGTAAGGTATCCCGAATAATTGGGTTCTATAATATCTACATTATCGCAGAGATTTCCATTAAATCCACTGCCGATTTTGCTGGCAATTCCTTGTCTTGCCACAGCACACTGCTTTAACGCTCTACTCTTTTGTAAAGGTTTTGTGTTTCCCGTTTGTGTGCTGTAGTTTTTCATTTTGCAAATGTATACTTTTTTTTGGTTGTTTTTTGTGTTTTTTAAATTTTTTGTGTTTTTATTTTGATTTTTTGTTTTTACGGCGATTTGCAAAGAACTTTATCAAACTGTCGCCAACTCCGCTCCATGTCATCCACGCTGCAAATCCCAAAGAACAAATAATTGATAAAGGTAAATATTGACCTATTTCTTCCCAACTGGAAGGTCCCATTTTAAAAATATCAAGAAATTTTGACGAAAGAGTAATAAAAACCAGAATGCAAAAAAAACTACAAGTGAAAAGAATGGCTTTATTTTTTCTTGTTTTCATTATTATTTTGTTTTTTATACCCTGCTCTTGTTGTTTGATACACTGTCCAAGCATTTATCGCCTTGTCAATCCCTTTTGCAACTGTAGACACGACCCCGCTGGCGGCTTTACCCACTCCTCCTGCAACCACACCCACTCCTGAAATTATCCTATTTGCAGTGCTGGCTTCATTTCTATAAATATCTTCACCTGCAATGGCTGTATATACGCCGTTAGGAACACCCACAAGCGGATTAAGTAATACTAAACCTTGTGCAATGGGTGCTGCGGCATCTATGGCTTTTTTTTCATCAAATCCAACGAACTCACCAGCACTTTTCAATCCGTATTCTACTTTCTTTTCCCATGTTTCTGCATTTTTAAATTCATTTTTATAATGGTCTAACATAGGCGTTGTTTCATTCTGTTTTGGCGGTGGTGGTGTTTTAGATTCTGTTTTAGTCTCTGTATTAGGAATAGCGTAAGGTACTTTTATGGCTATATTTGATTTAGTATTTGAAGGTGCATATTGTCCATTTACAGGAGGCTCACCGTCTATTGCTATTGTTTCCATCCCCGTCGGATCTACATATCGCAAGGGGTTATTCTTCGTAAACGCATAAGGGCTTATAGAAGGATACTTCTCAAACATCGGGTCCCGACCTCTGAACACTATATCTTCATCACTATAATACCTTGCCTCAAAGTAATACATTCCTGATTCTTCGTCTTTTTCTTTTGCTGAGAATAAATACCTCGGTATGGTATCTAACTTCCAATCTGCTCTATATTCGCTTATTATCGTACCCCAAGGATTGTAAAGAACTGCCTGCGAGATAGAGCCGTTAATGTCGGTAATAAGTTGGGTTGAGGAAAGATGGTTAGCGTAATAGAAATACAAACCATTCTCATATTTGCAGGAATCTCCGCCCAAATAGCGTAACTGGTCAAAAGCGTACACAACGTTATCTATGGTGTCGTTGGTAGTTTCTCCTAACTCTTTTATCATCACATCATACGCAAGCGTGTTGCCAACTGTACCACCACTTATGGAATCGGCAAAACCGCTGCCTATTTTGCTGGCAATCCCTTGCCTCGCCACAGCACACTTTTCTACCGCTTTACTCTTTTGTAAAGGTTTTGTGTTTCCCGTGTGTGTGCTGTAGTTTTTCATTTTGCAAATGTATACTTTTTTTTCTAATTGTTTTTTTGTGTATTTATTAAGTTTTGTGTGTTTATTTTTTGTTTTTACGGCTTTCACATATTACCACGAATATTCACATCATCGCTATCCTTTACATCTCTAAATTCCTTATTGCTATAATCAGCAAATTCTTTCATCGAAAAAATTTTATAAATATTCTCTTTGTTTTTATTCCTCTTAAAGGTACAAACAAAATCAAAAGTTTTTAAAACAACAAAATTAAAATTAAACTGAATGGGTATTTGTATTGTCAAATTACGTTTAGCTATCCCATACCCCTGTGAAATGACTATTGTTCCTCGTTCGTCCTTATAAAATTTTCTTGTATCCTGTAAGCGTATAAATAAGGTGTCTTTATCTTTATAGATGCTATCAATACAATCAGTGATTTGTAAACATGGAAAAGACAACTCCTTTTTATTGATATTTTTGAACATAAGTGTTAATTCAGAACTTTGTGCATAAGAATCACATAAACATATCATTAGAAATGTGCTAATAATAAACGACTTACCGACACTGACATTAATTTTCATGGTCTAACCCATTTCTAGGGCGAAGCCCTTTATTTTGTAATGCTGCATTTTGGTATTGTACTTTGTCTATTTGAGGAGAATTTTCATTTACCGTTTTTGATGATGAATAAAAATTCAGAAATTCATCAAGCAATTCGTGCATGAATAAAGAACTTGCACTCTTTCCTGTGCTTGTGGAGACTTGGTCATCTTTTCCTATTGTCGTTGTTGCAGACATCGTCTCATTTCTTGCTGCTGCATCATTTATGCCAATCATAGTATATGACATATTCTCTGCTTGACCAGCAAAACCGCCACCATTCCAAATTACTGTACCTCCATTATCATTGTATTCCTTAAATCCCTCATTATTATAACCAACAAATTGAGGGTCTTTAAAGCTAAACTTATTAGAATTTTCATTAACTTTTACTTTTGCCACATCATCAATGTTAATTGCATTTTGTATTCCTCTAAGTAAAGTTCTTTGATGCGAATTAGCAGATGTCATTGCCTTATTAAACCTTCCTTGATTAATTTTCAACTCTCTTTGAGAATTAAATCTAAACATTTTATTCGAACCAAATTGGTCTTTAAAATAGCTCTTCATATATTTTTTAGAACTTCTATCATGTGCAAAAACTCTTCTTCCATCAGGGTCAACCAATTTTACCGGATTATTTAGGCAGTAAACATACGGCGAGGTCGCTGGATATTCTTCAAACAGCGGGTCTCTACTAATAAACGTTGGCGGAGCATAGTACCTTGCGGAGTAATAGTACATGCTGTTCCCTCGTCTAATTCTTTGGCATTGAATAAGTATCTTGGTATGGTATCTAACTTCCAATCTGCTCTATATTCGCTTATTATCGTACCCCAAGGAGTATATAAAACAGCTTGTTTTACATTAGCGTTTATGTCTGTTATCAGTTGGGTGGAACTCAAATGATTTCCGTGATAGAAATACAGACCTTCTTCATATTTGCAGGAATCTCCCTGCAAATGCGTTATTTGAGTAAAGTTGCAACTAATATTTTCAATGGTGTCGTTAGTTACTTCGCCTAATTCCTTTTGCATTAATTCAAGGGCTTCAAGCATTTTCAGGCTGTCTGTACCGGCAGTTATTGAGGGTTCGTATCCGCTGCCTATTTTGCTGGCAATGCGAGCATCTTCGGCGTAGTAATGTTTAGTATAGTTTCCGTCTTGGTTAATATTAATGTAACCGTTGGGGTAAAGCATCAGCTTTTCTATTTCCAGCACATTATCTCCCAATGCATTGGTTCTGGATAAGGCATTGTTTAACGTAACCTTATACATTCGTTGTCCTGCATCATCGTAACTGTAATACCCGTATTTTTCCCCATTTTCACTGTAGGCTTTCATCTGGTCAAAGGCATTGTAGAGATAGTATTCTGTCTTGTCGGGTGCTGTGCGTTTACGCATACTGCCGTTTATGCCGTATTCAAAAGCAATATCGCCATTGTTGGCGCTTACGGGAGCAAAGCTATTGGAAGCCGGATTATTTACGTTATAAGCATAACTGTTGCTTAGCTGCGTAGAAATATTTGTCTGCGGGTCGGTGAAACTTGTATTATTAGTGTTTATCCGTCCGTAGTTACCGTAAGACATCTTCACAGTGTAGAGGCTGCCGTTGTTTCCGCTTGCACTATCTAACTGGTCTGCTGCATCGTAGGCAAACGTTTCATTGGATGAGAAATCATTTACTTGTGAATTGCTTGTATTTATCCCTGTGATATTTCCTTTGGGGTCGTAGGTATAGGATACATGCATGTAATTTATAGGAACAGTTGTATTATTCACAATATTTTGTGTGCTAAGCCGCAGGTTTTGCGGGTTATAACTATAGGTTGTCGTCAGGTTATTGCCGTATTTTACAAGCGTTTTAGCCCCGAACTTGTTGTATTTTACATCATTTACCTTATTGAATGCTTTCGCCATACCTTCGTTTGTTGTTTTTTATTTTCATTTTGCAAATGTATACTTTTTTTTCTAATGCAGAATCTAAATTTTAATAAAAATAAAATATTAATATTTACAGTATAAACTTACGATAGTCTATATTTTGTCTTAAATTGTAGTTAATAGTAACTTTTGTTGAATAATCTTGTTGTCGATAAATGAAGTGAGCTATTGGGAAACAGCATTTTCAAAAAAACATGTACTTTTGTCCATTGTAGATTTATATCGTAAGAAAATACAAAAGTACAAAAAATAATGGGGTTAGATAGAAAAATCACCTCCTTATTTTAAAATTATTTTTATCGTACAATAGTGATTACTAATAGAATAATATTCTTAAAATAACAACATATTTTTTGAGATACTTCCTACTATTCAATTGCTTTTGCTCTCAGCGATGCAAATCCTTCTCCAAAAATTTCACTTGCATCAATAATAGACATAAAAGCATTTAAATCTATTTCATGGATAATATGAATAAGTTGTGGTATTTGTTTTTTAGACAAAGTAGTAAAAATGATTTTTTTTTCAGCACCACTATACATTCCCTCTCCGTTAAAAAAAGTTCCTCCTCTATTCAAATCTTTGAGTATACGCTGTTTAATTTCTTCATGTTTATCAGAAACAATAATAACTGCTTTTCCTGAGCTAAATCCTAAAATAGTTTTATCAACGACAACGCCTGTAACATAAATAATTAACCATGAATACAATGGAATAGTCCAATCTTCAAATGCTATTAATGCACCGAGTACAATAAAAGAATCGATAAATATCAACAAAGTTCCTAATGGTATATGTTTAAAATATTTATTTGCTATCATTGCAATAATATCAGTTCCTCCAGATGTAGCTCTAGTTTTAAAGATAAGTCCTAATCCAAATCCTAACAAAACTCCTCCGCATAAGGCAATAATAAAATTAGCAGCAGGATCAGGAATAGATGCATCGACAGAGGAAGGGATTAATGGAGCATAGCCATAAATTTTTTCAAGTATTGTTATAAATGCCGACAAAGAGAATACTCCAATTAAAGTTTTCCATCCAAACTTTGGTCCAAGCCACAAAGTTCCAATAATAAGTAACGGAATGTCTAACGTTATTCCTGATAGTCCAATTTTAAAATCAAAAAGATGATGCAAAATGATAGCTATTCCATAAACGCCTCCTGGTGCAAGTTTCAAGGGAGATATAAATATCACTAAACTTACTGCCATCAAGAAAGTTCCTAATAATATCAAGCCATAAGTTTTGATTAACTCTTTAGCATTTAATTTTTCTTTTTTTATAGCAAAAGATTTCATATTTAATTAGATTAAAAAAAAGAGATACTTTACAATGCATCTCTTTTCACTTTTATGATTTTTATGCTTCTCCTTTATTTTTGACCATTTGAATTGGAACTCCTTTCATAGGATCAAAATCATTTATCTTTCCATTAAAAGATTCAAATCTTTTAATATTATCTTCTAATGCTAACAACAATCGTTTTGCATGTTGAGGAGTTAATATAATACGAGATTTCACTTTTCCTTTTGGTACTCCGGGCATTAGGGCTACAAAATCGACAATAAATTCTGAATTTGAATGAGTTATTATAGCTAAATTTGAATACGTACCTTCGGCAACATCGTCGCTTAAGGCAATATCTATTTTTTGTTCTTTATTTTCTTCCATTTCAATTATTCTTTTTTAGATGCTAATAAATTTTTATATTCTTCCATTGATCCAACAATGATATTTTCATATTCTTTAAGTCCTGTTCCGCTCGGTATAAGATGCCCAACAATTACATTTTCTTTTAGTCCTTCAAGCTCATCAGATTTAGCATAAACAGCAGCTTCGGTTAAGATTTTTGTTGTTTCTTGGAAAGAAGCAGCAGAAATCCAACTGCGAGTTTGTAGCGATGCGCGTGTAATTCCTTGAAGTATTTGTTTACTTGTTGCAGATTGTGCATCTCTGACTTCTATTTCAGCTTTATCTTGACGTTTTAGGTATGAATTTTCATCTCTTAATTCACGCATTGAAATGATTTGCCCTTTTTGATATTTCATTGATTCGCCTGCATTAAGTACTATTTTTTTATCCCAAATATAATCGTTTTCTTCTTGAAATTCTTGCTTGTTTATTATTTCTTTTTCCAAAAAGCGTGTATCGCCTGGATCAATAATTTCAACTTTTCGCATCATTTGCCGAACAATAACTTCAAAATGTTTGTCATTAATTTTAACTCCTTGCAGTCGATAAACTTCTTGTATTTCATTAACGATATATTCTTGCACTTTCATAGGTCCTCTAATAGCTAATATATCAGCTGGCGTAAGTGCTCCTTCAGACAAGGGTGTTCCAGCATGTACAAAGTCATTTTCTTGTGCTAAAATTTGTTTTTTAGTTGATACAAGGTATTTTTTTTCTTCTCCTGTTTTAGAAGTAATTATAACTTCACGATTGCCACGTTTTAGTTTTTTACTAAAAGAAACTATTCCCTCTATTTCAGATACAACAGCTGGGTCGGAAGGGTTTCTTGCTTCAAACAATTCAGTAACACGCGGAAGTCCTCCGGTAATATCGCCTGATTTTCCGAATATACGTGGTATTTTAACTAACACACTTCCAGCTTTAACACTATCTCCATCAGCTACTTCTAAACGTGCACCAACAGGCATATCATATTCTTTGATTATTTCATCAAATTCATTTAATATACGAATAGTTGGATTTTTTCCTTTATGCCTACTCTCAATTATTATTTTAGATGTCATACCTGTCTGATCATCTGTTTCAGTTCTATAAGTAACAGATTCTATAATGGAATCAAAAGCAACTTTCCCTGAGGCTTCTGCTATAATTAAAGCGTTAAAAGCTTCCCAATCGGCTACCAAAGTACCTTTTGTTATTTCATCGCCTGTTTGTTTATAAAGAATTGAACCATATGGTATATGATTGGTTGTTAAAACAATGCGTGTGGTTTTATCTAATATACGCATTTCGGCTGAACGCCCTACTACTCTTTGGCAAGGTTTTCCATTTTTTTCTATAGCTATCGCTCTGAGTTCGTCGATTTCTATTATTCCATCGTATTTTGCCTTAATATTTGTTTGGACACTCAAACTTCCAGCAGCTCCTCCAACGTGAAATGTACGTAATGTAAGCTGTGTTCCAGGTTCACCAATAGATTGAGCAGCAATAACACCTACTGCTTCTCCTTTTTTTACCATTTTAGAAGTAGAAAGATTACGTCCATAGCATTTTGCACAAACGCCATGTTTGGATTCACATGTTAATACTGAACGTATTTCCATTTCTTCAATACCAGCATCTTCTATTTCCTTACTTATTTCTTCTGTTAATTCTTCGCCAGCTCTCGCTATCAATTCTCCCGTTTGCGGATGGTAAGTGTCGTGCAAAGCAGTACGCCCTAATATTCTTTCATATAGTGATTCTACTACATTATCATTTTTCTTAAGAACGTCTACTAAAAGTCCTCTCAAAGTACCACAATCTTCTTCAGAAATAATAACATCGTGAGCTACGTCGACAAGTCTACGAGTTAAATAACCAGCATCGGCAGTTTTAAGAGCTGTATCAGCTAATCCTTTACGTGCTCCGTGTGTCGAAATAAAATATTCTAAGACTGAAAGTCCTTCTTTAAAGTTAGCAAGAATTGGATTTTCAATAATTTCGCCTCCTGTCGAACCTGCTTTTGAAGGTTTTGCCATTAATCCACGCATACCCGATAATTGTCGTATTTGTTCTTGTGAACCACGTGCTCCCGAATCAATCATCATATATACAGAATTAAATCCTTGGCGATTTTCAGAGAGTTTTTCCAATAAAATGCGGCTTAATTTAGCATTGGTATGTGTCCATATATCAATTATTTGATTATAACGTTCATTATCTGTAATTAATCCACTATGATAATTGAACATGACTTCGTCTACTTGTTGATTAGCATCATTTATTAAGGTTTCTTTTTCTTCTGGAATAATAACATCGCCTAAGTTAAACGAAAGTCCTCCTTTAAATGCCATTTTAAATCCTAAATCTTTAATATCGTCAAGAAATTTTGCTGTTTGAGCTGTTCCTGACTTCTTTAAAATACTTCCTATAATATCACGTAAAGATTTTTTAGTTAATAATTCGTTGATATAAGGATGTCCTTTGGGTACTACTTCATTAAAAAGAATACGTCCAACAGTGGTTTCAATTATTTTTAAAGTATTGTCTCCTTTTATATCAACTTTACATTTAATAATTGCATTTAAGTGTAGTTTATTTTCATTGTATGCCATAATGACTTCTTCTGGAGAATAAAATAATTTCCCTTCTCCTTTAATCAATACACTATCAGAAGATTTTAGTTCTTTAGTCATATAATATAATCCTAAAACCATATCTTGCGATGGAACTGTAATTGGTGCTCCATTTGCAGGGTTTAATATATTATGAGAAGCTAACATAAGCAGCTGTGCCTCTAAAATAGCAGCGTTTCCTAATGGTACGTGTACAGCCATTTGGTCTCCATCAAAGTCGGCGTTAAAAGCAGTACAGGTTAAAGGGTGTAATTGAATAGCTTTTCCTTCTACTAATTTAGGTTGAAAGGCTTGAATTCCTAAACGGTGTAGTGTAGGAGCTCTATTGAGTAATACAGGATGCCCTTTTAAAATATTTTCTAATATATCCCATATAACAGGATCTTTTCTATCAACAATTTTTTTTGCCGATTTAACAGTTTTTACAATTCCTCTTTCTAATAGTTTTCTTATAATAAATGGTTTAAATAATTCAGATGCCATGTATTTAGGTAAACCACACTCGTTTAATCTAAGTTCTGGACCTACAACAATTACTGAACGTCCTGAATAATCAACACGTTTTCCTAATAAATTTTGACGGAAACGTCCTTGCTTTCCTTTTAAACTATCAGACAAAGATTTTAAGGCTCTAGCATCTGACCTATAAGCATTTGTCTTACGTGAATTATCAAACAATGAATCTACAGCTTCTTGTAACATACGTTTTTCATTACGCATAATAACGTCGGGAGCTTTAATATCCATTAGTCTTTTCAAACGATTATTACGGATAATAACTCTACGATAGAGTTCGTTTAAATCAGAAGTTGCAAAGCGACCTCCATCTAAAGGTACTAATGGTCGTAGTTCTGGTGGCATAACAGGAATGACTTTCATTATCATCCATTCTGGTTTATTTTCAATTCTTTTTCTGCTATCTCTAAAGGCTTCGAAAACATGCAATCGTTTAAGTATATCTTGTTTTCTTTGTTGTGAGGTTTCTGTACTTGCTTTGTATCGCAAATCGAACGATTCTTTATCTATATCTATCTGTAGCACTATATCCAAAATGGCTTCAGCTCCCATTTTAGCAATAAATTTATTAGGGTCGCTGTCTTCTAAGAAAGCATTTTCTTTCGGTATTCTTTCGATTATTTCATAATATTCTTCTTCGGATAAAAGGTCTAATTTATTAATACCTAATTCTACGGCAGCGCCAGCTTGAATTACAACTAATTTTTCATAATAGATGACAGCTTCTAATTCTTTAGATGCCATTCCAACAAAAGCGCCAAGTTTATTAGGTAATGATTTAAAAAACCAAATATGAACAATTGGGATTATTAATTGGATATGTCCCATGCGTTCTCTTCTTACTTTTCTTTCTGTAACTTCAACTCCACAGTGATCACAAACTATTCCTTTATAGCGAATCCGTTTATATTTTCCACAATGGCATTCCCAATCTTTTACTGGACCAAAAATGCGTTCACAAAACAAACCGTCGCGTTCTGCTCTATAAGTGCGATAATTAATGGTTTCTGGTTTGGTAACTTCTCCTTTAGATTGTTCAAATATCGATTCCGGAGAGGCTAAACTAATTGTAATTTTCGAAAAATCTTTTCTTATATTTGTATCTTTTCTAAATGCCATGAGTTATATTTTTTTCTAAAAAATTCAAAATTAAATTATACATTAGTAAATTATTCAAAAGTTATATTTAAACACAAACTTTTTAATTCATTTACTAAAACATTAAATGATTCTGGTAAGTTAGGTTTTGGCATATTGTCTCCTTTAACAATTGCTTCGTAAGCCTTAGCTCTTCCTACTACATCATCCGATTTAACAGTAAGGATTTCTTGTAAAATATTAGACGCTCCAAAAGCTTCAAGCGCCCACACTTCCATTTCTCCAAAACGTTGTCCTCCAAATTGTGCTTTTCCTCCTAAAGGTTGTTGCGTTATTAATGAATAAGGACCTATAGAACGGGCGTGCATCTTATCGTCAACAAGATGGTGGAGTTTCATCATATAAATACAACCTACTGTAATTGCTTGCTCAAATCGTTCACCTGTTCCTCCATCATATAAATACACACTTCCATTTTCAGGCAATTCGGCTTTTTTAAGATATTCATTGACTTGTTCGATGTTTGCACCATCAAAAATAGGTGTTGAAAAATGCAATCCTAATTTTTTTCCAGCCCATCCCAATATTGTTTCATAAATCTGACCAATATTCATACGCGAAGGTACTCCTAATGGATTAAGTACTATATCAACAGGTGTCCCATCTTCCATAAATGGCATGTCTTCTTCGCGAACTATACGTGCAATAATTCCTTTATTACCGTGTCGTCCTGCCATTTTATCTCCAATTTTCAACTTTCGTTTATTTGCTACATATACTTTTGCCATTTGCACAATACCTGCTGGCAATTCATCGCCAATAGTAATAGCAAATTTTTTGCGTGTATAGAGAGCATTTAATATTCTAATTTTTTCATTATAATTAGAAACCACTTGCGCCACCAAATTATTCACTTTAGCATCTGTAGTCCAAGCTGTTAAAATAGCACTATTAAAATCTATTGTGTTCAGTATTTTTTGAGAAAATTTAATTCCTTTAGGGACAAAGATATTATTAAGATTGTCATGTACTCCATGCGATAATTTTCCTTCTAAAATCTTATATAATTTTAAAACTAATTTTTCTTTTAATATTTCGCACTCTTTTTCTTGTTGTAACTCAATATCATTAATGGTATCTTTTTCTTTAACTTTTCGTTTTTGAGTTTTTACCATACGAGAGAAAAGACGATTTTCTAATACAATTCCTTCCATAGATGGAGGTGCTTTTAAAGAAGCGTCTTTTACGTCTCCTGCTTTATCGCCAAAAATAGCTCTTAATAATTTTTCTTCTGGCGTAGGATACGATTCTCCTTTTGGAGTAATCTTTCCGATTAAAATATCGCCTTCTTTTACATGTGCACCAACGCATACAATTCCATTTTCGTCAAGATCTTTTGTTACGTCTGAACTTACATTAGGAATATCGTTTGTTAATTCTTCTATTCCACGTTTTGTATCTCTTACTTCCAAAGTAAACTCATCAATATGTATAGAAGTAAAAATATCTTCTTTTACAATTTTTTCAGAAATAACGATAGCGTCTTCAAAATTATAGCCTTTCCATGGCATAAATGCTACCATTAAATTTTTCCCTAATGCTAACTCTCCTTGCGCTGTTCCGTATCCTTCTGTAAGCACTTGTCCTTTTTCAACTTTTTGTCCTTTTTTTACTATTGGAATAATATTAATAGTAGTACTTTGATTAGTGCGTTGAAATTTGGATAAATAATATATTTTAGTATTTGAATCGAAGCTGACAAGTTCTTCTTTTTGACTTCTATTATATTTAATACGAATTTGTGCTGCATCAACATATTCTACAACGCCATCACTTTCAGCATATATCTGAGAACGTGAATATTTAGCGACTTTGCTTTCGATTCCTGTTCCTACTATTGGTGCTTCTGTTTTCAACAAAGGCACAGCTTGACGCATCATATTTGAGCCCATTAAAGCACGGTTAGCATCGTCATGTTCTAAAAAAGGAATGAGCGAAGCGGCAATAGAAGTAATTTGGTTAGGAGCAACATCAATAGCATTAACTTCTTCTGGTTTTACTATCGGAAAGTCTGCCAATTGTCTAGCTTTCAATCTTTGTTGATTAAAAACTCCTGTTTTTTCATTAATATCTTCTGTTGCTTGTGCAATAACTAAATTTTCTTCTTCTGCACTCAAATAAACTGCTGGCTGGTCATAAAACACCTTTCCATTTTCAACTTTTCTGTAAGGTGTTTCTATAAATCCTAAACGATTTATTTTAGCATATACACATAAAGAAGATATTAAACCAATATTAGGTCCTTCAGGTGTTTCTATTGTACACAAACGACCATAGTGGGTATAGTGCACATCACGGACTTCAAATCCTGCTCTTTCTCGCGATAGCCCACCTTGCCCTAATGCCGAAATACGTCTTTTATGAGTTATTTCTGCTAATGTATTGGTTTGATCCATAAATTGAGAAAGTGCATTTGTTCCAAAAAACGAATTAATGACTGAGGATAAAGTTTTGGCATTAATAAGATCGGCAGGTGTAAACAATTCATTATCGCGTACATTCATTCTATCTCGAATAGTACGTGCCATGCGTGACATACCTATGCTAAATAAATTTATTAATTGCTCTCCTACAGTTCTAACTCTACGATTACTAAGGTGATCTATATCGTCAACTTCAGCTTTTGAATTTATAAGTTCAATCAAGTATTTAATAATAGATATAATATCTTCTTTGGTTAAAATACGTATATCATCTGAAATATTTAACCCTAATTTTCTATTAATTTTAAATCTTCCCATTTCTCCTAAGTCATAACGCTTGTCAGAGAAAAATAATCTTTCAAATACTGATCTAGCCGTTTCCTCATCGGGGGGTGCGGTATTACGTAATTGAAAATAAATATATTCAATAGCCTGCTTTTCAGAATTAGTTGGGTCTTTCTGTAAAGTATTAAAAATCACAGAATAATCTAATGAATCAGCATCTACTTTATGAATAAAAATAGTTTTTATTTTATTATTTGCAATTAAATTAATATGTTTTTCTTCTAGAATTGATTCTCTTTCAATTAAAATTTCAGTACGTGGGATAGTTACTATCTCACCTGTTTCTTCGTCAACAAAGTCTTCGTCCCAAGTTTTAACAACACGAGCAGCTAGTTTTTGCCCTAGTAATTTTTTCAAATTCGACTTGGTAGCTTTTTCTTCTTTTGCCATATTAAATATGGTAAGAATATCTTTATCAGATTCATATCCTATAGCACGAAGTAATGTCGTTACAGGTAATTTCTTTTTTCTGTCAATATAAGCATACATTACATTCGAAATATCAGTAGTAAATTCTATCCATGATCCTTTGAATGGAATAATACGTGCTGAGTAGAGTTTGCTTCCATTAGTGTGAAATGACAATCCAAAGAACACTCCAGGCGATCTATGCAATTGAGAGACAATGACTCTTTCTGCTCCATTAATAATAAATGTGCCTTTTTCTGTCATATAGGGAATGAGTCCTAAATACACTTCTTGAATAATGGTTTCAAAATCTTCGTGATCTACGTCTGTACAATAAAGTTTTAGTTTAGCTTTAAGGGTAACGCTATAGGTTAAGCCTCTTTCAATACATTCTGTTGTAGAATAGCGAGGTGCATCAACAAAATAATCTAAAAATTCAAGTACAAAATTATTTTGAGTATCTGATATAGGAAAGTTTTCTTGAAAAACTTTATACAACTCCTCTTGGTATCTTAATTCTGGACTAGTATTTATTTGAAAAAAATCTTTGAACGATTTTAGTTGAATATCTAAAAAATCAGGATATTCAAATTGTGCCGACGAGGCAAAGCTTATACGTTTTGTATTATTAACCAATGTTATAGTTTTTTAATGTTTACGATAAGAAAAATTTAAAGAACGTTTATTTTTTTAGAATACATATAAGATCCCAACGTTTGGAATCTTATATGTAAAAGGGATAATATTTAATTATTTAATTTCTACTTCAGCTCCGATTTCTTCTAAAGATTTTTTTAATCCTTCGGCTTCATCTTTAGTAACACCTTCTTTTAATGGTTTTGGAGCAGCATCAACTAATTCTTTTGATTCTTTCAAACCAAGACTAGTTAATTCTTTTACTAACTTAACAACTGCTAATTTTTGTGCACCCGCTGCTTTTAAAATAACATCGAAAGATGTTTTTTCTTCTACTTCTTCTGCTGCGCCAGCTGCTACTGCTGGACCTGCTACTACTGTTGCTGCTGGTTCAATTCCATACTCTTCTTTTAAAATTTGTGCTAATTCATTAACTTCTTTAACTGTTAAGTTAACTAATTGTTCTGCAAAAGCTTTTAAATCTGCCATTTTTTTTATTTTTTTAAATTGTTTTTTTTTACTTTATTTAATTAATTATTTTTCAGAGAGTGTCTTTACGATACCTGCTAGTTTGTCTCCACCTGATTGTAATGCTGAAATTACATTTTTAGCTGGGGATTGCAACATGCCAATAATATCTCCAATAAGTTCCTCTCTTGATTTAAGATTGTATAACACATCTATTTGATTGTCTCCCAAATAAATTGATTGCTCAATAAATGCTGCTTTTAAAACAGGGGTAGAAAGTTTTTTACGGAAGTCTTTAATTATTTTTGCTGGTAAATTACTTGTTTCAGACAACATAATTGCAGAGTTTCCTTTGAGAGCTGGATACATTTCTGAATAGTCCGTATCTAATTGTTGCATAGCTTTCTTTAAAAGTGTATTTTTTACTACTTTTAATTTCACTTTTCTACGAAAACAAATTCTTCGTAATTCGTTACTTTTAGCGACGGTTAATCCAGTTAGGTCAGCTACATAAATGTTATTACAAGTTGATAATAGACTTGCTATTTCATTAATGGTTTTTATTTTTTCTTCTTTTCGCATAATAGATTTTGTTATAATGTAACTGATTTCACATCTACTTGCACACCTGAACTCATAGTGCTTGATAAGTAAATACTTTTAATATAAGTACCTTTAGCAGCTGTTGGTTTTAATTTGATAATGGTTTGGATTATTTCTTTTGCATTATCAACAATTTTATCATTTGTAAATGATACTTTTGCAATTGCTGCATGAATAATACCATATTTATCAACTTTAAAATCTATTTTTCCAGCTTTTACATCTTCTATAGCCTTAGCAATATCCATAGTAACGGTACCTGCTTTTGGATTAGGCATTAACCCACGTGGTCCTAATATTTTACCCAATGCCCCTATTTTAGGCATAACATTAGGCATAGTAATTATCACGTCCACATCGGTCCATCCTTCTTTGATTTTTTGGATATATTCGTCCAAACCAACATAATCGGCTCCCGCAGCTTTTGCCTCATCTTCTTTTTCAGGAGAAATAAGTGCAAGCACTCGTTTAACTTTTCCTGTGCCATGCGGTAATGTAACAATACCTCTTACCATTTGATTAGCTTTTCGTGGGTCTACGCCTAATCGTACATCAATATCCACTGAAGCATCAAATTTCGTATAGGTAATGTCTTTCATAATTTGAATTGCATCAGCTAAAGCATAGATTTTTGATAAATCATGTTTTGCTAAAGCTTCTTTGCGTTTCTTTGGTATTTTTGCCATTTTTTGATTTTTTGTGATTTTGTTTAAGAATTAATTTACAAAAGGATTTGCTCCTTTAACAGTAACGCCCATACTACGTGCTGTACCAGCCACCATTTTCATTGCCGACTCGACAGTAAAACAATTTAAGTCGTTCATTTTTGATTCAGCAATAGTGCGTACCTGCTCCCATGTAATAGCTGCTACTTTTGCGCGGTTAGGTTCTGCAGAACCTTTTTTAAGTTTTGCATTTTCCATAATCTGAATAGCAACTGGCGATGTTTTTAAGATAAAGTCAAATGACTTATCTTTATAAACAGTAATAATTACAGGGATTACCTTCCCGGCTTGGTCTTGTGTACGAGTATTAAACTGTTTGCAAAATTCCATAATATTAACGCCTTTTGCTCCCAGTGCTGGGCCAACAGGCGGTGATGGATTTGCAGCACCTCCTTTAATTTGTAATTTTATAAGTCCTGCTACTTCTTTTGCCATTTTTTAATTAATTTAATATTAATAATAATGTATTATTCCTTTCAATTTTTAAGATTCTTTTGTAACTTGATTAAATCTTAGTTCTAATGGTGTCTTTCTGCCAAAAATTTTCACCGTAACTTTTAGCTTCTTTTTTTCATCATTAATCTCTTCTATAATACCACTAAAACTATTGAAAGGTCCATCAATAACTGTAATAGCTTCTCCTACAATGAAAGAGGGTACTAATTCTTCTTCCATTTCCATAAGCTCATCAACTTTTCCTAACAATCGCATGACTTCTGTTTCTCGCAATGCTTCAGGGTCGTTAGTTCCAAGAAAACCCATTACACCAGGAGCTTGTCGTAGCAAATGCTTTACTTCTAATAGCGACATATCGGCTTCTACAAATACATAGCCGGGATAAAAGTTTTTTTCTTTCGTTATTTTTTTTCCATTTCGAATTTGATAAACTTTTTCGACAGGAACTAATACTTGCGATACATAATCTTGTAATCCTTTCTTTAAAACTTCACTTTCGATGTGTTGTTTTATTTTTCTTTCATGACCTGTAATGGCTCTTAAAACGTACCATTTCTTTTCTGTCTCGCTCATATTCAAAAAACGTTATTAATAGATTTATTTATGCAACACATCTTTCAAAAAAAAATATTTTTTGGGAAGCAAGACGTGTTGTTTTTTTCTTTTTTAAGCACCATATAAAAACCCTAACAATCCTTTCCAAATAAATTGACCAAAATGTATTTTTTGGATACCAAATGAAAAATCCATAATGAATATAATAACTGCAATAATTAAAGAAGCTATTGAAACAACTATAGCACTATTTTGCAGTTCATTCCAAGAAGGCCAAGAGACCTTTTGTGTTAATTCAAGATATGAATCTTTAAAGTATGAAATTATTTTTTTCATTATATTGTTATATTTTTATATTCCTTATATTGCAGGAGCAGTAAGACTCGAACTCACATCTACGGTTTTGGAGACCGCTATTCTACCTTTGAACTATGCTCCTTTACACTAAGAAATTACTAAACAATAATTTCTAATGTAATAATAGCTCTTAATCTAATATTTCAGTAACTTGCCCAGCACCTACAGTTCTACCACCTTCTCTGATAGCAAAACGTAAGTTCATGTTCATAGCAATTTCTGCAATCAAATGTACTTCAATAGTTAAGTTGTCTCCTGGCATAACCATTTCAACTCCTTCGGGCAATGTTATTTCGCCTGTAACGTCTGTAGTTCTAAAATAGAATTGAGGACGATATTTATTATGAAATGGTGTATGACGGCCACCTTCTTCTTTTTTCAATATATATACTTCTGCTTTAAAATGTTTATGAGGTTTAATAGAACCTGGTTTAGCAATAACCATTCCACGGCGTATTTCATCTTTATCTATTCCTCTCAATAACAAACCTGCATTATCACCTGCTTCACCTTCGTCTAATATTTTACGAAACATTTCAACTCCTGTAACAACAGATTTTAATTTTTCTGCACCCATACCGATAATATCAACAGGTTCGCCAGTTTTAATAATACCTGTTTCGATACGTCCTGTGGCTACTGTTCCACGTCCAGTAATAGAAAATACGTCTTCGATAGGCATTAAAAATGGTTTGTCTTTATCGCGTACTGGCAATGGAATCCAAGTATCAACAGCATTCATAAGTTCCATAATAGAATCAGTCCATTTGGGCTCACCATTAAGTCCGCCTAATGCAGAACCTCTAATAACGGGGGTATTGTCTCCGTCAAATTTATAAAAGCTTAATAGATCACGTATTTCCATTTCAACTAGTTCTAACAATTCTTCATCGTCGACCATGTCTACTTTGTTCATAAAAACGACTAATCTTTTTACCCCAACTTGACCAGCTAAAAGAATATGCTCTCTTGTTTGTGGCATAGGTCCGTCAGTAGCAGCTACTACTAATATAGCACCGTCCATTTGAGCTGCTCCTGTAACCATATTTTTAATATAGTCAGCGTGTCCAGGACAATCAACGTGTGCATAGTGTCGATTTTCAGTTTGATATTCTACGTGAGATGTGTTAATAGTAATACCACGTTCTTTTTCTTCAGGTGCATTATCAATAGAATCGAAAGAGCGAGCTTCTGAAAATCCTTTTTCAGCTAATACTTTTGTAATAGCGGTTGTTAAAGTTGTTTTACCATGGTCTATATGACCAATTGTTCCGATATTTACGTGTGCTTTGGAACGTTCAAATTTTTCTTTTGCCATTTTAATTGATTTTTGGGTGTTTTTTTATATTCAAAATTATTTTTTACGAGAATTTAGAGCCATTGACGAGAGTTGAACTCGTGACCCCTTCCTTACCAAGGAAGTGCTCTACCACTGAGCTACAACGGCTTCCCTTGAGCGGAAGACGGGGCTCGAACCCGCCACCTAAAGCTTGGAAGGCTTTCGCTCTACCAAATGAGCTACTTCCGCTTGTGAGATAAAAATGTTTTTTTAAAGTGGGGGGAGGAGGATTCGAACCTCCGAAGGCTTCGCCAACAGATTTACAGTCTGCCCCATTTGACCGCTCTGGTATCCCCCCAGTTAAAAGTTTTATTTCAAAGAACTTGAGCCACTAGAGGGATTCGAACCCCCGACCCGCTGATTACAAATCAGCTGCTCTGGCCAGCTGAGCTACAGTGGCTTTTTCATCCTAAAACTTAGAATAAAAAAACGGATTGCAAATGTACAACTTTTTTAAATAGCAAATAACTTTTTTTATAAAAAAAACACATTTATTATAATTGAATGAAAATCAAATAATAAAGCTAATATATGAAAACAAAAACTACCTTAAATCAAAATAAAATTATAAAAATCGTTTTCCTTTTGGAAACTTTTTATATTTAAAGCTAAAAAAATGAAATTCTTTTTTTTTGATAATTCGTTTAAATTTTACAAAATATTAAGACCTAAATCTACATTAAAATATAACTTAATATTATTTTAATTTAAAAAACTAAAAATAAATAATAGCAACATTTTTTTTTTGATAAAGAAAAAAAATGTAATTTTGCATGTTTGTTTATTTTAACATTTTATTTTATTTTAATTCTCGAAAAGAATTTAGTATGAGAAGAATTATACTTCTAATATGTTTTGTTTTATTTTGTAAAATAGTAATATTTGCCACAATTGCTATTCCTCCCGGGACAATAACACTCGATAAAAAAACAAAAACATATATCGATGCTACCGAAACTACTGTTGCCAATTGGGCAGAATACCTATATTGGTTACAAACAACTAAAGGAATACAATCCGAAGAGTATATCAATGCCCTACCCGACTCTGCTACTTGCGAAAAATTATACGGTGCAACCCGCTACTTTCAACATCCAAAATACAAAGATTATCCAATTGTAGGACTTACTTACGAACAAGCTGTTAATTACTGCAAATGGAGAACTGATAGGGTAAATGAAATCACAAAAAAAGGGAAAGTAACCTATTCGCTTCCTGATGTATATGATTTTCAAGCTGCTTATAGTAAGCAAAAAAATAATAAAAATTTTTCTTTAACAATTATTCCTGTCAATCAAAAAAGTAAAAAAATTACTGGAATAGGTTATAATGTACAAGAATACACATCAGATCCTAATGTTATATTGATTGGTTCAAAAGAAAACACACTCTTATTCGATGATTTTATTGGCATTAATCATTTATTAGGGTTTCGATGCAAGGCTGTAAAAATCAATAATAAATAGCGAATAAATGTTGCGATATTATGTTAATATGAAAATAAAAAACTTATTCATTATAGGAATATTATTTTTTTTATTTTTCTCTTGCCAAGAGAAAAAAACTAAATCTGTACCCAAAGTAAATAAGATAAAAATTAAAAACATAGAAAAAACAACACATGTCAATATATTACGTTATGAAGACTTGTTATTTACAATGAATCAAGATAGTATCGCTAATATATTAGAAAAATCTAAAAATGACTATACGGTATTTTTAGGCGATCACCCATCTACTCCCGAAAACATTAAACAGCTCAAAAGTTTTATTAATTATAATGTACATCAAGATGTGTACAAGGCTGTAAAAAAACAATACCCTAATTTAATTGACTTAGAAAAAGAATTTTCATCTGCATTCTCTTTGATTAAATACCATTTTGCCGATACAGCTCTTCCAAAAATTTATACTACGATATCAGGGTTTAACTTCGAAAGACCTATCATCTATGAAGATACTTTTTTAATTATATGTATTGATATGTATTTAGGACCCAATTACACTTATTATAAAAAATTAGGGAATATGGTACCTCAATTCATTATAAATCGGTATTCAAAAGAATATATAATGCGAGATTGCATGAAAGAAATGGCTTATAAATATATGAAATACAATTTCAACACCAGCAATTTACTCGAAGAAATGATAATAGAAGGGAAACGCTGGATGTTTGTCGAAACAATATTACCCAAACTACACGACAGTATTATTACAGGCTATTCGTTCGAGAAACTAACATGGGCACAACAAAACGAATCGAACATTTGGGCATACCTAATTGATAAGCAATATTTATATTCTAACGATAACACGATGATAAGAAAATTGATATACGAAGCTCCTTTTACAGCTTATTTTGGCAATACGTCTCCTGGTCAATTAGGTGCTTGGATTGGATGGCAGATATGCCGTTCTTGGATTAAAAACAATCCTGACAAAAAAATAACAGAGCTAATGAACAATAAAGACTCACAAACAATATTGAAAGAATCAAAATACAAACCACATAAAAAACATTAAACACATAAGACTATGGTATTACTGATAAGTTTTATAAAAATTAATTTTATTGATGTATTAGATATTATATTAGTTGGATTTTTATTTTATCAATTATATCGTTTAGTAAAAGGAACGGCTGCACTAAATATATTTATTGGATTATTACTATTTTATATACTATGGAAAATAGTCGTTTTATTTCACTTAAACCTGCTTTCAGAGATATTTGGTCAGTTTGTAAGCGTAGGTGTGATAGCTTTAGTAGTTGTTTTTCAACCTGAAATACGTAAATTTCTTTTATTTATTGGGAGCAATAATCCATTAAAAAAAGCAAATATTTCGATATGGAGAGAAAGAAAAGAAAAAGCAGAATATCCTAAAATAAACACGATTGTCAAAGCCTGTTTTCATATGTCGGCAACTAAAACAGGTGCTTTGATTGTAATAACAAAAGACAATTTATTAGAAGAATATACTCAAACAGGCGATATTATTAATGCAAGAACATCTTTAGATTTAATTGAAACTATTTTTTTTAAAAACACCCCTTTACACGATGGCGCCTTAATTATTTCTAAAAAAACAATGGTAGCAGCACGATGTGTTTTACCTATCACTCGCAAAAGCAACATTCCTTCCAATTTGGGATTACGACACAGAGCAGCCATAGGCATTAGCGAAAATACAGATTGTGTAGCTATTATCGTTTCGGAACAAACAGGAAGAGTTTCATTTTGTTATGAAGGCAACATCAAGCAAGACCTAACAGCCGATGAGCTAAAACTCATATTAAAAAAACACTTTCTAAAACAAGAAATAAAAGAAAAAATAAAAGAAAAAATAAAAAAACAATATTAAAGTCGTTAGATTATGGAAAAATTTAAAAATTACATCAACGGACAATGGGTTGATGCTGTATCAGGAAAAACATTTAAAAATATAAATCCTGCTAATCAAGAAGATATTATTGGTGAATTTGCCTTTTCAGAACAAGCTGATGTCAACAATGCAGTGGCAGCAGCAAAAACTGCTTTTGAAAGCTGGCGTTTAATGCCTGCACCTAAACGTGGCGATTTATTACGAAAAGTTGGCGATATTTTTAATCGTAGAAAAAAAGAATTAGCAAGCATTATGACACGTGAAATGGGAAAACCAACTTTTGAAACAGAAGGCGATGTACAAGAAGCAATAGATACAGCTTATTATGCTGCCTCTGAAACACGTCGTTTATTTGGACACACTGTGCCAAGTGAAATGGATAATAAAATGAATCTTTCGTTTCGCGTTCCAATAGGAGTAGTAGGAGTAATTACAGCATGGAATTTCCCAATTGCAGTACCATCGTGGAAAATATTGCCTGCATTAGCTGCTGGCAATACAATAGTGTTTAAACCATCGAAAGATGCACCACATTCTGGTGTTATTTTTGCCGAAATCATGGAAGAAGCAGGCTTCCCAAAAGGAGTGTTTAACCTACTTCTTGGCACCGGAAGCATGGGAGATATGATAGTTAATCATACTGATGTAAAAGTAATTGGATTTACAGGCTCGACTGAAATCGGATGTAAAATAGCTGAAGTATGTGGGCGATTAAATAAAAGAGTTTCATTAGAAATGGGTGGAAAAAATGCTCAAATTGTTATGGAAGACGCTAATTTAGAATTAGCATTAGAAGGAGTATTATGGGGAGCTTTTGGAACAACAGGTCAACGCTGCACGGCTACTTCTAGATTGATAATACACAAAGATGTATACGATAAATTTCTTCATATGTTGAAAGAACGCACCGAAAAACTTAAGATAGGCGATGGACTGATAATAGGAACAGAAATGGGACCTGTTATTCATATTAAATCACTCGAAAACTGTGAACGCATGGTGAAACTTGCCATCAAAGAAGGTGGAAAATTAATTACAGGAGGCAAACGCTGCACAAAAACAGAACTACAAAAAGGATGCTTCTTCCAACCGACAATTATTGCAGATGTAGACGAAAAACATACTATATTTAATGAAGAAATTTTCGGGCCAGTACTCTGTGTAGCTAAAGCCGATTCATTTGAACATGCTTTGTTTTTACAAAACCATTGCGAATATGGACTTTCGGGTTCGATTTACACTAAAGACGTCAATAAAGCATGGGTGGCTGCACGTGAAATACAAACAGGTATTTGCTACATCAACGCTCCTACTATAGGTGCAGAAGCACATATGCCTTTTGGTGGAATAAAAGGAACAGGAAATGGACATCGTGAAGGTGGATGGACAGCTTTTGATATTTTTACAGAGTGGAAAACAGTTTATTTCGACTATTCTGATAAATTGCAAAGAGCACAAATTGATAATTATTAAAAAGCTAATATTATTGTCCGATAAAAGTTAAAAATTATTTTCCAAAAATTTAAAAAGTAAGCCCACTAAAAGAGTGTTAAAGCATTTATACTCCTTGCTAAATTCCTTAATAAACTTGAATTTACCTGTTTATAAATCATAACACGATTTATAAACAGGTAAATCACTATGTAACTTATGTATTATAAACAACGTTAATTGGATGTACTTCACTCGAATTAAGCACTGCCTGCCTACTTGCATTTAGCCTTTGTTGGCTACTGGGCATAGTGTCAATCAGTTCTATAAATTCGTAATCAGGTTTAGCAATAAAAAGGTCTCCTTTAACTGTTTCAAGTTTCTCCTTTGTGGCTTTAATAGCATGTTCAGATTGGTCAATTCCAATCCATTTTCTATTATTAGTTTGGGCTGATTTTAATGTTGTTCCCGAACCGCAAAAACAATCTAAAACTATACTTTCATTATTTGAGGAAGTTTTGATAATTAAATCTAATAAGTCTGGATTTTTTTCAGTTGGATAAGTCGGATATTGAGGGTCTTTATACTCCCAAATATCTTGTACTCGTTTACCCTCTCGCTCGTCTGCAAATATAATTTTTCTGGGATTTCCATTCGATGACCATTCAATTAACCCGTCTTTATCCCATTGTTCTAATGTTTCTACATCAACTCTCCAATGCCTTCCTTTTGGAGGTAATATTCCTTTAAATGGTTGACTCGATTTTCCGTTTTCCGTTTCGCCTGGCGCATGAATTGGGACTGTAGTATATCTTCTGCTTAGTTTATCTTTTTTAGGAAATAATTTTTCAAAATCTTTTTCGGTATATTTTTCTCTCGGCTCATTCCAAATAGGGGTTGTGGTTTTTGAATAGAATAAAATTAAATCCTTAATGTTTCCATAACCAATTCTATCAAAGTTTTTTGGATTACATTTAATTCTTGTAATATCGTTCTTGAAATTTTCTATCCCAAAAACTTCGTCCATCATAACTTTTACGTAATGACCAATTTTATAGTCAATATGCAAATATATTGAACCTTGTTCTGACAATAATTCTTTTAATAAAACTAATCGTTCTCTCAAAAACTCAATAAAATCTTTTCCTTTTAATGTATCTGAATAAGCAACATTTCCATTTTTAGAATTACTTATTGTTGTTGCCCTACCGTCAGTAATTGTAAAATTACCACCAGTTGCAAAAGGTGGGTCAATATATACTAAATCAATTTTGCCTTTTAAGTTTTTTTTGTTTAAAAGGTGCTTGAGACCGGCAATATTATCTCCATGTATTAAAATACTTTTCATGGGTTAAATTTGGTATAAAAATTCACGTAAAACCAATGCACTCATAATATTATAATTCTTGTAGGTTTCGGTGATGGACTTGTACATCTTATTTTTACCTTTAATATACAATACTCCGTCTAAAATGGCAATTTTAATTGCATTTACTTTCTTAGCTTCAACAGTACTGATTGCATCATTAAACTGGGCATTTTGATGTCCCCCAAAATCAGTTAAGAATTTTGCTTCACCTATTACATATTTCCCATTGAAACGACCAACAAAATCAAGTCCTTTATTGTGATTGTAGCCCAATTCATTTTTTGCAAAATCCATCATGGACTTATCACTCCCGTCTAAAATGGCATCCTTTTTATTTGAAAGAAATTTATTTAATTCAACTGGAGTTATTCCTAAAGATTTTTTACGTAACCATTCTCGAAACATTGGTCCGATTTGACGATTTGTTTCTTTAGGCTCACTACACCTTTCATATAATTTATCAAGTCCGATTTCGTATATTCTACCGCATATTCTATTTATAGTTCGAGGATTGCGGTCAATAGAAGAACTGTCTCTTTTTAAATATGCAATGTAACTATCTTTAATTGGGAATAAGTCAAGTTTTAAAAGTTCTCTAATTAGCAATCCATTATTTTTGCGTTTAAATGCTTTTTCTACTTCAGTCCAAACTTTTTCATCAATTTCTCTTATCCCTTCTGGAATTGTCGGATATACTTGAAACAAGTCATCAAGATATGACCTTTGATTTGCGTATTCTATGCTTAAATTAGTCCATTTACTCATTATTCGTTTTTTTTTAAAGATACGAATTTTCTATCGTGTTTCAATTTTTCGTTTTCTTGACTTGTTACCAACTTATTTATCTCCCCACAAACTCCCGCTTACGCAACATAATAGTTGGCTTGGCGTAGTATATTTGTATTTGTAAATATATAAAAATTTTTGTTCAAAATAAAAGTTATTTTCAATTGCAAAAATAAACTTTTTTTTAATACTATACGCATTTTTTGAAAATCAATGGATATTTTCTGATAATATTCAACAATAACCTATAAATTTCCTTAGATTTTTGATGTAAATTTAATGTTTTTTGAATATCGTGAAGTGATAATAATAAAAAAATAAGCAATAATTATTTTTGTTGAAGCGAACGATTAGTTTCTATTACTTTAGTTTTCATAGCCTCTTTAAACTCCAACAACTTATTATATAATTGTTTGTTATTAGTAGCTATTATTTGCGTTGCAAGTATCCCCGCATTTCGGGCTGCATTTAATGCTACTGTCGCTACAGGAATCCCTGATGGCATTTGAAGAATAGACAATACCGAATCCCATCCATCAATAGAATTAGACGACTTGATAGGTACGCCAATAACAGGAAGAGATGTAAAAGCAGCAACAACTCCCGGCAAATGAGCCGCACCGCCTGCACCGGCAATAATGACTTGCACTCCTCGTTTTTTTGCTTTTTTAGCAAAATCCATTACCAATTCAGGTGTTCGATGAGCTGAAAGAGCCTGAATTTCATAATCTATTCCCATTTCTTTTAGAAAATTTGCTGCTTCTTCCATAATAGGTAAATCAGAAGAGCTACCCATAATTATACTTACAAATGCTTTCATTTTTTTTAAATTTTATTATGTTTTTTGCAAAAATATATTTTTTTTGCTTTTGTCTTATCAATAAAAGCACATTTATAGTAAATAGAAAAATAAAGAAATAAAATTCTTCTCAAAACTCTTTTATTAATTACATACAATAAATTAACTATTATCACAATGTGCTATTTTTATAAAAAAAACATATAAATAATTATTCTATAAAAAGATGCTATTTAATTGATTATTTTTGTAAAAATTTTTTTTATTGAAATGACAAATTTAAAATTTACAGTTAAGCAAATAGCCAACATCTTAGGAGGAACTACCGAAGGTAATGCTAACCTCATTATTCATAAAATCACTAAAATTGATGCAGGCGAAGAAGGTGGATTAGCATTTTTAATTGATAAAAAATTTGAGTCATATATTTATACTACAACGGCTAGTGCTGTTATTGTTAAAGATACTTTTATAGCTCAGCAAGCACTTCCTTGTACTTTAATACGTTTAGAAAATCCGCAAATGGGACTTATCAAATTATTACAATTTTATGAAAGTATAAGACCACAAAAATTAGGAATTGCTAAAAATGCCTATATTGCTAAAAGTGCAAAAATAGGAAATGGCATCTATATAGGCGAAGGGGTTGTAATAGGTGAAAATGTAACAATTGGCGATAACACTAAAATACATCCATTAAGCTATATTGGTGATAATGTAACAATTGGAGAAGACAACATATTATATGCTGGTGTGAAACTTTACGAAAACACCGTCATAGGTTCTAACTGTATTTTACATTCAGGAGCAGTTATTGGCGCTGATGGCTTTGGTTTTATGCCAGACGAAAATTATATCTATGAAAAAATTCCACAATTAGGGAATGTAATTATAGAAGACGATGTAGAAATTGGTGCCAACACCTGTATTGATTGCGCTACTTTTAGTGCTACTATTATACGCAAAGGCGTTAAAATAGACAATCTTACACAAATAGCACACAACTGCGAAATAGGAGAAAATACTGTTATTGCAGCATGTTGCGGAATAGCAGGTTCTGTAAAAATAGGGAAAAATTGTGTCTTAGCCGGACAAGTTGGCATTAAAGATCATATCACTATCGGCGACCGAGCAATGGTAGGCTCGCAAGCTGGAATTCATAGAAATGTAAAAAAAGGCGACAAAGTAATTGGCAGTCCAGCTATATCAATGGAAAAAGGATTAAAAGCACTTGGTAGCATACAGTTTTTACCTGATTTATTGCATAGAGTCAATGAATTAGAAAAAAACAAAAATAAATAATTTATTAAAAACTACTCTATTTCATATTTTTCAGAAAACTTAGGAAGTCTGATAATAAAGGTTGTACCTTGTCCTAAAACAGATTCCACATCAATGGTTCCATTCCAATCATTGATAATATTTTTCACCATCACTAAACCCAATCCCATGCCTGTCGATTTCGTAGTAAAACGTGGAACAAAAGCGTGTTTTACTGTGTTTTGGTCCATCCCTTTTCCGAAGTCTTTAATTTGAATTTCCCACATTTGACTGCCATAGTCCTTAAGTCCAATAATAATTTTTTGTATTTCGTGTTCTTTTCTCGCTTGAGCTGCATTTCGTATCAAATTATTAAATACTCTTATCAATTGTGTTTTTTGTATATAAACAAAAGCATAGTCTTTGTTTGTTTGGTTATCAAATATCACTACATATGATTTTTGTTGTAAGTGCAAATTTAATACGTTTTTAATAATCGCAATCAAATTTTCTTTCATTCCTTCGCCTTGATGAATTTTTGTTAGAATATAAAACGAAGAGGTAATATCGTTGATAGTTTCAATTTGATTGAGCAACATATTGGTATATTGTTCAATTTTTTCCATTTCAATTTTGCCATCTTCAATTTCTTTTCTAATTTGTTGTGTTCTTAATTTCATTGGTGTTAGAGGGTTTTTAATATCGTGTGCTATTTGTTGAGCCAATTCTTTCCATGCCAATTCTCTTTCAGAACGGCTCAATAGTTCGACACTTATTTCTAATTCGTCTATCAATCGATTGTATTCTTGTATCAACAATCCTATTTCATCTTTGCGTTTCCATTCGATTTTTTCATTGATAGACAATAATTTAACTTTCGCTAAATGATTTGAAATCTTTGTTAACGACATCGACACATAGCGTGTCATGAGAGTTCCAACAAGGATAGCAAATAAAATAAATAATCCATAAAAACTCAAAAACGTTGAAAAGAAACTTGTTAATTGATAATCCATTCGCGATTTTCGTTCCAAATTAGAATAAGAAAGATAGGCAACTATTTCACCTTTTTTATTTATTATAGGCTTATAAAGTATGATATATTGATTATCGCCTTTTATGTTTTCTTCGATATACATAGAAGAAGCATCGTAATTAATAGCTTGTAAAGCATAGGGATTTATCAATGTGTTTTCGAAAGAGACAATGGTTGCTTTTTTTTGTTTAATAGAAATTTTATTTCCTTTCAGATGAAAAATGCTAATACTGGGTATATAATCTTGCAGCACGCCTGAAGAACAAGTAAAATCTATTTCTTTCATATCTGTTGATGACAACAAATTACAATCATCAAGAGACGACATTATCATGTTATTAATAAGATTAATGCGATAAATAGAGTTTCTGAGCATTTCGCTCTTATTAGAAGACAATGTGTAATGTATAAAAAACACAGCTCCTAAAACTGTAGAAATAAGCAATAGCGAAATAACTAAACGTTGCATTTGTCCTCTAAATGAAGTAAAAGAAGATTTAAGACCTATTAAGTAATAAATAAAAAAAGGAATGATAGCAAAAATAAGTAAGATTACAAAAATAAATGAAACAGAAGAGAGTTTTTTTACAAACGAATCTTTTATCGTTGATAGCAAAAGCACATTATTGGTCGAAGTTTTATAAATTGTATGAGAAAAGCCATCTGCATCAAAAGTTAAACCAGTATATATGGTATCTAAATTGTATTTTTTAAGAGATAATTTATAAAAAGCCCTTGTTTCTCTATATGTTTTAAGAGTATCGTTTTCATATTCTGCATACGACAAAGTGGTAAGTTCTTTTTCGATACGATGAGGATTTTTATTGATAATAGGTTTTGTAAAATTAGCATTGGTTTCCATTTCAAAAAATAAAAAAGCTGTGTCATTTTCTGCCTTAGTATTTATAAAAGGAAAACTAATTTTAATAATATAATAAGGTTTTCCTAATCCTATTCTTAAAAAGCCAACATTTTTATCTTGTGATAATTTTTCTGATTTTACAAATTGGTCATTATACGTTTTAATTACTTCCGAATCTTGTTCTTGCGAACTATATGCTATTTGAAATCCAATTTTATATTGTTCTATATATTTATAAAAATAATAAGTATTAAGATATGCTTCAATATCATCAGTTATATGATTAGATTGTTTTAAAAAATTTGCTATTTTAATATCAGAGTGTAGGCTATCTTCTATTTCACATAAGTCATACACCATCAAAGGGTCTTCGGTAAGCAATAGCATTTCGGCAAAATTTTCTTTTTGCCGTTCTAATTTCATTGTATTTATTTTTTCACTAATAAAAAAGATAATCAATCCAAAAAGCAGAAAAAGAATTGAATAATAAATATAAGAAGAAAATTTATGAGAGTATATTATTTTTAAAACAACTACCACTACAAATAAAATTAATATCCCTAAATAAACAAAATACATATAATAAAAAGTAAAAATATTACTGTAAATCAAAGATGCAATAGCTATTATAGGGATAGAAATAAAGATTAAATTATACACAAACGATTTTAATGAAGAAAACAATTTCAAGGTCTCTTCCATTATTTTCTTAAAAATAAAAGTTAAAATCCAAAATAGCGAAGAGATAGAAAATAAAATCATTAAGCTCAACTCATCATATTTGTACAATAATACAGGCGATATCGTAATGGTAGTATCATTAATAATACTATAAAGGAATATAAATACGTATATATACAAGCATATAGCCACTATAATCATAAAATACCTTAGCATATATTTCATTACTTTTTCTTTAAAGTGAAAGTTTAAAGAAAAGGTATTTTCAAAAAATATAGCAAATATAAAAAGAAAATATGTTTGTATAATCAGCGTCCCGAGCGACGACAAATAAGATGCATAATAGAGAGAGCTAAAAAGATTAGAAGCATAGAGCGAAAAAGGCATTTTAAAAAAATACAAAACAGACATAACTAATACGATAAGTAAACCGAGTGTTAGCCATATCCAATTTGTATTTTCACTAAAACATTTCATATCTAATAGCAGAAAAAACACACTTAATAAAATCAAAGTGAAAGCAAACAGCCACAATATCAACTCAAATATCACTGTTTTATCGCTAAGTTTTATTTCATCGGGATATTCAATCGAAAAAACAATGTCGCCTTTATTGTTTACTATACGGTATTGACCCGTTTGCTGATACAATTCAATATCTTGATCAACAGTTTTTTGAGAAAGAAAATTAAGCGCAAAAAATGTATTTTTGGTATATTCTTTTTTCTTTAACACATACACAGCTACTATTGTTAAAGAATCCAGTTGTTTTTCTTTATAATACACATAATCAGCCCCTACTCTTTGTATAGTTGTTGAAGGCAATGTTTTTTGTAATTTATAAGGCAAAGCTATACTATTAGACGACCAAGACACAAGTTCTGATTGACGGTAAACATAAAAAACAAACTCATTCGTATTAATCTTATTTTTATTGCAAAAAGAAAGTAAATCAGCTAATGCTACTATTTTATCTTCGGCTATAATCGTCAAATAATTATCCAATTTTTTTTCTTTTTTTAAAAATTTATCTTGCAATATAGCAGTCAATTTTTCAGGTTTCACTCTTTGCTCATTTTTATATGACAACATAAAGCAAAGTATTAACATCAACAATCCAAATGCTAGATAAACAAAAGATTTCTTTTTAATTTTCATATCAATACAATTATAATAAATGACGAATAGGCATAATTAATAAGGCTAAAAATCGCTTAAAAAATGGTCGTTCTTTCCATTGTTCAAAATCAAAAGGAATACTATCAATTAATGTTTGTTCAATGTGGTTTTTAACTAAATTTTTCACTTGTTCATTACTGCTAATTAAGGCTATCTCAAACATATATTTAAAACTTCTATGGTCAAAATTAGTAGAACCTATTGAAAAAATAGCCTCATCGATAAACAGTAATTTTGAATGTAAATTGCTTTTAGTATAAAAATAAATTTTAACTCCTTTTTTATGCAAATTTTCCCAAAGTGCATCGCGTAAATAATCAACCATTTTCAAATCAGAAGTTTGAGGTACTATTACTTTCACATCTACAGCTCTTTTCGAAGCATTAATTAGCTCTCTATATATTCTATAACCAGGTATAAAATAAGGCGTTTCAATAACAACATTTTTTTTAGCTCGCTGAATTAAACGTATGTAATTTTTTTTCACACGTTGATCTAAGATAGAAGGCACCTCTCTGATAAAATAAAAATCATTATATAATATTGTGCGTTTAAATGCTTTTCTTACCCAAGGGTGAAAAATATCTTTGTTATAAATCTTAAAATTATCCATAAATATTTTATGAAATATTGTTGCTATATTTCCTTCCATTCTTAATATAGACTCACGCCAAGGCAAAGAATAAGCACTTATGTTAGCAGACCCGATATAGGCTATTTCATTATCTATCACTACTAATTTACGATGATCACGTAAATGATTCCTTGAAAAAAGAGCTATGCTCATCACTAATTTTTGAAAATAGCGTACCTCTCCTCCTACTTCTATCAATTGTTTAATAAATACATGCGATGTTTTTGTTCCCCACCAATCAACTAATAATTTAACTTTTATTCCTTCTTTTACTTTTTCAATCAAAGCATTGCATATTTTTTCTCCTACTAAATCATCCATAAAACGAAAAGTCTCTAAACAAATAAACGAAGAGGCTTTCATTATATCTAAAAGCAATTTTTCATACCATTCAGCCGATGAACTATAAAAAGTATAACTGTTATTATCTGTATTATAGATAATTTCTTTTTTATTACTTTTTTTCATATAAAAACAAAAATGCTATAAATCAAACTATTAAACATTAATTTAACATCTTAATATGCAAAAGTAAACAAAAAAAACATATTGATAGCAAAAAAACAGCATTCATATTTAAATATTTTTAATCAAACATAGAAAATAAAAAATAATTTTCTAACGTTATTTAAAATAGTAAAAAAAATAATTATAAAAATGACAAATACAGTTGACATAAAAGAATTGAATGAACACATTCAAAGAGAAAGTGCTTTTGTTGATATTATCAACATAGAAATGAACAAAGTAATTGTTGGTCAAAAATCCATGTTAGAACAACTATTAATAGGTTTACTTTCAAAAGGACACATACTTTTAGAAGGAGTTCCTGGATTAGCAAAAACATTGGCAATAAAATCATTGGCTAATATTATCCATGCTGATTTTAGTCGTATTCAATTTACGCCCGATTTACTACCAGCCGACCTAATAGGAACTATGATTTACAGCCAGAAAAAAGAAGAATTTTTAGTCAAAAAAGGACCTATTTTTGCCAATTTTATTTTAGCCGACGAGATTAATCGCGCACCTGCTAAAGTACAAAGTGCCTTATTAGAAGCCATGCAAGAACGTCAAGTTACTATAAGCGAAGAGTCTTATCCATTAATAGAGCCTTTTTTAGTAATGGCAACACAAAATCCTATCGAACAAGAAGGGACTTATCCTTTACCCGAAGCACAATTAGACCGTTTTATGCTAAAAATTGTAATTGGTTATCCTACTAAAGAAGAAGAAAAAATAATTTTACGTCAAAACATAGGAGAAACACAAAACACTCCCAATGCTTGCCTTAAAGCTGAAGATATTATAAAAGCACGTAATGTAGTGCGTAAAGTATATGTAGATGAAAAAATCGAAAATTATATTACCGATATTGTCTTTGCATCACGTTATCCATCTCAATATGGATTAAAAAAATACGAAAATATGATTAGTTATGGTGCTTCGCCACGTGCTTCTATTAATTTAGCTTTAGCAGCAAAAGCTTACGCATTTATCAAAAGACGAGGATACGTTATTCCTGAAGACGTACGTACAATATGCCTTTCGGTAATGAGGCACCGCATTGGATTGACCTATGAAGCCGAAGCTGAAAACATTACGACAGAAGACATCGTTAACACTATATTAAACACAGTAGAAGTTCCTTAACAGCAAGTGTATAATGGACAGTACAGATATAATAAAGAAAATTCGTAAAATAGAAATTCGCACACGAGCACTTACCCAACAAGTGTTTTCGGGTCAATACCATAGTGCTTTTAAAGGAAGAGGAATGGCTTTTAGCGAAGTAAGAGAATACAACTATGGAGATGATATTCGTTCTATAGATTGGAATGTTACAGCCCGTTTACGCCATCCTTATGTTAAAATTTTTGAAGAAGAACGAGAACTTACTGTTATGCTGCTTATAGATGTAAGCGCTTCTAATATGTTTGGAAGTAAAGGTATGTATAAAAAAGATTTAATTACAGAATTAGCAGCTGTTTTATCTTTTTCGGCCATCAGCAATAATGATAAAGTGGGTATTATTTTTTTTAGTAATAAAATAGAAAAATTTATCCCTCCTCAAAAAGGGAGAACACACATTTTGCGTATTATCAGAGAATTAATTTATCATCAACCTATTAATAAAGGCACCGACATATCGGAAGCTTTGCGTTATTTAACCAATGTAATAAAAAAAAGAAGTACTGTTTTTCTTATCTCTGATTTTATGGACAGTGAATTTAAAACTGCACTTAAAATAGCTAAAAACAAACACGATATTATAGCCATACAAACCATTGACCAAGGCGAACTACATATTCCTACTATGGGTTTATTGCAAATTAAAGATGCTGAAACGGGAAGTATTTCATTGATAGATACATCTAATCGCCACTTTCAATCCTATCACCAAAAATGGTGGTTAGAAAAAGAAGAAGAACAACAAGCTGTTTTTCAAAAAACTAACATTGACTATATCACACTTTTTACAGACAAAGATTATGTTCCTGCTCTCAAAAATCTATTTTTAAAAAGAAGTGTATAATTTTGATCTTAAACAAATTAAAAATAAATTTACATTTTTTCAACTCCATTTTTTTGCATTATCCTCTTTTTTAATAAAACAATTATTTTTTCTAATCGTTATTAATTTATTTATAAGTAAATTATGTCTAAGATAAAACAAAAAAAAGAAAACCCTTTCAATAGTATTTACGGAGTAAAAATTATTGAAATTTTCACTCGATATCCTTACCAATATTTCAATTACAAACAAATTGCTACTAAATTAAATATTTACAGCAAAGATGAAAGAAAACTTATTGCTTTATCTATCAACCAATTGGCAACAGCAAATATATTAGTAAAAGGTGGAAGGGGCAAATACAAAATCAATCCTATTCATCTTGAAGCCACTGAATCTAATATTATTACAGGGCGGATTAATATGAAACAAACAGGCAAAGCCTATCTTATAGTAGAAAATAGTGATTTAGAAGATGTATTTATTTCTGCTAATAATACCGCTCATGCACTCAATGGCGATTTGGTTAAAGTACATCTATTTCCCGCTCGTAGAGGCAAACGTCCAGAAGGTCGTGTAATTGAAATTATAAAACGGCATAAAATTAATTTTGTTGGAACGATAAAAATATCAAAAAATATTTCTTTCTTTATTCCTGACGATATTAGTATGCCAATAGATGTCTTAATTCCAAACGAAGCACTTCATAACGCAAAAAATGGGCAAAAAGTAGTAATCAAACTCAATGAGTGGCACGAAAATGCACGCAATCCTTTTGGCGAAGTAATTCAAATTTTAGGATATCCTGGTGATAATGAAGTAGAAATGCTTTCGATACTTATAGACCAAACATTTTACAACCGGTTTCCAGAAGCAGTAGAAAAAGAAGCAATGCTCATTTCTGAAAAAATAGATCCTAAAGAAATTTTACGCCGCAGAGATTTTCGTGATAAATTCACTATGACCATCGACCCGGCAGACGCTAAAGACTTTGATGATGCTATTTCTTTTGAAGATTTAGGCAATAAAACCTACGAAGTGGGCATTCATATAGCCGATGTTTCTTTTTATGTAAAACCTAACACTCACATTGAAAACGAAGCCTATAAACGAGCTACGTCGGTATATTTAGTTGACAGAACCATCCCTATGCTGCCAGAAAAACTTTCTAACGGCATTTGCTCTCTTTCTCCTAATGAAGATAAATTATGTTTCTCTGCTGTTTTTATTATTGACATACAAGGGAAAATACATAAACAATGGATAGGAAAATCTATCATAAAATCTGATAGGCGTTTTAATTATGAAGAAGTACAAAATATAATAGAAAGTCGCAAAGGAGAATATGCGTCCAAAATTTTAACTTTAGACACTATCGCTAAAGCATTGCGTAAAAAACGATTTGAAAAAGGGTCTATTAATTTTCATACCGAAGAAGTTAAATTTATTTTAGATAAAAATTCAAAACCTATTGGTGTGTATACTAAAGAAGACAAAGATGCCAATCATTTAATTGAAGATTTTATGTTATTAGCCAATCGTAAAGTAGCCGAACTGATAGGAAAAGTTACTTCTAACGAAACTGCTAAAGCATTTATTTATAGAATACACGATGAACCATTAGAAGAAAAAATCAATAAATTTAACGAATTTACACAACAGTTAGGATATAGCCTGCAACTCTCCTCGCGTAAAAACTTTGCCGACTCTATCAATCAACTTTTTGCTAATATTCAAGGCAAAGGTGAACAAAAACTCATCGAACAATTAGCTATAAGAACCATGCAAAGAGCTATTTACTCTACAAACAATATCGGACATTATGGTTTAGCATTTAAATATTACACCCATTTCACTTCTCCCATCAGACGTTATCCCGACTTAATGGTACATCGTTTGTTAGAGCGATATATGGATAAAAAACCTTCGGTTAATAAAGAAGAGCTTATTGCTAAATGCAAACATGCAACAGAAATGGAACAAAGAGCTACCGATGCCGAACGCAACTCTATCAAATACAAACAAGCTGAATATCTTTCTGATAAAATAGGCGAAAGCTTCAATGGGTTAATTTCGGGGGTCAGTAAATGGGGCATATGGGTAGAGCTAAAAGAAAGTAAATGCGAAGGAATGGTGTCAGTTAAAACATTGACAGACGATTTTTACTATTTAGACGAAGATAATTATCGCTACATAGGACAACAAACAGGAAAAATTTTACGCTTAGGAGACGATGTTAATGTAAAAGTAACAAAAGTAGATATAGCTAAAAAACAAATCAATTTTATTTTCACTAATAATAAGTAATTAATAAATGAATATAAGTTTGTTTTTTGGCTCTTTCAATCCCATACATAATGGACATCTAAATATTGCCAATTATATTTATAATCATTATCAATTAGATGAAATTTGGTTAGTGCTTTCTCCTCAAAATCCTTTAAAAGAAAAAAACAATTTACTGCATGAATCGCAAAGGTTGCTATTAATTGAAGCGGCAATAAAAGATTTTTCGTATATAAAAGTATCTACTGTTGAATTTGACTTACCAAAACCTTCATATACTTATCTAACTTTAAGAACATTAAAAAAAATACACCCTAATGTATCTTTTTCAATTATTATGGGTAGCGATGCTATAGCCAATATTAAACAATGGAAAAATTATCAAGAAATCATCGACAATTATATTATTTATATTTATCCAAGAAGCAATATCGAATTATGTATTAAAGAAAAAAACATTATTCTAACCAATGCTCCTACTTTAACTGTTTCATCTACTGACATACGCAAATATATTACTGCAAAGAAACCATTGAGCAAATTAGTACCAGAAGCTGTCAATCAAATCATTGTCTCAAAAAAACTTTACCAATAATTTTTTTATTCAAAAAACTGTTTTACTCTCTTAAAAAAACTTGATTGTTTTTGTGCCTTAGGTTGAAAATTATCTGCATTTGTAAAACTTTCTATTGTTTGTTTTTCTTCTTTAGTTAAGGTTTTAGGTATCCAAACATTAATATTTACTATTAAATCGCCTTTATGATAACTTTGTATTTCGGGTAATCCTTTTCCATGTAATCTTAATAAAGTTCCTGATTGTGTTCCCGGTGCTATTTTTATACGTGCTTTGCCATCGATGGTTGGAATATCAATACTCGCTCCCAATACAGCTTGAGGAAAAGTAATGTAATGCTCAAGGTATAAATTATTACCGTCTCGTTCAAATAAATTATGAGGTATTTCTTCTATCAATACAAAAAGATCTCCATTTATCCCATGATTAGGAGCAGCATTACCTTTGCCATTTACAGTAAGTTGCATATTATTACCCACCCCTGGAGGTATTTTAATATTAATTTCTTCTTCTCCTTTTACAATGCCATTACCTAAACATTGCGGGCATTTATCTGTGATAATTTTCCCTGTACCACGGCATTGAGGACATTCCGACTGCATCTGCATAGTTCCAAAAATAGATTGCTGCACTCTTACCGTATGACCAGAACCATGACAAGTAGGGCAAGTTTTGACAGCGTTTGCCGATTTAGCTCCAGTAGTATCGCATGTTTTGCAACTTACATATTTTTTGACTTTAATGTTTTTTTCTACTCCTTTGTATATCTCTTCTAAAGTCAATTTTACTTTTATACGGATATTGCTTCCGCGTTGGACTGCATTGGAACGCGAAGAATAAGAACGACCTGAGGAAAAACCTCCAAAACCAAAATCTTCAAATATACTTCCAAAACGACTGAAAATATCTTCCATATTCATAGACCCAAATCCCTGTGCACCACTTGCCCCTCCTACTCCAGCATGTCCAAATTGGTCGTAACGTTGACGTTTTTCAGCATTACTTAACACTTCATACGCTTCGGCAGCTTCTTTGAATTTTTCTTCTGCTTCTTTATTATCAGGATTTTTATCAGGATGATATTGAAGCGCTTTTTTACGATATGCCTTTTTTATTTCTTGGTCGTCAGCATTTTTACTTACACCCAATACTTCATAGTAATCTCTCTTTCCCATTTTATTCCTAATTATTGATAAATTACTACTTTTGAATATCGAATCACTTTTTCGTTAAGCGTATACCCTTTTTGAACTTCTTCTAATATTCTGCCTTTATTTTCTTCTTTTTCTGCTGGAACTGTTGTTACTGCTTCATGAAAATCTGTATCAAACAATTGCTCTTTTGTATTAATTTCTTCTAATCCTTTTTGTTTTAATATTGTTTTAGTTTTTTGAAGAATCAATACCAATCCTTCTTTCACTGAATTATCAACATCTTCTAATTTTTCATTAAAAGCCACAGCTCTTTCCATATCGTCAATAACAGGAAGTAATTGCATTATAATAGATTCTGAAGCTGTTTTTATAATGTCAAGTTTTTCTTTTTGTGTTCGCTTGCGATAATTATCAAATTCTGAATACAAACGTAAAAACTTATCGTATATTTCGGATTTTTCTACTTGCAATTTTTCATTGATTATTTTCAACTCTTCTAATTGCTGCGTTTTTTTATCCTTTTTACTAAAAACACTACTCTTTTTCGGTTTTTCTTTGTCTTGTTCATCTTCTTCATTATCTATATTTTCCGTTGAAATATCATCCGTTTCTTCTCTATTATCTTCTTCTAATTGCTCTTTTATCTTTTTTGAATTATTTTCCATGCTCCATATTTTTTGCCTTTATTACAGTCAAATTATTTGCCAAACACCCTTTTAATGACAAAAAGGCAGTGTTTTTTTATATCATAAATTAAGAAATAAATTGGATTAATAATCGCCTAAGGTTTCTTTTATTTGAGCAATAGCCGCATTAAATTGTTCTTCATTAGGGGGTGCGCCATGCCATTTGTGAGTTCCCATCATAAAATCTACACCATACCCCATTTCGGTACGCATTAAAAACACAATAGGCTTTTCTTTTCCACATGCAGCTTTAGCCTGCGATAAGACATCTAACAACTGCATCATATCATTACCATTTCCTTCAAGCACATGCCAACCAAAAGCTTTAAATTTTTCAGCTAAATTGCCTAAATCTAATACTTTATCTATTGAGCCATCAATTTGTTGATAATTATAATCAATGGTAAGAATAAGGTTATCTACTTTTTTAGCTCCCGCATACATTATTGCTTCCCAATTTTGCCCTTCTTGCAACTCTCCATCTCCTGCAAGAACGTATATTAAATGCGTATCTTTATTCACTTTTTTAGCTTCAGCTGCTCCTATAGCCACCGATAAACCTTGCCCTAAAGAACCAGAAGCTACGTGTATACCAGGCAAATGATCATGAACAGAAGGATGACCTTGCAAACGAGAATCTAATTTTCTAAAACTTGCTAATTCTTTTATATCAAAATAACCCGAGCGAGCCAATGCACTATACAAACAAGGAGTAATGTGTCCATTCGATAAAAAAAACATATCTTGATTTTTCCCATCTACTCTAAAATTTTCAGAAGAACGATCCATTACTTCTACAAATAATGCTGTCATATAATCAATACAGCCTAAGGAACCACCCGGATGACCAGACTGTGCTGCATAAACCATACGTAAAATGTCTCTTCTCGATTGAGTAGCTTGATTTTCTAAACTTGTAATTCTTTCTTTATTAAGCATGTTAATTAATATTAATAGCAATTACAAATATAACGATTATTTTAATACATTTTTAGAAAAATTACAAGAATTAATTTGATTAAACATGCAAGTATTTTTCCTATATTAATCACATCTTTCAAACACAAAAAAAAGGATGCTCTTTTTTTGAGCATCCTCCACAAAATGAGGTGTGTAATAATTAAAAATTATATAAAATGAAAAATCTTTATTTATGTATCGTCATTTTCTTTACTAAACGTTGACCCTCATACTCCATAGTGTAATAATAAATACCATTAGATAAAAAATCAATATCTAACGATAAGATATGATTGCCCGCAATAGATTGCATTTCTTTTTCATATAATACCTGACCGCTAATGCTCAGTAATTTAAAACTTACCTTTCCTTCTTGTGGAATAGCATAAGGGATTAAAGTGCGAGATATAGCAGGATTAGGAATGTTTTGACCAAGATAATACCCTGTATAATCATTTTCAGAAATGCTAACTGTTGATGATATATCTAAATCAACTTCATCGGACTCGCCACAAATATTAACTGCTTTAACACTCAATTTGCCACTACCTGCATTGTTTATTGTAAGCTCTATAGATTCAATATTGCTACTACCTGTCCAATCATTGTTAGACATGCTCCACACATAATAGTCAGCATTTTCTACAGCATCTACATAATAAGTATAATTACCAGCTGTTGTTATCGAAGCATTACCGTGAATAACAAGTGGTGCAGTAGGAATTCCTTCTACTACTTGCAAGTGTAGATTGATAATACTATCGCAATCATAGATAGTTTTGAAAGTTAAGACATAATCGCCACCCTCAGTATAGACACTATCTCCATAAGTATAAGGCAAATCGGTATTACAAATCTTTATACTATCTACTATATTGTAAGTAGGAGTTTCATAAACTGTTAAATCTATAATACTATCACAGCCATAGATAGAAACAAATTCTATTTGATAATCACCTGCTGCTTCTATATTACTATCTCCATACGCAAATGGAAAATCAGAATCACATACGGTTAAAGTATCAAAATGTTGATAAGTATTATGTACATGTAAAGTAAGAGCAACAACACTATCTAAACCTAAATCTGTTTTAAAGACAACAAAATACACTCCACTTGTATAGAAAATGCTATCTCCATATACAAAAGGCAATTCACTATCGCAAATATCTACAATATCGGAAGTACTGCAATCATGCACGTTAAAGTTAAGCGAAATAATGCTATCGCAACCTTCGGTAGATAAAAGATTAAAAATGTAATTGCCACTCAATGTAAGAACACTGTCAGCATAAGTATAAGGAACATCTCCATTACAAATATCTAACGTATCATATAATGAATAAGTAGGATAAATAGTGAGATTTAAATCAACTAAGCTATCGCAACCTTTCTCTGTTTTAAAATATACATTATAATTTCCAGTTACTGTAAACGTACTATCGCCATAGATAAAAGGCAATTCACTATCACAAATACTCAACGTATCAAAATAATGATATGATGGATTAATAGTTAATGTTAAGCTTATTAAGCTATCACAACCTGTAGGTAAAGTAAAGTGGACAGGATAATTACCGAAAACAGTACCTAATATAAAAGTACTATCTCCATAATTTAATGGCAATTCGCTATCGCAGATAGTAAGCGTATCAAAATGATGATACGATGGATTGACTTTTAATGCCAAGTTTATCAAGCTATCGCAACCGTTCACTGTTTTTAAATATACATTATAATTTCCAGCCATTGTAAATATACTATCGCCATAATAATAAGGCAATTCATCTGAACAAATAGTAAGAGTGTCGCTATGATTATACGTTGGAGCTGTATAAACAGTAAGTAAAACAGCACTGTCGCATCCATAAATAGAATGGTATAACAAATGATAATTACCAACTGCATTAAAAACAGTATCACCATAAGTATAAGGTAATTCATTATTACAAATTGTTATAGTGTCACGTTTATTATAAGAAGGTCTTATATAAAACTGTGAAGTGATAGTATCGTTTACGCTATTACTATCTAATTTAGAAATATAAGCAATAACATTACATAAGCCTGTATCTAATAAAGACAAACTATTATTCATAACAATATTTATAGCTTGCAAAGCAAGTAAATTACCTGTTGATATAATAGTATCTTTTTGATAATTGATTGCTCCCGTAATTTCTAAATGAACAGCTAAAGGAGTTACACCCATATTTATATCCATTAAAGCTATGTTTGTAACACTCACTTCAACTGGGGTGGTAGTATTATGACAGAAATTTGCATTATTCAATGGTGCAATCAATGGGTTAACTTCTAAATCCATCACTTCTGTTTCATAAGCTCCTATAGCAGTGTTAAGCTTACGCAATTTACCATCAATATCTTTATCAACCTCTGCAAGCTTAGGTGCTGTTAAAAAAGGATGATATTCATACTTGAGTGAATGTGTTGAGTCTACGTAAATAGGTGCAATGATTACCGAATGAGAATCTTGTTGATAATTATTAG
>CAZSTX010000004.1:0-7447 GCA_964610025.1 uncultured Lentimicrobiaceae bacterium
CTCATTATCAGAAAAATAAAAAATAGACCATAAAAAAGTGATAAAGTCAGGAGGTGTTAGGAAATGTATTAATGGATGTAAAAAAAAAACTTGATAAAATCTAATGTAGGGGATAGAGATAAAAGGGCTGAATGAGTGTTGTATGCTGAACTGCTACATAGGCAATATCGTTTGAAACAACAAGCTGAACTATTGACGACATTGTTTGGAGCAAAAAAACGATTATTTTAGGTATTTGTCGAGAGGAGGAGGATAAGAATCATCACTTTTTTTTCCCTTAAAAACATCTATAATGGCAGCTATCATCCAAAAAAGAATCACTGCTGGAGAAATAATAATAAGTATAGCTATTAGCCAAACGATAACAGTTATTATAAATCCCATATCCAATTATTTTTAAACAATGCAAAATTAGTGTTTTTTTGAATATCACATATGTTTTTGTAGAAAAACATTAACATTTCAACAATTAACTTTTGCGAGCTAAATTGAAATGATTGAAAATGGAAGCATTAATAAATATTAGAATTTATAAAAAAAACATGCACAATACTGGCAAAAATAAGGAGGAAAATTGCAATTTTAAGGCTATTTTAAGGAGCTTTTTTTTTTATTTTGTTACTATTTAAAATTATTGCCATTAAAATACAGTGCTATATAAATAAAAAAACAGCCTTTTTTTTTTATCAGATATTGATGTTTTTTATATACATTTGCAATTACAATTAATCTAATTATTCACTCTAATTTATTTTAAAATGTTAAAGAAAAATTCAGAACTTAGAGCTATTGCTCGTCAATCATTAAAAAGGAATTGGACACCTGCGGTTTTAGTTGCTTTTGTTTATATAATTATAGCAGGGGTTGCCGGAAGTATTCCATTTGTTAACTATTTTACAACTTTTCTTGTGAGTTTACCTTTCGGAATGAGTATTGCTATCGTTTATTTGAAATTTTTACGAGGCGATAAAAAAAATGCAGTTTCAAACTTATTTGCTGTTTTTAAAGATTACGGAAAGTATTTAGGTACTTCATTGTTAGTGTTTTTATTTGTTTTACTATGGATGTTTTTACTTATTATACCAGGTATTATTAAATCGTATGCTTATAGCATGACATATTTCATTGTAAACGACAATCCTGAAATAGGCGCTAATGATGCAATAGAACTCAGCATGAAAATGATGAAAGGAAATAAAATGAAATTATTTCTTTTAGATTTAAGCTTTATTGGATGGTTTTTATTGTCAATACTGACTCTTTTTATTGGCTTACTATGGTTACAACCCTACATGTTATCTTCAAGAGCTGCTTTTTATGAAGAATTAAAAGCAAATTATAAAACTACTGAAACAACAAGCGTTGTCGAATAATTTTTTTAATGTACAAAACAAGAGTTGTTATGTTTATATTACAGCTCCTTTTTTTATGACAAAAACATACTAGCATTCCATAATAGTACCCATTTAAGCGATGAGCCATTAGTTTTATTGTTATATTAATAGTTATTCAAATCTGATATATTCAGAAGTATGTATGCTTAATATTTTGAAATCTTTATTAATATGTAGCATCCATTTTGATGCTGCAGTATGATATTTATAATTTTTTTGGACTTATCTTACTATCCAGAATTTATTGGGAATATCAGTGCCTTGTGTTGATTTGAATGCTGGCAAAACAACAGCCCTTTTCGTTTTATTATATTCCGAAATAGTAAAGAATAGCTATTGATGTTTACGACACGAATAGAACTATCCTATTTTGAGAGACAGTTAATTATATTTTAGCTATAATAGCATCTGTTATTTGTACTGTTGTAGCTGCACCTTTGTGTATTACATCGGCAGAACCACTCATTTTCATCATATCATATGTGCGAACTTTTCCTTCTTCAATTACATTAGCAATGTTTTTTTCGATATGTTTAGCCAATGCTTTTTCACCTATATAGTCTAACATTAAGCAAGCAGATAAAAACATAGCAATAGGGTTTACTATCGATATTTCGTAATCGGCATATTTAGGAGCCGAACCGTGTGTTGGTTCAAATACAGCAACGCCAGTTTCTCCAAACTGGGCAGAACTTGCAAATCCCAATCCTCCAACTAATCCAGCAAAACCATCGGATAAAATATCGCCAAACATATTACTTGCAACAATGACATTATAATCTTCTGGATTTTTCGTCATCCACATCATTTGGGCATCAATATTTGTATCCCATACAGCGAGACCGGGATAATCTTTTTTAGCGATATCTTGCGCTAATTTTAGCATCATTCCTGATGTTTCTCGTACTACATTTGGTTTTTCACAAACGGTTATTCCTTTATAACCTTTTTCTTTGGCATAGTCGAACCCTGCACGTAAGATGCGTTCAGTGTATTTTTTTGTTAAGATACGCGTTGAGATAAATACTTCATTACGAGGATGTGAAGAGAAGTTTTGTGCGAATTTTTTATGTGTATTAAGGGCATCCCACACAATGTCGGGAGCATTACTCCATTCAATTCCACCGTATAATCCTTCTGTGTTTTGACGAAATACGACAGCGTTAATAATAGGTTCTGTGTATCCGCCATCGGCAGTACGGCGAATGAAATTCAAAGGATTTCCTTTAAAAGTTTTACAAGGACGCATACATATATCCATTTTAAAATGCTGACGCATTGTTACAATAGGGCTATAATATACCAATCCTTTGTTTTGTAACTCAGGAATGAGTTCGGCAGCAGCTTTGTCTTTTGGTTTAGATGTTATAGCGCCAAATAATCCAATTTTGTGTTTTTCTAATAAATTGATAGTTCTATCCGGTAGCGGATTTCCTTCTTTACACCAAAACTCCCAACCAACGTCTGCATGTACATATTCTGCTTCAAATTTTGCTGCATTTAATAATCGAATGCACTGTTCCATTACTATTTTTCCTATCCCGTCGCCAGGCATAGTAACTATTGTTCTCTTAGCCATGTTTAATTGTTTTTATTTATACTTGAATAATTTTTAGCAAAAATATAAAATATATCAATTGCAAATAGAATATCTAAATATATATTTTTTGATATGTGTTTTTATTGGGTAACTAATCGATAAGTGTCTAATGCAATGACAATTTCTTCGTTGGTAGTAACCGACAATACTTTTACTTTACTACTAGGAGTAGTAATAAGTCCGTCAACTCCTGCATGTTCTTTGTTGGCTTTTTTATCAAATTCAATACCGAGATATTCCATGTTTTCAAATATTGCTTCGCGCATAAACCATGCGTTTTCGCCTATTCCTCCTGTCATAGCTACAATGTCTAATCCATTCATAGCAGCAGCATAAGCTCCTATGTATTTTTTTACTCTATATGCAAACATATTAAAAGCATGTGTTGAGCGTTCGTCTCCTGCATTTTTTCCTTGATAAATATCTCGCATGTCAGATTTGCCATTAGAAATTCCTAATAATCCTGATTTTTTATTAATTAGGTTATTCATTTCTTTGTAATTTAAATTTTCAGCTTCGGCTATATAGAGCAATACTCCTAAATCTAAATCACCTGTACGAGTTCCCATTATCAATCCTTCGTTGGGAGTAAATCCCATAGAGGTGTCGACAGATTCTCCTTTGTTAATAGCACAAATAGACGCTCCATTTCCAAGATGGCAAACAATAATTTTTTTATCCTTCCAGTTTTCGCCTATTAATTTTGCCGATTTAGGGGCAACATATTTATGACTGGTACCATGGAATCCGTATCTTCGTATTTTATTTTTTGTATAGTATTCGTAAGGAATTGCATATAAAAATGCATGTGCAGGTATGGTGTGATGAAAAGAAGTGTCGAAAACACCCACTTGCTTTACATTGGGTAAAATTTCTTTCATTACTTTTATCCCTAATAAATTGCCTGGATTGTGAAGTGGAGCAATGGCGCATAAGTTGTCGATTTGTTTCATTTCTTCTTCTTCGATAATGGCACTTTCTGAAAAATACTCGCCTCCATGTGCTACACGATGACCGCATGCACCTATTTCGCTAATATTAGAGATAACTCCTAAATTTTTATCGGTTAATTTTTCGAGAAGTAAATTTATCCCAATAGCATGGTCTGCTATTGGCAATTGTTTGTAATACTTTTCTTTATCTTTTGATTTATGAGTAAACTCACCCATTTCCAACCCAATACGTTCGATTAAACCTTTAGCTAATAATTCGGTGTTATTAGCCATATCTATCAGTTGATATTTGATAGACGAACTTCCGCAATTTAAAACTAATATCTTCATTCTTAATTATTGTTTTATATAAAAAATTGATTAAATTTGAATTTGCAAAAATACACGATTATTTCTAATAATTGCAATAAGAATTCTGATTTAAACAAAAAAAAACATACCTTTGCAAGATATTATAAATATTGATGTATTATGAAGATAACATATCGTATGTGGCAATTGAAATTTTCGCTTATTGTTTTTTTATTTTCTTGTTTTATATTTAGTTGCGATAATTTTGGAAGTCAAGGAAAAGGTTTAATGTCTTCTTCGGGAAGGTCGGGCGAATTGTTGGTAGTTTGCAATAGTAGTCAGTGGAAAGGTGCTTTAGGCGATAGTCTTCAATCCATTTTTATGAAATCTTTAGCATTTTTACCTCAAAACGAACCTGTGTTTCATTTATCGCATGTTGATGCGAATAAATTTAATCCTATTTATCAAAAACAACGCAATATTTTACATATTCATGTTGGGAATGAATTTTCGACAGCAGCTATTAAAGTTGTTAAAAATAAATGGGCAAAGCCTCAAATAATTGTTTATATAGAAGCACCTAATGAAGTAGAAGCTATTCGTTTATTGTCTGAAAAACAAGAAATTATTGTTGATTTGTATATAAATTCTGAAATCAAACGTTTTCAAAGATCACAAAAATCGCAAATAGACAATCCTATACATAAGAAAGTAGCGCGTAATTATGCATTATCGATGGTAGTGCCACAAGGTTTTGTTGTTGCTGTTCAAAACGAAGAGTTTTGTTGGTTGCGTAAAGAAACTAAATATTGGGGGCAGAGTATTTTAATTTATATACAAGATTATGCTGATACATCTGTTTTTTCTCATTCGCACATCATATCTTTTAGAAATAAAATGACTAAAAAATATGTATTTGGGGCAACCGATAGCTCTTATATGGTTGTGGAAGAAAAATACATCTCAGCAGAATCAGAAAAAATTAATTTCAATGAATTATATGCTGTCAAAACGCAAGGATTGTGGAAGATGCAAGGTGATTTTATGGGAGGTCCTTTTATTAATTATAGCATTCTTGATGCTAACAGAAAACGAGTTGTAACAATTGATGGTTTTTTGTATGCTCCTACTGATAATAAGAGAGATTTACTTCGTCAAATAGATGCAATTTTGTTGTCGACTAATATTATAGAATAATATGTGGAAAAATAAGTTTTTTTTGTTTTTTGTATTAAATCTATTGATAAATAACGTTTTTACTCAAGCTTATTTGCCGCCTCTGCGTATTGAAATAGAAGTGCCATCTTCAGAATTTCCTTTTCAAGTTATTCCATTAGAAGAAAACGGAGTGGCTTTGCTTTATGAAACGGATGTGATAGAAAACAAACAAAAAAAATGGAATATTATTTTGTTTGATACTAACTTGCAAAAATTAACAACTACAGATATTTGGTTAGAAAGAAATATGGATGTAAAAGTTATCAATAGTGATAATGATAATTTTTATATTTGCTTCCAAAAGTTTGATAGACGGACAACAATTTACAATACTTATATTGTGCATTATTTTATTGCTAATAAAAAAACAAAGGTTTATGCTTTTAATGTAAGAGAAAAAGAAAACATATTCGATATATATCTTATTGATAGCACTGTTTTTTATGCTAGTGTTTTTAATCATCAAGAAGAAGTATTTGTTATGAATCTAAACACATTACAATCTGTTCCTTTGTATTCAGAAAAAACAGATAAAGTTGCTCTATTTCATTTTTTTCAATTCGATACTATTAATAATACACTTTGGACTGCTTCTACGCTTTATACTAACAAAACAACTCCTATGCTTCATTTAATGCAATTAAATACTAATGGCACTGTTTTGCAAAATTCAAACATTCCATTTGAAAATGATTACTATTTGAATTTTTGTAAAATGAGAATAATTGATAAAAACACTCAATTGTTAACAGGCTCTTATATCAATAAAAACGAATTGAGTGCCTCTAAAAATAATGATATTATTAATAGTGGAATTTATTCTATCGTTATTTCAAATGGGAATATAGAAAAATCTAATTATTTTAATTTTGTGCTGTTAAGTAGTCAAATTGGGAAAGAAAAAAGTGCATTTGTAGAAAAAAAAGATATTTCTTTAAACCTTCAACTGCTTATGAATGAAATTGCACAAAATGATAGTTTTTGCGTTTTTATAGGCGAAGTGTTTTATCCAGAATATAGGCAAGAGTATGCTGCTAATTATGGAATGTATGGGTATACGTCTGCTCCCACAACTGTATTTACAGGTTATCGCTATCAAATTGCTTATGTCCTCGCTTTCAATAATAATGGAGAATTGATTTGGAATACTCAATTTCAGTATAATGATGTGTCTGTTAAAAGTTTAAAAAACATCTTACACGCTTATATTGATGATAACAATGATGTTGTATTGTTTTATGCGAGTAGAGGAGAAGTAATTTCTGTTGTTCTTAATAGTAATACGGTAAAAACTACCGAAAGCATTCCTATAGAACTATTATCGCCAGCCGATCGTATTATTGCTCATCATTCTTCTACTTTTAAGCATTGGTATAGCAATTATTTTATTTATTATGGCTATCAAACTATTTCAGGGGCTAAAATAAATAAAAAATATTCAAAGAAACGACATGTTTTATTTGTAAATAAGTTAGTGTATAGATAATAAAAAATAATATATATATATATAAATATATTTTATGTATATTTGCATTTTTAATTAAAATAAAACTGTATTGAATAATGAAAAATAACAATAAAAGAATTAAAAAAAAATAAAAACATATAATTCTTGATATTCAAGCAATTAATTTCAAAAGAAAAAAATATTAATTTATAAAAATCAAAAATTAATTGTGAGAAAAATATGGAATAATAATAAAAAAATTAAAATATTATATAAATATAACTTAAATTTAAAATGTACGTATGAAAAAAGAAATAATAAGCAGTGAAGAATTAGAAAATAAATTAACTTATATTTCTCCAAAAATGCAAATTGTTGAAATTAATGTTGAAAAAGGATTTGCGGCTTCACCTCGTCCTCCTGGCGATGAAGATGATGAAGATGAAGGTTTGTAAATATAGTAACTTTAAATTAATACGTTATGAAAAATAAGATTATATTAATTATTTTTGTAATTTTAAATTCTACCACTTCCTTTTTTCTT
>CAZSTX010000004.1:7547-46279 GCA_964610025.1 uncultured Lentimicrobiaceae bacterium
CGTCTGCTTTGCTTTAAAGATGTAGATGCAGCTATTTTAGGAGCTACTCCTATTTATTTTTATGCCAATGAAACAATAGGTAATTATAATACTATTTTTAAAGTCAATAAATCATTCAGTTTAGGTGGAAAATTAGGAGTGTATTTTCATTCCTCAGAACCTAATGTGTTGTGTGTCATAAATAACGATAGTATTGATGTGAATCCTAATGGAATAGACACTGTTGTTATTACATCTAACTACGGAAGTGCATCGCGTAAATATAACATGATTGTAAAAACTGAAACATTTATTCAAACAGAAGTTTGTCAAGGCGGAGATTATCAATTTTTAGGTAGAATTATAAATACAGATTCTGCCGGAACATTTAATTATTATGGAATAGATACTATTATTCAAGTTACTATTCATCCTTCTTATTTTATAGAAGAACAACATACAGTCTGTTCTAATAATTCTTATTTTTGGCATGGGCAAACTATCAATGTTGCAGGTGATTATTACGATTCCTTAATTACTTATTACGGATGTGATAGCATTTTTAAACTTACACTTATTATAGATTCAGTAATCAATATATTTGATACATTAACACTTTGTGATAATGAATTGCCTGTTTTTTATAATAATAAATTTATTGATAAAGAAGGTAATTACCAAATTTTAATTCAATCACAAAATGATTGCGATAGTATCATTTATCTTTATGTTATACTTGAACCATCGTATGATACTATCATTTCTTTATTGTTTCCTCAATCAGATTTGCCCTACGTTTTTGGTAGTCAAACTCTAACAAAATCTGGAGTGTATTCTGAAACTTTTTCTACTATAACAGGATGTGATAGTGTAGTGCATTTAGTTTTAACAGTAGGAAACTTAAGTGGCGATACTATTTATACTTATGATAGTAAAAAAATATGCAAAGTTGATTTGCCTTATTTGTATGGAACACATACTTTTCCTATAGAAACAGAAAGTGGAATATACCATATTGGATTTAAGTCTTTTTCAGGAAAAGATAGTATTGTTGTACTTCAACTAACAATTATCGACATTCCTAACCAACCAGATACTATTATAGGACCCATTAAGATAGCTACATTAGGAAAATATAATTATAGCATTAGTCCTGTTGCTGATGCAAAATATTATCAATGGAATATTTCAAATAGTATGTTTGTGTTTGAAGATGAGAGTAATACCACTAATGCTACAATATTATATATTGCTGTTGCTGGCAATGGAATTTTATCTGTTACTGCTGGCAATGAGTGTGGCTTCTCAACAGATCAACAGTTGGAAATATTTTCTGCTGTAGGAATTCAAGATATGAAAAATAATGCAATAGTAAAAATATATCCTAATCCATTCCAAGATTATATCAATGTTGAAATACAAGAAATGTATAATGTAATTGAAATTCAAATTATTGATGTATTTGGCAAAGTTGTTTTAAAACAGAATGTTAATCAAAAACAACTATCTATTCCATTAACAGATATAGCTAATGGATTTTATATATTACAATTAAAAGATAATAATCAACAGATTACTAATTATAAAATTATATGTAGTAAATAAATGTTTTAATTACTTTTTAAACTAATATTATTATGAAAAATAAAATTATTAAGATTATATTAATTATTTTTGTAATTTTAAATTCTACCACTTCCTTTTTTCTTAAAGCTCAAAACACAAGCTATTGGGATGGTAGCAGTGCTAGCGTTTGGACAAATGGAAGTGGAAGTATTGGCATGCCCTATTTGATAGAAAATGCAACTCATTTAGCCTATCTGGCTAATAGTGTAAATACAGGTAATAATTACGATGGCATTTATTTTAAGCTAATGACCAATATGAATTTAGGAGCTGGATTATGGACTCCTATTGGTATTTCAACGAGCAATTTTTTTTCAGGATATTTTGATGGGAATAATTACAACATAGATAGTGTTAGAGTTGATGTTACAGCCACTGCCACTTCGTTTGGTGGACTGTTTGGGGTGTTGAAAAACTCTAAAGTACATAATTTGACACTTAGCAATGTAAATATTTCTTTGAAAAGTGTATCAGCTGCTATTTATGCAGGAGGATTGGCAGGAGCTGTTTTAGGAGACGACATTGTTCAGTATTGTGATGTTGTCAGTGGAAGTGTTTATTCTATTTCAGATGCAGGCGGCAAAGCTTATGCAGGAGGTGTTTTAGGATATACTCAGATTACTACCAATAGTATTAGAATTAAAAACTGCACAAATGCGGCTTTTGTTAAAGGGAATTATACTACAGGAGGTATTATAGGCAGTCTTAATACAACACAAACAGCTTACGATACTATTTGGATAAGCTCTTGTAGCAATAGTGGTTTAATATATGGCGCACCGACACCAACAAATATTTATACTGGTGGTATCATAGGTTGGATAAATGCAGCGAGAGACAATACACAGTGTTATATTGACAATTGTAGTAATACAGCTAAAGTAAAAGATTCTATTTGCGAAGGAAATTACATCTATACTGGAGGAATTGTAGGTTATCTACAAAATGCATCGACAGGCACTACAAATATAAATGTTACTATTACTAATAGTTGGAACAGTGGCGATATAGACAATATTAATTCTTCTAAAAGTTTGAATACTGATAATTGGTCGTATGCTGCAGGAGTTATTGGCAATGTAACTTTATATGGTGTGGCTACTATTCAGTGTTTTAATTTATATAATAGTGGAAAGGTAAATCTTTATCGTTCTTCTACTTTAACATTGGCAAGAGTAGGAGGAATTGTTGGATTGTTATCGACACAAGAAGTAGGAAGTAGTATTTCATTATCTCAAATCTATAATTCAGGTAATGTTAGTTTGTTTTATTCCGATACTGCTGATGTATATACTAGTGCAGGTGGAATTCTGGGGTGGATTTATAATTCAAAAGGTAATTGTACAATTGATAAATGTTTAAATACAGGAAATATTACCAATGATAGCTATTACTCTGGTGGTATTATAGGCTATTTAAATGGACTAAATGCTTCGTCAACAACTACAATAAACAATTGTTTTAATAGTGGCGATATGCAATCTATTAATACTGTTGGAGGCATTATTGGTTGTTATCATGGTCAATCAGGTAGTACTTGTCATCTTAATTATTGTATTAGCGCAGGTACACCTATAAATACTATAAATACGAGTGCTATTGCAACATTAGAACAAAATACTTCTTTAGATATAGCTACTTGTTATTACGACAGACAAATAACAGCTTGTGATAGTGGTTGTTGTTATATTGGAACAGGTGCGTTAGCAATTAATGATACCGTGCGACATGCACGTCAATTGGTTGATTTAAAGTTAGATCCTACTGTTTGGTATATGGAAAACAATATGTATCCTCGTCTGCTTTGCTTTAAAGATGTAGATGCAGCTATTTTAGGAGCTACTCCTATTTTCTTTTATGCTAATCCAGGGAAAGATTTTTATAATACTGTAAATAAAGTAGATAGACCTTTGAATTTTGCTGGAATAATAGGAACCCATTTTCACTCTTCTGCACCTTCGTTGCTAACGATTGTAAACAATGATAGTGCATCGGTGAATACCACTACAGATGAAAAAGTTATTTTAACAGCTAGCTATGGTACTGCTAATAAAAGAATTGAATTAACATTAAAACCTAAGCCTGTCATTGATTTAATTATAGATAAGCATTTGTGTAGCAATGAGTTGCCATTCAATTATGAGAATAAATTTATTATAACAGAACAAAACACGTATTATTATTATGTTTCCTCTATTCATGATGCTGATACTAGTTTTACTATTAATGTAATTGTTAATCAAGCATACGATACTTTAGTTGTTGAATTTGTAAACGATAAAGATTTTCCATATAAATTTAATGAAAAATATTTAACTGAAGGTGGAATTTATACAGAGAAGTTTGAAACTAAAAACGGTTGTGATAGTATTGTGCATTTAGTATTAATTCCTGAGACATACACTATTTCACTATCTATATGTGGAGTTAGTGTTAATGAAGATAATCATAATGTAATTGAATGGGAAAAAACGAACAATAGAATAATTAAAGAATATTATATTTATAGAGAAAACGATATAAGTAACTCATATACTTTGATTGGAACAGTTCCTTATGACAGTGCATCTATTTATGTAGACAAAAGTGTTAATCCTTCTAAAAAAGCATATCGTTATAAAATTAAGGCTCTTACTATTTATGGTTATAAAACAGATGATAGTCCTCATCATCAAACTATTCATTTAACTATAAATAAAGGAATAAATAATATGTGGAATTTGATATGGACGCATTATGAAGGGGTAGCTTATAATTCTTATAAAATATACAGAGGTAGTACTAAAAATAATATGAATTATTTAACAGAAATCGCAGGTCATTTGAATTCATATACAGATGAAGTTGCAGGAACGGAATATTATTATGTAGAAATAGCGCCTTTAAATGCGTGCAATTCTTTTCAAAATGCAGCATCTCCTTATCTAAAATCTAATAATAGTATGTTTATTAAATCTAATACTGTTGTTAATGATGCTAGTAATATAGCATTATATGATAAGGATAAACAGGTAATTATTTCCCCTAATCCAGCACAAGATTATATAGATATACGATGGGATAACGATTTAATTATTAATGAATTGGTTATTTATGATATGTGTGGAAAAATACTTAAAGTAGTATCCTTAGACAAATCAAAACGATTGGATATTTCTTATTTAGTTAATGGATTTTATATATTACAATTAAAAAACAACCACCAAGTCATAGGTAATTATAAAATCTTAAAAACATATTAATTTTATACTTCATTAGTGAAAAATAAAAATCACAATAATAGCATTATAATTGTATGCTATTATTGTAATAGTATCTGAAAGTGACTGATGTGTTTTATAGCTTTTAATTCTATCGTGTTATGTAATTTTAAAATTTTAGTACATTTATCAATAAAAAACAGTAATTTTGCATTTGTATACTAAATAATTAATTTTGTCGTCTAGCATTAAAATATTGAAATATGAAAAATGAAATCAATGAACGAATAAGTATCTGGTTAAATGGCACTTATGATGAAAATATAAAAGCTGAAATACGTACTATGCAAAAGAATGCCCCCAACGACTTAGTCGATGCTTTTTACAAAGATTTAGAATTTGGTACGGGTGGTCTACGTGGAGTTATGGGAGTTGGCACTAATCGAATGAATAAGTATACTGTTGCTATGGCAACACAAGGCTTAGCTAATTATGTAAAACATTGTGTAAACGGGAAAAAACTTTCTGCAGTTATTGCTTATGACTCAAGAAACAACAGCCAATATTTTTCGGAAATAACAGCAAATGTTCTTTCAGCTAATGGATTCCAAGTTTATTTATTTGATAAAATAACTCCAACACCGGTATTGTCTTTTGCCATTAGGCATTTACAATGTGATACAGGTATTGTTATTACTGCGTCTCATAATCCAAAAGAATACAATGGCTATAAAGTTTACTGGAGCGATGGAGGGCAGTTAGTTCCACCGCACGATAATAATGTAATAAAGGAAGTGCAAAAAATAAAATCAATAACAGAGGTAAAATTTCAAAGAAACGAAAAACTGATTTCTTATATAGGCGAAGAAGTGTATGTTCCTTATTTGGAAAAAATAAAATCTTTATCTATGCATCCAGAAATTATTGATAAACATAAAAATTTGAAAATAGTATATACTCCTTTACATGGAACAGGCGTTTATATGGTGCCAAGAGTATTGCGTATGTTTGGATTTGAAAATGTGTCGTTAGTAGATGCACAAGCCGTTCCAGATGGTAATTTTTCTACAGTTAAGTCGCCTAATCCAGAAGAGGTTGCAACTCTAACAATGGCAATCGAACAAGCCAAAGCAATAGATGCCGATATTGTTTTAGCTACCGATCCAGATGCCGATAGAATTGGGCTTGCAGTAAAGAAAAATAATGGTGATTATGAATTGCTTAACGGTAATATGACTTTATCTCTTTTGGTTTATTATATGCTGAAAGAATGGAAAAACAAAGGAAAATTAGATGGCAATCAATACATAGTTAAAACCGTAGTAACAACAGATTTAGTAAGAGAAATAGCAGTAAAAGATGGTGTAGAATGTATAGATGTTTTGACGGGATTTAAATATATTGCTGAAAAACTTTTACAATATGAAGGAAAAAAAGAATTTATAGCCGGTGGTGAAGAAAGTTTTGGCTGCTTAGTAGGTGATTTTGTGCGTGATAAAGATGCTGTTATTTCATGTGCTATACTTGCAGAATTAGCAGCAGTGGCAAAAGAAGAGCAAAAAACCTTATACGATATATTAATTGATATTTATTTAAAATATAGCTTTTATAAAGAACATTTAATTTCCATTACACGTAAAGGACAACAAGGGTTAGAAGAGATTAACCAAATGATGCATGCATTTAGAAATAATCCACCTTTAACGATTAATGGTTTTAAAGTGATAAAGATAAATGATATATTTTTATTACAAACTAAAAATATAGTAGATAATACTACAACTACCATTGATTTGCCTAAATCAGATGTATTACAGTTTTTTTTAGAAGACGAAACTAAGATAACTGTACGACCCTCTGGCACTGAACCTAAAATAAAATTTTATTTTAGTGTAAAAGAATCTTTGCAACAACGTGAAGACTATGTTACAATTAATGAAAAATTAAACGATAAAATAAACAATATTGTGAAAGCAATGCAGTTATAAAAAAAAATAAAAAACATGAGATTTACAGTAAAGCAAATAGCCGATTTAATAGGAGCTAAAATAGAAGGTAATCCAGATGCGATTATAAGCAAATTTTCAAAAATAGATGCAGGCGAAGAAGAAGGTTTGTCTTTTTTAGCCAATCCTAAATACACGCATTATATTTATACTACAAAAGCAACTGCTGTGTTAGTAGATAATGATTTTCAGCCAACAAAAGCATTAGAATGCACACTGATAAGAGTTGAAAATCCTTATCTTGCTTTTGCACAGTTAATGACTATGTATCAACAAAAAAACACAAAAGTAGGTATATCAAAACATGCAGCTATAGCTGATGGAGTAACAATAGGGGAAAATGTGTATATTGGAGATTTTGTGTCTATATCGGAAGGAGTTAGAATAGGAAATAACGTACAAATATACCCACATGTTTTTATAGGAGAAAATGTAACTGTTGGAAATAATACTATTTTACATTCAGGAGCAAAAATATATCATGCATGTGTAGTAGGCAATAATTGCACTTTACACCCTGGCGCCATTGTCGGGAGTGATGGTTTTGGATTTGCACCTCAATCAGATAATCAATATATTAAAATACCTCAATTAGGAAATGTTATCATTGAAGATAATGTAGATATAGGGGCTAATACTTGTATTGACCGTTCAACAATGGGTGCTACTATTATTCGTAAGGGAGTTAAATTATGTAATTTTATTCAAATAGCTCATAATTGTGAAATAGGTGAAAATACAGTAATGGCAGCCATGTGTGGCGTGTCTGGCTCTACTAAGATAGGGAAAAACTGTGTCTTTGGCGGACAGGTTGGTGTAAGCTGGCATCTTACTATAGGAGATAATGTGCAAGTGGGAGCACAAAGTGGAATACATAATAATTTAAAATCTAATAGTGTAGTAGTTGGTACACCTGCTTTTAATGCTTCTGATTGTATTAAATCTTATGCCATCTTTAAACATTTGCCAAATGTTGTGCAGCGTATTTCAGATTTAGAATCAAAAATTAAAAAATAAAATGCGCAATTTATACGATTTTATTCTCAAAAATATTCATGTTTTTTTATTTATTTTATTAGAAATTATTAGCCTTTTTTTTATCTACAAATCAAGTTCTTATCATCAATGGACTATTAATGCAATGAGTAAAGAAATAGTAGGCCCTTTTTTAAAAGGACGTAATACTTATATAGAATATATCCATTTAAAAGAAATCAATGAAAGATTATTAAATGAAAACAGGGATTTGTTGTATAGGGTTTATAATCAAAAATTTAATGCGGTAGGTGATGTTGGATTTAAAAACGCATTAGATTTTCCTCTTTTTGATTATATGAAAGCCAATGTTATAGAAAATACCATACATTTACAAAATAATTATATCATATTAGATAAAGGGATTAAAGACAGCGTATTACCAGATATGGGCATAATATCTGAGTTAGGAATTGTTGGCATAGTAAAAGATGTATCGTATAATTATTGCATTGTTTTATCATTGCTACATCAAAAATTTAGTATGAGTGCAAAGTTGTTAAATAATAATGTGTCAGGAATTTTAACATGGAATGGTATTAATCATACAATTGTTCAATTGAAAAACATTTCTACAATAGAAGATATTGCAATAGGTGATACGGTAGTTGTACAGCATTCGCTTATTTTTCCAGAAAATTATCCAATTGGAACCGTGAGTTATATACATCAACAAGTGAAAAGTGGCTATTATAAATTAGATGTTCGTTTGTTTGAAACAATGGACAGGGTAAATAACGTATGGATTGTTAAAAATAACTATGCAGAAGAATTAACAAAATTAAAAAAAAGTGTAGAAGATGAGTAAATTCTCGTATGTATTAAGTTTTGTTTTTTTATTATTATTTCAAATACTAATCGTTAATAATGTGTCCTTATGGGGGATGGTAATTCCTATGATTTATATTTTATTTATTTTAATATTACCATTTCAAATGCCACGATGGTTAGTTGTATTTTTAGGTTTTTTTATGGGATTTACTGTTGATATTTTTACTGGTATATTAGGCTTGCATGCTGCTGCATTAGGATTGATGGCTTTTTTGCGGATGCCTATTATTAACATCATTCCTTCTCACATTACATTTGAAGAACATTTACGACCTATATTGTGGGATATGCGTTTTGCTTGGTATTTTCAATATGTGTTATACTTAACTCTTATTCATCATATAGCTTATTTTTATCTTGAAGTAATGAGTTTACATAATTTTATGTTGATTTTAGGAATAACTCTTCTAAATGTTGTATTTACTGTATTATTGATATTTCTTTTTCAGATAATATTTTTTAAAGCATCTAAAAGATATTAAAGTCAAATGTTTTTTTTGAATATTGAAATGTTGAGCTGTAAAAATTAAGATAGAAATAATACGTATTTACATTTTTTCATTTAATGGCAGATAAACGATACATTTTTCTTTGAAAAAATCTTCTTTAAACCACATATCAATAGGATAAATATATATTTTTTGAGGATATAATGCGGCTAATTCCTCGCTTATATCGCCTCCTTTTAAGTAAAGGATACCATTTTTTAAAGAATTAAAAGAATGTTTATTTTGTTTGTTTTTTATCCATTTTAAAAAAGTTGGTAAAGACGTTACCGCTCTACTTACAATAAAATCGTAAGTGTTTTTTATTTCTTCTGCTCTGATGTGTGCGTATGTAACATTTTTTAAATCAAGAGTTTTAGTTATATTTTCAACTACTTTGATTTTTTTTCCTATCGAGTCGACTAAATGAAATGTTGTTTTAGGAAAAAGAATAGCTAATGGGATGCCAGGAAATCCTCCGCCAGTTCCAACGTCTAAAATAGATGTCCCATCTTCAAAAGAAATGAGTTTAGCAATACTTAACGAATGCAATACATGATTAATATATAGATTATCAATGTCTTTTCTGGATATAATATTTATCTGTTCATTCCATTGTTGATAAAGAGGTTGCAATTGTGTTAATTGAGCTATTTGTTTATTATCGAGTATTGGAAAATAGTTTAAAATGTTTTTCATTAGCAATGTGTTAAAAGTAAAAATATAAAAATAAGTGATAATTTAGGATATAAAAAAAACAGATTGATAGCAATCTGTTTTTTTTATTGAATAGAATGATTTATTTTACAATGGTCATTTCTTTAATGAGATTAGTAGCTTTTGCGTATTTATCAATAATAAATAAAACATAACGTACGTCAACATTGATACAGCGTTGTAGATTTTTTTCAAAATCAATATCGCCAGACATAGCTTCACTATTTCCATCAAAAGCTAATCCAATTAATTCTCCGTTGGCATTGATTACTGGTGAACCAGAATTACCTCCTGTGATATCATTATTGGTAATAAAGCAAGCAACTAATTCTCCTTTTTCATTAGTATAAGGAGCAAAATCTTTTTGATTATAAAGTTCTTTTAATTTTTCAGGAACTATAAATTCGCTACTGTTAGGATTTTCTTTTTGCATAACGCCGTTAATTGTAGTGTAATAATTGTAGTAAACAGCATCTCTTGGTTCATAAGATCCTACATTTCCATAAGTTAATCGTATAGTAGAGTTGGCATCTGGCGCCATAGATTTGCCTTTGTTGATATCCATAATTCCTTCTACAAAGAGACGATTTGCAGCAGCAATGTTTTCGCCAGCATTTTGCATGTTTACAGATACTTCTCTGAATTTTTCATAAATACTTTGTCCTGCAAGCATGGCTAAATCATTTTTTAATACTTTTAGATTAGGTTTATCAAGGAAAGCATCGAATTTTTCTTTTGTCGAAAAGATAGATTTATTTATCATTGTCTGTGAATATTTACAGAAATTGCCTTTGTATTTTTTCTCAACATCGGTAAATATGCTAGGGTAAAATTGGGGTTCCATGTTTGTATAGCTGTATTCAAATAAAGCAGCAATTAGTTTTTGGTCTGTTTTGGCGTCATAGTCTTTGTAGAACTTGTCAGCCATTGTTTTTAATTTTTGGATTAAAGCTTCTGTTTTTTCTTGATTCCCAGATTCTAAAGCTGCTATTAATCCTGAACATTGCACGGCAAAATAGGGAAGTTCAGGTCCTGTTAATAGTCCTTCTATTAAATACATGCGTGCTATAGCATAGGGCATTCTGTTGGTATATCCTTCTTCTAATACATTTAATGCTTTGGTGTATTTATCATCTTTGTTTTCAGCCCATAATAAGTATTTACTCTCAATATCTTTTTTTACATCCATTGTGCGTAGTGCTTTTAAGGCTTTGTTTTGTTCATTAGAATATTTCCAATAATTAGAACAACTCGCATATTTTGAAGCATATTGAATGCGTATTTTTTTATCGTTTGCCATTTCTTTGCGTAGCACATTGATTTTTACATCTCTAATTTCATAACGTAGTTTATTGGTTACATTCATTGTTTCTTGCAAGCCAAAAGAGGTAATATAGCGATTGGTAGTGCCGGGAAATCCCATAATCATTGCGTAATCATTTTCTTGTATTCCTTTAATACTTATAGGAAGAAAATGTTTGGGCTTTAAAGGGACGTTGTCTTTAGAATAAGGAGCAGGAGAACCGTCTGGAGCGGTATAAATGCGAAATACTGAAAAATCGCCTGTATGTCGGGGCCACATCCAATTGTCTGTATCTCCTCCAAATTTTCCCATTGATGAAGGTGGCGCTCCAACTAATCGCACGTCTTCATAAATGATATATACAAATAGAAAGAATTGATTGCTGTTAAATACATCTGCTACATAAGCATGATATTTAGTGCCTTCGATTGCTTTTTCGGAGATAGTTTTAGATATTTTTTCGATGGCTTTATTTCTTGCTTCTTCGGTCATATCGTTGTTTAATTCGGCTTTAACTTGTGGTGTAACATCTTCCATGCTTACAAGTATAGAAGCAGTAATTCCATTGTTAGGAAGCTCTTGCGATTTTTCATAAGCCCAAAAACCGTCGGCAAGGTAATCGTGTTCTACTGTTGAATGCGATTGTATCATTCCGTAACCGCAATGGTGATTGGTGAAAAATAACCCTTCAGGTGAAACGATTTCTCCGGTGCAAAAGTGCCAAAATGGTCTTCCTGCGTTACCTAATCCAATAATTGCATCTTTTAAAGAAGATTTATTGACATCATAGATTTGTTCTGCACTTAGTTTTAATCCTTTTCTTTGCATTTCGGCTATGTTTTGGTTTTTGAGTAATGATAGTAGCCACATGCCTTCATCTGCTCGTGATATTGAGATGTTTAGTATCAATACCACATTTAATAATAATGCTAATTTTCTCATTTTGATTAATTTAGTTAAATAAATGTTATTATTACTTATAAACTGCAAAGATATTAAAAAATTATATTGCTGATTTAGAATATAGGTAAATTAAATTGTTTTTTTTTATAAAACTATAAGAATAAAATATATACTTTTGTAAAAATATTTTACATGAATAAATTACATCAATCGGCGTTGCGTGTGCAAGATGGCATTAATCAACCATCTCACATTAATCCGTATTTAAAAAAAAAGAATATTAAAAAAACGAAATTACTGAGTAAACAAGAATATATTGATGGTATTTTATCGCAAAATATTACGATTCTCAGTAAGGCTATTACTTTGATAGAAAGCAATTTGCGAAGCCATTACGAGTTGGCTCAAGAAATAATAGAAGCTTGTATTCCTTATTCGGGAAATTCGATTCGTATAGGTGTTACTGGCGTTCCGGGAGCAGGGAAAAGTACATTTATTGATACTTTTGGGAAGTATATTACATCATTTAATCATAAGTTGGCTGTTTTAGCAATTGACCCAAGTAGCGAATTATCGAAAGGAAGTATTTTAGGAGATAAAATGCGTATGGAGGCGCTCTCGTCTGATAGTAATGCTTTTATACGCCCTTCTCCATCGGAAAATTCTTTAGGAGGGGTGGCACGTAAAACACGCGAAACAATAATTTTGTGTGAAGCAGCTGGATTTGATACTATATTGGTAGAAACGGTAGGAGTAGGGCAATCGGAAACTGCCGTCCATTCGATGGTTGATTTTTTTCTTTTACTGATGATTTCAGGAGCTGGAGACGAACTGCAAGGTATTAAAAGAGGTATTATGGAAATGGCCGATGCTATTGTGATAAATAAAGCTGATGGTGATAATGTAAAAAAAGCAGCTTTAACAAAAGTACAATTAGAAAATGCTTTACGATTATTTCCTATTACAGAATCGAAATGGTCGCCACCTGTTTTTACAACTTCTGCTTTATATAATACAAATATTGATAAAGTTTTTCAAATGATTAAGGATTATATTGCTCATACTAAGAATAACGCATTTTTTGATAAAAATCGAATCGAACAATCTAAAAAACGTTTTCATCATTATTTAGAAGAAGAATTGTTTGAACTTTTTTATTTAGATAAAGATGTTAAAGCATCTATGCCTATTATAGAAAAACAATTGTTAGAGCATAAACTTAGTGCTTATGTAGCTGGTAAAAAGTTGATTGATATATATTTAAAGAATGCTTGTGAAATGATAAATCACAGTATAAATAAATAATATTATTTTTGAACTTCTACTTGTTCAAACCCTTCAATAATATCTCCAATTTTAATATCATTAAATCCTACTATATTTATTCCACATTCATAGCCTGCTGTTACTTCTTTTACATCATCTTTAAAACGTTTTAAGGCTCCTAATCGACCAGTGTGGATAACTATTCCGTCTCGGATAATGCGTATTTGTGTATTGCGTTGTATTTTTCCATCCAGAACATAACTGCCAGCTATTGTTCCAACTTTAGAAATATGGAAAGTTTCACGTACTTCGATATTACAAACAATATTTTCTTTAATTTCGGGAGATAACATTCCTTTGATAGCATCTTTTATTTTGTTAATAGCGTCATATATAATAGAATAGATACGAATGTCTACTTGTTCTTGTTCAGCTAATTTTTTTGCACCTGTCGATGGGCGTACTTGGAAAGCAATAATAATAGCATTAGATGCTGAAGCTAGTAATACGTCTGATTCAATAACTTGCCCTACAGATTTGTGTATTATATTGACTTGCACTTCAGAGGTAGATAGGTGTAGTAAAGAATCGGCAAGGGCTTCGATAGAGCCGTCTACGTCTCCTTTAACAATGATGTTTAGTTCTTTAAAATCTCCTATGGCTATTCGTCTCCCAATTTCATCGAGTGTAATGTGTTTTTGTGTGCGTAATCCTTGTTCACGTATTAATTGGATGCGTTTATTTACTATATTTTTAGCTTCTCTTTCTTCTTTGTATACTTTAAAGGTGTCTCCTGCTTGTGTTGCATTATTTAAGCCAAGTATTAGAATTGGGACTGAAGGACCAGCTTCATTAATGAGTTGATTTCTTTCGTTATACATTGCTTTTATTTTTCCACAAGCTGTTCCTGCTGCTATAATATCACCTTTATGTAGGGTGCCATTTTGTACTAATATTTTAGCAATATAACCGCGTCCTTTATCAAGTGAAGATTCTATAACAGTACCTGAGGCTATTGTTGTAGGATTGGCTTTTAAATCAAGCATTTCTGCTTCTATTAATATCTTTTCAAGTAAAACATCCACATTGGTTCCTTTTTTGGCGGAGATATCTTGACTTTGAATTTTTCCTCCCCATTCTTCGACTAATAAATTCATGTTTGCTAATGCTCCTCTTATTTTTTCTGGGTCAGCATTAGGCTTATCTATTTTATTGATAGCAAAAATCATTGGGACATTAGCTGTTTGAGCGTGATTAATAGCTTCTATAGTCTGAGGCATAATACTATCATCGGCAGCTATAACAATAATAACGATATCGGTTACCTTAGCTCCTCTTGCACGCATAGCAGTAAATGCTTCGTGTCCTGGTGTGTCAAGGAAAGTTATGCGTTTATTGTTAGGTAATAAAACTTCGTAAGCACCTATATGTTGTGTTATTCCTCCTGATTCGTCTGCTATTACATTGGTTTTTCGTAAATAATCAAGTAAAGATGTTTTTCCATGGTCCACATGTCCCATTACGGTAACAATAGGAGAGCGTGAAATAAAATCTTCTGGGTTTGTATCTATAGTTTCTTCAATTTCATCTTCTTTGTCTATACCTACAAATTCTATTTTATATCCAAATTCTTCGGCTAGTAATGTGATAATTTCAGCATCTAATCGTTGGTTGATAGCCACTGCTATTCCTACACTCATGCAGGTAGTAATAACTTTTGTAACAGGTATATTCATCATAATAGCTAATTCATTAGCTGTAATAAATTCTGTTACTTTTAATATATTTTTTTCTTGTTCGCTACGCTCTTGTGCTTCTATTATTTCACTTTGAATAAGTTCTCGTTTTTCTCTTCTATGTTTAGAAGATTTTGTTTTACCAAGTGGTGCTAAACGGGCTAATGTTTTACGTACTTGTCTTTCTATTTCTTCATCAGTAAAATCGATCTTATTATTTTTACTGTTTTTATCTTTTTGTTTTTTTACTTTGTTGGTATCTGTATGTGTTTCTGAAAAATCAGAGTCTTTATTATAATAGGGAGTTTTAATGCGTTTCCTTTTCTTTTTATTTGCATCTTGTTCGGGTTCATTTGTTGAAGTTTTATCTATTGTGTTTTTTTTCCATATTTTTTTTGTAGGATTTTCATTGCTTTCTTTTTTAACAACATCTTCTGTAATAGCGTCTTTGCTTTTTTTGTCTGTTTTTTCTTTTCTTGCTTTAAACTTTTCTTGTTGTTGTCGTTTAATTTCTATTTCTTTTTCTCTTTTTTCCTTTTTTTCTTTTAATAATTCTTCTTTTGTTTTTTTAATAGGTTTGGTAAGAGAGTTAATATTGCTTAAATCTATTTTTCCTACAATTTTTGGTTTAGATTCAAATTTAGGTACTTTTAGAATATTGTCTTCTTCAATAACTTCTTCTTTATCTTTTTCGGCAATAGATTCTTCTGTGGTTTCATTGACAGTTACTGCTATTGTGTTAGACTCATCGCTACCAATAGTAGGTAGTGCATCGTTAGCGCCATTTTTATTTTCATTACTATCTATTTCTTTTGCTGTATCTTGATTTTCGTTTATGGAAGAAATTGTTTCTTTTCCTTCTTTTTTAGGAGAAATGTCTTTTTTATTCTCGTTTTTTTGTTCTATAAGTTGAGTTGCCTCTTCGAATTGATTTTTTTCTTCTGTTATAGATTCTTTAATTTGCTCTATTGCAATATTTTTAATATCTTCTTTTGTTTTTTCTTTCTTTGTTTTAGCTTTTGGTTTTGTAGCTTTTTTTTCTGTTTTCTTTGTTTTTTCTTTTTCTGCTTTAGTTGTTTTTTGCGATTTATCAAGTGTTGTTAAATCTATTTTACCTATTATATTAACTTCTTTTTTCTTAACATCTACTTTGAAATCAGGTTCTTTTGTTGTTTGTAAAGGTTCTGTTTTTGTTTTTATTTTTTCTATTTGAGTAGTTTGTATAGCAATAGTTTCGTTTGTATCATCATTTTCTATTGGAGTATCTTCTGCAGAAGAAGTGGATTTTAAACTGCTCCCAAATTCTATTTTTTCTGATTCTTCTTTTACATCTCTTTCCGATTTGTATTTTTGATATATGATTTCGTACATGTCGGGAGTCAGTTTAGTATTGTCATTGTTTTCAACGACATATCCTTTTTCTTGTAAATATTTTACAATAGTAGAAGTAGCTACATTATATTCTTTTGCAGCCTTTCCTAATCTTGGTATTATTTTTTTTTCTTCTGACATAAATTATTTTTTATACTTTTTTATTTTGATGAATAATGTTGTAAGTATTATTCAAATTCAGCTTTAATAATACGAAGAATTTCGTTTATAGTCTCTTCTTCTAAATCAGATCGTTCTATGAGTTCCTCTTTAGGTATTTCAAGTACATTTTTAGCAGTATAACATCCAATGTTTTTTAATGTATCAATTATCCATTGATCTATTTCATCAGAAAACTCTTGCAATTCAACATCTTCTTCGTCTATTATATCGTCTCTAAATATATCTATTTCATAACCAGTTAGTTTGCTTGCAAGTTTAATGTTACTTCCTCCTTTTCCAATAGCCAAAGAGATTTGGTCTGGTTTCATAAAAACATGTGCACTTTTGTTGTCTTCGTTTAAATCGATGCTTGTAATTTTTGCTGGACTTAAAGAGCGTGATATATATAAAATATTATTGGTTGTAAAATTGATAACATCGATATTTTCATTTCTTAATTCTCTTACAATTCCATGAATACGTACACCTTTCATTCCTACGCAAGCTCCTACCGGATCGATGCGGTTGTCGTAAGTTTCGACTGCTATTTTAGCTCTTTCTCCTGGCACGCGTACTATATTTTTTATCATAATTAAGCCGTCGTAAATTTCGGGAATTTCTTCTTCCATTAAGCGTTCAAGGAAAACAGGGGAGGTGCGCGATACCATAATTAGCGAGGAGTTAGCTTTTGGTTCTACTTTTGTAATAACTGCACGTATATGGTCTCCTTTTTTGTAAAAATCTCCTGGTATTTGCTCGCTTTTCGGAAGAACTAATTCTATTCCTTCGTCATCGTGCATTATTATTTCTTTTTTAAATGATTGGGTTACAGTGCCAGATACTATTTCTCCAATGTGATTTTTGTATTTTTGATAGATAATATCTCCTTCGTATTCGAGTAGTTTAGCAGCTAAATTTTGCCGCAAAGAAAGAATATCTCTTCTCCCGAAATCTTGTAGTTTTATTTTTTCACAAAATTCTTCTCCCACTTCAAAGTCGGGTTCTACTTTAATAGCTTCTGATAATTCAATTTGGGTTACTGAATCTGTGAGGTTGCCATCTTCTACTATTTCAAACCATCGTTGAAATTCGACATCTCCTTTATCGTCGTTTACGATAATACTAATATTTGCATTTTGACCATATTTTTTTATAAGTGTATGTTTAAATACATCTTTAAGAATAAATATAAATGTTTCTCTATCTATATTTTTTAATTCTTTAAACTCAGAAAACGATTCAATTAAATTTAAATCTTCTTTCATATTTTATATGTCATTATTTTTTGTTAAAATATTACTTCAATTTTTGCTTCTTTTATTTCTAGCATTTTTATTTCACGTGTATATATTGGTGTTTTTTTTGTTTCTTTTATTTCTAATATTAGTTCGTTTTCGGTAGCATTTAGTAATTTTCCATTTATTTTAGTGTTGTCATTAAGTTTAATATTTAAATGTTTTCCTATAGCATTTTTGTATTGACGATATTGTTTTAATGGACTGCCTATGCCATGAGAAGATACATTTAACTCAAAGTCAACTTTATTTCTATCCAAATTTTTTTCTATATGTTTACTAACTTTTATGCATTGATCTATTGTAATTCCTTGGTCTCCATCTAAAAAAACATATATTGTATTGTCTTTTTTTATTTTGATATCAGTAATAAATAAATCAGTGTCTTGGATAACATCCATGACTAAATTTGTAATTAAACTGTTATTTATAACACTCATATCTTTTCTTTATTTATTAAAAAAGGAGAAAACTATTAGCTCCTCCTAAATAAAAATCTCTTAAAAATTAAGTTTACTGTATAGTTTATAAATGGTAAACTTTGTTGACCAACCAGGATTCGAACCTAGACTGACAGAACCAAAATCTGTAGTGCTACCATTACACCATTGGTCATTAAATTAATAGTTTTGCAAAAGTAAACAAAAAACCTTTTGGATAGTGTAACAAAGAGAAAAAAGATAAATTTATTTATCTGTCTTATTAACAGTTGATTTGAATAAATCTTGTTAGACTTTCAAATGGTAAAGCAAAAGAAAATAAGTGATTTGTTGTTGTTTTTGAAAAAATAATTGATTGTAGTGTGTTGTTTTAAGGTACGGGATTGTATCCACTTTTACCCCATGGATGACATGATAATATACGTTTTAAAGTTAACCATCCTCCTTTGAAAGGTCCGTATTTTTTGATGGCTTCTAATCCATAAGCGGAGCATGTGGGCGTAAATCGACATCTTGGCGGAAATAAAGGAGATATGATGAGTTGATAAATTTTTATGATTAAAATAAAAATAAAAGAAAGTATTATTTTTATAATTTTATAAATTTTAGCAAAAAATTTCATAATTTATAGATTAAATTGTTCTGGATGTTTTCCTTCCATTCCACGATAGAAATCTTGCATGATGATTAAATCTTTTTCGTAGTCTCCACTCGGATAGATGCAAGGACCTATGCCACCCTTTTTTGTTTTCCAATCTAAATAGCATAAAAAAATAGGGACGTTAGCATATTCGGCAATAAAATAAAATCCTCTTTTCCATGTTTTTACAAGTTTTCTTGTCCCTTCTGGAGCGATTAAGATCGCGATTTCATTGTTTGATTTAATAATATTGCCGATATCTATGGGTAGCATACGAATACGTTTTTTATCAACAGGAATGCCTCCCCATTTAATGAGTAGGTGTTTGATGGGAAAAACAAAAAAATCTTTTTTAATTAAAAAGTGTATTTTCATTTCCATAGCGACAAAAACCATTTTTCCTACTATGAAATCCCAAAAACTTGTATGAGGAGCAAATGCTAATATGCTGTTTTTTGCTTCTTTAGGTACATTATAGTCGATAATAAATCCAAGTTTTTTTAAAATAAACTTAAGTAATTTTACTTTTGTGTTCATTAAAGAATAAATAAAATTTCAAAATATAAAGTTTAAATTTTGTTTGTGCAAAAATAATAAAATATATTATAAAAAAGTAAAAAAAATAAGTTTTTGTTTTATTTTTTTTTATAATTTAGCAAACTAAAATGTTTTTAATTTATTTAGATTAATGAAATATTTATTGTCGAATGTAATCCTTTCAATAATAGCGATTTGTTCTTCTTTTGTTGGCAAATCGCAAGTAGATGTTATTGCCTCATCGGAAATAATATCTTTGATGGAGGAGCATATTTCTGCAAATAAATCAATAGAAGGAAAGCGAGAAGGCTATAGAATACAGATTTTTTTCGATTCTGGAAATAATTCAAGACAACAAGCTATCAATGTACGCAATGAATTTACTTCACGCTATCCAAAAATTAGTACATATATTATATTTAAAGAGCCTAACTTTAGAGTTCGCATAGGAGATTTTAGAACACGTACAGAAGCGAGAGGTTTTCAACAACTGATAATTGAACAATATCCACAAAGTTTTGTTGTTAAAGATAATATTTATTATCCAAAACATATTTATGAACAAAAAAAATAAATGTATATATTATAAAAATTAAATCCATATTTTATTATGAAAACGCTAAAAATCATTCCAGTATTATTACTTAGTACCAGTTTACTATTTTTTACTAATTGTGGGCTTAAAAAAATGGTAAAAAAACAAGCTACTGTATCTTATACAGTTACACCTAACCCACTTGAAGTTCACGGTGGTAAAATGCAAATGGAAATTAAAGGAAACTATCCAGCTAAATATTTTAATAAAAAAGCTACACTTGCTTTGACCCCTATTATTAAAGCATCTACTGGCGAAACTGTTAATCTGCCAATAATTAATTTAGAAGGAGAAAAAGTAAATGGAGGAAATCAAGTAATAGCTTATAAAGCAGGAGGTTCGTTTACTTATAATCAGACTTTAGATTATAAACCTATTTATCAAACTTGTGAACTTGTATTAGTACCGCAAGCAAAACTTAAAAAGAAAGAGGCTGTTTTAGATGAAGTTAAATTAGCTGAAGGAACAAATAATACATCAGAAAGAGTAGATGTTACACCTACATTAGCTTATAAAGATAAAGCTGCTAATGGCTCCTTTTTTGTGTTTGCTGACCATGATTATACTGGACCAAAAATAATAACCCAAACAGCTGTTATTTATTTTGAAGTTAATAAAGATGTTTTAAATTGGAATTTACCTTTAAATAAAGAAGAAAAAAATAAACAAGAATTAAAAGAATTGTTAGAATTTGTATCTTTACAGCCTAATATAGAAACTGTAGAAATATTAGGATGGGCATCACCAGAAGGAGAACTAAAAAGAAATCAAGAGTTATCGTCTAATCGTTCAAACACTGGTAAAAAATGGTTTGAAGCAGAATACAATAAATATATTAAAGAAAGAGCTAAAAAAGAAAAAGTAAAAGAAAAAGAAATTAAAAAAGAATTTACTTTTGATTTAAAAGACAATGGCGAAGATTGGGACGGATTTATTGCAGCACTTGAAAATTCTAATATTAAAGATAAGAGTCAGATAATAAATGTGCTTAAATCGCAAAACGACATGGACCAACGTGAGCAACAAATTCGTAATATGATTGCTATTTATGATGAAGTTGATGGAGTTATTTTGCCAAGTTTACGTCGTGCTATTATCAAAGTTAATAGCATGGAAGATAAAAAGACAGATGAAGAAATAGCGCAATTAGCTGCTAATGACCCAGAGAAATTAAATAATAACGAGTTGCTTTATGCAGCATCATTAACTAGTGATAAGAAAACACAAGAAGATATCTATACAAAAGCTACAGAGATATATGCTAATGATTATAGAGGATATAATGATTTGGCTTGCATAAAAGCAGCTAATGGTAATTTAGATGAAGCTGCTAAAATATTGGATAAAGCCAATTCTTTAAAACCCAATAACGCTGAAGTTTTAAATAATTTAGGACTTATTGCTTTGATAAAAGGCGATTTTGCAGCTGCAAAAGATTATTTTGAAGCTTCTCAAAAGTCGGGATTAAATCAAGATTATAATATGGGAGTAGTGAATATGAAATTAGGAAATTATGCAGATGCTGCTAATGTATTCAGTGCGACAAAATGTAATTATAATGTAGCTTTAAATCAAATATTATCAAAAGATTATACGACTGCTAAATCTACTATAGAATGTATACAAAATAAAGAAGCTAAAGATTATTATTTATTAGCAATTATTGGTGCAAGAACTAATGACACTAATTTGTTATTTAAAAATTTATCTAAAGCTTGCTCAATGAATCCTGATATAAAAAATCAAGCGTTGAAAGATTTAGAATTTAAAAACTTTAGAGATAACCCAGCATTTAAAGATGCTATAAAGTAATATTAAAAAAGAAAGAGGCTGTCTCAAAAGGGCAGCCTCTTTTTTTTTAAGCAACTTTTGATAAATTTCACCTAATAGCCACTTTTAATGGTGATAAATTTTTTGTATAAAATGCTATAAAAAATGATACAATTCAGTAAAACAGTATAAAATACGGATATTTCTTCATTTTTTACATATTTATGGCTGTCCGTATTCATTTCAAGAGGATGAAAGCAGAGGCAAATATCGCATAACCCATTATAAACTTTCCCTTTATCAAAATATTTAACCCGATAATATTGTTTATTGGCTTTTGATTATCCAAAAATAGCTTCTTATTGAATGGAGCTATGCTGGCGGTGATAAACACCTTTTTATAAATGCAATTATTTCGCTTATGTCCAATTTGTCAACTTCTTGATTTAACAATCGAACTGGTAAATCTTGAGTTTTTTTATCTTAACTCAATGGGGACAAACTAATCTGACTTTGTGCAGAGAATTTAAAGACTGTTTCCTATTATTTTTAGCTTAATTAAATTTTCTGCTAAATTGATAAAATTAAATGATATATGCAAATTGAAAAAAAGAAGATGTTTTATTTTGGATAGCTTCTTTCTTTTTTGTCTACAAAATTATTTAAAATTGATATTCTAAAAAAACGTCTTATTAAGAAATGTGTTTTTTTACATTCTTTCAGGAGTATTTATTCCTAATAAATGCATAGCATCATTTATAATATGAGCTGTAAAAGTTGAAAGATGTAAACGGAATAATTGTAGCTCCCGATTTTTTTCTTTAAGTATAGGAGTATCTTGATAAAAACGATTATAGGCTTTTACTAAATCATAAATATAGTTGGCAATAAACGATGGATTTAATTCGTTCCCTGCCGATTGTATGATTTCAGGATAGATGTATAACATGCGAAGTATCTCTTTTTCATCGCTTTGTATTTCTATGTCAGAAGTCGTAAAATTTGTAAAAGTAGTTGTAGCTTTTCGTAAAAGTGAACGTATGCGTGCATAGGTATATTGAATAAAAGGTGCTGTATTCCCATTAAGGTCTATCGATTCATCGGGATTGAATAGTATGTTTTTTTTAGGGTCTACTTTTAATATAAAATATTTCAATGCTCCTAATCCTATTATTTCGGAAAGTTTATTGATTTCATTTTCACTGAATGCAGTTTTTCCCAATTCTTTTGTTTTTTGTTTTGCCATTTTTATCATTTCATCCATTAGGTCGTCAGCATCGACTACGGTGCCTTCTCTTGATTTCATTTTTCCTGATGGAAGTTCAACCATACCATAGGATAAGTGAAAAATACGATTAGCCCATGGATAAGCTAATTTTTTGAATAAAACAAGTTGTAATACATCAAAATGATAATTTTGTTCATTTCCAACCACGTAGATTAATTGTGAGGGTTGGTATTGTTCTGCTCTAAGTACAGCATTTCCAATATCTTGTGTTATATAAACAGATGTGCCATCGGCTCGTAATAATATTTTATCTTCCAATCCTTCGGAGCGTAAATCAACGCGAATAGAACCGTCTGCATGTTTATAAAAAATTTGGTTGTTTAACCCTTCTTCTATTATTTTTTTTCCTAAAAGATAGGTGTCTGATTCATAATATGTTTTGTCGAAACTGATGCCTAAACGTTTATAAGTAACGTCGAAACCTTGGTATACCCATTGATTCATTGTTTGCCATAGCTTACGAATAGTTTTATCTTCATTTTCCCATTGTCGAAGCATTTCTTGGGCTTCTAATAATATGGAGGCCTTTTTTTCTGCTTCTTCTTTTGGAATACCATTGTTTGTTAATTGTTCTACTTCCTTTTTATATTCTTTATCGAAAGCTACATAGTATTTTCCTACTAATTTGTCGCCTTTAGTATTTGTAGATTGTGGCGTTTCGTTAGCATAAAATTTCTGATGAGCAAGCATTGATTTGCAGATATGAATTCCTCTGTCGTTGACAAGATTTAAACGTATTACTTTTTTTCCATTAGCAGTTAATATATGTGCTATTGCGTCTCCTAATAGGTTATTACGTATATGTCCGAGATGCAGAGGCTTATTGGTGTTGGGAGAAGAAAATTCTAACAAAATAGGAGGGGTGTTATCTAAAGGAGTTTGATGACCAAAGTTAATGTTAAGGCTTTCTTGCTGTAAAAAATTTACCCAAACACTGTCTTTTAATGAAATATTAAGAAATCCTTTAATAACATTGAATTTTTCAATAGCACCTAATTTTTGTTTGAGAGAATTTCCTATTTCATTGGCTGTTATATCTGGATTTTTTTTTGATATTTTAACAAAAGGAAAAATCATGAGTGTAAAATCTCCTTCAAATTCTTTTCTTGTTTTTTGTATGTTAATACTTTCTGTTGAAACGGAAGTCGCATATAATTCTTCTATGGTAGCGACAACAGCTTTTAATAAAGATTCTTTTAAGTTCATAGAGAATAATGCGTTAAATGTTATAGTTTCGTTTCCCAAATATAGCACTTCCTATACGTACAATAGTGCTTCCTTCTTCGATAGCGATAGTGAAATCGTCAGTCATACCCATTGATATTTCTTTAAAATACGATTGGTTGCTAAAGTAATTGTTTTTAAGCTCTGTATAATAAGTAGATAAGTTTTTAAATTCTTTATGTATTGTTTTTTTATCATCTGTAAGAGTTGCCATTCCCATAACACCACAAAGCCGAATATTGCGGAAGTTGTAGTAAATATCGCTTTCTAATAGGGCTTTAGCTTCTGTTAAATTTAATCCAAATTTTGAATCTTCTTCAGCAATATGAAATTGTAATAAACAGTCTATTATACGACCGTTTTTAAGTGCTTGTTTGTTTATTTCTCCTAAAAGTTTTATTGAATCCACACTGTGTATGAGGTGTACGAAAGGGGCAATGTATTTCACTTTATTAGTTTGCAGATGTCCTATCATATGCCATTCAATATCTTTAGGGAGTAGTTCATATTTTTTTTTCATTTCCAATGCTTTGTTTTCTCCAAAATAAATTTGTCCTGCTTGGTATGCTTGAAGTATGTCTTCTATGGGTCTTGTTTTAGAAACTACTACTAATTTTACGTTAGTAGGGATTTGTTGGGAAATAGTTGTAAGATTTTCTTCTATTATAGACATCTTTTTTTTTTGCAAAGATAATACAAAATCTTTAATTTATAGGCAAAGACATAAAAATTATAAGAATAAAACATTGCATAAAAATTTATAATGAGGAAAATAATACTTTGAAAAAAAACAAATGTTTTATATCTTTACATTTTGTTTATTAAAAAATAATAAGCGTATAAAAATGTCCATTATACCTATTTTTATGTAATTTACGATTTATTCGAAAAACAAATCTAATCCTATCTCGGTCAAATGGAAAGAATATGTAACGAATATTACTCAAGCAGCTTACTATTTGTAGTTTATGTTATTTTTCTCATTATTATCAAGTGTTTAAAACCTCTCAAATAAAAATTGTAACGTCTTGCTCTGTTGTGCCAAAGTCCTGTGTTTGATGTTTGGTTGTGACGAGTTACACAAATTAGATCTATCGGTTCAAAATGTTTTGCAAGACGTTGATAAATTAAAAATCCTGTTGGTGTGAATTTTTTCTTAATCCATTGGTCTCCAATTAGCCATGCTATTACCTTGTTTTTTTTCAATATACGGTTTATTTCTACCATTACCTTCTCTAATTCATCATAAAATTCTGTATTTTCACAAGAAATTTTCCCAAAACATTCAACATTGTTAGAATAATTTATGTTGTCAGAATATGGACTATCAATAAATACAAAATCAACAGAATTGTCATCTAATGGAATTTTACGAGCATCGTTTTTAATGATGTCGGGGCGAGTTACATTTATATCATACCCGATAACTCTGCGATTTAATTCTTTTGCTACATCAATCGTAGTGCCACTGCCACACATTGGGTCAACAACAATGTCGTTTTCTTTAGTATAACGTTGTAGTAAATTCCAAATCACAAAAGCAGGTGTTACGCCATTGTATTTGTTATCTCCGTGCGGTGTTTTCCCATAATTTTGTTTTGGAAAGTCCCAGAGTGTCGTTGATTCGAGTATTAAATCTTGCTGTATCATTTTAACAATTTTCTTAAATCTGAGACTAATTTATCAAACAATTTAACCTTGTTGCTCGTTTCAATATTCATCTCTGACAAAACATAACTTCCATCTAAATCTTGTTCCACTATTGCCCGTCCTTTTTTTGCAGGCTTCTTTTTTGTTAAAGTTCCGTCTTCGTCTGGCGTAACAAAATAAACTTTTATATGCTTAGTTACTCGATCGGAAGCAAGTTTTAATTTCCAATAGCCTGTTTGTGCAATTCGCTCACGTAAAGTAACTTTAATTGATAAAAGAGCAATGACTTGACTGTTTTTAGGATTGTAAATAATAATATCAACATCAGGTAAATGCGAGCCGTATTCGCCGTAATCAATCAACAAGTTACGTTTTACCAAGCCAAGTGTTTTTGACAAATTTGCACTTTGTGTTCTTTCAAGAGAATTGCCATTGACAACTGCAAGCCCAATGCTTTGAACTTCATCAAGGATAATGTACTCAATAAGTTTCTCTAAATTTTTACCCTTAAAAGCTCGCCAAGATTGCTCGTGGTCATCACCTTTAAAATCTTTCTTGTGTTGAACTTTTACCTCTTTCAGAAGTTCTGAAATGTGTTTATAAGTATCTTTGCCAAAAAGTTTTTTCTTTTGGTCATATAGCTTTTGTAAATCTTTGAATGTCATAATTTTTCCATTATTAAAATATATTCAGTTGGATAGGCAAGTTTTATATTGCTATCTGTAATTTTTCGGAATTTTCCCGTTTCGGGGTCGCGGGTTGAAGGCAGCATTTTTGACGGAATTTCGCGTTTTATTATATTGTGTGTCCTAAAACCGATATTTTCAAACTGTTCTTGAAAAACTTCTGCATTCAAAATTTTTACACCTTGAAATTCTGTGTTTCCAATCACAAAAGCAGCCTTCCCTCCATTTTTAAGAACTCGTTTTGTTTCATCAAAAGTTTCTAACATATCAGCAAAATAATTTTTTACCTCGTTTTGCTTTTTATTTTTAAGTTTAGAAACAATTTCGTTTGCTAAATTGCTTTTTAAATCTACATTTTCTCGATTTTTATATGCACTGCCTATGAATTTTTGTCTAAATTCTGGTAAATCTTTTAAATAACCAAACCACAAAGACGGAAGTTGGTGTAAATCAGCATATTCATAAGAAGTTACATAAGGAGGAGAAGTTACAATTAAACTTGCTTTTTCCGTTTCACAATTCAAATATCTACTGTCGCCACAACTTAGGTTTCTATAAAAATCAATATTCTCTTTTATTTGTTCATTTAATAATTTTTCAAATTCAGAATGTTTTTTTATCATTTTCTTTGCTTGTTGCAAAAACAACCTTAGTGGGTCATAATTTTTTTTGTTTAGATCTCTTGTAGGTTTTACACTTTTTTGCAACCAAATTGAACTAGATTTTAGAATTTGTGCAAATGTTATTAAAAAAAAGTTTTTAATATTTTTATTTTCAATATCTAAAATTTTAGCGAAAATTATCGATAATTTATTTTTTTGTTCAGGTAAAAACCAATAGTTTATTCTTTCATTTTGAGGAATGTATTTTTGTGCTTCGCCTAAAAAATAATCAAATTTATTGTTCATTCTGTATGGCAATTCTTTTTCAAAAATTAACAATTCTTTTGTCAAATCATTGCTATTTATTGGCGTTGTTTTTACTTTTGAAAGCAAAAAGGCAATTTCGTTAATGTCTGTTCCAATTCCTATTCTGTTATTCACAATTGCCTCTACAATAGTTGTTCCACTACCCATAAATGGGTCTATTACAATATCGCCCTTGTTAGAATACTCTTTTATTAGCCTTTCTGCAAGTTGAGGAATAAACTTTGCTGGATATGTGTAATAACCGTGAGTAATATAAGAAGTATCTTTAATCGTTTTATCAGAAAACGACCAAGAGTAATCTATATCTACGTTATCTAAATGTTTTATTTGACAATTGTTTTTAATCATTTGAAATATAAAATTACAAAATATAAACTTACAATTATTTTTGCAATGGCAAAAAGCTTTCTTTTTATAAGTTATTAACAATTATTGTTTAAGAGGATTTTCAGCGGACTATGTAGTCAATAATAAATAATAGCTAACTTATAAATATATGCAAAATTACAATATTTTTTTTAATATCACATATTTTTTTAGAAAAACATTAATATTTTTTAAAATTTAATTTTAGTGAATTAAATTAATTGAAAATAGAATAAAAAAAGGGAATACTTTGCCTGCCTGAGGGCAGTGTGTTTGTTGGTGGCAGTGCTTATGTTTTATAAGTCAAGTATTCAAAATGTCTGGTGATAGGGTGTTTATTCAAAAATTAAACGGTAAAACGACTTAAAAATATTACAAAGTATACCGGCTATAAGCCAAATATCAGCTATGATAATCATAGCCGAAACAGATGGAATGGGTGGCTTCAAGAATAAAAAATGGATAAATTGAAGAAAAATTTAATAAAAATACTATGTTAGTATTCAAAAATAGTATACTTTTGTAATAAATAAATTTATTCATATCAATATTTAACAATTCGATTATATGAAAAAAATAGCTTTTGTATTAATGGGATTTTCAGTGGCAGCTATATTCGCTACATCTTGTGGAAAACAATGTTATTGTACACGTTATGAGGATGGAAAAAAAATAGTTGTTTATACTGATAATGACACCAAATTTTTCGATGCAACTATTTGCAAAAATAATTCTGTAACACCTTATCAAGGTTTTTCAATGGTATCAGAAGGAAAAGAAGTTACAGTTGAAATAAGATGCAAATAATTATTATAAAAAGTCTTTGAAAAAAGACTTTTTATTTTTTATGTTAAAAAAAAGTGAAAAAAAAAATAATACTTTCTATTTTATTTGTAATTATTGCATGTAGTGTTCGTTCACAAAGTCTGTATTGGGTTTTTTTTTCTGATAAAGCAGATACGCAATTTGATCCTTATCAATATTTTGATAGTAAAGCAATAGAGAGGCGTTTACACCATAATATTTCTTTATACGATAGTACAGATTTTCCTTTAAATACTCATTATGTTCAAACAATAGAAAAGTTGTCTGAAGAAATAGTAGGAGAGACACGTTGGTTAAATGCAATAGCCATAGTAGCAGTTAACGAAAATATTGAAAAAATAACTCGCTATTCTTTTGTAAAAAAAATACTTCCTATAAATTCAAAAATGCAATTGGCAGCCTATACTGATGATACTTTAAACATTGATGAATATTTATTATTGCTAATAGGAAGTGCTTATAACTTGAATAAACAGCTTTTACGCATGGAAGGTAATCTTTTTGTAGAAAAAGAAATTGATGGACATGGAATACGAATTGCTGTTTTTGATGGAGGATTCCCAAAAGTAGATGTTCATCCTGCATTTCAACATTTAAGAGACAATAATTTAATTGTTAAAACATGGAATTTTCCTCTTAAAAAAGAAAATGTATATGGGTGGAATAAGCATGGAACTATGACGCTAAGTTGTATAACAGGGATGAAAGGAAAAGAAAAACTTGGCTTAGCTACAGGAGCAGAGTTGTTGTTAGCCAGAACTGAAGTCGAAACAGAGCCTGCTCGCGAAGAAGTTTGGTGGATGCAAGCTATGGAGTGGGCTGATAAAAATGGAGCAAATATTATTAGTAGTTCATTAGGATATAATGATATGCGTTATAATACAACTGATATGGATGGACAAAAATCGTTGGTTGCGCGTGCTGCTAATATTGCTGCTTCAAAAGGAATATTGGTTTGCAATTCGATGGGAAACGAAGGAATAAAGAAAAATTGGAAAATGGTAATCACGCCCGCTGATGCCGATAGTGTTTTGTCTGTAGGAGGAATAGACCATAATGATTATCATACTAATTTTAGTTCATACGGACCTACAGCAGATGGGCGTTTAAAACCGAATGTGTGTGCTTATGCTACAAATTGTTTAGTTGCTACGCCAAAAAAAAATGAGAAAAGTGCGTATGAATACACACAAGGTACTTCATTTTCATGCCCATTAGTTGCTGGTTTTGCAGCTTGTGCATGGCAGACACAGCCAGCATTGAAGGCAATGGATTTGAAACGTAATATAGAACGCTCCGCTGATATGTATCCTTATTTTGATTATGCTTATGGTTATGGTGTGCCGCAAGCCTCTTTTTTTCTATATCCTAAAATAGAAATGATTGTTCCTACCTTCGAAATATTAGATAGTCAAGACTATCTTTTTATTAAACCCATTGTTTTTGATTGCGACAATCGTTTGTTTTATCATATTGAAAATGAAAATGAAACATTGGATAATTACGTGCAACTTCAACTGAAAAATGATAGTGAAATAAAAGCAAACAGAAATGCTTCAACAGATATAACTACTTATCAAAAAGAAATTAAAATAGAGAAAAGAGCATTATATAAAAATAAAACATTAAAAATATTTTATAAAGGCTATAGTTATTCTTATAAATTAACACCTGAAGATATTGCTTATTTAGATAAAAATTTTTCAAAAACTACTTTTACTGAAAATAATATTTTTATAAAAACGATATTTAATAAAACGCCTGCTAATATGAAGCCTTCATCTTATGGTGTAAATGCTAAATACGATATTCAACCTTATTTTGTTTGGGGATTTGTTTTGCCTATAAGCGATAATAATAATACCATATATGGAGCGTCTCAATCTTTTAGTTATGGATTTCGATTTAAAGGAAATATTGCTAAGTGGTATAGTTTAGGTTTGTCTTTAGCTTATACTAATGCTACCTATTATATAAAGAAAGATGTTTTGCCAATGAATGTGTTATTTGCAGATTCTAAAATCAAAGAAAAAATTAGAATAAATAATTTTGACTCAGAATTTTATCAGCGATTTCGATTGGTTTCAGCGGGACAATTTGGCATAGGGTGTTATGTAGATATGGGAGTGTATGGAGCATGGAATTTTTCTAATTTCTATATTACAAAAGAAATTACGAGTAAATTAAGCTATGAAAAATCGAATATTAAGACAAAATCTAAACTCAACACATCTGAATTAACTCCGTTAAATTGGGGAGTAAGGTTGAGAGTAGGTTATGGATTAATAGCCTTTTACACTCAATATAGACTGTCTGAAATAAGAGTAAATTCTTTGTTCTATTTACCTAAAATGGAGGCTGGATTGGTTTTTAGCATTCCAACATCAATATAATAAGTGGTTTATAAATATAAAATTTTATTTATCATTATTTAAAAAGATAGCCAACCATATACATTGAGGCTGTTGCGAAGTATAGCTTACTTTATGTTGTTTGTGAGCTGGGATAAATAGAAAATCACCTTTTGACATATTGACTTCTTGTTGTTTATCTTTAAAAACTAATTTTGCATTCCCTTGTAATAATACCACCCATTCATCTTCTTGTTGGTTGTACCATTCATTACTAGTTTGTCCATAAGAAATGATGTGCTCAATACGTATTGTTTGGTTGTTGAAAAGTGTGTGTATGATTTCTTTATTATCAGAAAAATTGAATGGTGTAATATCGAATAAATTAGTAATAGTATCTGTTTTATACATTTCCTTTGATTTTTTTTTCAATAGTAGAGGTCGAATAATTGGGGGTTAAATCAATGGTTATTACTTGTCCATTATTGGCTTTTACAATGTCAGCTCCAATAATATCATCTTCTTTATAATCACTACCTTTAATTAAGATATTGGGTTGTATTGCTTGAATGAGATTATAAGGAGTTTCTTCGTTAAATAAAATCACAAAATCGACAAACAGTAGAGATGCTATGATTAAAGCACGAGCATATTCGTCAACGATAGGGCGATGTTTGCCTTTTAGTTTTTGTACTGAGGCATCAGTATTGATGCCAACAATAAGAATATCGCCTTTGTCAGAGGCTTGCGAAAGATATTCTATATGCCCGCGGTGCACTAAATCGAAACAACCATTAGTGAAAACAATTTTTTTATTTTTAAATGTGTCTTTATGATTTATTGCTAAGTAATCGTCTGTTGTGATGATTTTATTTCTAATTTTAGATAATGTGTTCATAGTTGTTTTTTTTTGGATTGGAAAATGGTGCTATAATCAAAGAAGTAATGCCGCCTATTATATAGAGTATGGTTTCGGTGGTCCATACAACCCATCCGATAGCTAAACCGATTTCTTTATTGATGCCGTAAAGAATTAATATAGTTGCTATGAGTAATGGATAAGCTCCTAATCCACCTTGTGATATAATAAAACCAAAAGTCCCTATGGTTACACACGATAAAGAGGCTATCCACATTTGTTCTTTTAATATTGTAATTTCGGGAAAAGCAAACATAATAACAAAGAACATAAAATAATAACATACCCAAATCATTATCGTATAGAATATAAATAAAAAAGAACGTTGTAAACGTGTTACTGATAGGAGCCCCGACCAAAATTCTGAAATGATTTTTTTAATTTTGATAAAAATTTTCCATTTTTCAATTTGCTTTCTAAATATGAGATACAACATTACTAGTGCAGCAGCAATTATAAAAGTGATAAACAGTGGATTATGTAATAGAGAGACTGTATTAGAAGCGTTATTGTTTGTGAAAATAGAAATAATTTTCTCTCTTTCAAAAATTAATGCAAGAAGGAATACAAATCCAAAACTTACTAAGTCGATAATTCGTTCTGTTACAACTGTTCCGAATGTTTTTTGAAATGGAACTTGCTCATAACGTTGTATAAAACTACAACGTACAACTTCACCTAATCGTGGAAAAGCTAAATTGGCAATATAGCATATCATTATTGAATGGTAGGAATTGATTTTTGATATTTTATAACCCAATGGTTCTAATAGCAAGATGGAGCGGTAAGCACGAAAAATAACACTAATAAAAGCTATTGCTGCACTTAAAATTAAAAATATCCATTTATTATCGGAGGCTACTCCTTTGATATTGCTAATAATAACATGACGTTGTTCAGCGTCTAAATCTTTGATAGAAAACCATATAAAAAATATACCTAATCCTAAAAAGAGAAGGAGTTGTATCAGTTTTTTTCCTTTATCCGACATGCTTTATTGTTTAGTTGTTACGCTTATAGTGTTAGAGTAATGTCCTGTAGCTGTTTTAAGGCGGTAATAATAAGTTGTATTAGCTTGTAATTCGCTAATTTTAAGTGTGTTTTTGCTTACATTTACTCCGTTATATTCGGGTAAACATATAGAAAAATCTTCTTTAGTAGAAATAAATAATTTGAATTTTTCGGTTTTTGTTTTTGTCCAACTTGCAGTAAACATGTTGTTTTTAATACCTTTAGCTTCATTGGCGATAGGAGGAGTAACAATTGCTAATTTTGCTTGTTTGCTGTGTTTGCTATTGTTAAAGGCTCTGACGCCTATAGTATAGGCTTTCCCCGGTAAAAGTGAGTTAATTATCATACTATTATTGCCTACATAATAGGGGATTTTAAATTTGTCGTAATTCAATATAATTTCATATCCGATAGCATAGGGCTGTAAATCCCATTCTAATTCAATGCTATTGTGGGTTACTTCTTTTAATGTTACTTCGGGTTTAAATAAAGCATGACTAAATTTAATAATAAAAGCATCTGTAGTTCCTTGAAAGTCAATATAATTATCAAATGCTATAGGGTCTATAAAGAAAGGTCCGTTATGCGCTCCAATAAGTACGATAGAATTGTCGTCGTGGATAAGCATACGCGAAGCTCTGTCGTGGTCTGTTCCGCCAATAGGGTAGGTGTAGATAATGTTGCCATCTTTATCTAACATCATTATAAAACCGTCTTCTTTTCCAGACGAATAAATAATTTCTTCTTTTTTAGTTTCAATGTTACCTGTAAAATAGCCCGATACATAAATGTTTCCATACGAGTCGGTTGCTATACATTCTCCTGATGAATAAGGGTTGCCTTTGACTGCTTTCACCCATTCGTATTCACCTTCTGTATTGAGTTTAGCTATAAAAAGATTTTTAGAGTTTTCATACACATCTAAAACGGTAGCTATTTCATTAAATTCGGTACGAGAGCTTATATAGCCTGTTACATAAATATAGTCGTTGGTGTCGATATGTATATAGTTGCCACTATTGAGTTTGGTGTTGTCGATTTTTTTTATCCATTGTTCTTTTCCATCTTGATTGAGTTTTGCGACAAACAATCCTTCTCCTCCGTTTGATTGAATGCTTACATTGCCTAAAGTAGCGGTTTCGGAAAAAGAACCTGTCATATAAACATTACCTTGACTGTCGAAAGCAATAGCATTGCTTTTACTCACATCTTTAGTAGTTAAAACTTTAGCCCACAAATAATTACCTTCATTATCTAATTTGACTAAAAAAGCATTCATTTCGCCTTCGGCACTCAATAAAGCTTCTTTTTCTGATGGGTCGAAATCGATAGTTTTACTAAAATAGCCTGTTAAATAGATGTGATTATCGCGGTCTGTTTTCATATCGGTAATTTGATTGATAATAGGGTGAAAGTGAGTGTGTCCGCTATGATTATCTGCCTGATGATGATGTGCATCTACAACTGCTTGATTAGGTCTTAGTATTTTATGCCATATATAATTGCCATTACTATTGTATTTGGCAATATAGGTGTTGACATCTTTTGAATCTCGAATCATATTGGTTTTGTCTAAATTGATAGTATTGATAAAGTTTCCTGATATGTAAACATTTCCTTCATCGTCTAATGCAACGCCTTTGCCTTCGTTGCTGTTTTCGCCGCTAATCTCTTTTGACCATTGCAACTTACCTTTGCTGTCGTATTTAAGCAAGAAAGTCATTATTTGCATTTTAGGATTTTTAGAATCGCCTATTTCTTTAGAAATATAGCCAATAATATAAGTATTACCTGCTTTGTCAATGGCTAAATTTTTAGCCATATCGGTGCCATTGTCGCCATAAGCCGTAAACCAATCGGCTTCTAATTGCGAAAAAGATAGTTGAAAAGTGAATAAACTTACTATTAATAAAAATATTTTTTTCATAATGTATATGTATTTAAAGTTAAACAAGAATTTTTATAATCGATTACGGCATTGTATTTATATAGGATATCGCTCCCAAGAAGACCATTTATGGGTTTTAAATTGAGCATTTTTAGTATTTTATTTATATGAGAAATTTTCAACACTACGATAGAATAATTGTTAATTACTAATTCTCCAAGTTGAATTTCGTTAATATTGATGATGGTGTTTTTCATTTTTTTGCTACCTATACCCATCACTATATCATTAGAGGCGTTGTCTTTGTTTTTTAATAATGATTTCACTTCTTTTTTATCTATGCAAGTATGAGATGCTCCTGTATCTATTACTAAACGTACAGTTTTTCCATTTATTTTAGCTTCAATAATGGGGTGCAAGTTGTTTTCGTCTTCAAGTTGTATGATTTCTATGGGTATTTTTGTTTCCATTTTATTGATAAGTGAAGGTTTTAATTCCTATTTTTCTTACTTTTTCAGCTATTTTTTCAAGTGTGTTTTTGTCTATTTTTTCTAAATTAGAAGCCGGTGTTTCTCTGTCAATAGGGTATAACATAAGGGTGTGAGGACGTATTTGCTTTAAACATTCTATCCATGCTGTTATTTCTTTATCTGTTGTGTTGTCGATAGGTGTGCCGTTGTCGAGTGTGCCACGCAAAAACATTGTTTGTATCGTTAGATTACCTTCAAAGATTTGTAATTGTTTGCAAATAGTAGCTATATCAATAGTGGTATAAGGGGCATTCATTAAAAGAAAAGTACTTTGCAAAGCTGTGTCTAATTTCATTAATGGATTGTCAATTTTTTTTAGTGCCGCCACAACATCTGGACGGTGTAATTGCGATGAGTTAGACAAGCAACTGATAATTGTTGTGGGGAAGTAACGATTTCTTAATTCGATAATGGCATCTGTTATTGTTTCAAATTCAGGATGTATAGTTGGCTCGCCATTGCCAGAATATGTAATGCTATCTATTTTTGCTCCTTTTTGGTGTAAGGTTTTTATTGTCGTCTCGATAACGGGAATAATTACTGATGCGGGATGTAGTTTTTCTATTGTTGGTTTTGCTTGCCCTCCCCAGCCGCATTCACAATAGATACAGTTAAAAGTGCAAACTTTGGTAGTCTTAGGGAGTAAATTAATGCCTAAAGAATTACCTAATCTTCGGCTTTTGATAGGACCGAAAATAATATCATCGAATAATATTCCTGCCATAGGTGTTTATTTTTTTTACAAAAGTACAAAATAAACCGTATGTTATCTTTTATTTTTCTTGAATATTTCAAAAAAAAATAGTTTATATAAAAAAAAGTCTTTTTGTGCATACAAAAAGACTTAAAAATATACGATAAGTTAGTTGTTGAATAAGTTATTCCTTAATTATTTTTATAGTTTTTTTATCAACTTGCAAGAAGTACATTCCTTGCGGATAAGTAGAAATATCGATATGATTATCATAGATTTCTTGTAGCTTTTTACCTTGAACATCAAATAGTTTGATTTTAGATGTGATGTTTATGTATACTATCCCTTTGGTTGGGTTGGGATAAACAAGTAGCTCGGTATTAGTATTCTGAACATTGTCGATATTTAGAGAAGAGGTGAAAAAGTTTTTATTAATAAGATTGCCAGACACATTGTTACATGTAATAAAAGTTGGTGTAAATAGGTAGCCTTCTTTTGTAGGGACTAAGACTACTGTACTTCCACTGTCAACTTGTAGTGTATACTCTCCATCGGAATTGGTGCTTACCCATAAATTATTCCCATAATTGATTTGTACGCCTTTTAGAGGCTCTCCGTCAACATCTACTTTGCCTTTAATTGTATAGGTGGGCGAAGACCATACGTTTATACTTGACCAATATAAAAATGCAGAGTCGTGGGCGATAATTACACTATCATTGTTATATTCAAAATAATCACTTCTTAAGAATTGAGAGAAGATATCAACACCAAAATAACGCTCGCTAAAAACTAAATTTGCTAAAGAATAAGTGGTGTCGTAAGTGTATACAGCCTTCTCTCTAAGACTAAAAGTGTCATTGACAATATTGCTACGTGTGTATTTTATAAAATCTCCCTTAGTGTTATAGGTGTATTCTTCTGAATTACTCAAAATCCATGCTGTTCCATCCCACTTATAATATTTATCAAATAAAAGCCTATCATGAGTAGTGTATGCATATTCCCCCTTGTTATTTGCTACCCAAGTATCGTTAGTGTTGTCCCAGTTATAGTATTCTTCTAATATTGTATTGCCATTTATGTCGTAGTCGTATATGGTTTTGTCCCCGTATTCCCATGTGTCGTTTAGCCAGTCATAACGATAGGTATATAATGTTTGCCATCCTTTATCATCGTAAACCTCTTCTACTTTATAATTCCCTTTCCAGTGGTCGGTAGCCCAGTAGTAGTAGGCATATGTGTATGTAATACCATCCTTGCCTCTCAATCGATATTCATATTTCCAATTTCCTTTCCATTTGTCAGTATCCCAGTAGTATTCGGCTTCCATGATTTTATAGCCTTCGTTGTCGTAATCGTATTCTTCTTTCCAATTTCCTACCCAGTGGTCGGTATCCCAGTAGTAGTAGGCCTCCATGGTTTTATAGCCTTCGTTGTCGTAAGCGTATTCGTATTTTTCTGATTCTGTTTGGTTTACACCTTTTAGTGTATAAATAGTTGTTTCTGTACAATTATCTTCGCTATCCCAAAGGAAATCTATTCTTGTTTTTGGTGTCCACAGTGGATAATTAGATTGAATGACTATTGCTTGCATCATATTGCCAGCAGTATCGTAAACAGTAGTTTTCCTTTTGCTAATTGTATCCCAGTCATTACCATTCCATTCATATGCTATTTGCATAGCAATGCTTCCATTAGGGTTGCTTACGCCTTCTATTTTCGATGTTTCTATCCAATTATTAATAGAGTCATTCCAATAATACTCACTTGTTTCAAATTCTAAATTATGCAAATAGGAGAGAGTAGCTTTAAAAATTTCCTTCCATGTGTTGGTAGAGTCGTTCCATGCAGATTCTTTAAATAATGTTATATTTCCCTTATCATCGTAAGCGCATTCATGTTTCCAATCTCCTTCCCATTTATTGCTATTGTTGTTCCAATAGTATTCAGCCCCAAGAAGTAGATTTCCAGAAAAATCTTCACTGTATTCGTGCTTATAACTGTATTCCCATTCATTTTTAACAGAATTCCAAGTGTAAGTAATATCTGTTATGTAATTTTCTATATTGCTGTTAAATTCTTTTGTAAAGTAGTTTCCTACATTGCTGTTATATTCATTTTTGTCAATTCCTTTCCAATTGCCATTTTCCCACTCGTAATAAGCATACATGCTTTGATAGCCTTTATCATCGTAAGCGTATTCGTCTTTCCAATTTCCTTTCCAGTGGTCTGTATCCCAGTAGTATTCGGCTTCCATGATTTTATAGCCTTCGTTGTCGTAATCGTATTCTTCTTTCCAATTTCCTACCCAGTGGTCGGTATCCCAGTGGTAGTAGGCCTCCATGGTTCGATAGCCTTTATCATCGTAAGTGTATTCGGATTTCCCATTTCCTACCCAGTGGTCGGTATCCCAGTAGTAGTAGGCCTCCATGGTTCGATAGCCTTTATCATCGTAAGTGTATTCGGATTTC
>CAZSTX010000004.1:46379-66029 GCA_964610025.1 uncultured Lentimicrobiaceae bacterium
CAATCAAGTTCCCAATTGCCTGCTACCCAATAGTAATTAATTATTTTTTCGATATCTCCACTATATATGTATTCTGCTTTATAACCAGGTTCCCATTTATCAGTATCCCAATAGTATTCAATAGTTTCTATTACCTTCCCTTCATAATTGTAACGGAATGTTGTTTTATAGTCTTCTGGGGTTATTGTGCTGTCTAAGGCAAGTTTGCTAACTTCTTTTTGTTGGGGTGTGTTTGGTAGGTTTTTTATTGTTTTGGTGTTTCGCATGCTGTTTGCTTCAGATTTATGTGATTTCGGAAATAAGGCATGTGTTTTTACCTGCATTTCTGCCAGTTTTTTTTCAGCTTCTTCTCTTTTTAATTTTTGTTCATGTAATTGTTTTTCTCTTTTTAGTTTTTGTTCTATTATTAGCATTTTTCTTTGCTGCATTGCTTTTTTTATTTCTATTGAAGAAATAAATTTTTCAGGACTTTTTTCCCTATTGTTTTGGGAAAATACATTGATAGATAGCGCTAAACTAAGTGTAATCGTAATAAAAAATCGGTTATTTTTCATGACTTATATGTTATTTAATGTTTTTTTTGCAAAGGTACTAAATATTTATATATTTAAAGTGATTATTTTTTAATATCCTAATGTTTTTAGCATAGATTTATAACTTTGTTCTTTTCCGAACAGTTTAGTTGCTATTTCTCCATCAGAATTTTCGATATTTTCTGTTATAATTCTGTCTATAATAACATGTTTAGGAGCAGGAATTAAACAGTGTTGTATGCCTCCATATCCTCCTATTGATTCTTGATAAGCTCCTGTGTGAAACAATCCAATGTATTGGGGTTCTGTTTCTACAAATTTAGGTAAAAACACCGCATTTAGATTGGCTTCGGAGTTATAATAATCGTGGCTATCGCAAGTTTGCCCACCAAGAAATACTCTTTCGTATTCTTTGTTCCAATTGTTGATAGCAAGTAGTATAAACTGTTGATTAATAGCCCAAGTGTCGGGTAGTGTTGTCATAAAAGAGCTGTCTATCATATTCCATAATTCTCGGTCATTTTGTTGTTTTTGATGTAATACAGAATAGAGTATGGCGCTGGCTTCACCTACGGTAAACGACCCAAATTCGGTAAATATGTCGGGTTCTTTTACTCCGTTGCGGTTGCATATGGTTTTTATTTGGGCTATAATTTCTTCTGCCATATATTCGTAATCATAAGAAAAAGACAAGCGGTTTTTAATTGGAAATCCACCGCCTATATTAAAAGAATCTAATTCGGGAGCTATTTTTTTTAATTCGCAATATACATTAACGCATTTTAAGAGTTCATTCCAATAGTAAGCAGTGTCTTCTATACCTGTGTTGATGAACATATGTAGCATTTTTAGTTCAAATTTGGGATTGTTTTTTATCTTATCTAAATAAAAAGGAACAATGTCGTTGTAGCGTATGCCTAATCGCGAAGTGTAAAATTCAAATCGTGGTTCTTCTTCCGATGCAATACGGATACCTAACTTGCATTTACTATCAAGTAAGTTGTCTAATTGATCAAATTCTTTCTTATTGTCTAAAACAGGAATAGTGTTGATGAATCCGTTGTGAATAGCATTAACAATGTTTTCAATGTATTGTTCTTTCTTGAATCCATTACAAATTATATAGTTTTCTTTTTCAAATATTCCTTGTTCGTGTAAAGAATCAATGATGTTTAAATCAAATGCAGAAGAGGTTTCTATGTGTGTGTCGTTTTTAAGCACTTCTTCTAAAATAAAAGAAAAATGTGAGCTTTTAGTACAATAACAATAGTGATAATCAGCATTATAATCTGCTTTTGCCATAGCAACATTAAACCATCGTTTTGCCTTGTGAATATTGTCAGATATTTTAGGAAGATAGGTAATTCTTAAAGGAGTGCCATATTGTTTAATGATTTCCATTAAATCAATATTGTTGAAAAACAATTCACCATCTTCCACTTCAAACTCTTCTTGTGGAAACTCATAAGTTTGTTGAATTAAATCAATATATTTATTTTTCATCTCTATATAAATTTTGTTGCAAAAGTATTAAAAAAAATAAATGAGAATAAAGTAAATGATGTGGATTAGTAAAAAAAAATGAAAGTAAGTGGTTTGCATTGCAGGTTTAATTGAGTTGTAGCTTCTTTACTTTTTTGTTTCTGTTGCTGTGTTGAGTGTTTTATATTGTGTATTTATTTTAAAATGAATGAATTAGGTGATTTTATTGTGTTTGATAAAAAAAAGTATGTTGTTTTTATGAAATGAATTTAAAAAAAAATATTATCTTTGCAGAAAAATAAATTGTTATTTTTTTTATAATTAAAAGTCGTTAAATTGTTTTAAATAAATATTATAATTATGATATTGTCAGATATTAGCATTGCAAAGGCAGCAAAAATTAAACCCATACGCGAAATTGCAGCACAAATGGGTATAGCAGAAGAAAATCTTGAGTATTTTGGTCGTTATAAAGCGAAACTTCCTTTGCATTTAATCAATGAAGAACAGTTGAAAAAAAGCCGTTTAATTTTAGTTACAGCCATTACACCGACTCCAGCCGGTGAGGGAAAAACTACCACTTCGATAGGTTTAGCTCAGGCTATGAATTTATTGGGTCATAAAACTACTGTTGTATTACGCGAGCCTTCTTTAGGTCCTGTTTTTGGAGTGAAAGGAGGTGCTGCGGGTGGAGGTTATTCACAAGTGATACCTATGGAAGATATTAATTTGCATTTCACAGGCGATATAGCCGCTGTCGAGAAAGCGAATAACCTACTTGCTGCACTTATCGATAATCAATTACAGAATAAAGGTAAAGCCTTTGATTTAGACCCGCGTACTATTAGTTGGAAAAGAGTAATGGATATGAACGACCGCTCTTTGCGAGACATTGTCATTGGACTTGGCGGAAAAACACAAGGTGTGCCTCGAGAAGATGCTTTTAATATTACAGCAGCAAGTGAAGTGATGGCAATATTGTGTTTGTCGAAAGATATTGAAGATTTAAAGCAACGCTTGGGAAATATATTTATAGGATATACATATGATAAACAGGCTATTTATGCACGTGATTTAAATGCACAAGGTGCTATGGCAGTTTTGTTGAAAGATGCTATAAAGCCCAATTTAGTACAAACTTTAGAAAATACACCTGCTATTATTCATGGCGGTCCTTTTGCTAATATAGCACAAGGTACCAATTCGGTTATTGCTACTAAGTTAGGTCTTACGTTTAGCGATTTTGTTGTAACAGAGGCTGGGTTTGCATCTGATTTAGGAGCAGAAAAGTTTTTTGATATAAAAATGAGAAGTAGCGGATTAAATCCTAATGCTGTAGTGATAGTAGCTACTGTGAGAGCATTAAAATATCATGGAAATCAACCAATAGCCGAATTATCAACTCCCAATGCTGAAGCCTTACGTATTGGCTTGGCAAATCTTGGTAAACATATCGAAAATATGAAAACTTTTCATTTTAATCCTATTGTAGCTATTAATAGATTTGCTACTGATAGTCAAGAAGAATTGGATTTGATAGAAGATTATTGTACTAAAATAGGAGTGAAAGTGGCACTTAACGACTCTTGGGCAAATGGAGGAAAAGGAGCTGTTGCTTTAGCCGAAATAGTGGTAGAAGAAGCTAAAAAACATAATAAAGAATTGTCTTATTTATATGATACCAATTTGTCGGTAGAAGAAAAAATAAAAATAATAGCAACTAAAATGTATGGAGCTACTCATGTTGAATATACAGCAAAAGCACGTACACAATTAAAAACTATTAATAATTTACAATTAGACAAATTGCCTATTTGTATAGCAAAAACTCAAAATTCACTTTCTGATGATGCTAAAGTGCGCAATCGTCCTGAAAATTTTACTATTACTATACGTGATATTGAAATTGCTTCAGGTGCAGGTTTTATTATCCCAATAGCAGGCGAAATAATTCGTATGCCTGGATTACCAAAAGTACCATCAGCAGAAGCTATTGATATTGATAGCGAAGGAAATATTTCGGGCCTGTTTTAATAGAAATAACATCTAAAAAATAAAAAAACTATTGTCAAAGTAAATAGAAATAGCTTTGAGTAATAAAACGGTGTTTTATTATAAGGGTAAAAACATTCAAAAAATATTGATGTTGTGTAATGTTCAATGTTAGTAATGGATAGTTTTTACACTTTACGCTATAGTAAAAAAAAGAAGCTTAAAAAATCCTTGATACCATCAAATGGAGTAATAAGCCTCTTTGATACGATTAACACTTGGTCCGAGTAGAACTTTTCGGATTTAAATATTTGCTTGATTAGCTGTTATAGCTACCACGTTGACAATGTCATCAATAGAACATCCACGCGAGAGGTCGTTGATAGGAGCTGCCATTCCTTGCATGACAGGACCTACTGCTTCGGCATTGGCTAAACGTTGCACCAATTTATAAGCTATATTGCCTACTTCGAGAGTTGGAAATACTAACACATTAGCTTTTCCAGCTATAGGACTATCAGACGCTTTGCTTGCAGCAACCGCTGGAACAATAGCCGCATCGGCTTGCAATTCTCCGTCAATGGCTAAAGTAGGAGCTAATTTTTTAGCGATAGCAGTAGCTTCTACTACTTTTTCGACCATTTCGTGTTGCGCACTTCCTTTTGTCGAAAAACTTAACATAGCAACACGTGGTTCGATACCGGCTACACTTTTAGCTGTTTGTGCAGTAACGACAGCTATTTCGGCTAACTCTTGTGCCGAAGGATTAGGATGCGCTGCACAATCGGCAAAAACCATAATACCATTATCGCCCCAGTGTTTTTCTTTCATTATCATAATAAAAGCTCCTGAAACAACACTTACGCCGGGTAAAGTTTTTACTATTTGAAATGCTGGACGCAATACGTTGCCCGTAGCATTGATAGCACCTGCAACTTCACCGTCTGCTTCTTTATTATTTTTAATCAACAAAGGAGCTAAATATAAAGGGTCTTTCACTAATTTTCTAGCTTCTTCCATTGTCATTCCTTTGCTTTTACGAAGTTCGCATAACAATTCGGCATAAAATTCTATTTTAGGATTGTTTTCAGCATCAATAATAACTGCTTTTTCTATATGATTTAAATGCCATTCTTTTGCTTTATTGAAAATAGTGTCTCTATTTCCAATGAGAATTAAGCGAGCAATTTTTTCTTTTAGAATGATATCTGCTGCTTTCATCATTCTTTCTTCTGTTCCTTCGGGAAGCACAATGCACTTGTTGGCTTGCTGTGCCATTGATTTAATATTTTGTAATAAACTCATAAATAGGATGTTTTTTTATGTAATGATTATTTATTTTACGATTGCAAAAATAGAAAAAATTATGATATGTTTTGATGTACTAACTATTTACACATAATTTGTTGATGAATGTAAAAAAAATAAAATTTTTCATTTTTATATATAAATAAAATGTATCTTTGCAATCCAAAAAAATAAAGTATAAATTAATATTATTTAAAACATTATCAACAATATGTTAAATCATTACGAGACCGTTTTCATTATAACTCCCGTTTTATCTGACGAACAGATGAAGGAAACGGTTAATAAATTTGAAAAATTTTTACTTGATAACAAATGTGAAATTGTTTATCAAGTAAATTGGGGGATGAGAAAGTTAGCGTATCCTATTTTGAAAAAATCAACTGGATTTTATCATTTGATTGAATTTAAGGCAGAAGCGTCATTTGTGAAAGAATGGGAAATTCATTTTAAACATGATGAAAGAATTTTGCGTTATCTAACTGTAGCACTTGATAAAAATGCTATTCAATATAGTGAAAGAAGACGCGAAAATAAGAATAATGCTTCAAAAGAAGCTGTAAAATCAAGTATTAACGAATAATTGACACTATCATGGCACAATCAAAATCAAAATCGAACACTGATATTAGATTTTTAACTCCAATAGCGGTTGATGTTAAAAAGAAAAAGTTTTGTCGTTTTAAAAAACATGGCATAAAATATATTGATTATAAAGATGAACAATATTTAATGCGTTTTATTAATGACCAAGGAAAAATATTACCGAGACGCCTCACAGGAACTTCTCTGAAATATCAAAAGAAAGTAGCACAGGCTATTAAAAGAGCAAGGCATATTGCTATTTTACCTTATGTAGCCGATAACTTAAAAGAAAAATAGGAGGATTTATAGTATGGAAATTATTTTAAAAGAAGATATAATAAATTTAGGATTTACAAATGATATTGTAAAAGTAAAAGATGGATATGCTAGAAATTATCTATTTCCTAAAAAGTTAGCTATTCCAGCTACAGAGTCAAATAAAAAAATATTAGCTGAAAATTTAAGGCAACGCAGTCATAAATTGGAAAAAATTAAAAACGATGCTATGAGTTTAGCCGAGCGTTTAACTAATTTAACAATTGATGTGAATGTTAAAGCAACAGAAGAAGGAATTGTTTATGGTTCTGTTACTAATATTGTTATAGCCGAAATACTCAAAAATAAATACGATATTGAGTTAGAACGAAAAAAGATTGTTATTCAAGGTAATCATATTAAAGAACTAGGAAAACATAAAGCTAGTATACTATTGCACAAAGATGTTTGTATTGATATAGATATCAATGTGTTAAAAGAAGAATAATTATTGTGTATTAATTATTATATGTGTAAGAAAAAGAATGGATGTTTTTATTTAAGCATCCATTCTTTTAATTCTATATCTTCATGTTCTATAATAGCAATATAGTTTTTATACCTCGAATAAGCTATTTCTCCTTTTTCAACAGCGTCTTTTATAGCACATTCTGGTTCATGTGTGTGTGTACAATTGTTAAATTTGCAAGCTGGTAACAAACGCAGCATTTCAGGGAAATAGTGAGACACTTCTTCTTTAGTATATTGTATTAATCCAAATTCTTTTATCCCAGGTGAGTCGATAATATAGCCACCAAATGACAAATCGAACATTTCGACAAAAGTAGTCGTATGTTTACCTTTTTTATAATATTCAGAAATATCGCCAATTTTTAGCTTTAAATTGCTATCAATACTATTAATAATAGTAGATTTGCCTACACCAGATATCCCCCCAAAAAACGATACTTTATTTTTCATCAATTGTTTTAATTCTTTTATTCCTTTAGCTGTTACACACGATGTAGAAATACAAGTATATCCTATTTTTTCGTATATTTTTTTTAAGAGTTTAAGTTCTTCTTTTTCTTTATCCCCGTAGATATCAATTTTATTAAAAACAATAATGCTTTCGATGCGGAAGGCTTCGGCAGCAGTAAGGAAGCGGTCGATAAATCCTAAAGGAGTGCGTGGGTGTGATAAGCTGACAATAAGAAAGACCCTATCGATATTAGCAGCTAATATATGTGAAATGCGAGATAAATTAGTGGATTTACGGATAATGTAATTTTTTCGATGTTCTATATCGGTTATTAATCCGATGTTTTGATGCTCTTCTTTGATAAAAAATACATAGTCGCCAACGGCAATAGGATTAGTAGTTTTAATGCCATGAATACGAAATTGCCCTTTTAGTTTACAGTGTATAGTTTCGCCATTATCTGTTCGTATGGCATAGATACTTCCTGTAGATTTAATTACAATTCCTTTTCTTTTTTTTGACATATTTTTCGATTATCAAATGAATCAATATAAATGTTTATTCTATTTTCTCTTGTAAAGATTTAAATCCTTTTCCTAATATTTCATGTGCATCGACTATGGTAATAAAGGCTTCTGGGTCTATTTTGAAAATATATTTTTGTAAATCGGGAATAGCTCTACGATTCATTACAGTAAATAATACATTTTTATCATCTTGTGTATACATTCCTTTTGCCTGAAAAATTGTACCACCACATTGTAGATTGTATATAATTGTTTTTCGTAATTCTTCACTTTTTTCAGAAATGATGAAAATAATTTTATCGTCCGAAAATCCGTGCAATATCATATCTATTACTTTGCCCATTATAAAAATGGTTAACCATGAATAGAGTGGTATTTTCCAATCTTGAAAAGCAAGAAACCCAACAACAACAATGCAAGAGTCGACTATCATCAATTGTTTGCCAAGAGGAATTTTAGTATACTTGGATAGAATAGAAGCTAAGACATCGCTCCCGCCACTTGAAGCCCTTGATTTAAATATCATTCCAACACCGACTCCCATCACCACACCACCAAAAACACTTGCTAACAATACTTCATCGTGAAGATTGAGAGGGTCTGTACCAATAATATAAATTAGTCCATCGGTAAATAGTGCCGTTAAAATAAAGCCTATGAATGTTTTAATTCCAAAACGTGAACCTAATAATTTTAATCCTATTAAAGTTAAGGGAAGATTAAAACAAAGTGCTGCCAATCCAACAGGGAAATTGAATTTATGATGCAAAACAATAGAAATACCATAAATGCCTCCAGGTGTAATTTTATAGGGAGTCATAAAAAAAGCATAACCTAATGCTAATATGAATGCACCAGCGATAAGATAAAAATAGGAAATGACCCATTCTTTTGAAAGTATTTTATCTTTTATAGGATTGATAATGAAATTAGCCATGTTGTATTAGGATTAAATAGTATGGTTGATATTATAAAAATCTTTTGATGCTGTGTAAAGTATGACTATATTCTTCTTTTTCGACATTAAAAATACCTTGATTATCCAATGTATCTTTTCTTACTTTTCCACTTGCATGGATGATGGTGTTGTCTTTATAGATGATGCCTGTATGTGTGATTTTTTCATTGTGATTTTTAAAAAAAGCTAAATCAAAACATTGTGCATCATCTATAGATGAAATAAGCGTTCCTTGTTGTGCTTGCAGCGAAGCATCGCGTTTTAGTTGTATATTGGCTGTTTTAAATATTACTTGATTCAATCCCGAACAATCTATTCCACAATGGCTTCTTCCTCCCCATAGATAAGGTGCGTTAAGATAAGAAAGCATTAGTTCTTCCATTGTTTTTTTTATAGGAAGGCTGTCAATTGTAAAATGTTCGTTGCCTAAATAAATTGTTTGATCCTCGCGTAGAGGTAAATTAGAGCCAGGATATACATAAAAATGAAAATCCCGTCGATTATCATATAATAAGGTAGGTGATGAAATACATAATGGAAGATGGTTTTGATAATAAGTTTCCATTTCTGTTTCTCGCATGAGTGCAAGTTGATTTCTGTCTATATAGCCTTCATAGTCATCATAAAGAGTGCGGATGTATAACCATTGATTATCAAACAGAAGTATTTCATAAACTTCGCCAAATAATAATTGGGAAGTCATTTCTGAGCGGTGCGATGCCCTTGCTCGTATAGGTATTAATGCAATATTGCAAAAGCCGTAGATTGACATATTATTCAACTATAAATGATTGAACTTTAGATAGAGAGTTTGAATGTATTTTTATAAAATAGATGCCTGATGACAAATGAGATATAGAAATACGGTGTGTTTCTAAAGGATTAATATTTGATTGATTATATAGTAATTGTCCAGTAATGGAATAAATTTGAATGTTTGATAATGAGTTAATACCTTCTATTTTTACATTCAATATTGAATGTACAGGATTGGGATATAATAGCATAGTAACATTATCGTTTATATTGGAAAATTTATTAATACTTAGTTCGTCAGGACAAATGTGTATGCGAATTGGGCTTGAATAATATTTGTTGTCGTTTGTTAATTCTTTTACTTCGGTCCACGTATTGTTTACTTTAAGAAATCCTGTTGATAAACTGTTATTTCTTAAAGGTGTGTTAGTTGCAAATATATAAGAGAGATTGGTGTTTTCTTCTTTTATAGGAAACTGATATTCAATGCAAAAGTGTCGAGTTGTTTTGTAACTTCCGTTTACTAAAAAAGTGTTCCATGAATTTGGAATAATGGTATTACCAATAACTTCTATTTTCTTTAATAAATTGGTCGGATATTTTAATGAAGATGTATTTGTTATTTTTATCCATATAGTATCATTGTTTGTAAAGTTTACATTTCCAAAATAAATAGAAATAGAATCTATGATTATAGGCGTGAAAATAGAATAATATTCGGAAGCGGAAGAGACATGATGGTTTGTTGAAAAATTTAATTCTATAAAAGTGTCATTTTCAAATAAATTGCTTAATATCATACAACTATCAATACTTATACCATCTTGTGCAATCATGATTGTTCTGATTTTAGATGAGCCAATTATAGAAAGTTCTACTTTGCGATTAATGGTAGTAGTGTTTATACCTTTACTGCTTACATAAATTAGCTTATTCCTTTCCCCTTGTGTTTCAGAAAGAGATATCCATGTAGTATCGCATTGAATACGCCAGTTTTCATTAGATGTAATATAAAAAGAATCACTATAATTTAGGTTGTTTTCAATAAAAATATAATTAGTATCTACGTTTAATATTGTAGTGTCTAACCCTATTGTAAAGCGTATGCTATCAGTTGTTTTTGTAATATTGGTAATTGATATGTTTTTGATATAAGAACCATTACTAAGAAAAGGTTTTGGATTACTTGATATATTAAAAAAAGTTCTTTCCGATTCTTCGCTAAAATAAGCATTCGAAAGAGATCCTTGTAATGTTGTAGTGCCTCCGGGTCTATAGAGATACACTTCATCAAAAACAGATTCATTATCGTATTGGGCATTACCATTATAATTGTCATTAATGCGATAAATTAATATACCTGACCCCGGTAAAATTGACTCGAAAGTAGACGAAGTTTTTAATCGATACTCAACAACAAGATATTCGTCCACGTAGTCATCGATAGGAATTTTGTAAATTGTTCTATCAGTAGATGTTCCGTTGGCAGGGAAAAGAGTATAAGTGCCATTTTTAGAGATAGTAGGAATGGTATCTATCCAATTTCCATATTTGTATTTCATATAAGCTCCTAATCCTTGTGGTTTTGAATAATTAGTCGAAGCCATTAAGTCCCAAATGCCTACAGGTGTTATATGGTTGTATGCATCATTGTAGCGATAAAGGTCGGGAGCGCCAAGTGTGTGCATAAACTCATGAGTAATAACACCGGGATATAACTGATTTTCGGTTATTAAGTTATAATCATAGACTCTTTTATCGTTAATAAATACTGATTTAGTGTATAAACTCCAGCGATGAGGCCATAATAAATCTTGCCACCCTTGCGATGATCCTGATATGACAAAACAAATATTGTCTACTCTACCGTCATTGTTATAATCTATGTTTAAAGAGGAAGGAATGCTATCGTTGAAAAACATAATTGCTCTTTCTAATAGCTTGTGTTCTCTTTCCATTCTTTCAGATGCATTTCTATAGCCAATAGTATTAGTTGTTGCATTGTATGGAGTAAAATATTTTCGAGGTAATATATCTTGATAAGAATGAATTACTTGAGAATTAGAAGAAGGAAATAAATGACTTTCTATATTTAATTTTCCATAACTTGCTGTTTTGTAGTAGTTAGCAAGAGAGTTGGCAGTGTGAGATGATGTGTCGTTAAATCTATTATAAATATTTTCGTAGCTATCCTCATCGAATTTGTCTTCATCGGCAAAACGAATAAAAAAAACTAAATTATTGATAGTACCATGGTTTTTACTTGCAGACTTATGGTTTAATTCATATGGAATAGAAGATTGAAATTCTTCTCGGATTTTAAGCCATTTTTCAGATGAAATATTCAATTCTTTTTCTATTCCTATCATATCGGGGTTAACTTCTCCTACGATATAAGAAGAAGATATAAGCATATCTTTTTCTCTAAAAGCATAAGTGTAATATCCTGTATTTTCATCTTTTATGATAGTGTAACCTGCCGAGTCGTGTAGCCAATTGTGGTATTCGTCTCCACTAGCAAAACAATTTATTTTAATTCCATTAGGTTGTGTAATGGTTTGTGGAATATTTTTTAAATACGCACTATAAGAAGCAAACAGCATCATTTGCAATAGAAATAAAGAAAAAAATCGTTTAAACATAAATTTTTAAATATATAATTAAAATAATTTGCAAAATTACCAAAATTTTCATAATTTTGCATAATGAAAATCATCTATAAATAATAAAATAAAAATGAAACTCAAAGTATTAACTATTAGCATTATGACAACTTTAGCAGTGGTTGCAATAAGTTGTAAAAACAAAAAATCTCAAGAAGTGAAAACAGAAATTGAATCTCAAAAGTCCGAACTACAATTAAAAGTAGAAGAATTTGCTTATGTTGATTTAAATAGTCCACATATAGCACAGTTGTCTGAAAATGAAAAACAATTGATAGCTATTTTTATCAAAATAGCAGATATTATGGATCAATTGTTTTGGAAACAAACATTTGGCGATAAAAATATTTTAGATACAATAGAAGACCCCTATGCCAAAGAATTTGTAAAAATAAATTATGGTCCTTGGGAAAGACTTAATGGAAATCTACCATTCATTGCGAATTATGGAAGTAAATATTTAGGCGCTCAATATTATCCTCAAGATATGACAAAAGAAGAATTTGATGCTTTTAAAGACCCTAATAAAAACAGTTTATACACAGTTCTTCGTCGCAATGAAGATAATTCTTTAAAAACAGTTTGGTATAGAGATGAATACAAAAAAGAACTCGATGAAGTTGATAAATTATTAGACCAAGCCATTGCTATTACAGAAGATGAAGGTTTGAAAAACTATTTAATAGAACGTAAAAAAGCATTCAAAACAGACGACTATTTTGCTAGCGATATGGCATGGATGGATATGAAAAATAGTAAAATAGATTTTGTTGTAGGACCTATTGAAAACTATGATGATAAATTAAATGAAGCTAAAGCGTCTTACGAAGGATTTATTTTAATTAAAGATATAGAAAAAAGCAAAGAATTGGAAAAATTTGTTAAAATGCTGCCTATGTTGCAAAAAGAATTGCCTTGTGAACCTCAGTATAAAACATTTGTTCCAGGAACTTCTTCTGATTTAAATGTATACAATGCAATATATTACGCAGGAGATTGCAACGCAGGAAGTAAAACCATAGCCATTAATTTACCCAACGACGACAGAGTACAAGCAAAAAAAGGTGCACGCCGTTTGCAATTACGCAATAGCATGAAAGCAAAATTTGATAAAATTTTAATGCCTATAGGTCAGTTGATTGTAGAAAAAGATCAACAACAACACCTTAAATTTGATGCTTTTTTCTGGAATGTAACATTTCACGAAGTAGCACATGGATTGGGTATTAAACAGACAATAAATAATAAAGGAACCGTAGATAATGCCATGAAAGCAGAAGGCACTTCTTGGGAAGAAGCAAAAGCTGATATTTTAGGCTTGTTTATGGTGTGTAAATTGATTGAAAAAGGAGAAATTACCAATATTACGGTCGAAGATGCTATTACTACTTTTATTGCTGGAATTTTACGATCAGTACGCTTCGGTGCTTCAAGTTCACACGGGAAAGCCAATATGATGTGTTATAATTATATGGAACAACAAAAAGCATTCACACGCAATAGCGATGCAACCTATCATATTGATTATGAAAAAGCAAAATTGGCAATTAATAGTTGGGCTAATGTCATTATTGTTACGCAAGGTGATGGAAATCTCGAATTTGCTACTAAGTTCAGACAAGAAAATGGAAATATAACAGAAGCATTACAAAAAGATTTAGATAGAATAAATGCTGCTGGTATTCCAAAAGACATACGGTTTAATCAAGGATTAAAAGTGTTGGGTTTAGAATAGAACACAAGCTAAATATCATATTATTTAAATCGATATATTATAAATAAAATTACTATGAATCAGATAGCAACGGCAGGAAATAAAGGAAAAAACGTACGTTCCGATTGTTTTATTACTTTAACACTAACACAACAAGAAGGAATTGAAATAACGATTGTAAGTAAAGTTAAAGTTTTGTATGGAAGACAAATAGAAGAAGAAATAAAAAGTATTTTGTCGTTTTATGAAATAAAAAATGCAAAAGTAAGTATCGAAGATAGTGGCGCTATACCATTAGTGATTGCAGCACGTATGGAAGCGTGTGTAAAACAGTTGATTAATACCGATAAAGAATATTTATTGCCATTTCTTAAAGCAAATAAATATACTACTAAGAGAGAAAAAAACCGTTTTACACGTTTATATCTTCCCGGCAATACACCTAGTTTAGCTTTAAATGCAGGTATTCATAATCCAGATGGTATCATTCTGGATTTAGAAGACGCAGTAGCGTATGAAAAAAAACAAGAAGCTCGCTTTATGGTGCGTAATGCATTGAGAGGAATTAACTTTTATGCTGCCGAACGTATGGTACGCATCAATCAACTTCCTGCTGGATTAGATGATTTGTCCTATATTATTCCTCATCATATTAATTTGATTTTATTGCCAAAATGTGAATCTTCAGAACAGATAGTGCTGTTAAATCAACACATTAATAAATTGAAAGAAATACATAATATAACCAGCGACATTTGGATAATGCCAATAATTGAAAGTGCTTTAGGAGTTATCAACAGTTTTGAAATAGCTAAAGCAGCAGATAATGTTGTGGCAATGGCAATAGGGTTAGAAGATTATACTGCTGATTTAGGAGTAAAACGGACCAAAGCAGCCAACGAATCTTTCTTTGCTCGTTCAAGTTTGGTCAATGCCTGTAAAGCCGCAGGTATACAAGCTATTGATTCTGTATTTTCTGATGTAGCTGATTTAGAGGCTTTAAAAGAAAATGTTTTGCAATCAAAAGCTTTAGGATTTGATGGAATGGGATGTATACACCCTCGGCAAATCAAAGTAATTAAAGATAATTATGCTCCCGATAACGATGAAATCGAAAAAGCAAAAAAGATAATTCATGCTTTTATTTTAGCTACCGAACAAGGCTTAGGAGTAGTTTCTTTAGGCTCTAAAATGATTGATATGCCAGTGGTAAAACGTGCCGAAAAAATTATACAATTAGCATTAAATACTAATAGATTAGATGCTGATTGGCGAGAAGAGTTTTTGAGATTAGGAGATAAATAAATAATTAAAAAGAAAAAACATTCATTATGAAATGCGATAAGTTTGTAGTCAATGCAGCAGGTAGGAGAGTGCCTACGATTGTCAATGGAAAAGAAATGCTCCCTTTTATGGGAGTAGGGAAATATAAACCTATTGGAAACAAATATGCACCACCTATTCCTAGTTGTTTAGATTATCCATCTGATGGAAATAAAATAGTTGACTCTTTAGAAATAGCACTTAAAAAATGTGGCTTACGCAGTGGAATGACTATTTCGACACATCATCATTTACGTGATGGTGATTTAGTAAGTAATACTATTTTTGAGATAGCTAATAATTTAAAAATAAAAGATTTAGTCTGGTTGCCATCGGCTTCATTTCCTTGTAACGAGCCTTTGATACCTTATCTCGAAAATGGAACTATTAATAGAATAGAAGGATCGATGAATGGTCCTTTAGGAAAATTCACTTCTTATGGAAAAATGCAAGGATGTGCTGTACTACGTTCACATGGTGGAAGAGTACAAGCTGTGCAAGATGGAGAAGTGAAAATAGATATAGCAGTTATTGCAGCACCAACAGCCGACATGTTTGGTAATGCAACAGGAGCTGAAGGTCAGTCGGCTTGTGGAGTGTTGGGCTACTCTTTGATAGACATGCTCTATGCTGATAAGGTGATTGTAGTTACCGATAATTTAGTTCCTTTTCCATGTATGCCTTTTCAAATACAAGGAAATTATGTCGATTATGTAGTAGTAGTAGATAAAATAGGTATTCCCGAAAAAATAGTATCAGGAACGACACAACTTACTAAATCACCTGATAGATTATTATTAGCCGAATGGACAGCTCGCTTTTGTTCAGAAGCTGGTTTGCTCCGTGACGGAGTAGGTATTCAAACTGGTGCAGGTGGCACTTCTTTATCAGTAGGATTGCATTTTCATGAACAATTGAAAGCAAATAAATGGAAGGCACGTTTTGGCTTTGGAGGAAGTACACAATATTTGGTAAAAATGTTAGAAGAAGGTGTTATGGATTATATTCTTGATGCTCAAGCCTTTGATTTAGAAGCAATAGAGTCGATTAAAAGAAATAAAAATCACATAGACCTTTCTGTATTTCAGTCATATAATTTTCATAGTAAAGGCAATTATACCAACTTGATAGATATAGTTATTTTAGGTGCTACAGAAGTAGATACTCATTTCAATGGAAATGTAGTTACTCATTCTGATGGATTATTATTACACGGCATTGGAGGTTGGCAAAATTGTTTACATTCTAAATGTACAATATTACCACTTCCTTTATTCAGAGATAGAATACCTGTAATTGTTGATAACTTAACTACTTTATGCGGTCCTGGCGCATTGATTGATGTAATTGTTACAGAAAGAGGAATAGCGATTAATCCATTGCGTACCGATTTGATTGATAAAATGCGACACTCTTCTTTGCCAATTGTTAAAATACAAGATTTAAAAGCAGAAGTTGATGCCATTTGTGGCGTCCCCGATAAAGCACCTATTAGCGATAAAGACGAAGATACGGTAGCCATTATTAAATGGGTAGATGGGACAGTGATAGATAGTGTTCGTAAAGTATTGCAATAGCCTTTTTTATTTTTATTATATGCCGGCATTATTGAAAAAAGAAAAACTATGGACAAGAAATTTTGTCCTAATGTGCTTAGCTAATTTTTTGTTTTTCTTTTCATTTTATTTACTTATGCCTACACTTCCTTATTATTTAATGGACTTTTTTAAAACCACAAAAGGAACAATAGGATTAGTGCTTTCGAGTTATACAATTGCTGTATTAGCTATCCGACCATTTTCGGGATTTCTTGCTGATAGTTTTTCTCGTAAACCAATATATATTATTGCTTATTTTTTATTTGTATCGTTATTTATAGGTTATTTGTTTGCGGGAGTATTAACGTTATTTATTGCTTTTCGTATTTTTCATGGATTTACTTTTGGTGCTGTTTCGACAGCAGGTAATACTTTAGTAATTGATATTATGCCTTCGTCAAGAAGGGGAGAAGGATTAGGCTATTTTGGTGCAACCAATAATTTAGCTTTGGCTTTTGGACCTATGGTAGGACTTTTTTTGAAAAATACGGCTAATTTTGAAAGTATTTTTTTTGCTGCAATCATATCAGGAAGTTTAGGATTATTTTTTGCATCTTTAGTAAAAGCACCCAAAAAAGTTTGCTGTAAACGCGACCCTATATCTTTAGATAGATTTATTCTTATAAAAGGAATGCCAGCCGCTATTTCGTTAGTTCTTATAACAATTCCTTATGGAATGACAAATACTTATATTGCCATTTATGCAGAGAGACTGGGTATGATATCGCATACGGGTTATTTTTTTCTAATGATGTCGGTTGGATTAATACTTTCGCGTATTTTGTCAGGAAAAAAAGTAGACCAAGGTCATATGAGTCAAATTATAAAATTGGGGTATATCATTGTATTAATGGGTGTATTTGGAGAAATATTTTTGCATTATATAAGTCAAATAAATATAATTTTAGGTTATTTATTGCTTTTTTCTATTGCTTTTCTTTTAGGCTATGGTTATGGCACATTGATACCTGCTTTAAATACTTTGTTTATTAATTTAGCACCCCATAACCGTAGAGCTACTGCTAATTCTACTTATCTTACTAGTTGGGATGTGGGAATAGGAACGGGTATTTTATTAGGCGGGTATTTATCCGATTGGGTTAGTTTTTCGTTTATGTATGGGGTAGGGGCTTTTCTTTCTACTATAGCACTTTTCTTATATATCTATTATGTAATAGCACATTATAATAAAAATAAATTAGTGTAAAATTAAAAGTATTACACAATGGGTTGTGTAGGAATAAATTTGTTTATAATTTGGTAGGCTATATCAAGTGCATGATAACCATCTTTAACAGAGACTTCGCAAGCAGTATTATTTAAAATACTTTGAATAAATAAACTTAATTCCATTTGAATGGCATTTACATTTTCCTTTGGTGGACTTTCAATAAAAATGCGTTTTTTGCCTTTTTCTTTTCCTAAATCTATAATAAGAGGAAATAAATCGTTTTCATCTTCAGGTTTATAGTCGCGTATTTGTATAATATTAGTTTGTTTTTCTAAAAAATCGACAGTAATATACGCGTTTTTTTGAAAAATACGTGTACGTCTCATGTTTTTCATCGAAATCCGACTTGCAGTCAGATTGGCAGTGCATCCATTTTCAAATTCAATGCGTGCATTGGCAATGTCGGGTGTGTCGCTAACGATAGCAACACCACTGGCGTTAATGTGTTTTATAGGAGATTGTACAATGTGTAATACTATATCAATATCGTGTATCATAAGATCTAACACAACCGATACATCAGTTCCTCTAATATTAAATTCTGAAAGTCTATGACATTCGATAAACATAGGATTTTGAATATATGGCTTTGCACCTAAAAATGCAGCATTAAAACGTTCTACATGACCTATTTGCACTTTTAATTGCTTGCTTTCTGAAAATGCTAATATTTCTTTAGCTTCTGCTAATGTAGCTGTGATAGGTTTTTCGATAAAAACGTGCTTGTTTTCTCTCAATGCTTTCATAGCTACTCCATGGTGTGATACAGTTGGAGTTACTATATCCACAATGTCGCATTCTTTGATCAACACATCTGCATCGTCATAAAATGGAATGCGATGTTTGTCAGAAATTTCTTTTCTTATATCAGTATTAGAATCATAAAAACCAATAATTTTTACATTTTCTATATTTTTCAAACAATTTAGATGAATGTTCCCTAAATGTCCAGCTCCAAAAACACCAACTTTTAACATTTGTTTTATATTTTTTTTTATTTTTGCAAAAATAACATTATTTTAAATATTAAAAAAGAGGTATACTATAAATATTATGATAGATAGTTTTAAAGATAAAGGATTGCGAAAACAGATGATAGAAAATTTACAGAAAAAAGGTATAAAAGATAATAATCTGTTAAATGTGTTTAATGAAATACCTCGTCATTTTTTTGTCCCTCAATCATTATATGGTCATGCTTATGAAGATATTGCATTGCCAATAGCTCGCAAACAAACTATTTCACAGCCATATACTGTAGCTATTCAAACACAATTGTTAGAAGTGAGTAAAGGAAAACGTATACTTGAAATTGGCACTGGTTCAGGATATCAGGCTGTTATTTTAAAAAAATTAGGAGCTTATGTTTATACTATCGAAAGGCATAAATATATATACGAAGCTACCAAACAATTATTTGAAAAAATGGGATTAAATATAGCTACTAAATACGGTGATGGTTATCTTGGCTGGAGCGAATTTGCTCCTTTCGATGGTATTGTTATTACTTGCGGAGCTATCGAAGCCCCTGAAAAGCTATTAAAACAATTGAAAATAGGGGGAATATTAGTAATACCTCTTGGAGAGGCTGTGCAGACGATGACTAAAATTGTACGCCTTTCTGAAACTGAATACGAAACAACAGAGCATGGCACTTTCCGATTTGTTCCAATGTTACAAGATAAAGAATAATTAGTCGACCCTTAAAAACATTTTAATTTATTGAATATCATTAAAATAATT
>CAZSTX010000005.1:0-55689 GCA_964610025.1 uncultured Lentimicrobiaceae bacterium
GTGCTGCGGTAAGGCAAGGGATTGCCAGCAAAATAGGCAGCGGATTTATTATGGTTCTTTCTTGGTTTGCTTTCTTCCCATAGATTTTATCTTGGAATAACAGGAAGTGGCATTTTGTATTTATTTACTGGACAAGTGGGCAAGCCCACTTGGTAATATTAGTTTTCACAATACAAATTCACATAGTGCGGTTAAGAAATTTCAAAAATGAATAATAATGCAGTTTGAAATAATAATAATAATAAAATAGTGCAGTTTCTAGTGATAAAATTTACAAAATAGTGCAGTTTAAAAATGATATTAAAAAGATAAATAGAGAATTCCTGCCAAAATCACCTGCTTCTAACAAGCGATATGGTTAATTGCCGATGCAGTGCGTATTCGAGCGGCGCAGCTCGTATCAAAAGTAGTTGTAACTTGATAGAGAATCGCTTCGAAATGCCAAACGTTTCATACACGCAGCCGTTAGGTGCAAGTGGAAGAAATATCCACTCTTCTATCTAGCGGAGTAGCCGAAAGCCGTAAGCGAGTGGATTGATATTCCCAATAAATTCTGGATAGTAAGATAAGTCCAAAAATTTTATCTTTGTTCACGTCTAAACTAAATGTTTTCACACGCTTATTATTTTAATACATAAAAAGACATGAAACATTTGTTTTTTTCAAGATATTCAAAAAACATTAAATTTACATCAAAAATCTAAGGAAATTTATAAATTTTTATTGAATATAATCAAAAAAATCCATTGAATTTAAAAAAAAGCAAAACGTAACGAATTGATACATATATTATAAAAAATATTTTTAAAAATATGTTATTTTATTAAAATATTTGTATAATTTTGCACCTACAAAGAAACAAGAAAACATTAAAATTTAAGTGTCTTGAACTAAAATAAATATATATCAAAATAATTCTCATAAAAACTTTACCAAGCCAACCATTATGTTGTATAAACAAGAATTTATGAAGGGTATAAATATATTAGAGCCAATGCTATTTGACCGCACCGTTTAAAGATAACCCGAAGTAATTTTGTACCTTTGTACCTATAAACTAAATTAATGAGAAGAAAAAAATGTTGAATAAAACAAAGCATACAATTATAAACGGAGACAGCCGACATATGAGCGAACTTAACGATGAAAGTGTTCATTTAATTACGACTTCCCCACCTTATTGGCAACTCAAAGATTACGGAACAGAAAATCAAATCGGATTTCATGATGATTATGAAACATACATTAATCACTTGAATTTAACTTGGCAAGAGTGTTTTCGAGTTTTGCACAAAGGGTGCCGTTTATGTATCAATATTGGCGACCAATTTGCTCGTTCAACCTATTATGGTCGTTACAAAATCATTCCTATTCATACTGAAATTATCAAATTCTGTGAAGTGATTGGGTTCGATTTTATGGGACAAATCATTTGGCAAAAAGCAACCACAATGAACACTTCGGGTGGTGCAAGTATTATGGGAAGTTATCCAAATCCAAGAAATGGTATCGTAAAATTGGATTTTGAATATATTTTGTTGTTCAAAAAACAAGGAAATGCACCCAAACCGACCAAAGAACAGAAAGAAAACGCTTCAATGACTAATGAAGAATGGAATACTTACTTTAATGGGCATTGGTATTTTTCTGGAGCAAAACAAGATAAGCATTTGGCCATGTTTCCTGAAGAATTACCACATCGTTTAATCAAAATGTTTTCTTTTCCGGGAGAAACCATTTTAGACCCATTTATGGGAAGCGGAACAACTGCTTTGGCTGCAAGAAACTTAAACCGAAATTCTATTGGTTACGAAATTAATCCTGATTTCATTCCAATCATCAAAGAAAAAATTGGAACAGATGATGCTTTTACAAAAGTTCAAACTGAAATAATCCAACAGCCTGAATTAAAAACAGATTTTGAAAAACAAATAAAAGAATTACCTTATCAATTTATTGACACGCACAAATTAGACAAGAAAATTGATGTAAAAAAAATTCAATACGGTTCTAAAATTGATGCAAATAGCACAGGAAAACGAGAAGAATTTTTCTCTGTAAAAGAAATTATTAGTCCTGAACTTATTCGTTTGAGTAATGATTTAATAATTCGATTAATTGGGATTAAACAAAATCCAGCTTTTAACGGAAAAGCAACCGAATATTTAATCAATAAAGTTCGTGGCAAAAAAGTATTCCTTAAATACGATGAAATTAAGCACGACAATGAGAATAATTTAATGGCTTACCTCTATCTTGAAAACAAAACTTTTATAAATGCACATTTATTAAAAGAAAATTTAGCATTAGTAGATAATTCCATTGATTTTAAATATAAAACAAAATTTAACTCATTTATCAATGGCTAAAAAAGAAATCAAAAGATACTCGTTAGAATTTGGGAAAAAGGAAAAAGTTCTGAATTATGCTACACAAACTTACCAACTTTCAAGACCCAACAAAGTTGGGGCTGTAATGGCTTTAATCAGAGAATGTCAGCCAAATACTATTCAAGAATGGGAAGAATGGTATTTTGAAAATGCTACAACAGCAGGAAAAAACACTTTCAAAATAACGAAAGAAAGTTTAGAAGAACTTGGAGAAAGGCTTTACGAAAAAATTACGGAAGTTGTTATTCCCGAATGGCAAGAGGCTTTTAATGCTTTGACAAAAGAAGATTGCTACAATTATATTTACAATCTTACTATCAATCGAACCTTTGACGGATATTTAAGAGAAAAATCAGTCGTAAATGATGGTTTGGTAAAGGCGTTTCCAAATGTTCGTTTTGAAGAAAGTCCACCTGAATTAGACCACGCAGGAGATATAGACTACCTTGGATACGTTACAGATAATAAGGCATTTGGAATACAAATAAAGCCTGTAACTGCACAGTCAAACTTTGGCAACTATTCTGTTTCAGAAAGAATGAAAGCAAGTTTTGAAAGTTTCAAAAAAGATTTTGGAGGTAATGTATTTATCGTTTTCAGTTTAGACGGAGAGGTTGCAAACAGACAAGTAATTGACCAAATTCAAACTGAAATTGAACGACTGCAATGATAATGCACTGGCTATAACAGCGTATTGCCAATAGAGCGAGTGAAGTGCTTCTATGAAACATTCGTGAAGAGTTCAACAACAGTAACTTTATTGAACTTTTGTACTAAAAGAAATTAGAGTATTGATGTTCCCAATAAATTCTGGATAGTAAGATAAGTCCAAAAATTTTATCTTTGCGTCCAGAAAAAATTATAAATATCAAATTATTACTACTATCTCAATTCAAAATTCTTTCCAAGATAAACTTTACGTACTATTTCGTCGTTAGCAAGTTCTTCGGGTGTGCCCGATTTAAACACTTTTCCTTCCAATAACAAATAGGCTTGATTAGTAATGGCAAGTGTTTCATGCACATTATGATCTGTAATAAGAATTCCTATATTTTTATCTTTTAATTTATAAACTATCTGTTGAATATCTTCGACAGCAATGGGGTCGACACCTGCAAAAGGCTCATCTAAAAGGATAAATTTGGGGTTACTTGCCAACGAGCGGGCTATTTCTGTTCTTCTACGCTCACCTCCTGACAACTGTAAGCCTTTGCTTTTTCTTATACGCTGTAATCCAAATTCTTCTAACAAAATTTCAAGTTTTTCTTTTTGCTCTTCCCGCGATAAGTTTGTAAATTGTAAGACTGCCTTTAAATTATCTTCTATCGACAAATGACGAAAAACAGAGGCTTCTTGTGCCAAATAGCCTATGCCTATTCGTGCCCTCCTATACATAGGTAAATGCGTAATTTCGGTATCATTAATAAATATTTTACCCGCTAATGGCTTTATCAGACCTACTATCATATAAAAAGAGGTTGTTTTTCCTGCACCATTAGGACCTAACAAGCCGACTATCTCGCCTTGTTTTACTTGCACACTTACATTATTGACAACAGTACGATTGTGGTATTTTTTATAAAGTCCTTCTGTACGTAAAACATCTCTATTTTCCATCTTATCCAAAGAGTTTAAAAATATCGTTCCCAAAAACGAATATCATCAATGTCAATAATATAACCCAACCAATAGTAAGAGCATATTCCATAAATTTATCGGGTAATTTCCTACCTATAATCATTTCTATTAAGGTAAACAAAACAAAACCTCCATCTAATCCTGGTATAGGCAAGATATTCATAAATGCCAATATCAGCGACAACAAAGCAGTAATATACCAAAATTTAGCCCACACCCACTTGCCGCCGTATATTTTTGCTATTCCAATCGGTCCCGAAACAGATTCGCTTGCTTTTTCTTCTCCTGAAACTATTTTTTTCAGCCCTTTAATGTTTAATTTCAACATGGTCATAGCATCTTTCCATCCATAAACTAAGGTTTGCAAAACAGAGTATTGTTTCAATTCATAAGGCATAGCATTAATACCTACTCCTATTTTTCCAGTCGAATCTAACAAGAGCGATTTAACAAGTGTATCTTCGTTGCTTACAATGGTCAAATCGATTGCTTGATTAGCAAATTGTATAATATTTTCTTCAAAACTTCCCCAAGTTTGCACATTAATAGAATCGTTAATAAACAATATAGCATCTCCTTTTTTTATTCCTATTTTATCGGCTGTTGAACCATCAAATACAGTATCAATGTGAAAAGTAAAATTAGATGCTTTTATAAAATTTTCTCCCGTTTTCAATAAATGATAGCTTGCCTCTCCCAGCACAACATCTAATGTTTCGCGATTTCGTTCGACTGTAACAATAGAGCCAAAAAACATTTCAGGACTTATCGCATCTTGAAAACGTTCTACTGCTTTGCCTTGCACTCTTATGATTTTGTCTCCTGTCATAAAGCCTATTTTCCTTGCATTTTCGTAGGCATAAATTCCATCTTTCACTGCACTATTAGGCAAGTATTCTTTTTCATAAATTCCTAAAAACATAGCAAACAACAATACTCCTACGACAAGATTAATGATAACACCTCCCAAAACCACTATCAAACGTTGCCATGCTGGCTTGGAACGAAACTCCCATGATTGCGGTTCTGATTGTAGATTTTCAATACTTTGCGTTTCATCAATCATACCTGCTATTTGACAATAGCCTCCCAAAGGCAGCCACCCAATACCGTATTCGGTATTATCGGGATGTTTTCGCCAATCTGTATCGTCTAATTTGTTAATATCTATATTTTTATACTTCTTTTTTCCTTTTTCATCTAAAATAGGATTGCCATTGTCGTCTGTGAGCAATTCGGTATCTGGCAAATTTTTAGAAAAAAACTTCCATTGTAATTTTCCATTTATTTTTTTTATTTTTACAAGAGAATATTTTGGATTAAAAAAGATATAAAATTTATTGACGCGTATACCAAACATACGTGCCGTAATAAAATGTCCAAATTCGTGAATAAGTACTAAAAAAGATAAGCCCACTATTAATTGGGCTGCCATAATAAATCCTGTCATAAATTATTTTTAATTTGAAAAGCAATTTGTCTTGCTTCGTTATTTATTTGTATATAATTTTCAATAGTTGGATGCGATATATTGTTTATTTTCGATAGCGTTTCTTCTATCACTATAGGAATTTGTAAAAAATGAATCTCTTCTTCTAAAAAAGCTTCTACAGCTACTTCATTAGCAGCATTCATAGCACAAGGACAAGTTCCACCTACTTCAATCGCTTGATAAGCTATATCTAAACATTTAAACAATTTTTTATCCGGTAAAGAAAAATTAAAACTCGGATAGTCAGTAAATGAAAAGCGTTTCAATTCGTTATCAAAACGATGTGGAAACGAAAGTGCATAAATAATAGGTAAACGCATATCGGGTAATCCTAATTGAGCTTTAATAGAAGAATCAGAAAATTGCACCATTGAATGTATAATGCTCTGGGGGTGAATTACCACTTCAATTTGTTTAGGCGAAATATTAAACAGCCATTTCGCTTCTATAACTTCTAAACCTTTATTCATCAGTGTAGATGAATCAATTGTTACTTTATTTCCCATTTTCCAATTAGGATGCTGCAAAGCTTGTTGAGGGCTTATCTGTTGCAACATCTCTTTGTTCATTCCCAAAAATGGACCTCCTGAAGCTGTTAGAATAATCTTTTCAACTTTATTGTAATTCTCTCCTATCAAGCATTGAAAAATAGCCGAATGTTCTGAATCAACAGGAATAATAGGAACTTGATTGTCAAGTGCTAATTTCGTAATAATTTCGCCAGCTACTACCAAGGTTTCTTTATTAGCCAAAGCTATCGGCTTTTTATGTAAAATAGCGTTATAAGTAGGCAGTAAACCCGCATAGCCAACCAAAGCCACTAAGACCATATCGATACTACTCATTTCAACAATTTGTTCGAGCGAACGACTACCTGCAAAAACTTTGATATCGTATGCCAACAAAGCAGTATTAAGCTGCTGATAATATGTTTCGTTTTCGATTACTACTGCGTTGGGACGAAAAGCAATAGCTTGTTCTATAAGCAAATCAACATTATTTTGTGCTGTAAGCACTTCTACTTCAAAAAATGAATCATGTGTTGCTATTTGCTCTAATGCTTGCCTGCCTATGCTACCCGTTGAACCTAAAATCGCTATTCGCTTTTTCATACAATACAATAAAATAAATCAATGCAAAAATACGAAATTCTAAAACGTGAATAAACAAAGTTTAGTATTTAATTGAAAGTATTTTTCAAATCTTCTATTCTATGAAAAGAAAAACGTAAATATTTAATACATTTTCCTAAAATAGTTCTCAAAAACTGTTTCTTATAAAAAAATGCTTACTTTTGTGATTAAGAAATAAATAAAAACCAATAAATGAAAAATTTTAAAGAGAAAGCAGTCCTGATTTGGAGAATAGCAGACATGCTAAGAGAAGATTACAAACAGTCTGACTATGAAAAAGTAATACTTCCAATGACTATATTAAGGGGATTAGATTGTGTAATTCAGCCAAGCAAACATACCTTATGAACATTCTTTATCTTTTAAGACACATACTTTAAAGATAGGTCTTGTGCCTTAATTGTAATGCCAGCAAAGAGTATTAAAATAAAAAGTTTTTCATACTATGTTGCGATTAGAGTGCTATATTGATATAATAGCACAAAACAACACCATTCTTTATTTAGATTATTGCAATTATATAGGAATTAAAAACAACACTAAACTCTTGTTAAATAAAAAGAGTAATAGAAATGTTTTTTTCAACAAACAATCACCTTATTAGCAACAAATTAGTTGTTTTTCCTATTTTAACTTATCGCCCGAATAAGTAATTATTTTCAAATCCATTATGTCGTACAACTTATAAGAAAGATACATATCTAAATGCTTTTTTGAAAAAGTCAGTTTACAATTAGCTTTTTCGATTTGATCACTTGACACAGAAGGATAAATTATTTGTATAATCGTAGATAGCTGGATTCCTGTAATTTCATATTCATTTTCTGTTTTTTTCGTCAATGGCATTCCGTCCATATAAAGCGATGTTTCGTCTAATGGACCATTGGTAATTAGTATTTTTATATTATCTTTTTTCAAAGATGAATTTTCTACACTTGAAGCCAATGTTCCTTGGTAAGTACCTGCATATTCATTGGATACTAATTTTTCACAATTGGTAAACAACCCAACAATTGCTAAAACTGTCAAAACTGAAATAATTCTTTTCATATTAATAATATTTTTATAAGTTTTTGAATGATTGTAACAGTAACAAAAATAAACATAAAAAGTTTAATATTTATTTTAAATATTTATTTTTCTTGCTTATAATGTATAATAGGCATTAGAAAAAGAAAAAACGCATTAAAAAAAGCAAAGAAAGTTACGCCATCTTGTCTTTCAAATGTATCATCTATTAGCATAGCAATAAACATAATAATTAGAAAAGCTAAAAAGAGATTATTTTTATACTTGCGAGTAATGATAATGGGATATAAAAAAGAAATCATTATAATGGCAAATCCTATGATTCCAAACTGTATTAGAAAAAATAGATATTGATTATGGCTTAATTTATTTGAATCCTTAAGCGATGAGTTGCTTAGTTGCAGTTGCTGTGTAAAATCATCTTTTGCATCTCCACTACCCACTCCTACCCAAGGATGTTTTAAAAAGAGATAATATGCATTTTTCCATAATTCAAAGCGTTGTGGCAAAGTGTATCCATATACTTTATTATTTTTATTGTAATCGCTCATCTCCCATAGAAAACTGTATAAACGTGCCTTAAATCCAAAATGATTAAGATAAACAACATTAGCTATTCCGTTTTCAACATATCGAATATCTTCTGCTGATAATTTTCTGATTCCCTCTCTATCTTTTCTTAATCCTTTTGAGTTTAAATATCTTATTAAGGTTGATTTTATTGTATGCTTCCCATTGATAGTAGCATTATCAAAGTCGATACTACTTCTTTGATTCCATTCGTTTCTTAATTCTTCTTCACAAACATAAGAAAAAACATAACTCCCATTTTCAATTAAACTTTGTTCGATTTTATGGGTGTATACATTCCCTTCAACAGTATATTTATCTGCTTTTGTTGCTATAAAATCTACGGTATAATATTGCTTTATTAAAATAGAAATATAAACAACAAAACCAGTTAGAAAAATGAAAAACAAGGAAAATAATGTTATTTTATAAGATTTATTTTTAATTTCAAGCATTTTTTTCAAAGTAAAAAATAAAGCTAAAAAAATCAATATACTAATAGCTGTTAATGCACCTATATAAAAAACGAGCAAGCATAGCCATATTATACATATTGCAAGTAAATACTTTAGATATTTTTTTTCTTCTTTTTTTAAAATTAAATAAATTGCTGTGGCAATACCAAAACAAAGATTCATTTCAAAGCGAATGTAAGAAATGAAAACAGCTATTTCGCGTTTGTCAATCAAAGAGTTATTAAGTTGAAAAACAATAGTTCCATAAACAGAACTGATAAGCACCCCAATAAGATATATCTTCAATAGTTTGTTTATTTCGACATTGGTCAATGGTGTAGACGATGCGAAAATAATTGGCATAAACAACAAAGGCGTTTTCATCCAAACGTCTTTCCATGCTTGTTGATAATTATCGGTTAGAAAAAACCAAAGTATATAAACACTAAACAAAGCAAGTGTAAAGAATAAAGCCTTATTCTTTTTTATACGTTCCCATTTTTCTAAAAATTTCCCTTCTAAGAACCAATTTGCCACTAATACTCCGCCACCAATACTCATAAAAGGACGACAAAAAGGAATGCCTATAAGCAAAAGGATAATAGCTACAAAAAATACAAAACGATGAAATATCGCTTTGTAATATAAAAAGTTTGCTTTAAAGTTGTTATTTTCCGTCATTTTTTCGCAAAACTCGTATATACTGCTCTTTATCTTCTATAATTTCTCTTGCTTTTTTAATCTCTGTATCCATCAATAGCGCTGCTTCTGCTCTGCCTTTTTGATAGTAATAACGAGACACTATTTCTATATATAACAACTCTTTAATTTCTTTTTTAAATCGTTGTAAATCATTTGTTTTTTCTCTCATTATTGTTTCTTTCAATTTGTCTATTTCTTTTGTAACATCAGGGGAAAATTTATCTTCTTCTACGCTTTTTTCTAAAATCGCCAATTGTTTTTCGCTATATGTTTCATAACTTACGTTTTGAGATGCAAAATATTTCAAAAAATCGTCGTACATAGCATCTGTGAAAACAAAATTTTTAACCGCAGGAATATGATTATTTCTAAACTTAAATTCATTTGCATAGTTAAATATAATTCTATTTTCTAACATCGTTAATAAAACAGTACTGTAAATATCTGACGCTATCAAAATATCGGGTTCTACTCCACCATAATCATAAACAACTCTTCCATTTTTTGTCTTAAATGCTACAGCATTAGAATCTGCTTTTAGTTTAGAATGGCCGCTATCGTCTCTATCAGAATAATCATATTTCTGAATACATCGTCCTGATGGAATATAATATTTCGATACTGTTACTTTTAATTTTGTATTATAGCTTAAAGGTAAAATATTCTGTACTAAACCCTTGCCAAACGTACGTCTTCCAATCACCAAACCTCTATCTAAATCTTGAATGGCACCAGCTACAATTTCTGAAGCAGAAGCGCTTGTTTCATCTACAAGAATAACCAATGGTATATTGACATCGATTGGTTCGCTACGTGTATAATAAAACTGATTTCTATCTTGCAATTTTCCTTTAGTACTTACAACAAGTTCATTCTTAGGCACGAATAAATTAACCAATTCAACAGCTTCGTTTAATAGCCCACCACCATTTCCTCTTAAATCAATGATTAAAGCTGTTATATTTTGAGATTTAAGTTGCAAAAATGCGTTTTTAACATCCATAGCCGCATTTTCCATAAATTGCGACAAGCGGATATAAGCTATATCGTTATTTATTTTAGCAAAATAAGAAACATTCGGAAGTTTAATTTCTTCTCTAATAATATTTTTAATAGTGCTTGTTTTTTTTCCATAAGGCATTATTTCTAATTTAACAGAAGTGCCAGGCTGCCCTTTTAAAATAGCACTGACATCAGCAACTGTTTTCCCTTTTGCACTTTGACCATTAACGCTGATTATTTTATCACCAGCCTGTAAGCCAGCATTTAAAGCAGGAGACCCTTCATAAGGTTCAGCTATTGTTACATAATCGTCTGCTTGTTGAATAATAGCTCCTATTCCACCGTAATGCCCAGTAGTTAATAATTTGAACTCTTCCATTTGCGACTCGGGATAATAAATAGTATAAGGATCTAAATTGTTGAGCATTGCATTGATAGACACTTCTACTAAATCGTTAGGGTTAATATCGTCTACATAATTTTCATTCAATTGCTTTAAAAGTGTGGCGTAAATATCTAAATTTTTAGCTATTTCGAAATCATTACGCACAAAACTTAATGTAATAGATATAATTAACGTAATGCTAACTATTACTATAATGCTAATCTTTTTTTTATTTTTCATGTAAATAATTTTAAGAAAAAACGAAATATTAATATTTTTATTGCTGCTATTAAATGCTTAAATTTAAGAAAAAGCATCTATTATGTTTAAGAAAAAATGAATAATTAATTTATAATCAAATATCAAAGCAAAAAAGAATCCGTAAATTGCTCCATAAAAATGAGCATTATGTCCTATATTATCAACATTTCTCCTTGACATATAGGCAGAATATGCCAAAAACAATATGCCAAAAATAAATGCCGGTATGCCGATTGGAATAAAAAAAAGATATATTTTCTGCATAGGATAGACTAAAATAGCAGCAAAAACCACTGCCGAAGTAGCTCCTGAAGCTCCTACTGCATGGTAATTATAGTTGTCTTTATGTTGCTTTAAATCAAACATTGTAGCAATAATAATAGAAGAAATATACAGTAGTGCATACATAAAATAACCTTTGCTATTAAACAAATAAACATAAGTCTTTTCTAACATGTTTCCAAACATCCACAATACAAACATATTAACAAACAAATGCAACCAGTTAGCATGAATAAAGCCATACGATAAAATGCGATACCATTGGTGCCGATGCGCTACTGCATAAGCATTAAAAGACAAAGCATAAAATAAATCTTTTCTATTAAAAGCAATAATAGAAATAAACACAGTAATTAAAATGATAGTTACATTAATCATCTTTTTTATAAAAAAATAAGATTACAAAAGTATATAAATATCTAAAGTAATATAAAAAAACGTTTCACTTCGAGCTAGTCCATCTTATCCTACCAAGGAATCAAACGTTTTAATGTTGCAAAAGTAATAAAACAAACAATATATATGCTCTCTAAAATAAGAAAACCAACATTGCAATTGTGTTTAACAACTGTTACGAACTTTTCGGCACATCAAACTGCAAAAACAGATACGTTAAAATAATAATGGATAAAATGAGAATAGAGACTATTGTTGAGGAACTTAAAAAAACATAATAAATTATGGCTTTAGAAAACACGAGCTTGAAAACTCTCACCCTTTCGGTTTTCTATAATGCACAAATGCAATTATATATAAAAAAAGGAATAATCCATTTCCATACCCAACAGGGGTAGGCTGTTATTATTCCTTTTTTATAATGCAAAAATAAAATAAATTTTAATACAAACTTAAAAAGTAAAACAAACAACAAAACAAAAAGTAATATCTTGAATATCAAAATACTAAGAATTTTCATATAAAATTAACTCAATTTTTAGTTAAAACAACATTATATTTTTATACTTTTGTAACCTATTTTTTATATAGATTATATAACATTTTTTAATAAAATTAATTAAAACATAAATGATTAAAAGTATTTATAACAGCAAGAAAAACAGGACAAAAAACAATAGGAACACTGCAATAAAGCAAATATTATTCATTTTATTCGTAACTATTAGTTTTAATTTATTAGGACAGCAAGTGCATAATTTAAATAACAATAGCAAGCAAATGGAAGCATATCTCAACTCATTAGATGCTATGCCACAACATGATTTATCAGAAGGAGTAATAAACATTCGCTCTTTTGAAATCAATCCTAATTTGCAAAATGCAAGAAAAATATCTACGGGAGATACTATTGTATTGCAATTATTTAAAGATAAAAACTACCAAGCAATAGTTCATGCTAACTATACTGATATAAATGGTAATTTTACTATCATTTTAAAATTATCAGACTATCCTATGGCTAGCGGCTTTATTACAACAAGTCGCAAAGAAAAATCACTTTTTTCAATATCCATACCCGAATTAAATCAAGAGTTTATAAGTAAAGGAAACGTTTTCTCTCCAATTGATTTTTTAATTGAAATAGAAAACACTATCGATACTAACTTAAAAAACGATTATTTAGAAATACCAAAAGAAATTCCAGCAATAGAACTCAAAGAAGATGAAGGCTATATAATAGAAAAAGATTTACTCCCAGATACCGAAGCAGACGGATACCCATGTGAAAAAGACCCTAATTTAAAAGGCAGCGATCCTGCTACAATAGACCTATTAATAGTTTATACACCAGCTGCTAAACTATGGGCTGATACCAATACAAATGGTATAGAAAATGCCATTGCTGGTGCAATGGCAAAAACAGCAGAAGTGGTAAATAACCAAAAAAATGGAGATAGTATCGTATTAGTACATTCAGCATTAGTAAATTACGTAGAAGATGGCAGCGACCAAATGAGCACAGATTTAAACAGATTAATGAATACAGCAGACGGTTATATGGATGAGATACATCAATGGAGAAAAGAATATAATGCCGACATTGTATCTCTTTTTGAGTTTTATCCGGCTACAGTTGGTGGACTGGGATATGTATTGACAGATACAAACAAAGGAAGACATGAATATGCTTTCAATGTATGCCGAATACAACAAGCTTATAACGACTACACTTTAATACACGAAATGGGGCATAATATGGGCATGAGACACGACAGAGAGAACAATTCGGGCGAGCCACTTTATCCTTATGCACTCGGTTGGCGTTGGAAAGGTAATAGCGGCACAACATGGCGTTCGGTAATGGCTTATGCTCCTGGCAATAGAACACCTTATTTTTCAAATCCAAATCAACTTCACGATGGTGTGCCTACAGGTAACGACACCTCCAACAACGCACGTGTTTTTAGAAACACCAAACATACAGTTGCTTTTTATAGCGATATATTAAATAATTTACCTCAAGCACCAAAAAATGTAATCGTTTCAAATTTAGGAAACAATGGAGCTACTTTTAGTTGGGATAGCAACGTAAATGCTGCCGGCTATAGAGTTTATACATATTTGGGAAGTGGTTATGTTTTCTGGAGTACAACCAACGCCTCATACACAGTCTATTCCCCAACTTACTTTAACCCTTGCAATACGTATCAAGTAATAATTGCAACTGTCAACAATTGCGGAGATGTAACGCGAGGCGAAACTATTACATTTTCGACCAAATGCCCCAACGACCCCACAGTTACTACTTTGCCTGCTACTGATATAAGTGTCAATTCGGCAGTACTTAACAAAACGACAAGCAACAATGGAGATGCTATCTTATCCGAAGGGTTTTATTACAAAGAATTAAATGCCGACACTTGGCAAAATAGTGCCGATGGTAATCTATCTGGATTAATTGAAAGCGAAAAATACAAATATTACGCTTATGCAACAACAGCAAAAGCAACATACAATGGAAATGTATTAACATTTATTACCTCGTCATCTGGACCTTGCGATAAACCTAACAACTTAAATGCTCCACAAGAATACATCACTGAACAGTCAGCACTCATTAATTGGAATGGCACTACTGCCGAATATATATTAGAATATAAAGAAACAAAAAATACTCAATGGACAATTTACACTCCTAATCCCACTACAACAAGTCTTACGCTCTCCTCTCTTTCAGATGATACAGAATACAATGTGCGTCTAAAAGCCATTTGTGGCAGCTACAACTTAAGCGAATACAGCGACACCATCACTTTTAAAACAATCAAAGACAGTTCGCCTATTGCTTCAAATTCAAAAAAAAACAACTCATTATACATTTATCCTAATCCCTTCAGTAATGAAATTTTTATTAAATCAGATATAACAATAAACAAAATTGAATTATATAGTATTTTTGGCAGCCTATTGTTTACTGAAAATAACTTCAATAAAAAAATAACTATTCCCGACCTCAGTGCTAGTATTTATATTCTAAAAATTCACACCGAAAATGGGATAAAAACTCATAAAATTATAAAAGAATAAAATAAAAAGAATATTATCAATTCTAATACTATTTAGAATCAAAAAAATCTAATTTATTAGCTACTTTTACTTTAAGACAATCACAATTAAAGATAAGTGTTTAATATTCAATCTTTAAATTTTATATTGAAAATTAAAAACATACGTTTTAATTTGCTATTTTTGCAATTACTTAATTTTAATAATTACTAAATAAATATAATGAATATGGAAATATTAGCCAACAGAGTATTGCAAATGTCAGAATCAGAAACCTTAGCTATGACAAGAATAGCAAGAGAACTCAAAGCGCAAGGTAAAGATGTTATCAGTTTAAGCATAGGTGAACCAGATTTTAACACACCTGAAATTATTAAAGAATCGGGAAAAAAAGCTATCGATGATAATTATACGCATTATCCCCCTGTACCAGGATATGCTGACTTAAGAGATGCTATCAGTAAAAAATTTAAAAGAGATAATAATTTAGATTATAAACCTGAACAAATAGTTGTCTCAACAGGAGCTAAACAATCTATTTTTCAAACCGTTATGACATTAGTCAACCCTGGTGACGAAGTCATTATTCCAGCACCCTACTGGGTATCGTATAAAGAAATTGTGAAAGTAGCTGAAGCAAAAACTATTTTTATAAAAACTACTTTAGAAAATAATTTTAAAGTAACAGCAAAACAATTAGAAGAATACATTACTCCTAAAACAAAACTTATCATGTTTAGCAGCCCATCTAATCCCACTGGCATGCTTTATACAAAAGAAGAGTTAAAACAGATAGCCGATGTATTAGCTAAAAATCCTCACGTATTTGTCATGGCTGACGAAATCTATGAGCATATTAATTTTGAAGGAAAACATGAAAGTATTGCTCAATTTGATTATATCAAAGACCAAATTATTACAGTAAACGGAGTTGCAAAAGGTTTTGCTATGACAGGATGGCGTATTGGATTTATAGGCGCTCCTTTACAAATAGCCAAAGCTTGCGATAAACTGCAAGGACAAGTAACATCAGCCACCTGTTCCATTGCTCAACGTGCTACAATAACAGCCATGGGATTAGACCCTTCTAATAGTAAAGATATTATTACAATGCGTAATAAATTTCTCGAACGCAGAGATTTAATGTACAAATTATTAAAAGAAATACCCGATATAAAAGTCATACTTCCACAGGGAGCTTTTTATTTCTTTCCAGAAGTAAATGCATACTATGGCAAATCTTATGATAAATATACTATCAACGACAGCAACGATTTAGCCATGTATTTATTGTATGAAGCTAATGTTGCATTGGTTCCAGGAGCCGCTTTCGGCGATGACAATTGCATACGCTTTTCATATGCCACCTCCAACGAATTGCTTATTGAAGCAGTACGTCGTATCAAAGAAGCTTTATTAAAATTAAAATAATTTTTTTTATATCAACTTCTATGCAATTGATATTTGCTACGCACAACCAACATAAACTTCAAGAAATACAATCTGTATTAAATAATTCTTTTCAATTATTATCTCTTGCAGATATTGGCGTGCATGAAAATATACCCGAAACAGCTAATAATATTAGCGAAAATGCTTTATTAAAAGCTCGTTATATCTACAACCTATATCGTCAGCCTTGCTTTGCTGACGATACAGGTTTAGAAATAGAAGCAATCAATGGCAGACCAGGTGTTTATTCTGCTCGCTATGCCGGCAAAAACTGCAACTTCGACGATAACATAAACAAAGTTTTAAACGAAATGCTCAGTATTTCGAACCGTAAGGCTTGTTTTAGGACTGTAATAGCACTAATTATAAATGCTAAAGAGTATAGTTTTGAAGGTAAAATTGAAGGCGAAATTTTAGTAAGTAGAAAAGGGAAACAAGGTTTTGGATATGACCCCATTTTTCGACCAAAAGGCTATAATAAAAGTTTTGCCGAAATGGAAATAATAGAAAAAAATCGTATTAGTCATAGAGGAATAGCTGTCAATAAACTTATTACATTTTTAAATACGATTTAAAACTTATTATAAAAACATATCCTATTTTGATATATTTATTGCAATAATTATTCAATAGTAGAAAAATATGAAAACAAAAAAAGACATTGTAGAAAATTGGCTATCAAGATATACAGGCTTAAAACTAAACGAGTTTGGCGAATATATTATTCTCAGTAATTTCAAAAGCTATATAAAAAATTTTGCAGAAATTATGGATACACAAATGCGTGGATTAGATTATCCTATGCAAAGTGCTACAAAAGAAAATATTACCATTATTAATTTTTCTATGGGAAGTCCAATGGCAGCTACTATCATGGACTTGCTTACGGCTATTATGCCAAAGGCAGTTTTATTTTTAGGAAAAACAGGCAGTTTAAAACCTTATTTAAAATTAGGAGAGCTATTGCTTCCTATTGCCGCCGTTAGAGGCGAAGGAACATCAAATGATTATTTTCCAATGGAAGTCCCTGCCCTACCCGCTTTTAATTTGCAAAAAGCCATTTCATCTACTATTCGAGACTATGGAAGAGAATACTGGACGGGTACCGTTTACACTACCAATCGAAGAGTATGGGAGCACGACGAAATTTTTAGAGCTTATTTAGCACGCATCAAAGCTACTGCAATAGACATGGAAACAGCAACACTTTTTTCTGTAGGATTTTATAACAAAATACCAACAGGAGCATTATTATTAGTTTCAGACCAACCTTTATACACTGATGGAATTAAAACTGAAGCAAGCGATAAAATGGTTACAGAACAATATACAGAAGAACATCTCAGAATAGGCATTGACTCATTAAAGCAATTAATCAATAAAGGATTAACTGTTAAACATTTACGTTTTGATTATTATTAATAAAAATTAAAAAGTTGAATAAGGCTATTGTTGTAAAAAATTTAACAAAAAAATTTGGCGACTTTACTTCCGTTAATAACATTTCTTTTGAAGTGAAAAAAGGCGAAATTTTCGGTTTATTGGGTGCCAATGGAGCCGGCAAAACAACCACCATACGCATGCTTTGTGGCTTACTCATACCCACTTCTGGCGTTATGGAAGTTGCTGGTTATAACGTTTTTACTCATGGAAAGGAAATAAGAAAACACATTGGCTATATGAGCCAAAAATTTTCTCTTTACGAAGACCTTACAATAATAGAAAATTTAGAATTATTTGGTACTATCTATAAAATTCCAAAAAAACTATTGCAAAAAAGAATCTTAAATATTATTGTTCATTTAAAAATTCGCGATTTTGCCAATAGCAGAGTCGAATTTTTACCACTTGGACAAAAACAAAAATTGGCATTTGCCACTGCACTAATCCATACACCTGAAATTGTCTTTTTAGACGAACCAACAAGTGGCGTAGACCCATTAGTACGTAGAGACTTTTGGAATATGATTTATGATAGTGCATCGCAAGGAGTTACCATCGTTGTTACGACCCATTACATGGACGAAGCCGAATATTGTAACCGACTATGTTTTATGTCAAATGGTAAAATCGAAATCATTGGAAATCCCAACGAATTAAAAGAAAAATACAAAGTAAATTCTATGACAGAAGTATTTCATAAAATAACCAATCGTTAAACAAGATGGAAGCATTTAAAGCTATATTAATTAAAGAATTTAGACATATTTTTAGAGATATACGCACCTTAGCATTAATATTTATGATGCCCATCGTATTGGTTGTATTATTCGGCTACACTATTAGAAATGAAATTACAAATATAAAAATAGCTGTTTTAGATTATTCGCAAGATACTTATTCTAAATTATTATTAGAAAAAATGACTGCTTCTACTTATTTTAAAGTTACAAAACAACTTAATTCAGAAAGTGAGATAGAACAAGCATTTCAGCAAGGAGCTATACACATGGCAATAGTAATACCTCGCAATTTTGAAGAAAACATAATACGTATTAAATCAACAGATATACAACTTATTACAGAAGCCTCTAATATTAACGTTGCTACTACTCTCGAAAGCTATGGAAAACAAATAATTGCCGATTTTCAAAAAGAAATAAATAACGAAAAAGATAACTATATACCATTTGAAGTAAATATTAAAATGCAATATAATCCATCGTTAGAAAGTGCATATATGTTTATTCCAGGCAATATTGCATTGATTATGATTATAGTTACAGCTCTAATGACTTCAATAACTTTAGCAAGAGAAAAAGAAACAGGAAGCTGGCGTATGCTGGCTATTACTCCTGTAAATCAGCTTACAATGGTAGTGGCAAAAATCATACCTTATATGGTTATTTCTCTGATTTGTACTATTATCATTATTCTATTAGGTGTATTTATGTTTAACATGCCCATGAAAGGTAGTATTTTATTATTAACAATCGTTTGCATTCTATTTATGCTAACAGCCTGTTCAATAGGAATATTAATTTCTGTTATCACAAAAACACAACAAGTCGCTATGCTATTATGTATGTTAGGACTCTTCTTGCCAGCTCTCTTACTTTCAGGTTTTATTTTTCCAATTGAAAATATGCCTTTTATTATTCAAATATTTTCACATATTGTTCCAGCCACATGGTTTATTATTGCATTGAAAGATATTATGATAAAAGGAGCTGGACTTGTTACAGTTTGGCTACCTGTAATAGTTTTAACAATTACAACATTGATTTTAATTTCACTCAGCGTAAAAAAATTAATATCAAAAAACATTTCTTAACATTTTAGTTATTTTTAGTATAAAATAATAAAACATACACATTTATCACAAAAAAAATTATAACTTTGCAAATTCGTATTTATAACATATAACACAACAGAGAATGAATATTTTAAGAGAAAATATTAGTCCATTAAATGATATTATTTCAATAGAAATACAATTAGCTGACTATAAAGAGAAAGTAGAAAAAAAACTAAAAGATTTGAAGCGTAAAGCTAATATACCAGGATTTAGAGTTGGACACGTACCTATAGGTATGATTAACAAAATGTATAAAAAATCAGTCCTTGTAGACGAAATAACACAAATAATACAAGATAGTTTATTAAATCATATAAAAGAAAACAACATCAATATTTTATTTGAACCCCTCCCCATTCCTGATAAAACAAAAGGAAATTTTGACAACGAAGATGAGACTTTTACATTCTTTTTTGAAATTGGATTGCATCCAGAATTTGAAATAAATTATGAAAAAGCTAAAAAAATCAACTATTTAAAAATCAACGCAAACAACAAAGATGTTGAAGAAGAAATAAAAAAAATAAGACATAAAATGGGTAAATTTTCTTCAACAGAAATAGTAGTTGATAATGATATGCTATTAGTTACAGTACTTGCCGAAGATGATATAAAAGAAGATTTTACAGCTTCCTTATTGTTAAACTATATAAAAGACGAATATAAAAAGTTATTTGTTGGAAAAAAACTGCACGATATTATAAAATTTAATACAAAAGAAATATTTAAAAGCGATTACGAACGTTCGACTTTCTTAAAAACAAAAATAGAAGATTTAGAAAATGCTCCTATTAATATTAGCGTTAAAATAGATGCTATACACCACATTGAATTAGCCGAACTAAACGAAGAATTTTACACAAAAGCATTCCCTAATGGAGAAGTAAATAACGAAAAATCTTTAAAAGAAGAAGTAAAAAAGCAAATCGAATTAGGCTACGAAAGAGATGAAAAAATGTATTTTCGTACTAAAATCATGGAAAATTTAATGGAAGAAACCACAATTGATTTACCCGAAAATTTTATCAAAAATTATTTAACAACTAATAAAAACGAAGAATATAACGCAGAAAACATAGAAGATAAATATGCTGACATTGAAAAATCGATTCGTTATCAATTAATTGAAGATAAAATTGCAAAAACGGAAAAAATAGATATTAGCAAAGAAGAAATTAGCAAATACATCAAAGATTATATTCGTAGCGCTTATTTTGGTGTTACATCTAATCAAACTCTTCCCGAAGAACAAGAAAACCAAGTAACAAATTTTGCAAATGAAATGTTGAGTAAATCAGAAAATGTTAAAAATGCTTACGAAAATATTTTTTCAGAAAAGCTTATTGAATCACTCATAAAAAACATTAATCCAGCAAGCGAAAAAGTAAGTTTTGATAAATTTATCGAAATAATGACTAATAAATCAGAAGAAAAAACAACTAAATAATAATATTAAATATCTGACAACATGAAAGATGAATTCAGAAAATATGCTTTAAAACATATTGGCATCAACAGCATGACACTTTATAAATACACGTCTGTACTTAATGAATACATTACTCCAAATATCATTGAAGAGCGACAATTAAACGCCGTAGCTATGGACGTTTTTTCACGTTTAATGATGGATAGAATCATTTTTATGGGTGTTCCTATTTTCGATGATGTAGCCAACATCATACAAGCACAATTATTATTTTTAGAATCTGTCGATTCTAAAAAAGACATTCAAATCTACATCAATTCTCCAGGAGGTTCTGTATATGCAGGTTTAGGAATTTACGATACCATTCAATACATTGAAGCAGATGTAGCTACAATATGTACAGGCATGGCTGCTTCTATGAGTGCTATTTTATTATGTGCTGGTGCACCAAAAAAACGATCAGCCCTCAAACACTCACGCATCATGCTACATCAACCTATGGGAGGCGTATCAGGACAAGCATCTGATATAGAAATTGAAGCGCGTGAAATACAAAAAGTAAAAAAAGAACTTTACGAAATCATTTCAAAACATACCGGGCAACCTTACGATAAAGTATGGGCAGATTCCGATAGAGACAATTGGATGTCATCGCAAGAAGCTAAAGACTATGGTATGATAGATGAAATTTTACAAAGAACATAAAATATTAGTTTTTCTATTATTATGGCTAAAGCAGTAAATACCACAAAAAAATGCTCTTTCTGTGGTAATGAAGAAAGTAATAACCTTCTACTATTAGATGGAATAAATGCACATATTTGTGAAAATTGCATTCAAGCAGCAAACGATATATTGCATCAAATCAAATATCACGACAAAAAGAATGAAGTTGAAACATTTTCTTTTGATAAAAAACCAATCGAAATCAAAACTTTTTTAGATAAATACATTATAGGACAAGAAGAAGCTAAAAAAGTGATTTCCGTAGCTGTTTATAATCATTATAAACGCATACGTTATTATCAAGACAAAGAAGAACAAGACGATGTAGAAATCGATAAATCCAATATTATTTTAGTAGGAGAAACAGGAACGGGCAAGACATTATTAGCCAGCACAATAGCTAAATTATTAGACGTGCCATTCTGTATTGCCGATGCTACTGTTTTTACACAAGCGGGTTATGTTGGAGAAGATGTAGAAAGTATTTTAAGTAGATTGCTACAAGCAGCTGATTACAATGTAAGTAAAGCTGAAAAAGGCATTGTTTTTATTGATGAAATAGACAAAATTGCACGCAAATCCGACAACCCTTCCATCACAAGAGATGTTTCGGGCGAAGGCGTACAACAAGCATTATTAAAGCTATTAGAAGGTAGTATCGTAAACGTGCCGCCAGAAGGAGGACGCAAACACCCAGAACAAAAATTTATTCAAATCGACACTAAAAATATTTTATTTATTGCTGGCGGAGCTTTTGATGGTATTGAAAGAAAAATAGCAGCTCGTTTAAACACTAAAATCATTGGCTATAAGAGTAGTGACAACAAAATAGACGACGATGATATGTTACAACATATTACATCACAAGATATTAGAAATTATGGTTTAATACCCGAAATATGTGGACGCTTCCCAGTTATTACTTATATGACTAGATTAGACGAAGATGCACTAAAACGGATATTATTAGAACCTAAAAATGCTTTAATAAAACAATATAAAAAACTATTAAAAATAGACAACATTGATTTAACCTTCGACAATGATGCAATAAATGCTATAGTAGAAAAAACAGTAGATTTAAAATTAGGTGCGAGAGGTTTACGTACTATCATAGAAAAAATCATGACAGATGCCATGTTTGATTTTCCAAGCAAAAATAAGAAAAAACTTCATATAACCCAAGCATACGTAACATCTAAATTAGCTATTATTAATAAATAAAAATAAATTAAAAAAAAATCTTATCATCACAATGGACTTAAAAAAAATATTGACAATATCGGGTAAAAGTGGATTGTATCAAATTATTAATCAAGGTAATAATCGTATAATAGTAGAATCGATTCAAGATAAATCGCGGCATCCTATTTTTCCTACTAACAAAATAATTCCATTAGAAGATATTAGTGTTTTTACAAATACTAAAGAAGTTCCATTAAAAGAGGTATTTAAAAAAATATTTGACATAGAAAATGCTCAAAAATGTATCGACCATAAATCAGACAATAATACATTAAAAGCATATATGGAAAAAATATTACCAGAATATGATAAAGACCGCGTATACATTTCAGATATGAAAAAGATATTTTTTTGGTATAATTCATTAATAGAGCAAGACATGCTTAATTTTGAAAACACAGAAGAAGACAAAAAAGAACCCACATCTGATGAGTCACATAAGCAATAAACTGTATGGTTATAAAAAACAAATGCTTATGTACTAAAGAAGAAGATCTATACAATGCTGCTTCTCAAGTCTTTGAAAAATATCCCAACCAGCTTATTTTTTCATTAAAAGGCGATATGGGAGTAGGCAAAACTACTTTTATGAAATACGTTTGCCGTTATTTACAATGCAATGATATGGTAAGTAGTCCTACTTTTTCGATTGTCAATGAATACCAATTACCCAACTTAAAAAAACTATATCATTTTGATTTTTACAGAATTAACTCTATTGAAGAAGCTATCAATATTGGAATAGAAGAATATTTGTACAGCAATCATTATTGTTTTATCGAATGGGCTGAAAAAATAAACATATTACTTCCTCAAGATACAGTAGAAATAAATATAACTATCGATAATTCTAATAATAAAGGGCATAGAATTTTTACCTTTTAATATTGATAAGTATTTTTCCACATTTTTTGAAGTTGTGCACGCATTTCTTTTTCTCTTGCATTATCTCCTGGTTCGTAAAATTTCTTTCCTATTAGTTCTTTAGGCATAAAATTGGTTTCGACAAAATTCCCTTTAAAATTATGTGCATATTTATAGCCTACCCCATAGGATAAATCTTTCATAAAACGAGTTGGTGTGTTTCGCAAAGAAAGAGGAACTGATAAATTTTTTGTTTTTTCAACAGTCTCTAAAGCTTTATCTATCGCCATATAAGCAGTGTTGCTTTTAGGCGAAGAAGCTAAATAAATAGCTGTTTGCGATAAAATTATACGTGCTTCGGGCATGCCAATCATTGTTACAGCCTGAAAACAGTTAGTTGCAAGCAATAAAGCATTGGGATTGGCATTTCCTATATCTTCTGAAGCTAATATTAGCATTCTACGGGCTATAAATTTTGGATCTTCGCCTGCTGCAATCATACGTGCAAGCCAATAAAGTGCAGCATTGGGATCGCTACCTCGTAAAGACTTGATAAATGCAGAAATAACATCATAATGCATCTCTCCCGATTTGTCATAAATTTGTATATTTTTTTGTATAACCGCCATTATTTTTTCATCAGTAATCTGTATTTCGTCAGCATCTGAAATAAGGCTATAAACAGTTAACTCAAATGCATTAAGCAACTTCCGAACATCACCGCCTGAAATATAGAATAAAGTATCAAAAGAATGAATAATAATTTTCTTTGCAAACCGTGTTTCTAATATCTCCTGTGCTTTTAATAGAATTTTTTTTAAATGATTTTCTTCCAATGGCTTTAATATATACACCTGACAACGAGATAATAATGGAGAAATAACTTCAAAAGAAGGATTTTCTGTTGTTGCTCCTACTAAAATGATGATTCCTTGTTCAACAGCTCCTAACAACGAATCTTGTTGTGATTTGTTAAATCGATGAATTTCATCTATAAACAAAATAGAAGATGTATTTGTTTTTTTTGCGTTATCAATTACATCTCGCACGTCGCGTACACCAGCATTAATAGCACTTAGTTTATAAAAATTAACTTGTAAATAATTGGCAATAAGATGTACTAATGTCGTTTTCCCTACGCCGGGTGGTCCCCATAAAATCATTGATGGCACTTTTCCTATTTCCAAAGACTTACGAAGTATCCCCTCCTCTCCTATTAAAAATTCTTGTCCGTAATATTCTTCAAAAGATTTAGGACGCATTTCTTCTGCTAATGGAATTGATTTCATAATAAATTTATGCGTAATTATAAGTTACTATAAATTGACTGAATTGTTAGAACCTATTGTTTAATTATTTACATTCGCTGCAAATAATATTCTTAACAGCTAAATTTTCGAGAATAAGAATAGAATATGTTTTTATTTCATTGCAAAAACGCGTTCTGTTTTTTTGAGCAGCCAATTTACAAGCTATTTCAAAATTTTTCGTAATATAAGTATTTTCATTAATAGAATATAAATTCATATAAGTAAAAATAAAATCTTCGCTCACAGAAGTATCTGTAATATAAGCATCCATTGTTGTTCTAGCAAATTCATAATCTTCATACTCAATAAAAGTAGAAGCTACTTCGTAGGCTTTTTGCCAAGTGGAAATGGTTGGTAATGCTATTAATTTTATTTTATCATAAGTTATATTCATTAAATTTTCATCAGGAGATTCACTTTCGTTTATATAATCCAATACTTTATATTGAAAAGTCATATTCAATGCGTCTACCTTAGCAGGGTATGTCTTTCCAATAGTAGTATTATAAAATTTATCAATTTTAACTTGTGTAGGTGTTATTTGTGTTGTAGATGTTATTTCTACATCAAGCACCGAACAGCAAAGAGCATTAAATTCAGCTATTAAATTTTTAGCATCAAATTTATATAAATCAATCACATTTTTCATATTATCAGAAGACCAAGCTCCTTTGAAAAATGATAGCATATAATATTTATTTGTTAAAAAAGGTAACATATTAGCACGATAAGGAATATTCATACTATCAATTAAATTTTTAGTGTATTTCCCGTCTTCTACTCTTTTCATAATAAATTTTTGAATCGCAAAAGCCATAGGAAAATCACCTTTTTCTAATGTTTTATTAAATTTATTTACAGTAAAACCTTGTTCATATTTTTCCGAAATATCATATGTTATATACATCGTGATGTGAGCTCTTCTATGATTTTTCAAAATAGGTTCTATATTTTTCAATAATTTACTATTTTTCAATTGTGTTTTTAAATCATTTTTCGACAAATTGGATAGATTAGCATATTCTTTATTATTTTTCAAATCATTTACTAATAGTTCATAGCCATCATCTAAATCAATGGAATATGCAATATTTTCGATTTGCATTTTCTTTAGTGCAGCTACAATACTTTCAGAGCGTTTTTTTTGTAGAATTTCATTCGATTGTTGACTACCTTCTAATGATGTAGTAGCAATAATTACTATGCTATCAATAATAAATCTTGGTTCTTTCAACGTTTCGATAAAGGGACGTATATCCTCTGCTTCATATTCTGATTTGTTGACTTCAAAAGGTACATTAAATTCTAAAACGGCTTTTTCGGGTTCGGGAATATAATTAATAGATGTTTGAATTCCAGACAAATCAGGGAGTAAACTTGTTTTTCCAGAATAATCTGATGTAACTTGTTTAATATTTGTTTTTACTAAAGTTTTACATACAGCTTTATCTTTTATAATTATAAGATTAATATCATAGGGTGTTCTTACGTTGTTTGGAATTGTACCTATATAGGCGTTAAGTCCTTTATTCTTTTTATCCGTTATTTCGTTCTTTTTTACTAATTTATTAAATTTAATATATTTTTGGAGTACTCCACGATTATAAAAATTAAGGTCTATATCATTTTGTTTATTACAAAGATATTGAGAATGTTGAACAATATCAATAGCTATAGCATCTTTTTTCTTCCCTATCAAACGTTTTAATTCTTTAATATTAGGATGAACAAAATAAATATCATTTCCTTTTAAGGTGATACATTTTTGTAGATTTTCGATACCTTTCACTTCACATTTGCGACAAGTTTTTTCTTGATAGGGTTTTAAGCCATAAAGTTTTCTTGTGTAAGTAGTATTTTTATACGTAATATTATCTTTATTAAACGATAAATCGTTACCAAAGACCAATGAGATGTATATATTTTTATTGTTCTCATCTACAGATGTTCCAACTCCAATATATGTAAATTTTTTATGCAATGGAATAATATTTGTTTTTGTGTTTTTCAATAAATAGCTAATAGCTTCAATTGCTACTTCTAAATAAGAATAGTCGCTTCTCGCATTGTCTTTTGAAGCTTTTGCTCTTGTTACTAGTTCGGCAACACGTTTGGTACCACCCGCTTTAACAGCACGTAATTCAGTAGTTTTCAAGTAACTCACTATGTTTTTGTAAGTTCTTTCTTTCTTTTTAGCCATAAATACTGATTGATAAGTAGCAGCACTATCTAATATCTCTTTATTTATTAATGCTTCTGCTGAATTGCAATTTTTACGTGAATAATTAATAACTTCAATGATACATTCTTTCATCAAATCATTGTCATAGTAAACTGGATTAAAATTCTTTAGAAAATCGGGATGCGTTTCTCCTAATTTTTCATAATCAATATCACAAACGGGTGCTTGCTGCGCAAATACAAAATAATTAAAAGTAAGAGATACTACTAAAAAAGGGGTTAAAAAATAAGTAAAAAATTTTTTCATTATTTATTATTTTAATTTAAATTGATAGTATTTTATTATGCAAAAGTAATACTTTTTTTTATATTTTCTTTATAATTTTCATTTTTTCACACATTAAATCGAATATGTAAAATATCTCCATCTTTTATGAGATAGTTTTTCCCTTCTACTGTCATCTTTCCTGCTTTTTTACAATTAAGTTCACTTCCGTATGCAATTAAATCGTCATATTTAATGACTTCTGCACGAATAAAACCTCTTTCTAAATCGCTATGTATAACACCTGCTGCTTGCGGTGCTAAGGTTCCTAATGGAATTGTCCATGCTCTATTTTCTTTCCCTCCCACTGTAAAAAACGATATGAGATTCAACAATTTATAAGATGCTTGCAACAACTTATTTACTCCCGGTTCTTTTAATCCAACATCTTCTAAAAAAACCATTTGGTCTTTTTCTTCTAACTCTGCTATTTCGGCTTCTAATTTTCCAGCTATTACTAACACATGGGTATCAGTATCTTTAAAAAACTCCAACACCGAATCGGAATATTTATTTCCTGTTAATACCGATTTTTCATCTACATTACATACATAGAGAACAGGTTTATCGGTCAACAACATCAAGTCTTCCACTACTTTTTTTTCATTATCAGGCAGTTGCAAAGTTCTTGAGTTTTGAAAATTTTCGAGATGTGTTTTATATTTTTGCAATACTTCTATCTGAAATCGTGCTTCTTTATCGCCTACTCTTAGTGCTTTCTCTACTTTTTGTATTTTACGTTCTATTTGTTCTAAATCTTTAATTTGAAGTTCTAAATCAATAGTTTCTATATCTCTGATAGGATTAATATTTCCATCTATATGTGGCAAATTAGCATCTTCATAGCAGCGTAATACATGAATAAGTGCATCGCATAAACGTATATCAGATAAAAAAGAATTCCCAATTCCTTCGCCAGCACTCGAACCTTTTGCTAATCCAGGAATGTCAATTATTTCGACAGTAGCATACACTAATTTTTCTGCTATAATGAGTTGATGTATCTTCTCTAATCGCTTATCGGGGACATTACAAATACCTATATTCGACTTCTCGGTACTAAAAGCAAAATTAGTTATTTGTGCTTTTGTTTTCGACATACAATTAAACAAAGTAGTCTTTCCAGCATTGGAAATACCGACAATACCACATTTTAATCCCATAAAACTATGTTTAGAAATCTAAATTAATATCTACAACCGATTTTATTTCCGGAAGATGTTTTTTTAAAGTTTTTTCTACACCATCTTTTAGTGTCATTCTGCTATAAGGACAACTGCCACAAGCTCCTTGCAGTTCTACTTTCACTATATTATCAGGGGTTAATTCTACAAAGCGAATATTGCCTCCATCGGCTTGAAGATGAGGTCTTATTTGGTCAAGTATTTGAATTACTTTTTCTTCTAATGTCATTTCCATTTTAAAATAAATTTTAAATTTAAAATTTTTGCAAAAATACACGAAAATACGAAACAATAGTAAATATTTCACTAAAAATTATAAATCTATTCTTATTTTATATTAGATAGCTCAAATTTATCGTTATAATAAATTAATTTTTCATAAAAAAATGAGACATGAATAATAGTTGGATTGAAAAATGGGATGAAAGATATAAGCAGAAAGAATTTGTTTATGGTAAAACACCCAATCTTTTCTTTAAAGAGCAAATTAGTAAACTAACTATAGGTTCTGCACTCTTTCCTGCTGAAGGAGAAGGACGCAATGCTGTGTTTGCTGCACAACTTGGCTGGGCGGTTGCTGCATTCGATATTAGTAGCGAAGCAAAAAAGAAAGCTCTTTTATTAGCTAAGGAAAATAATGTGAAAATTGATTATCAAGTAGGTTGTATAGACACTGTAAACTATAATCAATCCCAATTTGATGCAATAGTTCTAATTTATGCACATTTTGCTCCTAATATGCGTTCAGAAATACATAAAAAATTAAGTAATTATTTAAAAACAAATGGACTAATAATATTAGAAGGGTTTAGTAAAAATCACACACAACACCAGCAAACAAACGAAAAAGTAGGTGGACCACGTAATAGCGAAGCATTATTTTCAATAGAAGAAATAAAAGCAGATTTTTATAACTACAACATCATACAATTAACAAAATCAGAAGTCTATCTAAATGAAGGCATTAGTCACAATGGTTACAGTTCTGTTATTAGATTTATAGGTCAAAAAAAGTAATTTTTCATATTATCATTAAAGATAGTAATTATTATGATAATTTTGCAAAAAAAAATACCATACTATTAAACAATAAAAACACTCCAAAATAAAATAATAATTATGATAGATTTTTTCAGTAAATTAACTCAAGAATTTATGTTACCATTAGAAAATCCTATTTTAGTTTTTTCATTGGTATTATTTATTATATTATTATCTCCCATTGTTTTAAAAAGATTTAATATTCCTGGAATAATAGGTTTAATTATAGCTGGCGTTATTATTGGACCTCATGGATTATATATTTTAGAAAAAAACTCGGCTGTCGACCTTTTTTCTACCATAGGTCTTTTGTATATAATGTTTATTGCTGGATTAGAATTAGATTTAAATGAATTTAAAGCCAATAAATACAAAAGTCTTTTATTTGGCATATTAACTTTTATTTTACCCTTATCCATCGGATTTCCCGTATGTCATTATTTATTAGGATATGATTTTAATGCAAGTTTTCTTACTGCCAGCATGTTTGCCACTCACACATTGGTAGCTTATCCGATAGTAAGTAAATTAGGTGTGTCTAAAAATCAAGCAGTAGCTGTTACCGTAGGGGGAACAATTCTAACCGACACAGCAGTACTTATTATTTTAGCCGTTATTATGGGGAAAAGCCAAGGTTCTTTAAGTCAAGAATTTTGGATAAAACTTGGCATATCATTAGCTATTTTTACAGCTATTATGTTTTTAATTATTCCCCGTGTAGCTAAATGGTTTTTTCGCAAATTAGAAAGTGAAAAACACTCCCATTATATTTTTGTATTATCAGTTGTCTTTTTTGCTGCATTTTTAGCTGAAGTAGCTGGCGTAGAACCTATTATTGGAGCTTTTGTAGCAGGTTTAGCACTCAACAAACTCATTCCCAACTCTTCTGCTTTAATGAATCGCATCGAATTTATGGGCAATTCATTATTCATACCTTTTTTTCTGATTAGTGTAGGAATGATAGTAGACGTAAGCGTTATTTTAAGTGGACCTATGGCTATTATAATAGCTATTACGCTTTCGGTAGTAGCTATTACTGGAAAGTGGGTAGCAGCCTTATTTACTCAATTATTTTTCAGGTACTCCAAAGTGCAACGTCAACTTATATTTGGACTTAGCAGTGCGCACGCAGCAGCCACTCTCGCTGTTATATTAGTAGGTCACAGAGCTGGTATTATTGACGATAATATACTTAACGGGACCATTATTCTTATTTTAATTACTTGTATCATTGCTTCGTTTGCAACCGAAAAAGCAGGAAAAAAACTCATTATCCAATCGGACGATGAAGAAACAAGTGTAGTAAAAACAAACACTACAAAAAGTGAACACATTCTCTTACCTATTGAAAACGTAACAAATATTGAGAAAATTGAAAAAATATTGGAATTTGCTATTTTTATTAAAGATAAAAAATCTGCACATCCTATATCGGTACTTACTGTTGTATCTAACGACAATGAAGCTGAAATCAATATAGTTAAAGCAAGAAATAAATTAGAAGATTTTGTACGTCATGCCTCTGCTTCCGAAACCAAAGTTAGTGTGATTACTACTATCGACCATAATCCAGGAAGTGGTATCGGACGCATTTCGCGAGAAATCATGGCTGATATTATCGTTTTAGGCTGGCCTTCGCGTACAGGATTTATTGATAAATTAATTGGTGAAAAAATAGATAATATTTTAACCAATACCGATAAAACTATTTACGTATGCCATTTAGAGAAGCCTTTAATCTTACATAAAAGAATTATTATTACCATTCCACCTTTGGCAGAACATGAAAATGGATTTAAATTGTGGTTTATAAATATGGCAAAATTAGCACAAGAACTTAGTATATCCATTCAACTTTATTCTAATGAATCGACACAGAAAGCCATCGATAGACTATATAAAAAGAATAAATTAACGGCAAGTATGAATAAATATATTTTTGCCGAATGGGACGACTTCTTAATCCTATCTAGAAATATTCATGAAGACGACCTTATTGTTTTAGTCTCCGCTCGAAAAGGAGCAACTTCTTATCTAAGCATCATGGATAAATTACCTTGGAAATTAGAAAAATATTTCAAAACTAACAGTAGATTAATAATTTATCCCCAACATTTTAGTGGAGACAACTTTTTCGACCAATACCATGATGTAACAGGTGTTCCTTTAAATAAAGGAATAGAAGCTATGCAAAAAATTGGGAAAGAAATTGGATCTATTTTTACAAAAAAATAACATTTTTACTGTTCTATTTAGTTTTATAGTACTCTATTTTCTTTGCTAACCAACTCTTATATTACATTAACTTTATTAGCTTTTGACAAATGATTCATAAACACTATCCCATTTGTATAAAAATATTTAAGTTTATTTTTTCGCATACCTAAAAGCAAAAAAACAAATATTTCATTTACAAGATTTGACTTTATGTTTTTTTATACTTTTGTATGATAAAAATATAGGAATAATTTTTTAATAAAATAATTAAAATTGAAGGCATTATTTGAAGAACTCAATAACGAACAAAAAAAAGCAGTATCTCACATCAATGGAGCTATGATGGTAATAGCTGGAGCAGGTTCTGGTAAAACGCGTGTTTTAACACATCGTATTGCCTATATGATTACACAAGGTGTCAATCCATTTGAAATACTCAGCCTGACCTTTACCAATAAAGCTGCTGCAGAAATGAAGGAAAGAATTATGACATTACTCAATAATACTATAGGACGTAATGTTTGGATGGGAACTTTTCATTCTATTTTTAATAAAATATTGCATATAGAATCAGAATATTTGGGTTTTTCTAAAAATTTTACGGTTTATAATCAAGACGACAGCAAAAATTTAATAAAGACAATTATAAAAGAAAAAAAATTAGACGACAAACAATACCGCCCTTCTGTAGTTCAAAGCATCATATCAAATGTAAAAGCTAATTTAATATCTCCCGAAGAATACAATAATAATTCTTTAATATACAAAGAAAATCAGGCTAAAAGATTAGACATGTTAGGCGATATCTATACAACCTATAATCAGCGATTAAAACGTATAGATGCAATGGATTTTGACGATTTGCTCTTTAATATGTACGTCTTATTAAGAGATTTTCCCGACATGCTTTACAAATACCAACATAAATTCAAATACATATTAGTAGATGAATACCAAGACACGAACTACGTACAGTATCAAATTGTAAAAAAATTAGCCGCCTTGCATGAAAACATCTGCGTTGTTGGCGATGATGCACAAAGCATTTACGCATTTAGAGGTGCTAACATTCAAAATATTATAAATTTTAAAGAAGATTATCCTGATTGTAAATTATTTAAATTAGAACAAAATTATCGTTCCACTAAAACAATACTGCACGCTGCTAATGCTGTTATTAAAAACAACCAAGAGCAAATACATAAAACCATATGGACAGCTAATGATGAAGGAAAAAAAATAAAAATAATAGAATGCCTTAGCGAAGCAGATGAAGCACAAAAAGTGATAGACTCTATCGTTTATTATAAAGAAAATAAAACATTAACATACAAAGATTTCAGTATTTTATATCGTACCAATGCTCAATCGCGAGCTTTTGAAGAAGTGTGCATCAGAAAAGGAATACCCTATCGTATTTATGGTGGAAAATCTTTTTATCAACGCAAAGAAATAAAAGACATATTAGCATATTATCGCTTGACAGTCAATTTTAAAGATGATGAATCTTTACGGCGTATTATCAATTATCCACAAAGAGGTATTGGAACAACTACTATGGATAAAATAATGGCTGTGGCAAACGACAATAATTGTTCAATATGGGAAATTATTTCTCAACCAGAAAAATATTACAACATTCTCAATCAAGGAACTTGGAATAAACTAAACAATTTTGTAGACAAAATTAAAAGTTTTCATTTTTTATTAGACCAAAAAGATGCTTTTGAATTAGGAAAATACATTGCTGATAAAAGCGGCATAACAGAAGAATTAAAAGCATTAACAGAAGAAAAAGAACGCTACGAAAATCTTGGCGAATTATTCAATGCAATGAAAGATTTTACTGAAAGAACACCCGAAAATACCATCGATTTCGAAACAGGCGAAGACCTGAGCAATTATTTTCCTTCTATCAACCGTTTTTTAGACGAAGTTGTGCTTCTTACCGATGCCGACGAAGAAGATAAAACAAATAGTAACAAAGTAAAACTCATGACTATACATGCTTCAAAAGGCTTGGAATTTCCTTATGTTTATATAGTAGGATTAGAAGAAAATTTATTCCCATCTCACATGGTTAGTAGTCATTCTGAAATGGAAGAAGAACGAAGATTGTTTTATGTAGCCATTACACGAACAAAAGAACACCTCACTTTATCTTACGCTAGAAGTCGTTTTGTTTTTGGTACTATCAATTATGCTACTCCAAGCTCTTTTCTTAAGGAAATAGACACGCGTCTTATCGAAAAAATGTACACTTCATTTAATCAATCATCTGTTATTTATAAAACTAAAATTCAAAAAACTACTAACACATTTCCCCCAAAAATTACTACTATAAACAAAAAAGAAGCACAAGAAGTATCACAAATAAAATCAACAATAGCATTAGGAGCTGAAATTGAACATTTAAAACAGTTAAAAGTAGGCATGAAAGTATTTCATGATAAATTTGGACTAGGTAAAATTGAAGAACTAATAGAAGATGGAGCTAATAGTAAAACCATTATTTCTTTTGAAAAATTTGGAACAAAAACAATGCTACTACGCTTTGCTAAACTAAAAATTGTCAATCAATAATATGGAGTTATCACACATTATTCTATTAATAATTTCTGGATTATTAGTAGGATTTATTAATACTTTAGCAGGAGGAGGAACTATTATTTCTATTTCCTTATTTATGTTATTAGGACTTCCCCCTATGGTTGCCAACGGAACAAATCGAATAGCCATATTTTTACAAAATTTAGTAGCAGTTACTAATTATTCTAAAAAGAAAATTTTAAACATACGCAATTCTTTTAAATATGCCATTCCAGTCGCAGCAGGTTCTATTATCGGAGGAAATATAGTTATCACATTCAATGAGAACACTTTTAATTATTTTTTTTTAGTAATTATAGTCTTTATGATTGTGATGATTTTATTAAAACCTACTATTTGGCTAAAAGAAAACTCTATAAAAATCAAAACTCCTTTTAGTATATTTCAATGGATAATCTTTTTTATCATTGGTATTTACGGTGGCTTGATTCATGTTGGAATAGGGTATTTTTTAATAGCAATGGTTGTATTAATGCGAGGCTATGATTTATTAAAAGCCAATGCTATAAAAAATCTTATTGTACTTATTTACGTTCCATTTTCTCTTATTCCATTTATTACTCATCAACAAGTACGCTACGACTACGGATTAGTACATGCTGCTGGAAATATGATTGGTGCTTACATTGCATCAAAATGGGCGTCGCAATTAGGAAGTAAATTTATTCGATATGTGCTTTTAGTCTTGCTTATCATTTCATGCCTTCAAGTTCTAAGCATGTTTTATTTTAACAAATAATTTCCTTTTATAAGTTCTTTCATATTAAATATGAATTTATTTTGATTTTTAATCAATATTTAGTATTTTTGCAAATTGATATAAAAAACATATCTTATATGAATAAAACATTACAAGAATTTGATAGTGTTATAAATATATGCAAAGATATATTTATAAAAAAAATGCATGATTATGGAACTGCGTGGCGAATATTACGTCTTACCTCCATTACCGACCAAATATACATAAAAGCACAACGCATTAGAAGTATCGAAGAAAAAGGAGTGCATAAAGTAGCAGAAGGAATTTTTCCCGAATTTATTGGCATTGTCAACTACGCAATAATGGCACAAATACAACTCAAATTAGAAGCAAATGCAACAAACAATTCCAATATATCCCAAGATGAAATCATTCAACTATATGACTATTACGTCTCGAAAGGAAAAGAATTGCTTACAAATAAAAATCACGATTATGACGAAGCATGGCGTAATATGAGAATAAGTTCTTATACAGACATTATATTAATGAAACTTTTAAGAATAAAACAAATCGAAGATATTAAAGAAAACACCATTGTATCTGAAGGGTTAGATGCTAACTATTACGATATTTTTAATTACGCTATTTTTGCCCTTATTAAATTAAACGATAACATTTAAAATTTACATATATGAGTTATATAAGAAAACAACGTAAAGATATTCTCTATTATTTAAGAGAATTTTCACGCCTATTTATGGGAATATTATTTGTATTCTCTGGCTATGTTAAAGGAGTAGACCCTTATGGATTTTCAATAAAATTAGAAGAATACCTTATCTCATTTGGATTAGATTTCTTCACACCTTTAGCAATGTTGATGGCTATAGCAGCTATAACTGTTGAGTTTTTAATTGGAATTGCATTGATTGTCAATTTTAAAATGCGATTTACCTCATGGATATTATTGCTTTTTATGTTGTTTTTTACTTTTCTCACCTTCTGGTTAGCCTATGCTTTAGATATCGTCAATCTATACAACACCATTTTTCATAAATCATTAAAAATATTTGTCGTAACTGACTGTGGCTGCTTTGGCGATTTTGTTACTTTAAGCAACAAACAAACATTTTATAAAAATGTAGTATTCATGTTGTTTACACTCGTTATTTTTGTACAAAACAACAAATACAAGCAAAACAAATCAGCTTTAATAAAACAATGGACAGCCTTAATAATAAGTCTTATTGTTGTATTATTTATACAAATATACTGCTTACGTCATGAACCATGGCATGATTTTCGTCCTTGGTATAAAGGTAATTTTATAGCAGCAGAAACTTATTCTGAAGCTCCTGAAATGGATTTTATTTTCATATATAAAAACACTACAAACAACAACATTGTCGAATATACTACTGATGAATTGATGGCTATTACAGAAAATGAAGCTGCAAATGAGGAGTTTGAAAACAAATATATTTATGTCGACAGAAAAGATAAAATAATAAAAAAAGGAACAGAAGCAACATTATCAGATTTTGAACTAAAAGATTTAAGTCAACAAATTGATTTAAAAGAAAACATCATCGAACAAAAAGGATATCATTTTATATTATTTATTAGAAACATAAAAAGTGCTTCTTTAAAAAACTTAGATAAAATTAACGATTTTGCCAATCAATGTATCAATGAAAACATTCCTTTCATTGCAGTTACAAGCTCTCTGCCCGAAGAAGTAGAAGCATTAAAACAAAAATACAATATCGAATTTCATTTTTACTATAGTGACGAAACACCTTTAAAAACTGCCGTTCGCAATAATCCTGGATTAATCTTATTAAAAGACGGATACGTAATAGACAAATGGAGCTACCGCGACATTCCAAGTTTCGATAAATTTAAAAACACCATTCCTAAATATAATGTAAAACTACAAAAATATAAGACTAAAATGCCACCCATACTTCCCAATGGTACAAATTTAGACTCAATCAATTATCCTACAAAAGAAACCATTTCAAACGAATGACTAATTTAGAAAAACATATTAAAGACTACTTTTTAAACTTTATCACTTCTGAAGATGAGATGATAAAAACAATTAATTTTATACAATCAGAAACAGAAGATTATATAAAAAAACATCAATTAAAATCTTTAATATTAGGTATATCAGGAGGAATTGATAGCGCCTTTGCTGCAGCCTTGTTAAAACCTGTTTGTGATAAAAATAATATTCCATTAATAGGAAGATCAATCAGTATTGAAACAAACAAAAAAGACGAAATTGAACGTTCTATTTTAATAGGAGAAAATTTTTGTCATGACTTTCAACATTTAGATTACGCTTCCTTATTTCAAAATCACAAAATTTTACTTCCAAATTTAGACAATACATTAAAATCTAGATTAAGAATAGGCAACTGCAAAGCAAGACTACGTATGATTGCTTTATACGATTTAGCACAACTCCACTCAGGAATTGTAATTTCAACAGATAATTTTACCGAATATTTAATAGGCTTTTGGACATTACATGGCGATGTAGGAGATTATGCTCCCTTTTGCCACTTATGGAAAACAGAAATTTACTTCGCAGCTAAAATATTAATGAAAAAACTAAATAATTCTTCCAAGAATGCAATCGATTTATGTATAAAAGCAACCCCTACAGATGGGCTAGGAATAGGAAATTCCGACTTTGAACAATTAGGTGTTAACAGCTACGAAGAAGTAGACAAGCTATTTTATAGCTACTTTAAAGGAGATAAAACTATTAAAAACCATATACTTATCAAAAAATATGAAACTACTTTTTACAAAAGAAACAGTCCTATTATTATTAAGAGAGAAAAAATTACAAGAAAAATAAAACAATAAAACTATCTGATTATTAAGTATATATATAAAATTCAAATATTTAAATCTATTTTAAATTACTGTACAAACTTATGATTAACAATAATATATGTATATTACAAACGAAAATCAACAATAGAAAGTTAAAAATGCTAACATTAAAGAGTTTATTACTAAAATATATTTTAGTACTTTTGCTTTTTAAATGAAGATTTTTTTTTGAAATTAAAAAAAAATGAAACTTTATAAAAGGATATGGAGTATAAGAATAGAAAGTTGCAAAAACATAGATCAAATAATGTTGTCTACAAGAAAATAAAAAATATGAGAAAAGAAAGAATTTACATATTATATCTGTTCTTATTTTTCATATTAGGCGTTAATGCTCAACAAGATCCACAATTCACACACTATATGTACAGTGATTTTCTTATAAATCCAGGCGTAGCAGGAAGCGGTGGCATCTGTGCCACAGGCATTTTCAGACAACAATGGGCAGGATTTCAAGATACATGGGAAAATTTAGAAACTGGTAAGACAGATAAATACTCCACTGCACCACAAAATGTCCTTATTACTTTCCATGCACCCGTCAAAGCCTTACATGGCGGTTTAGGAATGGCTGTATACCAAGATAAGTATGGTTATCAAAACGATATTGCAGTGAAATTAGCTTATTCATTTAAAATAAATTTTGGTGGCGGTTCTTTAGGAATTGGTTTAGCTGGCGATCTTTTAAGTAGAACCCTTCAAGGCGATAAATACCATCCCAGAGAACAAGGCGATCCAAAAATAGCAACTTCAAACATATCAGACTTCTATATTGATGCAGCTTTTGGATTATATTATATAAACCCTGACAAATGGTATGCAGGTATAAGCGGAACCCATTTAATTACAGGAGAAGGAAAAAATACACACCAAAGCACAACAAGACATTTTTATTTCTATGGTGGTTATGAATTTGCACTCCCTTTTAATCCAAATTGGAGTTTGAAACCTAGTGCTATGATAAAAACAGATTTTACAAAAGCACAATACGATTTTACAGTATTAGCCGAATGGAATAAATTAGTATGGGGTGGTGTGAGTTGGCGTATTGACAGAGATGCCGTTGCTATTTTAGTAGGAGCAAGACCATTTATCAATTCATCAACAGCCATCAGGGGATTAGAAATTGGGGTATCTTACGATATAACAACTTCGCTTTTAGGCTATAATCATAAAAGAAGCTTTGGAGGACCTGAAATAATGTTAAAATATTGCTTTACCATTATTCCTCCTGTATCAGTTTATGGATATAAAAACACACGATTATTAGGAAATAAACCTACGGAATATTAAAATATATTGAAATAAGATATAATAAATTTAGAAAAATATTAGTTAATTATATTAAATATTATAAGAGTATGAAGAAATTGATCTTAACATTAACAGTTTTTGTTGCCATAGTATTAACGGGATGCCGTAATTCAGGCGACGGTCAACTTATTGGAGCTCAGGACAGAATACAATACAAAGAAATAGAACCTTTTGGCATGAAACACATTCCACAAGGACATTATGTGATGGGAGTCGGTGCTGAAGACCCAACCTATTCAATGACATATAGTGCTAGAAATGTTACTGTACAATCATTTTGGATGGACGAAACAGAAATAACCAATAACGAATATCGTCAATTTGTAGAATGGGTTGTCGACTCTATTATCCACGTTCAACTCGGAGAAACTTTAGATGAAGAAGACAATGAGCATTATCTAAAATATAAACGTAGGCAAGCTACCGAAGAACACGATGAAGGAGAAATAATTGAACCAAAACACATCAACTGGGATACCAAAATAGATTGGGACTCTAAAGATGAAGAATACCGTTCTGCCCTCTCCTATTTACTTTTAGACCCAAGCGCAGGCAATGAAAGATACTATCATTATAAAATGCGAGATATGGATATTAAAAAAATAGTTTTCGAATATTGGTGGTATGATAAAAGAGCATTTAGAGACGACGACGTGCAAGGTGCCGCTTTTAAAGAATTTGATAATGTAGATCCACAAACCAAAGACATGGGAATGTTTTCTAATAGACCTACCGCTTATAACCAAGGATCTAAACCTTTCTTACGACACGAAGCCGTCAATATTTACCCAGATACTTTATGTTGGATACACGATTTTGTACACTCTTTCAATGAACCTCAAACCAATAGTTACTTTTGGCACCCTGTTTACGATAATTACCCTGTAGTAGGAGTTAGCTGGAAACAAGCTAAAGCATTTTGCGCATGGCGTTCTCACATCAGAAACAACTATTTAAGTACACAAGAATGGGCATACGAAAATGAATTTCGTTTACCCAACGAAGCAGAATGGGAATGGGCTGCAAGAGGTTATTTAATGGAAAGCCCTTATCCATGGGGAGGTCCTTACACACAAAATGTAAACGGATGTTATTTAGGTAATTTCAAACCTTTAAGAGGAAATTATAGTGCTGATGGTGGTGTCTTAACAGTAGTAGTAGCACACTATCATCCAAACGACTGGGGACTGTACGATATGGCAGGTAATGTTTCTGAATGGTGCGAAGATGCATACAACGAATCAGCACTTAACTTTGCCCATGATCTCAATATGCAATACACTTATTATGCAAAAGACAATGACCCTCCTGTATTAAAAAGAAAAGTAATACGTGGTGGTTCTTGGAAAGATATCAGCTATTATTTGAATAATGCCACTAGAACTTATGCTTATCAAGATACAGGTAAATCTTATATTGGCTTTAGATGCGTTCAATCTTATTTAGGACGTGTATACGGAGATAACTTAGCTACATCATCTAACGTTTATTAGTAAAAAAAAGACAATTTAAATTAATATAATAAATAACAAAAAATAATAACAATTAAAAAAAATTAATCTATGGGATTATATGAATTAGTAAGAAGTAAGCCATACAAAAATTTTATGGCAAAGTTGTACGGAATTGGTGCCGCAGTTGTAATCGCAGGTGCTTTGTTTAAAATCATGCACTTCCCAGGTGCAGGAATAATGCTATTGATAGGAATGGGTACTGAATCTGTTATTTTCTTCATGTCAGCTTTTGAACCATTACACGTTGACTACAATTGGGCTTTGGTCTATCCTGAATTAGCAATGGGACTAGACGATGAGAAACCAAAAAAGAAAGAAAAAGAAAAAAAAGGTACTATATCCCAACAATTAGACAATGCTTTGTTAGAAGCAAAAATTGGACCTGATTTATTAGATAGCTTAGCAGCTGGAATGAAAAATTTAGGCGAAAATGCCAAACAATTATCTGGTATGTCCGATGCTGTTAATGCTACTGATGGATATATTACTAATGTATCGAAAGCATCAGAATCAGTTAGGAATTTAGGCGTAGCATACGAAAAAACAACTGACTCTTTAGAGTCGTCTTTAAATAAATCTCAAAATTATTTTACAAATGTAGAAAAAGCATCTAGTGCAGTAGGCTCATTAGCCAATGTCTATGAAGACACTATTCGCAGTATGACTGCCGGATCTAATTATAATGAAGAGGTTTCAAGACTATCAAAAAATCTTTCAGCTATAAATGCAGCTTACGAGCTTCAATTGCAAAGTACTAATGAGACTTTAAACATTTCTAAAACTTTAGATGAACATCTTAAAAACTTAGCAACTAACTTAAACGAATCTACCAATAATATATTAAGTTATAAAGAACAAGTTGATATGTTATCCAAAAATGTCAGTAAATTAAACGATATTTATGGCAATATGTTAGCTGCTATGGGTAATAGGATTAGTTAATAAATAAAATAAGATAATAATAAAAATTATATTATAATATGGGAGCAACAAATTGTCCGGAAACTCCCCGGCAAAGAATGATTTCAATGTTATATTTAGTGCTAACAGCTATGCTTGCATTAAATGTTTCTAAAGATATATTAGACGCTTTTATAGTTGTGAATGAAACATTGGAACAAACAAACACAAACTTCACTAGCAAAGTTGATCAAAGTTATATTTTATTTGCAGGTGCTTTAGAAAATGAAGGTGCAAAAGTAAAACCTTTCTACGACAAAGCACTAAAAGTAAAAAAAGCATCTGAAGAAATGGTAGACTATATAACTCAAATAAAAAAAGAACTTTTTATGGAGGTAGATGGCCTAACTGCCGAGCAAGCGGAAGGTAAAACATTGAAAGATATGGATGCGAAAGATAACTATGATAAGCCTACTCAATATTTTATAGGTCAAACTGGAACTGGAAAAGCTACAGAATTGAAAGGTAAAATAGAGACTTATAAAAAAAATCTAATTACTATAGTTAATAACCCTGAATACGCTAATATAATAAAACAATCTTTAGTTACTGAAGGTGACTTTAGAAATACATCTGGCGAAAAAGAATCATGGGAACAACATAATTTTGACCATATTGTTGCAGCAGCCACCTACACTATTCTCAACAAATTAATTGGTGAAATAAAAAATACTGAATATGCTACTGTTAGTTTTCTTTATTCTGCTATTGACGCAGGTAGCTTCAAATTCGACAATGTTAGCGCTAAAGTAATTCCTAATAGTCGTATCGTTTTTTCGGGTGATTCTTACGAAGCTGATATTATTGTAGCAGCTATTGATTCGCGTCAAAACCCTTCTGTTTATTGGGGAGCAGGAAGAGATACTGTTTCTGTATCTGATATTGACAAATTAACCTTAGTAGAAGGAGAAAATGGAATGGTACATTTAAAAATACCTACAGGAGGAGTTGGGGATCAGCGTTACGCTGGTATAATTAAACTAAAAACTGCTGAAGGAGATAAATTTTATCCTTTTAAAGATGCTTATACAGTAACTCGCCCTTCTGCTGCAATAGCTGCAGAAAAAATGAACGTACTCTATGCAGGTATTCCAAATCCTATCGCAATAGCAGCACCAGTAGCCCCTGAAAAAATGCGTATTTCATGGGGAGGACTTTCTCCTAAACAAATGGGTGGTGGAAAATATGAAGTTACACCAGATAAAAATACAATCGGAAAAAAAATAATGATTACTGTAGCCGCTGACTTAGGAACAGGAAAATCTCAAAATATGGGAAGTCAAGAATTTAGAGTAAAAGCAGTTCCTAATCCTGTAGCTTATATAGGGTCTAATGTTGGTTCAGGAAAAGTAGCTAAAAGTCTTTTAGTTGCCAATCCTTTCTTAACTGCAAAAATGGAAAACTTTGACTTTGCACTAGCATGGCGAATAACTTCTTATAAAGTTACCGTAGTTAAAAATGGAAGAGAAGTTTCGAGTACTACTAATGCAGGTGCTCAATTTACTGAAAGCTTAAAAGGAACTATACGTGCAGCTACTGCAGGTACCACTTTTGAGTTTACCGAAATTAAAGCTCAAAGTATTGCAGGAGTAAAAAATTTAGAAAATATTACAGTTCGTGTAAGATAATTTAAATATCATAATATTCATTTTAAAAACTTATAGAAATGAAACATTTACGATTAGTCATAACAATAATAATAGTAAGCTGTATGGCAAGTGTTCATACACAAACTATTGATAGTGAAAATAATCAAAGAGGTGCATTTGATGCTCCAGAAGCAATACGTAAGCCTATAGACAGACCTTACGAAAAAAAATTGCTTAAGGATAACACGCCAGCTCCTTTACAACCTTTAGATGAAGAATATATCCATTACGCTTCCCTATTTTGGCGTGTAATTGATCTACGAGAAAAAATGAACTTACCACTCTACTTTCCTACTGAGACAAAAGGAAATTGGAAAAGTTTTGCACGTATTATTTGGGAAATAGTCGACTCTAATGAAAGTAATCCAATGCCTACTCGCATTTACACTACTGAATATTTTGATATACCTTTATCAAACGAAGAGTTTAAAAGCAAGTTTAGCATAGAACCTATCACTCAATTATTATGGCTAACAGATCCTGAAACAGGAGAACAAGTATTTGACGAAGAAACAGGAGAACCTATATCTACTGGTGATACTACTATTATGCAATTTGCAGACCCTAAAGACATTATGCAATACGACATGAAAGAATTATACTACGTTGATAATCAAAGGTCAATGTTAGATGTTCGTATTATGGGCATATGCCCGGTGCTGCAAAAAGGTGCTGCTGACTTCGGATTTGATGACGAAGACGACCAACCTGCTTATGAAGAACCTGCTGATGACGAGTTTGCTTATGATGATTTTGAAGATGAAGGATCCCCTGAAGAAGAATACCAAGAAGAGGAAGAGTTACCAGAATTAGGTGGAACTAAATTAGCCCCTATTGGATGGTTCTATTATCCAGAGTTTAGACCTGTTATGGCAGTAAATGAAGTATTTAATCCTCATAACAATGCAAACCGTAGAACTTATGATGATATTTTTCTACAACGACACTTTTCGAGCTTTATAAGAGCCGAAGAAAATGTATACGATAATCGAGAAATATTCCATTATATACTAAATGGATTAGACCAAATATTAGAAGCAGAAAAGATAAAACATAAAGTTTTTGCTTTTGAACATGATATGTGGGAATACTAAAACACTATACATAAAATAAAAAGGCTGCTTTTAAGTAGCCTTTTTTTATAATGAAGTTTATAAAAAATGAATCATTTTTTTAATACTAAAATTACATATCTAAAAAACGTTGGAAGTAAACGTGCTGAAATCTTAAATAAAGAAGTAGCTATCTATACTTTTTACGATCTTTTACATTATTACCCATATAAATATATAGATAAATCGAAATTTTATAAAATAAATGAATTACAAGACAATATTAATTCTTATGTACAACTTAAAGGTAAAATAATTGATATTCAAATAATAGGAGAAAATAGAGCTAAAAGATTAGTTGCAACACTACAAGACAATACAGGATTTATAGATTTGGTCTGGTTTAATGGGATTAATTATATTGAGAAAAAAATTATCAAACAAAAAGAATATATTGTATTTGGAAAACCAAGCATGTTTGCCAAAGCATTTAATATGATGCATCCTGAAATTACTATTGCCGACCAAGAAGAAAATGCCCAAACAATACCAATTCCTTTTCAGCCTTTTTATAACACATCAGATGCTATGAAACGCTGCGGATTGGATAGTAAAGGAATAAGCAAACTGTTGTATCAACTACTCATCTCTTACCATCACGAAATTGAAGAAAATCTCCCTGACTATCTTATTGCAAAATTAAAATTTTTAGATAAAAAAAATGCACTTTTTAATATTCATTTTCCACGAAATCAAAAATTATTAAAATTAGCACAAGAACGTCTGAAATTTGAAGAAATATTTTTCACTCAGCTTCATCTAATACAAAACAAATTAATTCGCTCAACAAAAAGTAAAGGATTTTTATTATCTAAAATAGGAAAATACTTTAATAATTTATATTTCAACAATTTACCTTTTGAATTAACTAATGCTCAAAAAAAAGTAATAAAAGAAATACATTCTGACTTTATTTCAGGAAAACAAATGAATCGTTTACTTCAAGGAGATGTAGGAAGCGGAAAAACTATTACTTCTTTACTAGTCATGATGATTGCTATTGACAATGGCTATCAATGTTGCCTAATGGCACCTACTGAAATATTGGCTATACAACACTATAATAGTATTAGTAAATTTCTTAAAAACATTAACTTGCAAGTAGAGCTATTAACTGGTAGCACAAAAACGGCAAAACGAAAACAACTATTGGAAGACACAAAAAACGGCAAAACTTCCATATTAATAGGAACACATACACTTATCGAAAACAGTGTTATATTCAATAAATTAGGATTAATCATTATCGATGAACAGCATCGATTCGGAGTGGAACAAAGAGCTAAGTTATGGGCTAAAAACACAATGCCACCTCATGTATTAGTTATGACTGCCACTCCTATTCCTAGAACTTTAGCAATGACAGTATATGGAGATTTAGACATTTCTATTATTGACGAATTACCGCAAGGAAGAAAATCTACCATCACCTACCATTACACTCAAAAAAATCGCAATAAACTTATTGACTTTTTAAAAAAACAAATACATAATGGCAGACAAATATTTGTTGTATTTCCTCTAATTGAAGAATCAGAAAACCTTGATTTAGAAAATCTAATGGAAGGATACGAAATTTTCAAAAACTATTTTCCTCTCCCTCATTACAAAGTAAGTATTATTCATGGTAAAATGACTATTGCTGAAAAAGAAGAAATAATGCAAAGTTTCATACAAAAAACAACAGATATATTATTAGCTACAACAGTAATAGAAGTAGGTGTTGACATCCCTAATGCTACGGTTATGCTCATTGAAAATGCAGAACGATTTGGATTAGCACAACTACATCAACTCAGGGGAAGAGTTGGAAGAGGTGCCAATCAATCTTATTGTATTTTATTAACAGGAAATCAATTGTCTAACGAAAGTAAAAAACGTATTCAAGCCATGTTAGAAACAAATGATGGTTTTGAAATTGCCAATTTTGATTTAAAATTGAGAGGTCCTGGCGACTTATCTGGTACAAAACAAAGTGGTATTATTGAATTTAAACTACTCGATATTATCAAAGACGAACAGCTTATTATTTATACAAGAAATTTAGCCACTGATATACTAAAAGAAGACCCTTTATTAGACAAACAAGAACATTATTATTTAAAAAAACAACTCCATTTTATTTTCAATAGAACCAATAATTATTATCAAATTAGCTAAATATGAATTATTTAAATAATATCTTTTTAAATAAAACACAATTACTATTAGCACCTATGGACGATATTACAGATCTATCATTCAGAAGTATTTGTAAAGAGTTAGGTGCCGATATTACCATAAGCGAATTTGTAGCATCTGATGCATTGATTCATAATATTGAAAAGACAAAACGGAAAATGCTTTTTTCTTCTGATGAACATCCTTTTGGTATTCAATTATTTGGAAATAATAAAATTACAATGCGAGAAGCTGCTATCATCATAGCAACTTACCAACCTGATTTTATAGATATCAATTGGGGATGCCCAGCTAAAAAAGTAGCAGGAAAAGGCTCTGGTTCAGGAATGTTACAGAACATACCCTTGTTATTAGAAATTACCGAAGAAATTGTAAAATCAGTACAATTACCCGTTACAGTAAAAACTCGTCTTGGCTATAATGACAACACTAAGGGCATTATAGATTTAAGCGAACAGCTGCAAGATATAGGCGTTAAAGCTATCAGCATACACGGTCGTACAAAAACACAAATGTTTAAAGGAGAAGCCGATTGGTCTTTAATAGGAGCAGTAAAAGCCCACCATAGAATTAAAATACCTATAATTGGGAATGGCGATATTACATCTGCCGAAGAAGCCTTAAAAATGGTACAAACACATTGTGTTGATGGCATTATGATAGGAAGAGCAGCTATTGGAAATCCATGGATATTTAAACAATGTAAAGCATTATTCAATAATAATACTATTATCGATGAGCCTTCTATTAAAGAACGTGTAACTATATGTAAAAAACATTTATTATTATCTATTGAAAATAAAGGCGAACACAGAGGTATACGAGAAATAAGAAAGCATTATAAAAATTATTTTAAAGGAATTAATAATTTTAAAGCATATAGAATTAAACTTTTAACTTTAATAAATGTTAAAGATATATTAGAATTATTAGATGAAATTAATTATAAATTTTCTTTATGAACGAAAATCAGACAATACAGATTGATGTAGATAAAATTATTTATAATAAGAATAAAACTTTATACCGGCTACTTCCAAAGTTTTTTATTCGCTACCTTAACCGTATATTACATACAGAAGAAATCAATACTATTTTAAATAATGTAAAAGGCATTAATGGAATAAATTTCGCAAATAAAATAATTACCGATTTCAATGTCTCCTATTCTATTATTAATGAAGAAAACATTCCAAAAAACAGCAATCATATCATCGTTTCCAATCATCCTTTAGGCGGTTTTGATGGGTTAATATTAATAGACGTATTTTCTAAATACAAAGAAAAAGTAAAAGTTACACTCAACGACTTACTATTAAACGTACCCAATCTTGTTGACCTTGCTGTTCCTATCAATAAAACAGGAAAAAATACAACAGAATTAGCTAGAGCTTTAAACAAAGCATTTGAAGAAGACAATATGATAGTTTTTTTTCCAGCAGGCATATGTTCTCGAAAAATTAAAGGAAAAATTGTAGATTTAGAATGGAAAAAAACATTTGTATCCAAAGCAAAAGAATACAAAAGAGATATACTACCTATTTATTTTGAAGGAAAAAATACAAATTTCTTTTATAATTTAGCTAATATAAGAAAAAGAATAAAACTAAAAGCAAATATCGAAATGCTATATCTCCCCGATGAATTATTTAAACAAAAAAATAAAAAATTTAAAATCATCATAGGAGAAACTATATCTTACAAAACTTTTACAAATGAAAAAACAGATTATGCATATGCTAATGAAATAAAAAAGAAAGTTTATCAATTAAAAAGTAATTTATATTGATTTTTTTTATAATATTGTAAAAATATATTTTATAAAAGGTGAAAAAAATTGCAAAGAGGGTATTAAGAAGATTGATTAAATCAGAACTCACTGATGATAAATTAATTTGTCAAACTAATTATGGAGAAAATTTAATTTATTCTATTAATTATTACAATGCTCCTAATACGTTAATTGAATTAGGCAGACTAAGAGAAATTGCTTTCAGAGATGCTGGCGGAGGAACTGGGAAACCTATCGATTTAGATGAATTTGATACTATGAACCCACCTTTTCAACAATTGGTTGTTTGGGACCCAAAAGAAAAAGAAATCCTTAGCAGTTATCGTTATCTTTTAGGAAAAGACATGAAAATAGATAAAAATGGAATGCATAGTCCAACAGCTAAACTATTTCAATTTTCTGATAATTTCATTAAAAACTATTTACCTTACTCTATTGAATTAGGGCGTTCTTTTGTACAGCCTCAATATCAAGTTGCTAACTCTCGAAAAGGACTGTTTGCCCTCGATAATGTTTGGGATGGATTAGGAATGCTTATCTATGACAACCCTAACATTAAATATATTTATGGAAAAATGACCATGTATAAAAATTATAATTCTTTAGCAAGAGATTTAATTTTATTTTTCTTAAATAAGCATTTTACCAAAGAAGAACCTCTAATGAAAGCCTACAAACCACTCCCCTATTACCATGAACAAAGCATGTTAGCTACTTTACTGCCAAACGAAAATTTTAAAGATGACTACAAATCTCTTGTACAAGAAATTAGCAAATTAGACTGTAAAATTCCTCCTTTAATAAACATTTACATGAGAGTTGCCTCCACTATGCAATGCTTTGGGACATCTGATAACGATGAGTTTGGCGAAACAGAAGAAACTGTTATCTTAGTTAAAATAGACGACATATACGAAGACAAAAAAGCACGATATATAAACCCAAAAACCATAAAAAGTTTCAATGATTATAAAAACCTCATCTTTCGCAAAAAGCAGTCCTAATTGGGAAACATGTCCTGAAACTAACTTGCCAGAATTTGCCTTTATTGGGCGTTCTAATGTAGGAAAGTCTTCATTTATCAACATGTTAACAAATCAACAAAAATTAGCTAAAATTTCTTCTACCCCTGGTAAAACTAAACTTATTAATCATTTTTTAATCAATAATGAATGGTATTTAGTCGATTTACCCGGATATGGTTATGCTCGTATATCAAAACAATTACGCATCAACTGGGAAAAAATGATTTTAGATTATATAAATTATCGTCAAAACCTATATTATCTCTGTGTCTTAATTGATATTAGACTATTACCGCAAAAAATCGATCTTTCTTTTATCGAAATGTTGGGCAAACAACAAATTCCATTTTTACTTATTTTTACAAAATCAGATAAACAAAGTCAAACAAAAACATCAAAAAATCTCCAAGCATTTCTTGATACTATTTCAATAACATGGGAATCACTACCCCCATATTTTGTTACTTCTTCTTTAACAGGAAAAGGAAAAGAAGAATTTTTAGCTTTTATTGATAAAACAATAAAAGAAACAAAAAAATAATGATAATTTTTCGACAATAGAATCAAAAAAAATTATATCTTTGCACACTTTTTAAAATTAAACTAATTTATTTATTTTTAAACTTATAAGAAATGAAATCAGTATCTATTAGCGGCTCTTTAAGAAAGAGCGTAGGGAAAAAAGATGCAAAAGCACAACGAAGACAAGGAATAGTTCCTTCGGTAATTTATGGACAAAACCAACAACTACATCTATTAATTGAAGAAAAAGCATTAAATAAACTCATTTATTCTCCTGAAGTTAGGTATGTAGAACTAAGTATTAATGAAAAAACACACAAAGCTATATTACAAGAATCACAATTTCATCCAGTAACAGGAAAATTGCTTCATGTAGATTTTTTAGAAATAACAGACGATAAACCTTTCACTATAGAAATTCCTCTTTTAACTCAAGGAACTTCACCAGGAATATTACAAGGAGGTAAATTATCTAAAAAAGTTAGAAAAATTAAAGTAAAAGGTCTTTTAAATGACATTCCAGAAAATATAAAATTAGATATTAGCAAATTAAACATACTTGATAACATTACAGTAGAAGAATTACATTTTGATAATTTTGAAATTATTGAAAATCCTCAAAAAGTATTAGTATCTATATTAAGTGCACGTAATATTATAGAAGAGACTGAAGAAGAAGCAGAAACAACAGAAGAAAACACTGCTACAAGTAAAGAAGAAAGCGATAAATAATTATATATCTAATTCTAAATCAATTTATAATAAATAAAAAAAAGAGGTTTAAAAAACCTCTTTTTTTTATTAGTATTGTTCACTATCATTAGGGAAAGAAACTGTTTTAACATCACTGATGTATTTCTTTAAAGCAGTGGTTATTTCAAAAGTTAAATTATGGTAGCGACGTAAAAAACGAGGAGAAAATTGCTGAGTAATCCCAAGCATATCATGTAAAACAAGCACTTGCCCATCAACATTATGCCCTGCTCCAATACCTATAATAGGTATTTTTAAAGCCTCTGTTACCTTAGTAGCTAAAACAGCAGGTATTTTTTCAAGTACTATACTAAAACATCCCGTTTTTTCTAATAATAAAGCATCTTCCATTAAACGATTAGCTTCCTCTTCTTCAATAGCACGAACAACATAAGTTCCAAACTTATTAATAGATTGAGGAGTGAGACCAAGATGTCCCATTACAGGAATACCAGCAGTAAGAATACGGTCTACACTTTCAATAATTTCCTTTCCACCTTCCAACTTAATAGCATCGGCACCTGATTCTTTCATGATACGAATAGCAGATGCCAAAGCCTCTTTAGAATTACCTTGATAAGTTCCAAAAGGCATATCTACAATTACTAAAGCACGTTCAACAGCCTTTACTACCGATGATGCATGATAAATCATTTGGTCTAAAGTAATAGGCAGTGTTGTTTTATGTCCTGCCATAACATTTGCTGCAGAATCTCCAACTAAAATCACTTCTATTCCAGCTATTTCTAATAAACGAGCCATCGAATAATCATATGCCGTAAGCATGGCTATTTTTTCATGATTATTTTTCATTCTTTGTAAAATGTGTGTAGTGATTTTTCCAGCTGTTTGTGAAATACTTGACATAATTATAAACTATTTAACTGTTATATTTTTAAATAAATAATTATTTGCGAGATTCTAACAGAAGCTGAAGCATCACAACAGCACACTCGCTAATAATGGAACCTGGTCCAAAAATAGCTACAACACCTGTTTTATACAAGAAATCATAATCTTGAGGAGGAATAACACCGCCTACAATTACCATAATATCTTCTCTGTTTAATTTCTTTAATTCTTCTATTATTTTCGGAACTAATGTTTTATGCCCTGCTGCCAAAGAAGAAACTCCAACAAAATGTACATCATTTTCTACTGCCTGTTTTGCTGCCTCTTCTGGTGTTTGAAATAAAGGTCCCATATCAACATCAAATCCTATATCTGCATAAGCTGTTGCTACTACTTTTGCTCCTCGGTCGTGTCCATCTTGCCCCATCTTAGCTATCATAATACGTGGTCTCCGACCTTCTAAAGCTGCAAATTCATCTGCTAAATTGCATGCTTTTTTAAAACTGTCATTATTTTTTGTTTCTGAATTATACACTCCTGTAATGAGATTTATTTTTGCTTTATAACGTCCATATATTTTTTCCATTGCCATAGAAATTTCACCTAAAGAAGCTCGTTTACGTGCCGCTTCTACTGACAATGTTAATAAATTTCCTTCACCTGTTTCTGCACATTGCATGATATCTTTCAAGGCTTTTTCGACAGCTGCTTGATCACGATTTTGGCGTAATTGCGTTAATCGTTTAATTTGAGCCTCTCTTACCATCGTATTATCTACTTCTAAAGTTTCGATAGGTTCTTCTTGCTCTAAACAATATTTATTTACCCCTACAATAGTATCATGATTAGAATCAATACGTGCTTGTTTTCGTGCTGATGCTTCTTCGATACGCATTTTTGGCAAGCCTGTTTCTATTGCCTTTGCCATTCCGCCTAATTCTTCTATTTCTTGAATGTGTTGCCAAGCTTTATGAGCAATATCATGCGTTAGATTTTCAACATAATAAGACCCAGCCCAAGGGTCGACTACTTTACAAATATTAGTTTCTTCTTGTAAATATATTTGTGTATTACGTGCTATACGAGCCGAAAAATCGGTAGGCAAAGCTATTGCTTCGTCTAAAGCATTTGTATGCAACGATTGAGTATGACCTAAAGCGGCTGCCATTGCTTCTATACAAGTACGCGCAACATTATTAAACGGGTCTTGTGCAGTAAGCGACCACCCAGAAGTTTGTGAATGGGTACGCAATGCTAAAGATTTTGGATTTTTAGGGTTAAATTGTTTGACAATTTTAGCCCACAACATACGAGCAGCACGCATTTTAGCTATTTCCATAAAATGGTTCATGCCAATTGCCCAAAAAAAAGAAAGACGAGGAGCAAAAGTATCGATATCCATTCCTGCATTCAATCCAGCTCTAATATACTCTAACCCATCGGCTAAAGTATAGGCTAATTCTATATCAGCAGTAGCTCCTGCTTCTTGCATATGATAACCTGATATACTTATCGAATTAAATTTAGGCATATATTTAGAAGTAAATTCAAAAATATCGGCAATAATTTTCATCGATGGCAAGGGTGGATAAATATAAGTATTTCTTACCATAAATTCTTTCAATATATCATTTTGAATAGTACCCGTTAATTGCTCTAAACTTACCCCTTGTTCTTCGGCAGCAACGATATAAAAAGCCATAATAGGCAATACGGCACCATTCATAGTCATTGATACCGACATCTTATCTAATGGGATATGGTCAAATAATATTTTCATATCTAATATAGAATCTACAGCAACTCCTGCTTTTCCTACATCACCCACTACCCTTTCATGGTCACTATCATAGCCTCTATGTGTAGCCAAATCAAAAGCAATAGACAAGCCTTTTTGTCCTGCTGCTAAATTTCTTCTATAAAACGCATTGGATTCTTCGGCAGTAGAAAAACCTGCATATTGACGAATTGTCCACGGTCGCATAACATACATTGTAGAATAAGGTCCTCTTAAAAAAGGCGGAATTCCCGCAGCATAATTAAGATGTGCTAAATGTTCAATATCATCTTTAGTGTATACAGACTTTAAAGGTATTTGTTCGGCAGTAGTCCATACATCATTAGTAATAAACTTGTTTGTATTATTTTCTTCCTTTTTATTTATATAAGAAATTTTTGTAAAATCTGGTCTCATAATTATACTCTCTTTTATAAAAAACTTTACAAAAGTACTAAATAAAGAGTTATAAATAAAAAATAAATATATTTTTTATTCACATTATTTAATTTATTAAAGATAAGTTAGAAATACAACTGAGAATTTTAGGTGTTGTATCGAAAATGCGGGAAACAAGAATGGAATAAATTATATAAAAACTTACATAAAGAAACACTCTTATCTTCAAAAATAAAATTATAATATCTTATATAAAAAAAAGTATTTTTGAGTTTACTTTGAATCCCTTTATAAAGATTTGATTATCTAACTTTAATAAAATAAATAATTACTTTTTCATATCTCAAAAATCAATGCAATATAGTTTAAACTTGTTTATTAACAAAATGCACTGTATTGCACGCTACTATGGCTGCTGTTTCGGTACGCAAGCGATTTTTTCCTAAACTTACCGGAATAAAACCGTATTGTTTTGCAAAACTTACTTCATTGGGAGTAAAATCACCTTCTGGTCCAATTAAAATCAAGGTGTCTTTATTTTTTTTAACTCTATGCTGCAATAGCGGCAAAGGCAAATCATTATTCGTACCACAATATGCTATTATTTTTTGTTCTTCTTTTGCTGTTTCGACCAAGTATTTAAAACTAAACTTTTCGTTAAATATTGGCTTGGTAAAATGCAAAGATTGCTTTATTGCAGCAACAGCAATACGCTCAATACGATTATATTTCAAGTTAATTTTTTCTGACTTATCGCATATTAAAGCAGTTATTTCGGATACGCCTATTTCGATTGCTTTTTCAACAAACCATTCATACCTATCTGTATTTTTAGTTGGAGCTACTGCCAAATGTAAATAATAAGGGAAACTAGCTACTACCCTCTCTTGCGATAATATTTCGACAGTACATTTATTAATTGCATCGTCTACAATAGATGCTTTATAGAGATAGCCTTTTCCATCAGTAAGATAGATTGTATCGCCTCGTCTGAAACGCATCACTTTAACACAATGAATAGATTCTTCTTGCGACAGAGTACAAAGCGATGAAATTATATCAGGAGCATAAAACAAATCCATTGTTAAATTAAAATTTCCATTTTAACCCAATGTATCCATCTTGCGTAGGTTCTAAATAAATTGTAGAATGTTCTAAATCCATTAATTTCCCAGCTTTATCTACAAAATAAAAGCTCCGCAAAAGAAAAAACAAACCACCTGCTACTGCAAAAGACCCTGCAGCAAAAAGAGGATATTTTGCTTTAGTATAATGTGAATCAAAATAAGTGAATGCCAAAGTGTTAGCTGACAATCCTGTTGTTAATAAACAAATTCCTAAATAAAAATTAGTAGTCGATTTTCGCAAATAATATCCTGAAGTATATTTAAATAAATCGTTTTCAGACAAATTGTCTAATTGTTTAAATCTTAAAAAATCGTCTTTAGTAGATTGTCGAAAACATGAAATAAACTGTTTTACCATACTTTTTTGCATAGCAAATACATAATTATAGCTATCAAAAGTATAAATA
>CAZSTX010000006.1:0-51434 GCA_964610025.1 uncultured Lentimicrobiaceae bacterium
AAAGATAAATTTTTTGGGCTTATCTTAATGTCCAGAATTTATTGGGAACATCACTGTATCTGGAATAATAATCGGAATAGAATTATTTTGCAAAGCAACAAAATCGACATCTTTAAATCCTACATTAATAGCAGCAGTTCCATAATCAATTGCATATGCGACAGGACATCCTTTTGATGTTGTATACACTATGGAATCTAAAATAGTACCATAACACACTTCTATAAGCGTATCAATCATTTTAACATTAGGAAAATGAGGTTTTTGTGTTATCTTAACAAGACCGTCACCTCCATTCCCGCCATTTACTGCAATTCCTCCATTTGTTGGAATTAAAGCCCCACCACCACCTCCTCCCGGTGATTTACCTGGACTACCTGGTCCATTTCCACCTTCGTTTCCATATTTTCCATTACCCCCATTGCCTCCTCCTACAGGAGCAACAGCTCCTATACTTGATGGAGATGGATAAGGGCTCCCTTGATTGGCAGGAGGAGAGTTTCCATTAGCAGCCACACCTGCCGAAGATCCACCTCCACCTCCATAATTATATGAGGCACTTGGACTTTTTAATGCTCCTGTTGCTCCTTTACCTCCAGAATATCTTACTGCACCTCTCCCTTGATTGGCAGCACCACCATTCGCTCCAGTAGCTACATTATTTCCAACGCTAGCGCCTCCTTTTGCTAATACATAAGATTGATTAGGATTAGATGTAGGTCCAAACCATGAATCTCCACCCGGATTTGTTGTAGTTGCTCCTTCTCCTACTGTAATGATATAAGTTTGCCCAGGTATTATTAAAACACTATCTTTTGAATAAGCACCTCCGCCACCACCACCGCCAGCACCAGCAGTTGTTGTTGTTCGCGAACCTCCTTTTCCTCCTGCCCCCCATGCTTCAACTATAGCATAATAAGCCGTATCTGTAGCACATGTATAAAAAGTATCAGAAACAGTATAAGTTAAAGTAATTCTATTATTTAAAACAACTCTCCCTCTTCCAGCAGTAGAAAAATAAACATCATTTTTATTCAAAGCTGTAGACTGTGTTGAACCCCAATCATCAAGAGAAAAAGAACCTATTGGAAGCATTAAATAATCCGCATTATGAGTATAATTAGCCAAATTGACTTTAGCGTCAGAAATTATCTTCAAATAGCTCATAGTTATAGCATTAGAAAATGTAACTACACCGCTTTCATTACTAATTATTACACCATCAGCTTTCGAAAATGCGGTGCCTGTATTTTGATTAGCTACTCCATTATATACATAAGTAGCCTCATCACTAAAATAACGTATATGCGTAGTTGTAATATTTCCAGTAGTATTCCCTAAAGCATTAATTCCTTGTGGAGAGCCCACTTCAATAGTTGCGCCTTTGTTTAATTCAAAATCGCCTCCACCAGTTATTCTTGAAGTAGGAGAACATTGCAATAAAGAACCTGAGTATGCAAAAAATTTCCCATCGTAATTGCCTTCGTGATTAGTAGTAATAGTAGCATTATTTTGCAAACTTCCATATAAATGTATATGACAATCCACTTCTATCGTTATCTGACTATTATTAATAGCCTGCCCATATATTACTAATCTACTATCACTAGAACCATAATCTTTTACGATTAAAGTTCCATTGTTAATCAAATCCACTCCAGGACCATCTAATATATTAAAAAACAATTCAGCAGGAGAGCTAGCAAAAGTTAAAGTGCCTCCCGCATCTATAACCATTTGGTCTACATCAATAGTAGCCATATTAAAAGTAATAGTATGCCCATTTCTAATGGAAATAACTCCATCAGTTGATGTTGGATAAGTTGTTATATTCGCCCAAGTTGTACCATTGTATCTTTGCCACACAGTAGTAGCATTCCAATTTCCAGTAGCTCTTGTTCTATAATCTCCTGTAGATTGTGAAAAAATATTTTTATTAAAAGCACATATGAATAATGCTGCTACTAATAAAAATTGTAAAAATTTTATATTTTTTCTTCTCTTATTTTTCACAATTATAATTTTAAATTCTATTAACTATTTATTCTAATTTTATGGACATATTGCTGATATACATCCTTTGTTACTTTTAATTCTAATTTTATAAGTATTAGCTGACAATCCTGTTAATATATAATTTGGATAAGTTCCCGTATATGATGCACTATAGTCAATTCCATTATTGATTGAAAACAAATAAGGTGCGTCATTTTCACTTGTAATTGTAACAGCAACACTTCCATCATTTCCTCCATAACAACTCACATCATTTGCTATCGTAGTAAATGTATTTTCAAGTATTTTAATAGTAAAAGGAAAACTTGATGGAATACCTTGTCCCCCACTTTTAATTGTAATTATTCCTTGATAAACACCTGCGGGTGCTGTATTTGGAATAATTATCAATATTGAATCTGGTGTTAAAGCAGTATAAGATACATCTTGAAAACCAGCACTATTAGCTACAGCATTATAATCTATCATATACAATGTAGGACAGCCTTTAACTGTCGAATACTTTAGATAAACCATAGATACTCCACGACATTCTGTAATAAGACTATCAAGCAGGTGTAAACTTGGAGAAGAAGGCAGATAGGATATTTTAACAAAGCCATCGGCTCCAAAACCTCCATTATTAGTTCCACTTCCTCCATAAGACCCACCACCGCCACCACCAGGAGCTTGCCCTGGACTTCCAGGACCTGCATTCTGAAATTTAGCATGCCCTCCATCTCCACCTTCAAGAGGAGCAATAGCGCCCCTGCTTGTAGGAGGTGGAGATCCACTCCCTTGATTTGCAGGTGGAAAATTTCCATTAGCAGCTACACCTGCCGATGAACCACCGCCACCACCACAATTATTAGTTATTCCATTAGCTCCCGCTCCTCCGGAATATCTCACTGCCCCTATACCTTGATTGGCAGCTCCACCAAGAGCTCCATTAGCATTATTATTTGCAACACTTGCTCCCCCTTTTGCTAACACTAATGCACTATTACGATTAGCTGTCGTACCAAACCAAGAATCCTCTCCCGCAGTCGTTGTTTGAGCTCCTTTTCCTACCACAACAGTATAGACATGACCAGGAGTAATTAAAATAGTATCTCTTGAATAAGCACCTCCTCCGCCACCACCACCAACTCTAGTATTAGTTCTAGTTCCACCTTTTCCACCTCCACCCCATGTTTCTACTATAGCTTTAAAAGCCGTATCGGTAATACAAGAAGTAAAAGTTGAAGAAGAAGAATAAGATACAACCATTTGATTAGTTAAATATACTATTCCATTAGCTGCTACATCAAAATAAATATTATCTGTATGTAAAGCTGAAGAAGCGGTAGATCCCCATGTGTCTGTAGAAAAGCTTCCCATTGGCAAACTTAAAAAACCCGCTCTATGTGTATAAGTACTTAAATTGACTATCGAACCACCATTTATCATTAAATAATTCATTGTAATCATACGGGAAAAAGTAACTCTACCACTTGTATTATTAATAATTACTCCATCAGCATTCGTAAGCGCATTTCCTGTAACCTGATTAGCTATTCCATTATAAATATAAGTAGCATCAGCACTAAACTCTCTTACATAAGTCGTTCTGATATTTCCAGTATTAGTTCCTAAAGCACTAATACCTTGAGGAGAGCCTATTTCTATAGTAGCTCCTGTATTTAAAATAAAATCACCATTACCTTCTATTACCGAATTAGGAGCACATATCAACACTCCACCATTAAAAACATAAAATTTGCCAGTCCATTGATTATTTTCATTATTAGTAGTAATTGTAGCATTGTTAGTAAATGTACCATACACATGGATATGACAATCTACTTCGATAGTCATACTACTGTTATTTACAGCCTGTCCAAATATTTTCAACCTACTATCGCTGGAAGAATAGTCTGAAACAACGATAGTTCCATTATTTATTAAATCAACACCAGGTCCATCCACTACATTGAAATCTAATAAAGCAGGACTACTTGCAAATTGCAACCTGCCACCAGCATTTACAACCAACTGATCTACATCAATAGTAGCCATATTAAAAGTAATAGTATGTCCATTCATAATAGAAATAACTCCATCAGCTGCTGTTGGATAAGTTGTTATATTCACCCAAGTTATACCATTGTATCTTTGCCACACATTGGTAGCATTCCAATTTCCTGTATTTCTTGTTCTATAATCTCCCGTAGATTGCGAAAAAACATTATTGCTTATAGAAATAATTGCCACAAACAACAATAACAATTGTTCTATTTTATATTTTATATTGTTTCTTTTGAAAAAAGTCATTATTTTGTTCGATTATGTTTTTTTATACTATTTAAAGTAAATACGATGTTGCAAAAGTACAAAAAACTTTTATACCTTATTATAAATTATTAATATATTTTTATTTTTTTATTATTATTTTTTTAATAGCAAAAATCATGCCATATAAAAATAGAAATTGTATATTCTTATTTAAAATTTTATATTCTTAGATCATATTTTCTTATAAAATTTATAATATATAATATATAATTAAAAAATTTTATATTATCTTTGCAAACAAATCGAATTGATCTATATCAACTTTAATTGTTTCACATGGAAGAATCTGAAAATATTACTAATCAACAGTCTATCGAAGAATCCTTTGTCGATAATGATTTGCAAAAAATCCTTCATATTAAATCCATGTTTAAAGATTGGTTTTTAGATTATGCTTCCTATGTGAATCTTGACAGAGCAGTACCAGATATTTATGACGGGTTAAAACCTGTACAACGGCGTATTTTACACTCTATGTGGGAATTAGAAGATGGAAGATACAATAAAGTAGCCAATATTGTAGGCAATACTATGAAATATCACCCACATGGCGATGCTTCCATTAATGAAGCCTTAGTAAATTTAGGACAAAAGGATTTATTGATTGATTGTCAAGGAAATTGGGGAAATACATTAACTGGCGATGGAGCAGCAGCAGGACGCTATATCGAAGCACGGCTATCAAAATTTGCTAACGAAGTAGTTTTTAATGCAAAAACTACTCAATGGAAACTTTCTTATGATGGCAGAAACAAAGAACCTATTACACTTCCTGTTAAATTTCCTTTATTATTAGCACAAGGAGTCGAAGGAATAGGTGTGGGACTAGCTTCTAAAATTTTACCTCACAATTTCAATGAATTAATAGATGCTTCTATTGCCATTTTAAGAAAAAAAGATTTTACTATTTATCCCGACTTTCCTACAGGAGGCTATATTGACATCAACAATTACAACGATGGGCAAAGAGGTGGAAATGTACGTGTACGTGCAAAAATAACCCAAGAAGACAAACGTACTTTAGTTATTTCTGAAATACCTTTCGAAACAACTACTCAATCTCTTATCGACTCTATTGCAAAAGTATCAGAAAAAGGGAGAATACGTATCAATAAAATTTTCGACAAAACCTCTTCGCAAGCCGAAATAGTACTACAATTAGCTCCTAACACTTCTCCAGACCAGACAATTGATGCCTTATATGCTTTTACATTATGTCAAAAATCTATATCGCCTAACTGTTGCGTTATTATTGACAATAAACCTCATTTTGTTGATGTAAAAAAAATATTACAAATCAATACTCAACACACATTAGATTTGTTAAAACTAGAATTAGAAATTTTACTTAACGAATTAAATGAAAAATGGCACTGGATTTCTTTAGAAAAAATATTTTTTGAAAAGAAAATTTATAAAGAATTAGAAAAAGATCAAGACAGTTTTGAAATTCAAATTGATGATATTGAAAAAGCATTCGACCCTTATCGTTCGCTCTTTAAAAGAGAGATTACTCGTGAAGATGTTTTTAAATTAACCGAAAAACCAGTAAAAAAAATATCTAAATTCGACATCAAAGAAGCTGAACAACAAATTGAAAACATTGAAATAGACATAGATGAAGTTATTAACAATCTAAATCATATAGTTGAATATACTATACAATATTTTCAACAAATTAAAAAAAAATACGGCGTAGGAAAAGAACGTCGTACAGAAATACGCAATTTCGATACTATTACCATTGCTAATGTAGCTATTGCCAATCAAAAATTATATATGAATCGAAAAGAAGGATTTATTGGCACTTCTTTAAAAAAAGATGAATATATATGCGACTGTTCCGATGTAGACGAAATTATTATATTTAGAGAAAATGGCACTTTTATGATTACCAAAGTAACTGAAAAATCATTTGTTGGCGAAAATATTATCTATGCAGATGTGTTTTTCCGTAGCGACAATCGCACCATTTATAACATCGTCTATTCCAATGGGAATTTGGGTCCTAACTATGTGAAAAGGTTTGCAATAGGCGGTATTACACGCGACAAAGAATACGACATTACACAAGGGAAGAAAAATTCAAAAATTCTCTATTTCACTGCTAATAAAAATGGGGAAGCCGAAATAATTAAGATTTTTTTAAAACACAAACCCAAATTAAAAAAATTAAATTTCGATTTCGATTTTAGCTCCTTAGCTATTAGAGGAAGAAATAGTATAGGTAATATTTTAAGTAAAAATGTTATCAGACGCATAGAAATGATAGAAAAAGGGACCTCTACACTTAATGCCTTAAACATTTGGTATGACGAATCTGTCAACAAACTCAATACAGATAAAAGAGGCATCGATTTAGGCAATTTTGAAGCAGAAGATAAAATTATAGCATTTTACAAATCAGGATATTACAAAACCCATGGCTTCGACATATCTACTCACTTTGACGATGATTTGCTACATATCGAAAAATTAGATATTGAAAAACCTATTTCTGTAATTTATTACGACAAAACACAAAATAAACATTTTTTAAGACGGTCACTACCAGAAGTTAATGATAGAAAAATGGATTTACTCGCAGGAAATTCTAAAGCCACCTTGCAATATCTCAGCCTTGATTATTTACCACAAGTAGAAATTAATTTCAAAAATAAAAATGAAAAACAAAATACAATTATTCAAATAGCAGACTATGTTCCTATTATGCAAACGAAAGCACGTGGAAAACGCATCGCCATTAACGATATTACTTCTTTCAAAGCAATGGATCCCCTTCCCTACACGCCTTCTAAAAAAGGAAAAATTGAAACAGATAACAAAAACGATACAACTATAAAAGAAGATGCCATTCCTACTGATACACAATCTAATGACGACAAAGGTACACAAATGACTTTATTTTAAGTATTATTAATTCAAGTAAATAATATTCATATGCAAACAAAAAAGAAACGTATAGTTTTATCTGCTTTACAACGCTTTTTTGATTTTAATACAATAGAAAGAAGAGGAATATTAGTATTATTTATTATATTGCTCTTGTTGATTGTATCTCGCATCTATGTTCCTCATTTTATAGAAAAAACAAAAACTTTGCAAACAACTGACAATAAGGAAATTGAAGGTAAAATAACCACTTTTTATCTTAGGCAAATGTTTATAAAAGATTCATTAAATAAAGTTTATAAAAACAATTATATAGAAAAAAATATCAATTTTCACAATATCGACCAATCGGTTGCACAACTTTCCATTAATCCCTTCCCTTTTAATCCCAATAACTTATCTGAAGAAAAATGGCAATTATTAGGCTTAAGCCATAAACAAATTAAAACTATCAAATCCTATGAATCAAAAGGAGGAAAATTTTATAAAAAAGAAGATTTAAAAAAAATATATACTATTACAGAAGATGAATATACTATTTTAGAACCATATATTATTATTCCAAAAGACACTATTAAAAAAGAGTGGAATAAAATTAACGAATCAAAAATACATTCTCTCCCGCCTATAGATATCAACTCTTGTGACAGTATTGATTTACTCAACATTCCAGGTATTGGATTAAAAACAGCTTCACGTATCATTACTTATCGAAATAATTTAGGCGGTTTTATATCAAAAGAACAATTACGCGAAATATATGGTATCGATAGCATTCGTTATCAACAAATTATTATTTATATTTTAGTTGATCCAAATAATATAAAACAAATAAATATTAACAAAGCTAGCATTAAAGAGCTTCTCCTACACCCTTATATAGATTACTATTTAGCCAAAACCATTGTAGAAACACGCAAAAACAAACAACCTTTTAATTCTTTGGAAGATTTTAAAACACAAACAAAAATATACAATGAATTATATAATAAATTAAGTCCTTATCTTTGCACTGAATAATTTATGAAAAATAATAACTTTCGTACTGAAATACAAATTTTCAAAAGCAATACATCTATCAATCACCAACATAAAATTTTAATAATAGGTTCGTGTTTTGCTGAAAATATAGGAGTTGAATTAATTAAAAATAAATTCCAAGTTCTTATCAACCCTTTTGGCGTATTATTCAATCCTGCTTCTATTGCACAATGCCTTAATAATATTATTTTTAAAGATAAATTCACAGAAGATGAATTGTTTTTTCATAATGAAGAGTGGATAAGTTTTCAACATCACAGCGATTTTTCGAATACAGATAAAAAACACTGTATTCAATATATTAATCAACAATTTATTGAAAGTAAATCATTTTTAAAAACCGCCGATTTTCTACTCATCACTTTAGGAAGTAGCATCGCTTATCGATTAAAATCGAATCAGCAAATAGTTGCTAATTGTCATAAATTACCTGCTAATTCATTTTATAAAATACATTTAGATTACTATGAAACAAACAAACTTTTACAAGAATGTATTGATAATATTAAAAATATCAATCCAAAAATTAAAATTATTTTCACATTAAGTCCCGTACGCTATATAAAAGAAAGTTTTATTGAAAACAGCTTAAGCAAAGCACATTTACGTATTGCTATCGAAAAATTACTTAACACTTATGAAGCAACAGAATATTTCCCCGCTTTTGAAATTATGATGGACGACTTGCGAGATTACCGCTTCTATCAACCCGACAACATTCATCCTTCCGACTTAGCAATTAGTTATATATGGAAGATTTTTAGTCAAACTTATTTTAATGAAGAAACTAAAAAACTCAATTTGCAAATTAACGAAATTACTAACGCTTATCATCATACAATAAGAAATCAAAACACAAACGCTTCTAAACTATTCAAAAACAAATTTTTATCAAAAATAAATACTCTCACAAAAACATTTCCTTATTTAGATTTTACGAAAGAAAAACAGCATTTTCATTGAAAATTTTTAAAATGGTATTGTTTTTGCATTTATACTTCCAATAAAATATATTTAAAAATTAAAAAATAAAAATGTTATGAAAAAATTGACAGCGATTTTGGTTATTTCGTCCTTCATTGCAGCAGCATGTACCAATGTAAAAGAAGAACCAACACAAAAAGAAAATCAAGAACAATGCGAACAGGTGAAAAAAAACAACAAACATGAACGTTATAAAAAAATGACCCCTGAACAAAAAGCTAATTGTGAGGCTTGGAAAAACTGGGAAAATCAAACTCCCGAAAAAAAATCAGAATTAATATTAGCTAAAAAAGAGAAAATTGAAAAGAAAATTGCTGAAATGGAAGCAAGAGAAGCAAAAATGAAAACAAAGAAAGAAGAATTCAAAGCAAAATGGGCTAACTTTGACAACTTAGATATAGAAGCACAAAAAGCTCTCATTGACGAGTTTGGTTGCTGTCATAAAAAACCCCATTATGGCAATAAAGAAAAACATGGCAAACAAGCTCCCTGCAAAAAAGAATAAATCTTAATCTTACAAAAAAAAGAGTGCCAAAAATAAGCACTCTTTTTTTTGTTTTATGCGGAGAGACAGGGATTCGAACCCTGGGTACTTTTACAAGTACAACGGTTTTCGAGACCGCCCCAATCGACCGCTCTGGCATCTCTCCAAAAAAACGTACAAAAGTAGAAAAAAAAACAACCTAAACAAACTTTACTAAACTATTTTTATGTTTTAAGATTTTCTTTTATTGAAATAAAACTATAACAATAATTTTATTTTTACGTTTATTAATCATAATGAAATATACTATTATTATAATTTACATTTCGTTAATGCTATTTGCGAACGCTACACTATCGCAAAGTCTTCATTTGCAATGCATTCAAGTTAATGATTCAGCTGATGCCGTACTCTTTTGGAACGCAATTAACATTCCTGATACTTATCAATTTAAAATATACACTGCACTCAATATCAATGGACCTTATCAACTGATAGATAGTACAAATATCACTAAAAGTACTTACATACATAAAAATGCAAAAGCAAATTTACAACAAAACTTTTATTATATACAAGCTCAGTCTATTGACAGCAACAAAACACTCCCTACTTACACCTCCGACACCTCGCAAAACATACGGTTAATTATTGACAATCAAACTACAGGAATTGCCTTTTTACACTGGCATTATCCTATTAAATTTTCAATAAACGATAGCTTTCTAATTACACGAAGCACAAATAACATTTGGGAAGTAATAGGTAAAATTCCTTTGACAACATTCAATGACACAATAACTTTTTGCGAAAAAAAAGCTTATTACCAAGTCTATTATAATAATGGAGGCAATTGCGATTATATATCTAATCAAGCACACGACTTTCTTACCGACCTCACACCACCTGCTACAGCACGTTTAGATACAGTAAGCATCAATCTCGCTAATGGCAAAACAGAACTTGGTTGGGAAAGAAGTACATCTAAAGACGCATATGCTTATATCATTTATTTAAAAGATGACATTTGGATTACAATAGACACTTTATATGGCGCTGAAACTACTTTCTATTGCGACGAAATTCATTCAGCCAATTACTTACCACAACAATATTGCATTGCTACACTTGACACATGTTTAAATGCTAGTCCACTCGGAGAAGCACACAACACGCTATTACTAATATCTACTACTTTTAAATGCGATAGTATTATCCGTTTGCAATGGAACAATTATCTAAATATGCCCAACGAAGTAGATTCTTTTCGTATTTATGCTGCTGCAAACAATGATGATTTCAAACAAATTGCATCTGTAAAAAGAAATGTTTTAACATACGACTATAAACATGCAGATATAAATAATAATTATAAATTCTATGTGCAAGCTTATAATCAATCGAATAAATACACCAGCACTTCAAATATCGTTTATGTTAGTTTCACCAAGACTATTAGTGACGGCAGTGTATTAATGCGTTATGTAACAGTAAAAGAAGACAACCATCTTGAAATAGCTGCTTATATAAATGACAGCATATTATTTAACAATGTTATTTTATATAAAAGTGTAGATAGTGGAAAAACTTTTACCTATTTTGACAAACAAGCTAAACTTACAGAAAAAGAAACTTACCTATTTTCCGACCATCAAGTAAACATTCATACTAACATTTATTACTACTTCTTTAAACTCACAGACGAATGTGATATTGAACACGTTTCATCTGACACTGCCAACAATATTGTATTGCGAGAAGTTGAAAGTGATTTTCAATCAAATTCAATAATATGGAACGAATATAAAGGATTTCCTAACAATTTAGATGCTTATGATATTTATCGAAAGACACAAATACAATCCCAATTTTCACTTATAAGCAGCAAGTTAGATGAAACACTCAACTATTCTGAGTCTATATTTAACTTAGCCGAAGAAGGCAACACTTTTTATTATAAAATAATTGCAGTGCCTAATAATCAATTTATGTTTGCCGATGAAAGCATTTCAAATTTATTAAAAATTCATAAAAAAGACACTCTGTATATCCCTAATGCTTTTTTCCCAAAAAGTGAAATTGAAGTTAATCAAATATTTAAACCTGTTTGTATTTTTGTTGATGCTGATAGTTTTGAATTTCATATTTATAATCGTTGGGGAAGTAAAATATTTTCCACTACAAATATTGAGCAAGGATGGGATGGCACATACAAAGGGAAAGATGCTCCTCAAGGAGTATATACTTATTATATACAATACAAAGTCAGCGATTATCACACAAGAATTGCCAAAGGTACTTTTGTTTTACTACGTTAATTTAACGTAATATACGTTTGCTATTCAAAGCCCTATGATATTTTCTAGCATTATTCGTATGTTGGATAGCCGAAATAGAAAAATGATGATAACCCGAAAAATCTTCTTTTGCACACATGTATAAATAGTCGTGTTTTTCATAATAAAGCACTGCATCTATTGCCGATGGCTCTGGAATACGAATAGGTCCAGGAGGAAGTCCAATATATTTATAGGTATTGTATGGAGAATCTATCTCTAAATCTTTAAATAGCAAGCGTTTAATAGTTAAATCGCCAAGTGCATATTTCACTGTTGGGTCAGCTTGTAGCAACATTCCTTTTTTTAAACGATTCATATAAAGACCTGCTATGCGTGCCTGTTCGTTTTTACGGTGATTCTCTTCTTGAACAATAGAAGCTAAAATAATTGATTCTACGGCAGTTAGACCTATAGTATCCAAGCGTGCATAGCGTTCTTTATTCCAAAATTTGGTGTATTCTTTATACATACGTTCAATAAAAGCTGTTTCAGAAGTATTCCACCAAAATTGATATGTATTAGGAATAAAAATACATAAAATTGTAGTAGGATTCATCTTATATTGAGAAAGAAAACTACTATCGTTTAATAAATTTAACAAATGAGTTTTGTCTAATTCTAACTGTTCAGAAATACGTTGCGACAATTGTTCTTTTGTTCTTATATTATTAAATATTAAATTAATAGGCTCTTGTCTCCCTGTTTTTAATTTATTTATTAAAGAATTAATACTTAAATTTTTTTCTATTTTATACCTACCTGCATTTACATTTTTCGATAATTTTTTGTATTTTGCCAAGATTTGAAACGATTGAAAATCAGACACTATATTTTCTTTTTCGATCAATTGCAACATCTCTTCATACGTTGTTCCTGTAGGAATGTATAAGTAAGAGGGAGCTTGTTGAGTAATAGCTGGATTAAATATTTTTTGATAAGCAATATAAGCTAATGTAAATCCGCTTATTAAAACAAATAAAATACTACAAAGAATGATAATTATTTTTTTTTTCATTTTCTTTTAACTATTTTTCTTTGAAATAAGTTGTAAAAAATACTCATCTAACCATTCATTATCTTTACAATTCCATGATTTTCGGATAGCCGTTTCAACAAATCCTGCTCGAAGAAACAATTTCATGCTTATCTTATTATCTTCTAATATAGAACAATATAACTGATGCAACTGCAAAGTTGAAAAAGCATAACTTTTCATTAATTGTAAAGCTTCTGTAGCATACGTTTTTTGACGATAAGGAACTGCTATCATTATTGCTACTCCTGCACGACGATGTGTAGGATTAAAATCATATAAATCAATTAGTCCAACAATATTTTTCGTTTCCTTTTCGCAAATTACCAAACGCAACTGTTTCAGGCTATAAATATCTTGTGTTGTAGCATTAATCACATATTGTTCTATAGTAAAACGCGAAAATGGCATAACGGTATCGCTCAAGTGCCAAATAGCTGCATCATTTTCATAGTGATATAATGTATCAATATCTTCCATTTCAACTGCTCTTAAAAATATTTTTTCTCCTATCATAATTTCACCAATTTTCATCAATTTCAATATCCAGATTTTTTTTTGTAGGGTCATTTAACTCTTTCTCTTTTTGTTTTGTATCTCCTATTTTTTCAGTCTCTGATTTAAAAATTGTTTTAAAATCTTCTTTTTGAGTTTTAATCTGCTCTTTTGTTTCCTTTTTAGTATCTTTACGTGACCATTTAAACTTTGGATTATCTAAGTTTCCAGTAGCTGTAATATGGATGTAATTATTATCTGTATTATCATTAATAATTTCTCCAAAATCTTCTTCTTTATTTTTTCTTTTCAATTGAAACTTTTTACTTAAAATTTCAGACATTTTTATTTTTATATAATAATCTAAATCGCCATTAAACCATTGACAACCAGAAAGTGTAAGATTAAGTGCATTGTTTTTAATATCCATTTCTGAAATGGTTATTGCCTGATTTTTAATTTGAATATGATTATGAAGAGTCGCAAAACGAATATTATACAAATCTTCTAAATCTACAAATTTTGATAAAGATTCCAGAGGTTTAAAATTGATTAACTGCCCATTATTGATGGTTATATTTGAAAGAACATCAACACTTTCTGTTAATAACTCTCCATTATCTTTCATTATAGTCTTAAATAAGATATTGGCAGATGCCATGCCTCTAATATTTTTATCGGTCAAACCATTCGCCGATTGTCCAAAATTATTGAAAGAATAAAACATTTGTTGCACGTCTATATCATTCAATTTTGCACTACAATATAATAAAAATGTTTTATTTGCTTGCTTTTGTGCGTATCCCGAAGCCATAATATTTCCTGCAAAAGTTTTTAAATTCAATTTATTAACTGTAAACACATTGTCTTTAAGCATCACATCGCCATTAACAGCTATAGCCTCTAACTTATCGAAAACAAATTTATTAATAGAAAGCTTAAGATTAAAATTAATGTTATCGGGGAAAGCAAGACTAAATGTTTCTTCTGACTTTTGGGTAGTAGTTATATTTTTTTTTTGCGATAAAAAAGTATTCATATTTAAATAAGGAGACGACACATTGGCTACAATGTTCATAGGGACTTGTTTATTAAAGATATAATCATAAAAATTATCGATTTTCCCATCGATAATAAAATTATTATCATTAATCTTCCCGTTCAAATCATCTAAATACAAGACCTGATTATTGAGTGCTACTTTTCCATTTATTTCTTTTATTGCTGTTTCGCCTTGTGTTAATTGCAGATAAACATCTGACAATGTAATCATTCCATTTATAGTTGCTTTTTCTAAATCGGCTATTGTAATATTTGTAAATCCTTTTAGTTGGCTTTCGAAATCAATATTTAATTCAGCTTTTCCTTTGGAATCATAGATATAATTTTTGGGCATAAAACGTTGCCAATCTTCCAGATTTACATTAGATTCGAGATGAAAACGAACAAAAGGAGTTTGTAAATTTTTTATATATAAATTTGCTGATATATTTTTTTTATTCAAAATCGCCTTTAAATCAGAAATTTGCAAAGTTGTAGATTGTAACAGTTGAAATCCTGTTGTACGAAAAGATCCCGCCAATCGAAGATTGATAAGCCCTATATTATTAGCAATATTGTAAACCATTCCCTTTTTTATTGCATATTTTGATTGTATATCTATCTTCTTTTGTTTTCCTGTTTTTCCTTTTATCATTAAATTAATGTGTAGCAATCCTCCTAATTCATATCCTTTTACTATCTCATTAACATAATCTGGCATGTGATTTAACACATCTTTTATTATTAATTCTTTAGCATTTAAAGCAATAGAATAATTCCAGTTTTTTTCTTTTTTTTGCAAATCTAAATCTGCATTAAATTTCAACCTATCTAACTGTACTTTTAATGAATTAAATTGGTAATGATCATTTTCATTATCAATCAACATTTTAGTATTAATAATCAAATCTTTATCATACAAAACAAAACTAGTATCTACTTTTAAAGAATCTAACGTTAAGTCAGTGGTTATTTGCATATCAAATGTTTGTTTAATAAAATCGCCTTTTGTTGTCAAAGTGTAAACATTTAACCCTAATTCGATATCATTTTCTAAACTTTCATAAATAACATGAACATTTTTCAAGCTAATTAAATTCAAATTCACTACAAAATCTTTATTTGAACTATCCTTTATGGAGAAAAAATCCCAATTAGCCCTACCATCTTTAAATACTTTTAATCGTAAATTTGCATTTTTTATTTCAATGCGTTTTAGTTTATAATTAGTTGTTAATAAGTCTAAAAAATTAAATTGCAAATATACATAAGAAGCTATTAGAACATCTCTTTTTTCATTTAACCCTTGCACTTGCAGATCGTCTATTTTTAATGATGCCATTGGAAATTTTCGTATTAAGCTAAATGAAACGTTTTTATGTTTTATTTCTGTTTTCATTGATTTATATAACTCTTTCAATACGATATCGGCTATTTTATCTTCAAAAACATAAGCTATAATACTAGCAGTTAAAAAAAGTAAAGCAATAAAAATTGTCAAACTCCAGATAATTATTTTAACTATCTTTCTTTTTTTAGGAGTTTTTTCATTTTTTATAGTGATATTCTTCGTTTTATCTTCCATTATTTAATGATTGCAATATGTTTTCAAATGATATTCCATCAAAATTGCCCGAACTCATCATCAGTAAATTTTTATTTTTCCATTCAATAGAAGTTAAATATTTTTTCAATTCTACAGAATCAGAATAGATCCGCAAACGAGGATTTGCAAAAGCAGTTAAAACCTGTTTTTCTGTTATAGGCGGAAGTTTTTTCAAAGCAATAGCGTGAGGATTAAAGTAAACAATGGCTTCTTCGGCAACATCCATAGTATGCGCATATTGCTTTAAAAAATCGCTAGTTAAACTACTAAATGTATGCAATTCGACACATGCTACTAAATAACGATTCGGATATTTTTCTTTTACGGCATTAATCGTAGCCTTTAATTTAGAAGGAGCATGAGCAAAATCTTTATAAAGCGCTTTTTCTTCATCTTCATACACTTTTTCTAATCGCTTGTCAACTCCTTTAAACGATTGTATTGCAGAATAAAAATCTGCCTTACCTACTCCCATAGCACTGCAAACATAAAAAGCTGCATTCAAATTCAATAAATTATGCCGTCCAAAAATTTGCAATCGATAATCTTTATTTTCAGAATGAAGCAAATAATTTCCTTGTTCATCTATGCTATAATCAGGAACAGCATATCCTATTTTATTTTTAGTATTGGTTTTCTTTGCTACTTTTACACAATATTCATCTTCTTTACAGTAAATTAAATATCCTTTTTCGGGGATTAAATCAGCAAAAATTTGAAACTGTTCTACATAATTTTCAAACGTAGGAAAAACATTGATATGATCCCAAGCAATTCCACTTATGACACCTATATCAGGTTGATAAACATGAAATTTTGGGCGTCTATCGATGGGCGAGGTCAAGTATTCATCTCCTTCGATAATAATAGTAGGCGACTTGTCTGATAATTTTGTCATTACTTCAAAACCTTCTAATTGTGCACCAATCATATAATCGCAAGGAATATTATAAGTAGCAAGCACGTGTAAAATCATCGAAGTAATGGTAGTTTTTCCATGACTTCCGCCTATTACTATGCGTTTTTTGTTTTTCGATTGTTCGTAAATAAATTCTGGATAAGAATATATCTTCAATCCTAATTGTTTCGCTTTCAACAGTTCTGGATTATCAATACGCGCATGCATTCCTAAAATAACAGCATCAATATCAGTTGTAATATTATTTTCATCCCACCCTATTGCTTTAGGGAAAATACCGTATTTTTTCAATCTTCCCGCTGCGGGGTCAAATATTTCATCATCAGAACCTGTAACATTATAGCCCTTTAATTTAAGAGATATTGCTAAATTATGCATTGCACTGCCGCCTATTGCTATGAAATGTACATACATATATTTGATTTTGATTATTGTAAAACTTAAAAATATTCTTACAAATGTATATAAAATTATTGTATCAGATAAAGACAAACAAAAAAATCATACTAAAAATAGAATTAAAAAGAAAAATAAGCGTTATTTTATAAAAAAATTAACTCATGGAAGTTAAAAAATCGTTTCGCATACGCAATATCAATGGGAAAAAAGAAATTTATGACGTTGTTCGTCGTATTTTTGTAGCATTTACAAAAGAAGAAATGGTACGTCAAACGTATTTAAAATATTTAATAGAAGAAATAAAAATTCCCATTGCATCCATTTCTGTCGAAAAGCAAATTATATATAACTCTATTCCCAAACGCTACGATATTGTCGTAGCCAATCCTTGCGATGGAAGTACACTTTTAATAGTAGAATGTAAAGCTGAAACAATAACTTTAAATGAAAATGCACTTTATCAAATCGCAATGTATAACAGCGAATTAAACGCAAAATTCCTTGTTTTGTTTAATGGCAAACAGCAATTAGTATTAATAAAAAGAAAAAATAAATATCAAATTATCGACTCATTGCCAATGTATGTAGATATGATTAAGGAATAATATATTTTTTTCATTATTAACATCTTTATGTATTTTTTTATTACTTTTGTAACTATAATAATACATAAAAAATATTAGCAATAAAAATGCAACAACCTACATTATTAATTCTTGCAGCTGGTATGGGAAGTCGTTACGGTGGATTAAAGCAAATTGATCCTTTAGGTCCTAATGGTGAAACCATTATCGATTATTCTATTTATGATGCTATAAAAGCAGGATTTGGAAAAATTATTTTCGTAATTCGTAAATCAATAGAAGAAGATTTTAAGCAATTGGTATATAATAAATACAAGCAACACATTAAGGTTGATTATGTTTTACAAGAGCTGAACAATTTACCTTTTGGATTTCAATGTCCTAACGAACGCAGCAAACCCTGGGGAACAGGACATGCTATTCTTATGGCAAAAGATAAAATTGACACATTTTTTGCTGTTATTAATGGAGATGATTTTTATGGAAGGCATGCTTTTCAAACAATGGCAAACTATCTCACATCGCTTTCTTTAACTAAAAATAGCCATTCATATAGTATGGTAGCTTATGCTTTATCTCATACCCTTTCTGAAAATGGCAGTGTGTCGCGTGGGATATGTACTGAAAATAATGAGCATTTTTTAGTTCAAATAAAAGAGTTTACAAAAATACAAAAAATAGAAAATAAAATTGTAAACAGCAATGCTGATGGATCGCTCGAACAGCTTGACCCAGACACTCCTGTTTCTATGAATTTCTGGGGATTTCATCCTTCTTTATTTCAACATTTAGAAGAATTATTTATTCTTTTTTTAGAAAAAAATATTGACAATCCTAAAGCTGAGTTTTATATCCCATTTGCCATAGACGACCTAATAAAAGCTAATAAAATTAATGTTAAAATTTTAAGAACCAAATCGGAATGGTTTGGAGTAACTTATTATGAAGATAGAAAAAAAGTCATCGATACATTTCAGCATTTTTTAAAAAAAGGAGTTTATCCCTTATCATTATGGTAGCACATTGATATTTATAAAAAAAAACGAATGTTAAAACACTTTATAAAAGCGTATCATTATATTGTTCCTTATCTGAAAATAATTATCCTATTTTTTCTTACAATTGGATTATTAAAAACCATAGACTCCATTATTCTATTTTCACACGAAGACCTTCACGTTTTTCAAGTATTGAGTAAAATGATAGCTATTAATATAAGCGTTTATTTGTTTTATGCTTTATTATTCTTCCCTTTTTATGCTTTATTATATTGGTTATCAAAAAAAACTGCCATTATTTTATCTTCTACACTATGTGGTTTTTTTGTGTTTTCCGAATTAGCTTTTAGCGTTTATACTATCAACACAACCTCTTTATTAGGAGTGGAATTTATCTTACGCCCCTTATTTGAAGTTTATTTAGCTATTAATGGAGTTATTAATATTTTTTGGGTATTACTTATTCTTATTTCCATCGTCGCTTTATTTATTTTTTTAGCTTTTATAATTCAAAAACGAAACTATTCTAAAACTTTATTAATTGCCTTATTCACAAGCATTATACTTTCGCCTTTATGGATTTATTATTTGCATATTTTTCAAATAACAGAAAATAAACCCTCTGTTAATAATTATATTCAAAATAAAAGCTGGTTTTGTATTCAATCGTGTTATAATTACATTTCAATTGCAAAAACATCTACTGATATCGAGTCATTAAACATTGTTTATAATCAAAAAATAATTAATAACTTTATAAACGAATACCCAAATCGATTAGTAATAGACACCCACTATCCTTTAGAACGAGAAAACAACATCTCTAATAGTTTGGGACCTTTTTTTGTAAAAAGCAAAAAACCTCCCAATATTGTTATCATCATTGTTGAATCTTTGGGAAGGGTTTGGAGCAATAATAACGAAAACAATATAAGTTTTACTCCTTTTTTCGATTCTATTGCCACAACAGGATTGTATTGGAACAATTGTATTTCTACTACCTCTCGTAGTTATGGAGCTGTACCTGCAATTACAGGCTCATTGCCCTACGGTATGAAAGGATTTCAATTTGGGAATATGCCTAAACACAATAGTCTTATTTCGATATTAAAAAGCAATAATTATCAAACGAATGCTTTCTACGGAGGCGATTTTAGCTTTGATTGTATTTCAGAATATTTATTGGCACAAAAAATAGACTATATGTCTCCGTTTTATCAAGAATATAAAACGAATAAATCGGAAGAAAAAAAAGGAAATTGGTGGGGATATTTTGATAAAACTATGTTTATAAAAACATTAAAAATGTTAAACTCTCACAATTATCATACACCTATTCTGAATATTATAACAACAATTACTGCACACGAAAATCTCGATTTAAAAGACAAAATAGAACAAGATTACTATATCGAACAAGTAAATAAAATTATAGCACAGTTACCAAAACATAAACAAAAAAATTACAATAAAGATTTACTACGAATAGCTGCAACCTATTATACAGACGACTGTTTACGACTGTTTATCAATGCTTATAGTAAAAGGAAAGATTTTAACAATACCATATTTATCATCACAGGCGATCATTCGACTGGATTAAACATGCAAAATCGCTTATCATTTTATCACGTTCCTTTACTAATATGGTCTCCTTTGCTAAAAAACAATAAAAAATTCCCTTCAATTGTAACACACAATGATATTACTCCATCAATTATCCAATTACTAAAAGATAACTTTTCACTTTCTATGCCAAAAACTGTCCATTGGGTAAGCGATGGATTAGACACTTCTTCTGTATTTCGTTCAAAAGCGAAAATGATTTTTATCACTTATTCACGAGAAATAAGAGAGATATTATATGAAAACTATCTATATCACAATGCAAACATTTGGGAAAAAGAAGCTGTTTATTTAATAGACAGCAATTTGTCTATTCACTTAATTGAAAATGATTCTTTAAAAAATCTATTAGAATCTAAATTAGCAATGTTAAAATACATCAATAATTACACTTATCATAATGACAAACTCACACAGAACCCTATTTACAAAACTACTACCTTTTATCCCCTTCATCATTTTTCTTCTACAGAAATCATCTCCTGTATTACTCCCACTCAAAAGCCAAGCAAACAACCATTTAATAGATATTATTTATTACCTCCTCAAGCAATAAAAGTTAGTAATAATGAAATAAAAAAAATAAAAATTGATTTAAAAGCTGACGTTTATATTAATGATTCTTTATTTCAAGACGAATACATGGATTTAGAATTTAGTTGTCAGACTGGTAATCAAACTGAAATATATAAAGATAAAATAGTAAAATTTATATCCCATGAAATAATTAGAAATAAACAATGGTACCATTTAGATATTAGTAAAATATTTTTAATAAAAGATATTCATGATTTAGTTTGTACTATCAGCATTACAACAGCTGCCTATGACGAAATATGGGTGCCAAATTCACGTTTAACAATTAAAAACATCAAAGTCAACATAGAAGGAATTCCTTAAAACAACACATATAATGACAAAATTATTCCATTTTATATTGATCATATTATTCTGTTTTATATCTTGTCAACAGCAATCTACGACCTCTATTACTTCTGATATAAAAAAAACAGATTTTATTTATATTAGCAACAATACTTTTAAATTAAATGAAGATAGTATATTTATTATAATGCTTAATTATGTGATTGAATATCGCAATATCAATCATGAGTTTGTTGTTTCTCCCTGTAAATATTATGAAAATCCAGATGCTTATGAATACCATACAAAAGCAGAAATTCGACATCAGTTAGAGGGACATTTTCAACTAATCAAAGAATTAGGATTTAATACCATACGTCTTTGTTTTGACCGTATAAGTTGCAACGAAAAAGGAATGTACGGCTACGTAGCCGATGATACTTTTTTTTATATAGATACAGATTACGATAAAATCATTGCGGGACTTAAAGAGTGCCTTCAAATTGCCGCTGAAAAGGATATAAAAATCATGTTACTGATTAAACCTCCTATTCAAAATACATCTCTGGAAAAATTCACTATCAGATTACTAAATGAATTTAAAAACTCTCCTACTCTCTTTGCTTACGATTTTATGAATGAGCCCTTATATTTTGATGACAAAGCCAATCGTACCAAAAAAGAAGCTGTAAAAATTGTAAGAAAATGGAAAAATATGATGAGTGAATTTGCCCCCTATCAATTATTTACAATTGGATTTTCAGAACCCATAGAAGTTTTTGAATGGGACCCCTTTTTACTGCCGGTTGATTTTATTCAATTCCACACCTATCACCCCTTGCGAGTTCCCAATGAAATATATTGGTACAGTAAATATATGAATAAGCCCTGGATGATAGGAGAAACTGCATTACCTGCTGACAATGTATCGGTTTCCTATGAACACCAACGTCAGTTTATGATAGATGCATTTCGGTATACCGTTGATTGCGGTGCTTGCGGATTCGGGTGGTGGGAATTCCAAGAAATTCAAAATACGCATTTTGAAGCACAATATTCCGGCTTATTAAATCACCAGGGAGTTACCCAAACAAATGACGGAAAATATAGCATTCAGGGAAGCTTAAAGCCTGCAGCCTTAGAAATTCAGAAGTTGAAAAACTACAAAAAAACAGCACCCGAACAAGCTGTTAACTATTATAATATGTTAGGATATACTAATTTTTGCATCAAAGGAAATGTGCTTGATAAAAAGACAAAAGAACCCATCGAAGGTGCGGTTATTAGGGGATGGAATGAAGATTGGTCCGTGGGGATGAACACTTTCACCAATGAAAAAGGAGAATTCACTCTCTACAGCAATGATGAATGTGTGCATTTTGAAATATCGGCTCCGGGAATGTCAAAAACTAAATTCGATACGGAAATTCATTATAAACCTGTTAGCCTAAAAAATACAATTGTGTTAGATGATAAAAAGCTGGAATACCATATGATTTCCTACTCTCCTTTCTTATCCGATACAAACTTAACAGACAATTTTAGATATCCTATCTTTTCATTTAAGGGTGAGAAATTTATTCACTACAAATATATTGCTGAAATGAAAAATATATATTTAATTAATATTAAATAAGTTACGCTATGAAAACATTCGAATCTTGGACTGAAAAAAAAATAGGACCACTACCCTCCTTGGCTTGGTTGCTTATCTTCATTTTTACACTGATTTATATTGATATATCGTTTGTCAATCACTATCTTTTTAGAAGTTATGCTTTAGATTTAGGTTTATATACCAAAGCCTTATGGGATTATGCGCATTTTCAATTTAACGACAGTTTAGTATTTCGATATCATGCGGTAAATCTTCTTTCGGATCACTTTGATTTATACTTAATGATTTTTTCTCCTTTGGTGTATATATTTGGCTCCTACACGTTGTTAATTATTCAAATACTTGCTGTTATAATTGGCGGAATTGGTGTTTTTAAATTAACGGAATTGTATTCTAAAAATAAAATAGTACCGCTTTTATCCATGCTTTTTCTTTTTTCATTTTTTGGAGTCATACATACAATTTCTTATGATTATCATAGCAATGTAGTAGCAAGTATGATTATTCCCTGGTTTTTTTATTTTTTCAAAAAAGAAAAATTTCTTATATCAAGCCTTCTGATTTTTGCGATTTTAATTGGAAAAGAAAACATGGCTTTGTTCGTATTTTTTATATGTATCGGATTAATGTGGGATTATCGAAAACAGAGAAAAAGTCTTTATTTCTTAGCTGCTTATGCTGTATTTTCCTTGATATATTTTATAACAATAGTGGGTGTGATAATGCCTTCTTTTTCAAACGGGGATAATTACATGGGATTTAAACGCTACCAAGCATTGGGTAATAATTTCCAAGAAGCCTTTGCATATTTAATTACTCATCCGTTTGAAACATTTAAATTATTATTTATTAATAGTTTAAACAACCCTGACTATAATTTCCTAAAAACAGAATTGCACCTAAGTTTATTAATTTCAGGATTAATGTTTCTGTTTTTCAAACCGAATTATATTTTTATGCTCATTCCGATTTATTGCCAAAAAATGTTTAGCAATGACCCTGTATTATGGGGTATCAGTCTTCAGTATAATGTTGAATTTGTACCTATTATAACAAGCGGCATTTTTATATGGTTCAGCTCAATACATGATTTAAAAAAACAAAAAAGGATGGCACTCATTGCTGTTGTTTTATGTATAGCAGTTACCAAATATACTATAATTAATCCCATAACATATCTCCCTCTTGACAAGGTTAATATTTTTAGGAAAACACATTATATCGAAAAAGATTTTTCTGTAAAAGAAGCGTATAAATTGATTAAACTTATCCCAAAAGATGCACCTGTTTGTGCGTGCACCTTGTTTGTCCCCCATTTAGCAACACGCGATAAAATATATAGATATCCATTAATTTTCGATTGTGAATATCTTTTACTTAATCGTAAAAGTTGGACTTACTCTGAAGATGATTATAAATTATTAGATATTATTATCAATAAAGAAACAGACAAATGGACAATTGTTAAAGAATATGATAATTTAATATTGTTAAAAAGAAAATAAAAATCACTAATTTATGCTTTCATAATCAACTAATACAACCTTTACCGAAGTGTCTAAACACATTTCACGAGTCAAATTTCTATTACTAACACTATCTTCAATAGGTGTATTCCAGAAAAACACATTTTCAGCAGGAAATGATTGATTTAAAAGTGGAAACATTCTGTATTCACAACTAATAGCTTCGGGTTGTAATGATTCTATTTTATTTTTTGTTATATCATACCATCTTATAGTATCTTTTTCACTCCACCAATACAAATTATCAACCCACAAAATAACTTTTAACCCTTTCTCTTTTATTATTTTGAGAGCCTGCCAATCAGTATGTTCTACCATTACATTAGAAGTTATTTCATATTTATTGGTCAAATACATTATTTGTTCTGCTATTTCATTGGCATTATTAACATTTAAATTTTTCATATCCAACCAATAATATGTTTTTTCTGGCGAAGGTAAAGCCTTTAGCCAAGCAGCAAAAGTTAAACCTGTAATTGTATCCCAAGCTTCGTGTCCTACATATATTATTTTCTGATAATCAGAATAATACAAATCAACTTCTAATCCTGAAAATAGTTCTTTTTTACGTTTTGCCTCGGCAGTATCATTTGTTTTATGCGCCCATAGTTTAGAAATAAGAAAATCATTTTCTTTCATCTCTATTACTTGATTGTTTTTATAACAAGCTCCTGCTAATAGTAAAGATAAAATACTTATTATAAATAACTTTATATGTTTCTTTATCATTATAAAATATTTTTTATTATACGACAAGCAAAAATATAATTTTTTGAAATATAAAAAATGCAATTTTTATATTTATCTCCTAACATAGGTATATTAAACAAAATACAATTATTTTTGTTATAGAATAAATAATTATAAACCCTTAAATGAAACATTCTTTTATATTATTTACACTCTTGATTATATTGTCAAATAGCAATTTGATGGCTCAATCTCACACTAAAATCTGTGAAAATACTACCATGTTTCCACAAGCTAAAGAAAACTACAAACAATTATGTCTTAATGTTTCTCCAAAAAAAAACGAAACCAATTATAAAATAGAAATTTTTATTGGAAAAAATCAATTAGTTGATTGTAATCATCATTTTTTAATAGGAGATATTCAAAAAGAAATCTTAAAAGGATGGGGTTATGAATATTACACTGTAGAGTCGCAAGGAGAAACAGCTAGCACAATGATGGCATGCCCTGATAATAATAAAACTATTAAATTTGTTCATTTACCATCTTTGCTATTAAATTATAATAGTCAATTGCCTATTATTGTATACATTCCCAACGATTTTAAAATTCATTATAAAATTTGGAAAAGAAATAAAAAAACACATTATATTAAATAACTTGTAAAAGTAAAATTTTAATTATATTTTTGCAAATGGTTTAAAAAAAATAATAAACTAAAAAAATGGAATCAAGAAGTTTTAAAACAGAAACAATCGTAAACACTCCTCATAAAGTAGATGTAAAACAACTATATAATGATTCATCAGCTCAAATTATGCATATTCTATTAAATCCGGGCGAGTCGTTAAAGCCTCATAAAACACCCGTAAATGTTTGCTTCTATATCTTAGAAGGCAATACTACCGTACACATAGGAGATGAAAAACAAACTTTTGAAAAAGACACATTAATAGAAAGTCCAGCTCATATAGTTCATTATTTGAGCAACGAGGGCTCAGTTATTACTCGCATTTTAGTTATTAAAGCACCTCGTCCAACAACTCAAACGAAAGTTTTATAGAAATAAAATTAAATTAAATAAAAATAAATAAAAAATCAATTTATCATGGAAGAACAAGTATTTACAATGCCTCGCATTGGAGAAAAAGCGCCTGAATTTAAGGCAATCACAACACAAGGAGAAATTAATTTCCCCGCTGATTATAAAGGAAACTGGGTAATTTTATTTAGCCATCCGGCTGATTTTACTCCTGTTTGCACTTCTGAATTTATGACTTTTGCATCTATGGAAAAACAATTCAACGAAGCCAACTGTAAACTCGTTGGACTTTCTGTTGACGGATTATATAGTCATATTGCATGGTTAAGAACTATTAAAGAAAAAATAGAATATAAAGGAATGAAAAATCTTGAAATTACATTTCCTTTAATTGAAGACATTACCATGGAAGTAGCTAGCAAATATGGCATGATGATGCCAGGTGAAAGTAACACAAAAGCTGTACGCGCAGTATTCTTTATTGACCCTAAAGGTATTATTAGAACTATCATTTATTACCCATTAAGTTTAGGTCGTAATTTTGATGAGCTATACCGTGTTATCATTGCTTTACAAGCAGCCGATGAATTTAGCATCGCTACTCCAGCAGATTGGAGACCCGGAGACGATGTTATCGTTCCTACTCCTGGAACTTGTGGTGTAGCAAAAGAAAGAATGGAAACCCAAGACGAAAGCGTAAAATGTCATGATTGGTTTTTCTGCACAAAAAAATTAGATAAAGATACTGTATTAAAGAAAATATTAAAAAAATAATATTTATTTAATTATTTAACAATCATTTATTTACTCCACTTGCATATGCAAGTGGAGTTTTTTTTGTTATTGTAAAACAAATATATTCTTCTACCTTTTATAATACTGTTTAGGCTTGTATTCATATTTTGGCAATGGCTTATTAGGATTACGTCCTTGCACTCCTAATTTAAAATACCACCTCCCCTCTTTTTCAATAAAAGCATCGTTTAAACTTGACTCTCCAACATAATATTGACTAACATTCTTCAAAGATTCTTCCATAGGAATAAGTCTATTAAAAATAATCATAGGAGAATAAATGGTGTCTATTTTGTAACGATAAGATTTTTTATATTTTTTTGTTGAACGTTGGGTATAACTTTGTTTATCATAAATAAGATTAAAATTTGACTTTTTTGCATACTCGAAAATAATCCGTGCAAACTTTCCTTTACCATAACCACGAAACACATAAGCTCCAAAAACAGGATAGCCTCTATTATTAAAACTTATAACATCAATTACTTTGTATTGCGAAAAAAGTGTTCCTCCATTCCACCCTAAAAGTGTATAATATTTTTTTTTATTAATAGTTGTCTGAATTAACTCATAATAAACAGCTCCAAACCACGATAAATAATCCAATATTTGATTTGCTTGAATTCCTAACAACTGCCATTTATCGGTCAACGTGTATACGACATAACGCCCTTTGCCCTCGTCATAGGCTTGCAAAAATCCAAAATGTTCATGCGTGCCATCGTTATCTATTAAATACCAAGTAAATATACGTATTTTTTTGTCTAATGATGTCAAAACTGAAATGGTTTTTAAAGAATCAAAAACATAATTAATGGAATTTTTTTGCTGCAATGCTTCTTCCATTAAAAAAAGCAATTGTTCGTTTTTCTGATATTTTAATATCGTATTTTGTTCAAGCAATATTTCTTTATGCAATTTAACAATAGAATCTTCAAATGCCCTATACATTTCCTTACGCTGTGAGTATGAATAAGTTATAAAGAAAAAGAACCCAAAAGTAAATGCTAAATTTTTTTTCATAAAAAAATATTTCAATTTTAAGAACGTATGTACGTTCTTATTTAGTATTTAAGTAGTTTTGCAAAGATAATTAAAATAACAATAAATGACACTTATAGAAAGAATAGAAGCTTTTTGTCAACTTGGTAATATCCTGAATGATAAATACAAATACCAAAATAGTACTATTTTTCATCATGTAAACGATGTATTAAAAAAATGGGAAAATGCTATTAATAATGAATATATTTACAATTCATGGTTTATCCCCGAATTTATACGAGAAGCCATTAAAGGAATTATTTTAATGCTTAATAAAGATAAACTACATCAATTTACAGCATTATATCCTGATTTAGAGAGCAAGACAATAAGCAATCGTATTGGCGTAATTATGGCAGGAAATATTCCAATGGTTGGATTTCACGATTTCTTGTGTGTATTATTAGCTGGAGATATTTTTATAGGAAAACTTTCGTCTAACGATAAACATTTATTGCCAATATTAGCTGAAATACTATGCCTTATAGAACCTCGATTCTCCAATCGTATTGTTTTTACCGAAAACAAATTGGGTGATATCGACAAAATCATAGCTACTGGCAGTAATAATTCAATGCGGTATTTTGATTTTTATTTTTCAAAATATCCTTCTATACTGCGTAGTCATTGCAATAGTGTAGCCATTCTCAACAGCAATGAAAGCGAAAAAGATTTAAATGGGTTAAGCAATGATATTTCTTTGTACTTTGGATTGGGATGCCGTAGTATTTCAAAATTATATGTTCCTTATGAATACGATTTTACTCCTCTATTTGTTAATTTAGACCGTTTTAAATCTATTTTTGAAATGCACAATGCTTACATGAATAACTTAGAATATCAAAAAACAGTACATTTAATAAATCAAATACCATTTTTAGATCAAGGGATTTGGATTTTTAAAGAACATGCTTCCCCAGCATCGCCCATTAGTGTTATTCATTATGAATATTATAACAATATAAATAGTGTATATGAAATACTAAATACACAATCAGAATATTTGCAATGCAAAGCTTGTTATACAACAAAAGAAAATGATTGCATTCACTTTGGAGCAGCACAATTTCCAAATTTATGGGATTATGCCAATAAAAAAGATACGATAGCGTTTTTATTAACAAACAACTAATAATTATGATTAAAATACAAAATATTACAAAATCTTATCAATCTCTTAAAGTATTAAAAGGAATAGATTTAGAAGTAAAAAAAGCAGAGATAGTTTGTTTAGTAGGAGCTTCAGGAGCTGGCAAATCTACTTTATTACACATCATGGGAACACTTGCTAAACCTGACACAGGCACAGTTATTATTAATGGTGAAAATGTATCCTTGCTAAATGATAAAAAAACATCGGCTTTTCGGAATAAATATATTGGCTTTGTATTTCAATTCCATCACCTCTTGCCCGAATTTACGGCAATAGAAAACGTAGCATTGCCAGCAATGATTGCAGGAAACAAACGAAAACAAGCTTTAGAAAAAGCTGAAAATATATTAAATATACTATCCATGAATGATAGACTTGAGCATAAACCTTCGCAGCTGTCTGGTGGAGAACAACAAAGAGTAGCTGTTGCACGCGCATTGGTAAATAATCCTTCTGTCGTTTTCGCTGATGAACCATCGGGAAATCTAGATTCTAAAAATGCTCAAGAACTTCATAGTCTTTTTATATCGTTGAGAAATAAATTACAACAAACATTTGTTATTGTAACACATAACGAAAATTTTGCCGCTATGGCCGACCGTACTATCTTTATGAAAGATGGATTATTACACTTCTAATCTGCTACTTGTTTAAAACAGTATCTCTATTTTCTATTATTTCTCCTTTCTCATTATAATAAGTTCCGCTGTCGATAGCTTTACTTTGATAATAGTTGCGAGATTGAACTAAGAACCCATTTCTATTATAACGGTTTAATGTGCCTAAACCTGCTTTGAAATTTCCCTCTCCTACAAGAAAACCTTCTGTGTCGAAATATTGCCATAATCCATCATAATGATCGTCTTTGTAAGCACCTTTCACTTGCACGCTTCCATCTTCATAAAAATGATAAAAACTGCCATTTCTCTTCCCATTTTTATATACATAAAAATACAATAACGAACCATTATCATTATACATAAAAGAAGTGTCGACTAATATACCATAGTGATAATTGTCAATAGTTTCTATTTTTCTATTATGATAGTAGCGTATCATTTTTCCGTGTAATAATCCTTTATCATAACTTGCCACAAGTTTTATATTTCCATTTTCAAAATACCATTTTGCATCTCCATGTGTCTTTTGACGACAATAACGGATTTCAGATTCAACACTCCCTTGCGGATAATGTGTTGTTTTCACCTTACAACATCCATTAAAAATTAATAATATTAAAAGCAAGAAAACAATTTTTTTCATAAAATATCCCAATATAAATTTTTATGCAAATATCGTAAAAAAAATAGACTTAAAAAACAAAAAACTTATTAAAATGTTTTATTTGTATTAAATTATATTGTAATTTTGCTTTTTAAGTCTTCGTAGCTCAGATGGTAGAGCAATTGACTCTTAATCAATGGGCCCAGGGTTCGATCCCCTGCGAAGACACACTTTAACTAAATGGTTGACTTGCTAATAAATCAACCATTTTTTTTGCAATCAAATAAGAAGCATTGCCATTACCTAATTTTTTTTGCATTATTTTATACTCTTTACGCATTTCTTCACGAAGATTTTCATTGTATATAATTTTTTCTAATTCATTATACAACAATACATTATTCATTTCATTTTGAATCAATTCTTTCACTATTTTTTTATTAGCAATTAAATTGACAAGCGAAATGTATTGAATGTTTTTAATTAAATGTTTTGCTATTAAATAAGAAAAATAATTTCCTTTATAACAAACAACTTGAGGAACATTAAAAAGTGCCGTTTCTAAGGTAGCTGTTCCCGAAGTAACCATAGCGGCATGACTATGAGCTAAAAGTAAATACGTTTGATCAAAAACAATTTTGATAGATTTATTTTTACAAACATCTGCATATAGATTTTTCAAATGTGCCATTCCTGCTATAACAAATTGAAAATCTTTAATTTGTTTGCTAACCTCCACCATTACCTTTAACATATTTTTAATTTCTTGTTTGCGACTCCCGGGTAAAATGGCAATGATAGGCAAAGAATTTAATTGATTATTTTCGATAAAATTTGTATCAATACTATTGTTTTTAACTACATCTAACAATGGATGCCCCTGATAGCAAACGTCTATATTATAAGATGCATAAAATTCTTTTTCAAAGGGAAGTATGACAAACATTTTATCAACGTTGGCTTTTATTTGTTTTATTCGTGAAGTGTGCCATGCCCATATTTGAGGCGAAATATAATAAAAAGTTTTTATTTGTTGCTGTTTTAAAAATTTTGCTATTCGCAAATTAAATCCAGGATAATCAACAAGTATTACTACATCAGGTTGAAAAGATAGAATGTCTTTTTTACAAAATCGAATATTTGTTAATATTGTTTTCAAATTACAAACAACTTCGACAAAACCCATAAAAGCCAAATCTTTATAGTTTTTTACAATTTCAGCTCCTTGCTCTTGCATACGTTCACCTCCCCATGCCCTCACTTGTGTATTAGTGTCAAAACTGCAAATATGTTTTATGAGATTAGATGCGTGTAAATCGCCCGAAGCTTCTCCAACAATGATATAATATTTCATAGAATTAATGTAAAAAGCTAGTTAATGGACTGCTGGCTTCTGCATTATCTGATTTAGTGGCTAAACGAGCTTTGTATGCCTTGCGCCCTGCTTTAATTGCCAATTTAAACGCTTCAGCCATCTCTACTGGATTGCCTGCAATAGCAATAGCTGTATTGATTAGGCAAGCATCAACACCCATTTCCATGGCTTCGGTAGCATGCGAAGGAGCGCCTATTCCTGCATCGACAACAACAGGCACATTGGCTTGTTCAACAATTATTTCAATCATATCTTTAGTTCTCAAACCTTTATTTGTTCCAATCGGAGAGCCTAATGGCATGACAGCAGCAGCGCCGGCTTCTTCTAAAAGTTTACAAAGGACAGGGTCGGCTTGTACATAAGGCAATACGATAAATCCCATTTTTGTTAATTTTTCAGTTGCCCGAAGTGTTTGAATTGGGTCAGGAAGGAGATAACGAGGGTCAGGATGAATTTCTAATTTTAACCAATTAGTTTGCAATGCTTCTTTTGCTATTTGAGCAGCAAAAATAGCTTCTTCGGCGTCGCGAGCTCCTGATGTATTTGGAAGAAATGTAATATGTTTGTGAAAAATATGTTGCAACATATCATCTTCTTCGGTATTATCGGCATTAACACGCTTTAGAGCAGTGGTAACCATTTCTGTTCCTGAGGTTAATATTGCTTCTTGCATTATTTTGTTAGAACTAAATTTTCCAGTACCTAAAAACAAACGTGATTCAAATGTTTTATTTGCGATAATGAGTGTATCCATAAGTATTTTTTTTAGATATTTGCAAAAATAATCAAAATTATGAAAGAAAAACAAGGTCTATCCCAAAAAGTATGTAGATAAAAAAGACAGTTTGTTTATCGATTATTTTTCCTGAAAAAATTGTTTTAATTCACATTTTTCATTTTCCATAATAACATAGCTATAGTGTGTAATCCAATCGCCAACATTAATATATCTTGCAGTTTTATTTAGTTGATATTCAAGCATAAAATGCCGATGCCCAAATAAAAAATAATCGTAATGTTCTGTTAATAGTATTTTTTTACAATAAGTAATAATTGGTTCATTTTCTTCTCCTTGAAAATAACGATCTTCCAACATGTGTGCCTTTCGACTTTTTAACGAAACAGTTCTTGCAATAGCAAATGCCCACGACGGATGCAAAGCGGCAAATAAGCGTTGATTAATTTTTCGACTATAAATCCATTTTATAAGAAAATAACCATAATCTTTAGGGTCAAGTGCATCGCCATGCCCAATATAAATTTTTTTATCATTTATTATAAACTTATGATTTCCTCTTAGTTGTGTTAGACCAATTTCTTTTTGTAAGTACCCAAAATTCCACATATCGTGATTGCCAAGTATATAATAAATATGTACTCCTTTATCAGCTAATTCAGCTAATTTTCCGATAAAACGAATATTATTTTTTGGCACAACGTCTTTATATTCAAACCAAAAATCAAAAATATCTCCTAATAAAAAAAGATGCGTCGCATTTTGTTTTATTGATTCTAAAAATGCCACAACACGACGTTCTCGCTGATCACTTTCGATTTTATTGGGAATACCAAAATGACAATCAGAAATAAAATAAACGCTCCCATTAATTATTTCCATAAATAATATAACAAAAAGAGACGCCTAATATTGCGTCTCTTTTTTAATTATTTCATTATATCAATACTTCGTTTAATAAAGTTTGAGAGCGCTTCGCCTTTTAACATGTGTTGCGAAAGCATAGCAATATCTATTAATTGTCTTATAATAGTATCTTTTTTTGTTTCATCTTCTTCTTTTAAAAGAGAATAAATTAACGGATGATTGGCATTGACATTTAAATTAACTTTATCAGCTTGCATGCCATAAAAATTCATCTCTCCTGTCATTTTTTGCATATCGCTGAAACGTCTAAGAAATTCGGGCTTCGTAATATAAATAGGCAAATCAGCTTCTTGCATATTTTCTAATACAATAGTAAACATTTCTTTATTAATGTCTTTTTCAATAATTTCTTTCAATGTTTTTTGCTCATCTTCTGATAATTTTGAGGGTAATGCTTCTGTTTTTTGTATGAGTTTATCTATCACATCGGCATCGACACGCACAAAAGATGTTTTTTCCATTTTTTGTTCTAAAAAATTAATAAAGTGCATATCTAAAATTCCATCAAAATCTAGCACATCGTATCCTTTTTCTTTTGCGACAATCAAGGGAGAATGTTGTTCTTCTTTATTAGTGCTGTAAAGATGAACTAAAGTTTCGTTTTTGTCTTTTTGAAGAATTTCGATATGTTTTTCATACTCTTCAATAGTAAAATGTTTTCCATCTGTATTTTTCAACAAGATGATTTTTTTTATCCTATCATAAAATTTTTCATCTGAAAGGATACCATATTGTATAAATGTTTTAATATCATTCCATTTTGCTTCAAAATCTTCACGATTTGTATTAAACATTTCTTCTAACTTATCGGCAACTTTTTTTGAAATATGAGACGATATTTTCTTTACATTACTATCGCTTTGCAAATAACTTCTACTTACATTTAATGGGATATCGGGCGAATCGATAACTCCATGTAAAAGCATAAGAAATTCGGGAACAACTCCTTCAAGGTTATCTGTTATAAACACTTGATTGCAATAAAGTTGTATTTTATTTTTCTGGACGTCAATACGTTCTTTTGCTTTTGGGAAATAGAGAATTCCTGTTAAATTAAAAGGATAATCAACATTGATATGAATATTAAACAAAGGTTGTTCAAAAGAATAGGGATAAAGTTCGCGATAAAACTTTTCATAATCTTCTGTTTTTAATTCTGAAGGAGCTATTTTCCATATAGGATTCGTATTATTGATAATACGAGGCACTTCTATTTCTTTTTCTTTTTCTTCTCCTTCGGGCTTTTCCCATTTTTTCTCATTGCCAAAGCGAATAGGAATAGGTAAAAATTTACCGTATTTTTTTAATAAATTTAATATTTTATATTCATCTAAAAATTCTTTTGCTTCTTCTGAAATATGTAAAATAATATCAGTTCCTCGGTTAGTTTTTTTATCTTCTTTTAGGGTAAATTCGGTATTCCCATCACATTTCCAACGAACGGCAGGAGCGTCTTTTTGATACGACTTAGTTACAATTTCAACAGTATCTGACACCATAAAAGCCGAATAAAATCCTAATCCAAAATGACCAATCAAATTAGCAGTATCTACACCTTTATATTTTTCTAAAAAATCGTTAGCTCCAGAAAAAGCAATGTTATTAATATATTTTTCAACTTCATCGCCCGTCATTCCGATACCTTTATCCGAAATAATTAACTGCTTTTTCTTAGTATCTAATTTTATTTCAATGGTTAAGTCTCCTAATTCACTGTCTGTTTTACCCATAGAAACTAAGGCTTGTAGTTTATGTGTAGCATCAACAGCATTGGCAACTAACTCTCTTAAAAATATTTCATTATCAGAGTATAAAAACTTTTTTATAATAGGAAAAATATTTTCCGTTTGAACATTAATGTTTCCTTTTTGCATATCCTTAATTTTTTTATATTAACGGAAACTATAAAATTCAAAAGCTGTGCCATCTAACATTAACTGACAAACTGTCACAATTAAAATACTTATTATTTATATTAAAAAAAAAATTACTTTTGCAATTAACTCATCAAAAAAAAAGACAATGTATAAAACAAAATTAAATATAGTTATCATCGGTGCTGGTAACGTTGCTTGGCATATGGCTAAGATAATGTTAAAAAAAGGAGTCAATATATTACAACTATATAGTCCACATAGCGCAAAAGCACTTGCTCAAGACTTGCGTCTTCCTTACATCGATAACTTATCGTTATTAAAAGAAAATGCTGATATTTATTTGTTCTCAATAAAAGATGATGCTTATCAAGAAATTGTCAATCAATTTCCTTATAAAAACAAATGTATGATACATACTTCTGGAAGTATTGATATGAATATATTTCAATCTATTTCAGACAATAGAGGCGTTATCTATCCTTTTCAAACATTTACAAAAAACGTAACCCTATCGTTCGAAAAAGTCCCTTTATGTTTAGAAGCAAGCAATCAGATGATGGAAGATAAAATCACACAATTAGCTTGCCTACTTTCTAATAATCATCTGTTTATTAATAGTTCTCAACGTCAAAAACTGCATTTAGCAGGCGTGTTTGCATGCAATTTTACCAATGCCATGTTTCGTATTGCTAAAGAAATAATAGAAGAAAATGGAATGAATTTTTCTATTTTATTACCCCTTATAGAAGAAACAGCTCGTAAAATACAACTCTATCCTCCCGAAGAAGTACAAACAGGACCTGCTATAAGAAAAGACATAAAAACGATGCAACAACATATAAATATTATTGAAAACAAAGACTATAAAGCACTTTATCAACTACTCTCTTCTATTATACAAAAGTACAAATAACATTTAATTTTCACAAATAACTATCACAATATATATAGTAAAAAGACGTTTTTATTAAAATTCTTTAATCACAATCAAGCCATTAAATTATCAAAAATAAAAAACATGAAACAATTTGTATTTTTTATTTCTATTTTATTTATTATAAATACATTACCTGCTCAATATCAAATAGACTATTGGGAAAACAACAATAAAAAAAGTGAAGGTCTTCTCATTAATGGATTAGAAGATAGCCTTTGGATATATTATTATTCAAATGGAAATAAAAAAATGGAAGCTTACTATAAAGAAGGTAAAGGTGTAGGCAATTGGAAAACATGGTATTCAACAGGACAATTATGGAGTGATTATTATCCCGATAGTGGTGTGTTTTTGAGTTGGTATCCCGATGGTACTCCCGAATGTAAAGGATTTTTCAAAAATTATCTAAAAGATGGGAAATGGTACTTTTATCATAACAATGGTAAATTAAGCAAAAAATGCTCTTATATAAATGAATCATTAGAAGGATTTTGCGAAGAGTATTATCCAAGCGGAGCAGTTTATTTTAAAGGGACCTATTTTCACAATCATTTGCAAGGAATAGGCACTTGGTGGTATGAAAATGGAAAAATAGAAATGCAAGGAAATTTAAATAATGGCTTGCAAGATAGCATATGGCATTTCTTTCACGACAATGGTCAATTAGGCAGTAAAGGAAATTTTGTAGACGGGCTACAAGATGGAATATGGACATATTACTATGAAACAGGGCAAAAGTGGAAAAATGGAAGTTTCAAAGAAGGCAAACGTCAAGGCATGTGGATTGCTTGGTATGAAAGCGGGAAAAAACAAAGAGAAGGAATTTTTGTTGACGACAAAGAACAAGGACATTGGGTGCAATGGTACGAAAACGGAAAAATAATAGATGATGGATATTTTCAAGCAGGCAATATGTGCGGACATTGGCAGGGTTGGTATCCATCAGGGATACAAAAATACAGCATTTATTATCAAAATAATATGAAAAATGGAAATTATTTATATTATTGGGAAAACAGTAAATTGCGAAGCAAAGGAAAATATACAAACGATACTAAAACAGGGAAATGGGAAGAATATTCACAATTAGGAAATCTCTTAGAAACTGGCAAATATAAAGCCGACAAAAAAGAAGGCATGTGGTCTTTTTATGGGAGAAAAGGAGAAATAGTTCGCAAACAAAGTTTTGCCAATCATCTCCCAAAAGGGAAATGGATAGAATATTATCCTAACGGAAAAAAACAAAGTGAAGGTGCGTATGATAATCTAATAAAAACAGGCATTTGGACTTATTATGACGCAAATGGAAAAATAGTATATCAAGTCCAATATAAAAATGGCTCAAAATACAAAATATTAGTAGACGAAAAACCCAGCCCTAAAAAACCCCAATAACTATTCGAAGAATGGCAGTTATTCAACAATTTGTTATAAAATCACAAAAAAAACCTTTGAAAAAATCGCCTTTAATAGAAAGAAAGATTAATCTCATCTCTTTGGGTTGCTCTAAAAATACAGTAGATTCAGAACGATTAGCAAATCAACTCAAAATCAATGACTATAAAGTAGTTTTTGATTCAAAAAAACATTTACCGATAACTATTATTAATACTTGTGGATTTATTCATGATGCAAAAGAAGAATCTATTGAAGTAATTTTAGAATGTACAAAAGCAAAGTCAGAAGGAAAAATTAAAATATTAATTGTATTTGGGTGCTTAGTGCAACGTTATAAAAAAGAATTAGAAAGCGAAATCCCCGAAGTAGATGCTTTTTATGGGGTGCAACACATTAGCGATATATTGACTTATTTAAACGCACAATTTTTCCCAGCTCTCTTAATTAAAAGAGAATTAAATACTCCTTCGCATTATGCCTACTTAAAAGTTTCGGAAGGCTGCAATCACCATTGCTCTTTCTGTACTATTCCACAAATAAGAGGAAAACATATCTCAATCCCTTTAGAACAAATTGTTAGAGAAGCCAATTTATTGGTTAACAATGGAGCTAAAGAGTTAATATTAATAGCACAAGATTTAAGTTATTATGGGATAGATCTATACAAAAAGTCTTATTTAGATAAACTATTAGAAAAACTACTCGCTATTCCTTCTTTAAATTGGATTCGATTGCATTATATGTATCCCAATATGTTTCCAACTGAAATTCTTGATACAATAAAAAACAACGAAAAAATTTGCAATTATTTAGATATTCCTTTACAGCATATTAACGACAAGATACTACAATCAATGAAGCGCCATATTACCGAAAAGGAAATCAGAAAATTTATAGATACTATACGAGCAAAAATTCCAAATGCAGCATTGCGAACTTCTCTTATTACAGGCTTCCCGGGCGAAACAAAAAAAATATACCGCCAACTTGAAAATTTTATTACTGAAATACAATTTGATAGATTAGGAATTTTTACTTATTCACACGAAGAAAACACAGCGGCTTACACATTAACAAACAACATATCAACAAAAGAAAAAGAAGCAAGAAAAGAAAATTTAATGTTTATTCAACAAGAAATCTCTTTAAAAAAAAATCAAGAAAAAAAAGGAAAAACCCTAAAAGTTTTGATCGATGATAAAAATAAATCATATTATATTGGACGCACAGAATTCGATTCTCCCGAAGTAGATAATAATGTTTTAATACCCAAAAAAACAAACAAATGTAAAAAAGGAGAATTTTATCCTATTCTTATAACAAAAGCAAATCACTTTGATCTCTATGGAGATATTAATACAAAAATTTAAAGTAAAATAGTTAGATTGAAATAAAGTAAAATTTATATCGTTAAAAAAAATACAAGTATAAACATCTCTCTATTATGAACAACATACATCAACAATTGCCTTATTTACAATACAAATCATCTTATAATTTCTTTCTAATTGCTGGACCTTGCGTTATCGAAAACGAACAAATGCCATTAGAAATAGCTTCTTTTATAAAAAAAATTACAGATAAATTAGAAATCCCTTTTATTTTCAAAGCTTCTTATCGAAAAGCCAATCGTTCTAGTATACATTCTTTTACTGGAATAGGTGATAAAAAAGGATTAGAAATTTTAGCCAATATCAAAAAATCTTTACTTATTCCTGTTTTAACCGACATTCACACCCCAGAAGAAGCAATGATGGCAGCCAATTATGTTGATATATTACAAATACCTGCTTTTCTTTGCCGACAAACCGATTTACTTATTGCTGCAGGACAAACAAATCTTCCCATTAATATTAAAAAAGGTCAATTTGTATCTCCCGAAGCTATGCAGTTTGCTGTAGAAAAAATACGCTCAACAGGCAATCCCAAAGTAATGCTTACAGAGCGAGGAAATTCATTTGGTTATCAAGATTTAATCGTTGATTTTTGCGGTATAGATATAATGAAAAAAAACAATTGTCCTCTTATTTTAGACGTTACCCATTCTTTGCAACAGCCTAACCAAACAGCAGGAGTAACAGCAGGGAAAAAGTTATCTATTAACACTTTAGCAAAAGCAGGAGTTGCCGCAGGATTCGATGGTATTTTTCTTGAAACACATCCTATGCCCGAACAAGCTTTATCAGATAAATCAACAATGTTACCTCTTAATGAATTAGAATCTCTTTTAGAAAAATTAATAAAAATAAGAAAAGCAATATTGTGAAATTAATCGCATATTTTCTTAAAATTGAAAATAAATAAACGCTTGCAAATCAGAAGTAATAAATTGATAAATAATAAACACTGCCACCACAACAGCTATTAATTGCAACGATTTGGGAAGCAAAGCAAAATTAATACGATACCATCTTTTCCAATTTTCTGGTAGCCAATGAATAAACATTCCAACAAAAAATAACAGAAAAATATTTCTATATTCATAAATAATAGAAGGAATTAAAGAAAAATTCCACTTTCCTCCTATTTGATTTACCATATCTTTAGCAGTATTCCACGCTATTTCATTTGCTTCTGCTGGATTAAGATTAGATCCTGAACGAAAAAACAAACGTGTAAAAGTAATAAATATAAATGTTAAAAAGATACCCCATGCCCTATTAACATATTTTAAAGTATGATTAGCTGTTATCAAACGATAAATTGTACTTATCAGTGTTCCCCCCAAGATAATTCCTGTCCACACTGTACCTATCTGTAAAGCAGGGTAATGAAAAAAATAATTGAAAATATAAAATATTAGAAAAAGCAAAAAAGTTATTCCTAATTGTTGATACATGGCGCATTTACGCCAAATTTTAAATATCAAAATCCCCACCCCATTTAGTCCACCCCATATCATAAAATTCCAACTAGCACCATGCCACAATCCTCCTAATAGCATGGTATTCATTAAATTAATATTAGTAGATATTTTCTTTCGTGCCGATGGCGAAAAAACAAAAAACAATACTAATACCACAAATAAAATCAAAACACTTAATGTTACCCATAAGGTATTGGCTAAAAAAATTACAATTAACGCTATAAAAAATATAAAGAAATAAGTAGCAAAGGTAGCTTTTCGATTGCCTCCCATTGGAATATAAAGATAATCTTTTAGCCAAGAAGACAATGATATATGCCATCTCTTCCAAAAATTACCAGGATTAGTAGCTTTATAAGGAGAGTCAAAGTTTTTAGGTAAATGAAAACCCATAAGCATTGCCACACCAATAGCTATATCGGTATATCCTGAAAAATCAGCATAAACCTGTAATGAATATCCAAATAATGCCATCAGATTTTCAAATCCAGTATACATCATCGGATTGATAAATACTCTATCAATAAAATTAACTGCAATGTAATCGCTCAAAATCATTTTTTTCAACATCCCATTCAGTATCCAAAATAAGGCAATCCCGAATTGTTTTTTAGTAAGGAAAAATTTTTGATAAATTTGTGGAATAAAAACATTAGCTCTCACGATAGGTCCCGCCACTAATTGAGGAAAAAAAGACACATAAAAACCAAAATCAAAAACATTAGTCAATGCCTTAAGTCTTCCTCTATAAACATCTACTACATAACTTATTATTTGAAATGTAAAAAAAGAAATCCCTACAGGCAGCAAAATAACTTCTACCGTAAAATGTGTCCCCGCTAAATGATTCGACCATTTTGCCAAATAATTTATTATTTGATTATTGGTCGTAAATAAATTGTTGTATATATCTGTAAAAAAATAAGCATATTTAAAATAAAATAGCACAAACAAATTAACTATCACGCTAATAGATAAAAATATTTTCTTTTTTATAGCTGTTTTTCTTTTTTCTATTTTTTTTGCTATAAAAAAATTAAAAACAATAGCAAAAATCAACATTAGTACAAAAAGACCACTTGTTTTAAAATAGAAAAACAAACTCACAAAGAACAAAAATATACTTCTCAATAGCAGCTTGTTATGAAGCAAGCAAAAAAAGGCAAATATAATAGCGAAAAATGCCCAAAAATAAAATTGAGTAAATAAAAGAGGTTGCTTTTCATTAAATGAAAATATTGTATATAAATAATTAAGTATATTATTAATATTCATATTGCTTGCTGTATTCTTCTAAATGATGTATATATTCTGTTATCAAAGCATTAAAAAATAAATTTCCCAATAATTTATACCCTTTCGTAGTAAAATGTATTTTATCTCTTTGTGCTAATCCTTCATCTTCCCATTTTTTCATCGACTCTAAGCCACCCATCAATGTAAATAAATCCCAAACTCCCGCATTATACTTTTCAGCTAATTGATAAAAAGCTTCCTTTGCTAATAACCCATTCGTGTTATTATAATATCTTTTTTTATAGCGTTTATAACTGTCATTATTAGTTATAAAAATAAATTCACACGATGGAGACACTGAACGTATGCGTTGAATTAAAGCATCGTAATTTCTCTTAAACACAACTGTATCAAACAAATTCCCACTTGCATCATTAATTCCGATTGCAAACACACATAAATCTGGGTTTACAAAATTTAAATCTTTTTCAAAATATTCACATTTCAAATAAGAAGGAACGCTAGCACCATTCACTCCTACAGCATGATAAGTAATTCCTGAAAATTGATTGTCTATAATCAAACCTCTCACATAAAAAGGCTCCCATAGCGTATCGTTTATCTTTTCAAACGTAATATAGAAATGATCAACATATTGCTCTATTGTAAACAAATAGGATTTATAAACGCTATCGTAAACTCCTTCAATTGTATCTAAATCTATGTGTAATAAAGGTTTTATATATCCAGAATCGCAATATCCTAACAAGCGAATGCTATTTAACTCAAAAGAAACACTATCATTATTGCGAGCAGTAATTCCTATTTTAGCATCTTCATTTTCAGAGATAATCAACATTCCACTCAAACCTAAAGGATAAGGAATATCTTTGTTTACATTTCTAACTATCTGCCACTTCCCATCATAAGTTGTTAAAAAGCTATAAGGATTATTTGTCTTAGCAGCCGCAAATGGAAATACGACACCTAATCCTCCAACGATATACGGATATATTGACAGCAAATTATTGGCAATAGTATGAGTAAAAACGCCTGCCTGCACATGTGAACCTCCAATATGCATAATGTTTATCTTTCCTTCTCCTTCAAAAATCAATTGATCCATTTTTTCAAAAAACAAAGGCAATCTATTATTCGTTGGAAAAATAAGTTGATTATTATTATTTATTATTTCTTGATTTTCAATCTTTTTTAATAAAGATTGAGATTGTATTTCTACAAAAAACAATAACATTAAAAAACAGAAAAAACAATTTTTCATTAATCTAATTGCATAAATTTTTCAATAATTGCAGGATTTTGTCGCTTACGAAGTTGATAAAAATCGTGATGTATAAGCAAACTATTGGATAATATACTTGCTATTTCTAAAGCTCCTATTTCAGTAAAATGAATATAATCAGGTCCTGCCCAAGGGGGTGAATGTTTCACCCATTGTATCATCGAATTTCTCCCTCCCATCACATTAAATAAATCCCAGTAAGCAGCTCCATTTTTCAACACTATTTCTTTCAATGCATCATTCATTTTTGGGAGATAAGTATAGGTTTGTATTTGTCCATCAATTCTTTTTGCCATATCTGATGGACCAATAAACAATATTTCTGCTTTCGGATTAACGCGTTTTAAGTATTGAATTTGCTTTGCAATATTTCGCATATACGACTCTATTGCTTTATCACTATTAATTTGAGGCATCATATTACCCCCATACTGCATAATAATTAATGCAACATTCATTGCTTGATAAGACTGAGCTAACAATGCCGAATCAATACGTGTAAATATAGTTCCAGAACCTCCTCGCATAGGAACATTGCTAAGTGTTACTCCATTTTTTCCACTCAACGATATACCATATATTTCACCTACTCCACTAAAAGTAAATGTTGCTTGAGAAATTGGGTCATTAAAATCCCATTTTAAAACTGTAACACCTTTTTTAGTAGTATTAATGGTTCGCGTTTGATTTCTACATATAGCCGTAAATTTACCTTGATTATTTCCAACGATAAGATGAGCTTGTTGAAAAGTTTTTGCATACTCTTGCGTTCTTTTCCCACTACTTGTTCTCACTGTAATAATTGCATTATCATATAATTGAGCAAAAGTCCCCATTAATCCATAGCGTCTATGGTTAGCTCGTGGCTGCGAAGTATCTCCATAAACAACATAACGCTGCAAATTACCAGAATAAGTTTGAACAATAGTAAATGATGGAATTGTTTGAATAGGAGGAAGAATCCCTGCTCCCATTCCTCCAAAACGTTCTTGCAAACGTTGCCGTAATAGACTTGAAATCCTATCCATTTCTATCTGCGAATCGCCATAGTGTATGATCGTTGTAACATCACTATTTTTTGAATTGTCTAATACTTCGAACAATTTATCAAAAAACTTATAATTATTATGCGGAAAATGAATGCGTGTTATATCATTATATACATAGTCTTTATAGTATTTCAAGCTATCAATAGTAGATTTTATCGTTTGCAAATTTTGTTTTTCCTGCAAATTATGGACAGTTTCATCTAAATCGATATTGTTTTCCTTTTCTTGACTTACTATTGATGTAGGCAAAGGAAATCGTAGTACTAAATTGCCCAACTGCACCCCTTCTCTAGGAAAAACACTTCCTAAAATAGCTAAAGAAACAAAACACATAAAAATAAATAACAATATTTTATATGGTTTCATAACATCTAAATTTTATTTTAATGTATTTAATTTTCAAAACGGCAAAATTACTAAAATAATAACTATCTATTGACTTTTTATATAAAAAAATCAGATTATTTAACAATAACTCATAGAAAAAAAACATTACAACTTATTGTAATAAAATGAAATAATTCTTTTTTATGCTCTGCATATTTATAATTTTTTTCCATTAAATCATTTCCTAATAATAAACATTATTTACTGTTACAGCCATTGCACTTAATGTATTACTTTCTATTACGGCATCTCTAACATCACTAATAGATAGCAATATAGAATCTCTATATATTTATTTTGAACAAGTAAAAAAATGTTAATTTATTATTTTATTTTTTACAAAAAAAACATAAAACATAAATAAAAAGATTGTATCTTTGCAGACTTATAAAAAATTTTAAGAAAAGACATTAATTTAAAAGGAAATTCAATTATTATGTATTTGACACCTGAAGTAAAAAAAAATATTTTTAAAGAATACGGAAAGTCAGAATTTGATACAGGTTCTATCGAAGGACAAATAGCTTTATTTACATTTCGCATCCGCCACTTAACCGAACATGTAAAATCAAACAAAAAAGATGCTGCAACCGAACGTGCATTAGTAAGTTTAGTTGGAAAACGAAGAAATCTTCTTGATTACTTAAAAAGAAAAGAAATCGAAAGATACAGAGAAGTAATCAAAAAATTAAATATTCGAAAATAACATACGAAAAACAAAACAAAAAAGGCACTTTTTTAATAAATGTTGCCTTTTTTACTTTTTTCACAATTAGCAATAAATTGAAACTATGATAGTTACAAAGACATTTGAGATAGGAGACGGAAAGAAAATTTCTATAGAAACAGGAAAATTAGCCAAACAATCTGACGGTTCAGTAGTAGTAAAAATGGGGAACACCATGTTATTAGCTACTGTTTGTAGTAAAAAAGAAGCCAACGAAGACGTTGATTTTATGCCTCTACAAGTAGAATATCAAGAAAAATATGCTGCTGTTGGGCGTTTCCCAGGAGGATTTTTTAAGCGAGAAGCACGTCCTTCTAATTATGAAATATTAATATCTCGCCTTGTAGATAGAGCTTTACGTCCACTATTTCCCGAAGATTATCACGCCGAAACACAAGTATTGGTAACACTAATCTCTGGAGATAAAAACGAACTCCCCGATGCCTTAGCTGGTTTAGCAGCATCGGCAGCTCTTATGGTTTCTGATATTCCTTTTCATGGTCCTATTTCAGAAGTAAGAGTAGCTCGTATTGATAATGTTTTCAAAATCAATCCTTCTGTTAATGAACTTGAAAAAGCCGATATAGATCTTATTGTAGCAGCAACAATAGACAATATTATGATGGTTGAAGGCGAAGCAAAAGAAGTGCAAGAATCAGACCTTCTTGAAGCATTAAAAATTGCTCATCAAGCTATAAAAATTCAATGTCAAATACAAATTGATTTAGCAGCAGAAGTAGAAAAAGCAAATCCAAAAAGAGAATATTGCCACGAAACTAATGACGAAGAACTCAAAGAACGTATCAAAAAAGAAACGTATCAAAAAATTTACGATATAGCCAAAAATCCTACAAGCAAACATGAACGAACAGAAGCCTTTGAAAAAATATTTGAAGATTTTTTAACAACTATTCCCGAAGAAGAACTAGAAGAAAAAACATCTATTGCAAAACGCTACTATGACAATATACAATGGGAAGCAGTAAGAAATGTAGTACTCAATGAAAGGACGCGCCTTGACGGTAGAAAATTAGACGAAATTCGTCCTATATGGAGCGAAGTTGATTATTTGCCTTCAGTTCACGGTTCGGCTATCTTTACAAGAGGAGAAACTCAATCTTTATCAACATGCACTTTAGGAACTAAATTAGACGAACAAATCATTGATGGAGCTATCATTGAAGGCACTGCTGATTTTATACTTCACTATAATTTTCCTCCATTTTCGACAGGAGAAGTAAAACCTATACGTGGCACCGGACGTAGAGAAATCGGACACGGAAACTTAGCATTGCGTGCTCTCAAACCAATACTACCTTCAAAAGACGACAATCCTTATACAATACGATTAGTGTCTGACATATTAGAATCAAATGGGTCTTCTTCGATGGCTACTGTTTGTGCTTGTACTATGGCATTAATGGATGCAGGAGTAAAAATTAGCAAACCCGTATCAGGAATTGCTATGGGAATGATAAGCGACAGCAAAACAAAAAAACATGCTATTCTCTCTGATATTTTAGGCGATGAAGATCATTTAGGCGATATGGATTTCAAAGTAACAGGAAGTCAAGACGGAATTACTGCTTGTCAAATGGATATCAAAGTAGAAGGATTATCATATGAAATACTTGCCGAAGCTCTTGAACAAGCTAAAAGAGGTAGATTACATATCTTAAGCAAAATGATGGAAACAATAAGCACAAGCCGCGAAGACTATAAACCGCATGTGCCACGTATTGAAAAAATGAAAATTCCACGCGAATTTATTGGTGCTGTCATTGGACCTGGAGGAAAAATTATTCAAGAAATTCAACACGAAACCAATACTATCATTAATATAACCGAAGAAGATAAATTTGGTATTGTAGACATAGCTTCGCCCGATAAAATATCTATTGATGCTGCTATTAAAAGAATTAAATCTATTATTGCTGTTCCAGAAATAGGAGAAGTGTACGAAGGTAAAGTTAAAAACTTACAATCTTTTGGAGCTTTTATTGAAATATTACCCGGAAAAGATGCACTGTTACATATATCTGAATATGATTGGAAACGTATTGATAAAATAGATCAATACTTAAAAGTAGGCGATACCATCGAAGTTAAATTAATAGAAATTGACGAAAAAACAGGAAAATTAAAAATTTCGCGTAAAGCATTATTGCCAAAACCTGATTTTAATAAAAAAGACAAAAAATAACCTATTAATAATAAAAACATGAAAAGGTGCTATTCGTTCTTTTCTTTATTTTTTATTTTCTTTATTTTTTTATTGTTAACCAATTGTCAAAACAAAGAAAAACAATTAGAAAAAAAACTATATAAAACAATAGAAAATTACATAATAAAAGACCTAAAGGAAAAAGAACACTTAGATAGTATTGTTATTTTAAAAATAGATAGTATTTCTGATTTTCATTTTGTAAAATACATTGTAAAACCCGTTATAGACAATCATATTGAAGAATTAAGTTTTATCAATTCCTATCTTTCTGACACTAACGATATCAAAGATTTACAATTAAAACAAAAAAATGAAACAAAAATCAACACATTAATAGACAAAATAAATTATTATGAAACACAATTAGCTAATGGAGAATTAGATTCTACTAATTTCAGCTATTATTTTGTTAGTGTTATTATTCATACAACACTATCTCTAAAACCCAAACAAGAGTACTATGGATTTCCCATTACCACCGATTTTCACATCCATGAAGTCAAAGAAATTTTAGAATAATCATATTTGCTACAAAGAATTTATATTTGGTATTCATCAAATAATTTAATCTTAAATTCATTATCTTTGCATTTTTAATTTACATATAAAACATCAAATATATTGTCATGAAAAACAAAGAAATAGATTTATCAAATTATCATATTGTCGGTCAAAAAAAAATTTTTCATAACATTTCTTATGATGATTTATACAAACACGAAACAGCCCCAACACTTAGAGATTACGAATTAGCATATCATACTTCTACAGGAGCTTTAAGCGTGAATACTGGTATTTTTACAGGACGCTCTCCTAAAGATAAATATATTGTAAAAGATTCTGAAACAGAACAAAACATATGGTGGGCAACTTCCGACAGAAAAACTTCTGACAACAAACCTATTTCAAAAGAAATATGGAAAGATTTATTAAAAATAAGCCAAGAGCAATTAAGCAATAAAGATCTGTATGTTACTGATGCTTATTGTGGTGCAAATTCAAATACCCGAATTAAAATAAGAGTTATTAGCGAAGTAGCATGGCAAGCACATTTTGTTAAAAATATGTTTATTCGCCCTACTGAAGAAGAATTAATCGATTTTGAACCCGATTTTGTAATGTTAATGGCTTCTAAAGCGATAAATTATAAATGGAAAGAACATGGATTAAATAGCGAAGTATACATCGCTTTTAATATTACTGATAAAATAGCTGTCGTAGGAGGCACTTGGTATGGAGGAGAAATCAAAAAAGGTTTTTTTTCTATTATGAATTATCTTCTCCCATTACAAGGGATTGCTTCAATGCACTGTTCGGCTAATCAAGGAAAAGATGGAAGTACAGCGTTGTTTTTTGGGTTATCTGGAACAGGAAAAACTACTCTTTCGACCGACAAAGATCGCTTGCTTATCGGAGACGACGAACACGGATGGGACGATGAAGGTATTTTTAATTTTGAAGGAGGATGCTATGCCAAATGTATTCGACTAAATCAAGAACAAGAACCTGATATTTATAAAGCTATTCGTCGTGATGCTCTATTAGAAAATGTAGTTATTAAAGATAATGGCGATATTGATTTTTATGATGAATCGAGAACAGAAAACACACGCGTATCCTACCCTATTTATCATATAAACAACATTGTAAAACCCATATCTAAAGGTCGTCATCCAAAAAATATTCTATTTTTAACAGCCGATGCATTTGGAATCCTTCCTCCTATTGCAAAACTAACCGAAGAGCAAGCAATGTATTATTTTTTAAGTGGATATACTGCTAAATTAGCTGGAACTGAAAGAGGTATAAAAGAACCAACTCCTACTTTTTCTTCGGCTTTTGGAGGTCCTTTTCTTTTGCTACATCCAACTAAATATGCTTCTGAATTATCAAAAAAAATAAAACAACATAAAAGTTCTGTTTATTTAATTAATACTGGGTGGACAGGAGGCTGTTACGGAGTAGGAAACAGAATTGAAATATCAATTACTCGCACTCTTATTAACGCTATCCATAGCGGCGAAATTAATCAATGTGAATTTACCCAAATAAAACCTTTTGGGCTATGGATTCCTAAAGCATTAAAAGGAGTAGACCCATTTTTATTAAATCCTCGCAACACCTGGAGTGATAAAGAAGCTTACGATAAAAAAGCAAAAGAATTAGCACAAGCTTTTATTAATAATTTTAAAACCTTTACTGATACAGAAGAAGGAATGCGACTTGTAGCGACTGGTCCTTGCTGTTAAAAAAAAGGATGCTCTTTTTTTTGAGCATCCTCCATTAAATGACATATGTCAAATGAAAATAACTTTATTTCTGTATTGTCATTTTCTTAACAATCGTTCTACCTTCATATTCCATACTATAATAATAAATGCCATTTGCTAAAAAGTCGATGTCTACTAATAAGGTATGATTTCCTTGAATAGATTGTATTTCTTTTTGATACAAGACTTGTCCGCTAACGCTTACTATTTTTACGTTAATTGTTCCATTTTGTGGAATGCTATAAGGTATTTCGGTAAACGTTTGAGCTGGATTAGGTATGTTTTGCCCAAGTGCCCAATCGAATGCTGTCATATCATTTACACCCACATCATTAAGAATCGCACATGCATTGACAATCACAGTGTCATTTGACAAATCAATATCATTCTCAACATCAGACAAATATACTTTTACTTTATACGTTCCATTAAAATTAGGAACAACATAAGCTTGTGTAAATTCATATTCTAAAGTCATTCCTTCGGCAATACTACCACATATTTCTGAAATATATGCAATATTTACATCGGCACTATCTACTTCTACGTTGATAACAGCACTTTCAATATCCATATTACCTATATTTGCTAAAATTAAAGAAACATAAACTGTACTCAAGCCCGAATCGCAAGATGTTATTGTTGGGTTAATAATAGAATCTATTTTTAAATCAGCAAAATCTACATAATTAACACAAGCAAGTATTTGTTCTTTATTATTAGAAACATCAGCATCACAAGATAATTCAGTTGCAAGACTTACATTATAATAAGGCTGTAATTTTGTAACAGTAGGTACAATATAAGGCTGTGTAAACGCATACATCATCGTATCACCTATTTCAAGACGTGTAGGAATAGTTTCTTGTAATACAAGATTATTATTGATTTTCAAACTCACAGGGATTCCATCGACAGGTAAATTTCCTACATTTATTACTTCTACTGTTATATAAACAGTATCTCCTGTGTATTTACAATTAGTTGCATCTACTCCTATAACTGAATTTAAGACAATATCTGGATTTATCAATACAGTCAATGTGTCGGTATTGTCATACATATTACTATCAAGGGCACTTAGATTAGCTGTAATGAAATAATTTCCTGGTATTGAAAAATCATAATTTGAAAATACGGTAAATGTATCTTTTGCAAATCCTGCAAAAGAAGTATAAGAAGTTAAAGGAATGGTATGTGATTGTGGCATAGGTCCTGTAATGGTAATTACAATAGAATCTGATGACAACTCAAATGGCTGAGAAGTAGCATTTTCGATAACTACATTAATTTCTTTATTATCTAAATCACAGGCTACAAGACTATCAAATTGAGGGATATCAAGATAAACAGATAAGTTTGGTTTTCCTACAATACGAATTCTATCAAT
>CAZSTX010000007.1:0-51143 GCA_964610025.1 uncultured Lentimicrobiaceae bacterium
ATTATTTTAATGATATTCAATAAATTAAAATGTTTTTAAGGGTCGACTAAATAAAATTTTATATTTTTTCATACCCCATTTTTGGGGTACGCAAGCATAATATTTATGTATATCGAAAATAATAAAAACAGGTCGGGCACAATAAGTGTTGTTGTATCAAAAAATAAAAAACACCAACCTGAATTAGATTTATTTTCAGTAAGTATTTTAGAGCTTCAAAAAAAACAAGAAGCAATATCCCATTTTTTTTTGTATTTTATTTTAATAGCATACCGCTTAACCTAACTTGTTAATAAGCCTAATAAACAATCGATTTATTTTTTATTTCTTATAAATTAGTTTAGTTGCAACGGCTATTCGATTCCATGCATTAATAGTAACAATAAGCATAATTATTTGAGCTGTTACATTTTCACCAAATAAACGCAGTGCATTTGCGTATGTTTCGTCTGTAAGACCTTTGTCTGAAATCTTGCTTATTTCTTCTGTTAATTGCAATGCAACTCTCTCTTCTTCTGAAAACAAATGTGATTCACGCCAAGCTGATAAAGCTATAATTCTTCGAAAACTTTCTCCTAATTTCAACGCTTCTTCGCTGTGCATATCTAAACAATAAGCGCAAGCATTGATTTGCGATGCACGCATTTTTATCAATTCTTTCAATATAGGATTTATTTCACATGACTGCCCATAGGCTTCTAATGTCAGCATAGCTTGGTAGGCTGCTGGCTCTATTTTTTTAATTTCTATTCTTTTATTCATTGCTTTAATATACTAAATGATTATTTTTTAGCTTTTATAACTACAAAACCTCCATTGCCATAGCCTTCGATAGCGGGTTCTATACGCAAAGGATTGAGTTGAGTAAGTGTTTGTAAAATATCTGTTACTTCAAAATTAGCAGCTGTTATTTTTGAAATTATCTCATCAACAGCATAAAATGTTGCCGTAGCATAAAATTTACTTTTGAGTTTTTTTTCTTCTACTATTTTTCCATATTGACTATCTTTATCTATAAATGCTATAATGAGATATCCATTTTTTTTCACTACTCTGTATGCCTCTTTAAGCGCCTCATCAATATTTTCGACAAAACAAATAACCGTGATAAAGACGGCAAAATCGAAACGATTATCGGTATAAGGTAAGTTTTCGGCTCTTCCTTTTTCGACATTCAAATTTCGTTTTTTTGCATATGCTAACATGTTTTCTGAAAGGTCAACCCCAGTATTAATTCCTAATTTTTCGGCAAATATTCCGCTGCCAATTCCTATTTCTACCCCCTCTCCTATTTTTGGAATAAGTTGTTGTAAAGCAAGCAATTCACTTTTAAAAACAATTTCATTGTTTTTAAACCATTGTTCGTATGCTTCTGTAAATAAATCAAATGGATTTTCTTTCATTTTTTTAATTATTAAATTCAAATTGTTTTATGTACATAAAACATACAAATCATCACGTTGATTAATATAAAGGTAAGGTATTGTATTGACGTATTGTATTGTTTTTTTTTCTTTTGTTCCTAATAATACATCAAAAAGACTAAGGTATTTGGTTGTCATGCTTAAAATCAAACTTCCTTTTACTGATGGGGCAAAATCGCAAGCATAATCGTCGATGTCTTTTTTTATATTTTCAACAGGATGTTTTTTAAATAATACCTTTAAATTATTATATAGTTTTTCGGTAAATCCTACATTTTCGACTAATTTATACCTTAAAAAATCGTCTTTATAGTTTTTATACAGCACATGTACATAAGCATTGTAGAAGCGACTAAAATAAGATGCCCACAGCGATTTTTCTTTTGAGTACATCGAAGAATCTAAAGGCAATATAATATTTTGATAAGCATCTTCTTTTGGAAAATTACTTCCTACTACCAAGACAGGTACCCTTGATTTTTTTATAAATGATAGCGCTTTTCTATAATAAAAGAAAGTTGTTTTTTTGCTTTTTGCAGCAGCGATTACCAACATCATTGCATTATTTTCTTCGGCAAAGTTATAAATTTCCTTTTTTAATGTTGGACAATAAGTATAGTGTGTTATCGGCACATGTTGTTGACTGCTCATTTCTAAGACATGCTTAAACATTTCGCTATACGTTTTTTGTTCTTTCGTTAAAGGTAAAATATAAAGTTCAGCTCTAAATATCATACACAATGTAAAGGCGTGAGCTACTGCAGCATCTCCATAAGACGTGTAGTCGGTAAAACTCAAAATGCGTATTTTCTTTTTTTCTTCTTCCATGAATTAATAAAGTCCTTTAACCCTAGGTTTTCCTGCAATAAACTCTTTTAAGTAAAATGGTTCTACATAAGCAACATTTTCAAATTGTTGTTTTTCGTATTTTTCATATGCTAATTCTATCATATAAGCGGCTGAAGTCTGAATGTTAATAAAAATCAGATTAGGAGTTGATTGCAATACTTTTTTGCATTTATCAAGTCCATTTCCAGCTAATACTAGCGTATGCTCTTTGGCTATTTCAGTAAAAGTATCTTCTGTGATAATTTTACTTTTAACATCTTCTATTAATGCTAAATGTGTATCATAAATAGCCGTATATACTTCCATTCGTTTTGCATCAATCAACGGGCAATAATAAGCATCTAATAATTTCTCTTTGCGCATCCCCCAAGCTATACTTTGCAATGTGCTTACATGTATAAGTTTTTTATCCAAAGCATAACATAAGCCTTTTGCAGTCGAAAGTCCAATACGCAAGCCTGTATAAGAACCTGGGCCTTCGCTGAAACACACAGCATTTATGGCATTAAGGCTTACATTTGCTGTTAGCAAGGCTTTATCTATAAGCGACATGAGTAGTTTAGCATGTGAATTATTTAAGTTTACCTCTTCAAGTGCAAGCAGTTGATTATTGTTCGATATAGCTACCGAGCAGATTTCTGTTGTTGTTTCTATACAAAGTAAAATAGCCATGGTATTAATAAATGCCTTTTGGTGTAGAACGATTTTCCTTCCATATTTCAAATTCTTTATTGTTTAACAATTTAGGATACATTTTTTCGAAGAAAGGCACATCTTCGCTTGTTGGAGCAAAAAGATTATCAATCTGATAAAGAAGTTTTACAAAATCGTCGTATTTTTCTATTTTATAATAAATATCCAATTGATTATGGTAAAAATCATATACTTGTGGCATATAAAAAATTGCACTATCTAAAGTTTGTAGTGCCTTTTCTAATTGCTGAATATGTTGATAAGTCCATGATTGATAAACAAAATAAATAGGATCGTTGCCTAACATATTTGTTAAATTATCTATATGGTGCAAAAGTTCGTCTATTAAGCCTAATTTTATAGCGCTTTGTAATTGATAAAATTCAGCAATCTTTTTTTGTTCTGGAAAAGTCTTTAAAAATTCATTGGACAAAACAACTACTTCGTTATAATTTCTCGATAAACTTGCTAAATTTAACAGCATAGTACGTCCATAAAGATTATTTTTACTTGCTTGTTCTACCCAATAAAATGCACTATCGGCTTCATCGTAAGCCTCTTCTGCTATCAATTGATTTATTTCCATCAATTTATATGTTAATAACACTTCGTCGTTTACTACTGCAAACTCTCTTGCTGCTTTTATACGCCAATCATCAGACCAATAAATGCCCGACACTATAGCAAAAGCATCGTTAATCATTATTTTTCCATCTTTTTTTTCGAGTTCCCACTCTTCGACCGAAATACCTCCGTTGTAATAAGTTCTAACAACAGCATATGTTACATTATTTTGATGGTATAATTTAACAAAACGTATATCGGCTCCATCCATTATTTGATTTAGCACCATGGTGCCGAGTTTAAAATTCTTTTTTAGAAATGCCAATAATTCTTTTTTATTAAAATCATTTTCATCGGCTAAAATTCTTTTTGAAAATTCTTTGTAATCAACAGAAGTATTCAACAACTCGTCTCGTCCATCGTATATTTCTTTAAAAATATTTTCAATAAAATTTATATACTCTTCATCTGAAACTACTTTTTTTTGCTTACAAGTAATAAATAATATGCTACTATTTATTAGAAATAGTAAAAAAACAAATGTGTATTTTTTCATTTTTTATACGTTAATTATTTGGCTAATTGAACTTATAAATAGCAATTATATTTTTTACTCAACGGTTACAGATTTAGCAAGATTCCTAGGTTGGTCTACATTGCATCCTCTCAAGACAGCAGTATGATAAGCTAATAATTGCAATGGGATAATGGTAACAAAAGGGCTAAACATTTCTTCGGTTTCGGGAACTTCTATTACATAATCCGATATATTTCTTACTTCTTGATCTCCTTCAAAGACAATGGAAATAATTTTACCTTTTCTTGCTTTTACTTCTTCTATATTACTTATAATTTTTTGATATATTTCTTTATTAGTAGCTACTACAATAACAGGCATTTCTTCATCTATTAAAGCAATGGGACCGTGTTTCATTTCAGCAGCAGGATAGCCTTCTGCATGTATATAAGAAATTTCTTTTAATTTCAAAGCGCCTTCTAAAGCTATAGGAAAATTGTACTTACGTCCTAAATAGAGCGCATTTTTACTATTCATTATATAATGTGCTACTTCTTTTGTTAAAGCATCTGTTCTGAGAGCATACTTTACCTTTTCTGGTATTTTTTCTAATTCGGCTATCATTTCATAATACTTGCTACGCAAAATTTTCCCTTTTCTTTTTGCTAAGGCAAGTGCCATTAAAGTTAAAACCGTATATTGAGCTGTAAATGCTTTTGTTGAAGCTACCCCTATTTCGGGACCAGCGTGTGTAAACGAACCCGCATGTGTTGCACGTGCTATTGAAGAGCCTACTACATTACATATTCCCAAAACAATAGCTCCTTTTTCCTTTACCATATTTACGGCTGCCAAAGTGTCGGCGGTTTCTCCTGACTGAGAAATTGCTATCACTACGTCATCTTCATAAATAATAGGATTTCTATAAATAAATTCAGAGGCATATTCTACTTCAACAGGGATACGTACAAGTTCTTCAAACATATATTCTACTAACAATCCAGCATGATAAGAAGTGCCACAGCCAACAATAATAATACGGCGTGCTCTTAAAATGGCGTCTTCGTATTCAACAATTCCTCCTAAAGAAACTATTTCTTTTTTCACATTGAGTCGCCCTCGCATACTATCGGAAATAGAATTGGGTTGCTCGTATATTTCTTTTAGCATATAATGCTCATAACCATCTTTTTCTAATTGGCTTAACGTAATTTCTAAATCCTGCACATAAGGTGTAATACTTTTATCTTCTATTGTTTTTAAAGAAATATCTTTTCCTCTTCTTAATATAGCCATTTCGCCATCTTTTAAATATACTACTTTTTTAGTATATTCAACAATAGCGGCACCATCAGAAGCAGCAAAATATTCGTTTTCACCTATTCCAATAAGTAATGGACTCCCTTTTTTGGCAGCAATTAAAGTGTCAGGATCATCAATTGAAAGTACTACAATACCGTAAGTTCCTACTACTTGTGTTAATGCAAGACGAATAGCTTCATAAAGCTGTATATTTTCATGTTTGCTTTTAATATCTTCTATTAAATGAATCAACACTTCTGTATCTGTATTGCTTTTAAATTCATATCCTCTACGCAGTAATTCTGCTTTTAACACTTGATAATTTTCAATGATTCCATTATGAATCAAAGCCATTTTTTTATTATTGGAAAGATGCGGATGGGCATTTAAATTGTTAGGTTCTCCGTGTGTTGCCCAACGTGTGTGAGCTATTCCGACAGTAGCAGATAGGTTTTTATTGGCACAAAACTCTTCCAACTTACTCACCTTTCCTTCTATTTTCATAACATTTACTTTATCTTGTAATAAAGCAACTCCAGCGCTGTCATAGCCTCTGTATTCTAACTGATATAACCCTTTTATAAGTATTGGATAAGCCTCTTTATTTCCAACATAAGCTACTATTCCACACATAATATTTTATTATTTAATTGTTTATAAAAGCATACGTTATTTCTAATCGCAAACGATTTTTATTAGTAGTAGGATTATTTCCAAAGAGAATCAACCTATTAGCCTTTGTAGCTGCTCCTTTTACAACAAGATGCAAAGGATAAGCTTTTTCATTATCATTCATAATCAAGTTTTGAATATATTGCGTAATGCGAAATCTATATTCTTTTTGAGTTGCATCATAATTACCTCCAAAATAAGAAGTTCCTAAAGCATAATCGGGGAGATAGTAGGCTGTTGTAGCAGTGAGGTCTTTTTTATAATATAAATCCAATGAAGGAGGCTGATAAAAAAATGTATAATCATTACCATAGCGTGTAATGACTAATTCGGCTTTATTAATAGCCACTTTTTTATCTTTAAACATTTTTTGAATATAAGGAAATTCAATGAGTGTTTTGACGCCACCCGATGCTTGCAAAAAAAGTTGTTCTGCTGTTTCAGAATAATCTTTATTGATAATTTGTTTTTTAAGCGACTCATTGGCTTCAGCATAATCAAAATGATTGACATGTGTGAAACGCATAGCTTTTTCGTTGACAACAAAAGAATGTTTTAGAGCATTTTTTTCTTTATTGTGATAGTATAAAGTCAAACAAGACAATGGATTTAACATATTAACATAAATCATTGAGCCATCATCACTCACTCCTTCTGCAACTATATATAATCCTTTGAAATATTTCAAAAAATTATCATTATTTTCTAATTCTTCTGCATTTGATTTTTCAATAAACTTTTCCATTCCAAATTTATTTTGCAATGCAATACGCAGTACAGGCATTTTACTAATAGTATCGGCAGCATTAATAGCTTTAGGCGTTGGATAGCAATAGTAATTGGGTGCTGCAGTTAAATTTGTCGCTTTATACGCTAATGTTGATGTATTATAATATGTTTTTTCATTTTCTATGTCTTCGTCTAACTCATAAACTCTGATAATAAAAGGCTTAAGTGTATCTCCAAAAAAGCCTTCATAAGACAATGTTAAAACAATAGAATCTAACACTGCTTCTTGACCAAATTCTAAAGATGTTACAGACAAGCGAAATTGAGAATAAATATTTGCTTGTGATTTTCCAAAAATCGGGTCTGAAACAAATCCTAACAAATTCAATGACATCTGATTACTTATAATAGAGTCTATTGTCGAATATGCTTTTATTGAAATTGTATCTGTAAATTGCAATTGATATTTTTCGCTATCAGGCTGCAAATCGGCTCCTACAATAGTATCTTCTTCTTTACATGTTAGAAATAAAAAAGAAAATAAAATGAACAAAAAAAAGACATTTTTATTCATTTCTTTTATTTTTAAACCGTGATTATTCAAGGACGTTTTCATATAAAGCAATATAATCTGGTCCGAAATTATCTTTCGGATGCACAAAATTGAGTTTTCCTGAATCTGCAATAAAAGTTTTAATAGATTCATCAATTTCATCTTCTCCTATTACAACAGCATCTGCATGTTGTATAGCCAATTTGGTAGTAGATAAATAATTAGCTTCTTTATATTTAGCAGCTTCTTTGTTAGGTATCATAGTCGATTTCAGCATGCTAGGAAAAGAGCGATTTAACTTGCGGTCAAATTTATCATTATACACAGAATATATGACTTTAGAATGACTAAATAATGGATTATCTTTATATGCTGTCTTAATATATAAAGGAACTAAACATGAAATCCAACCATGACAGTGGATAATGTCAGGAGCCCATCCGAGGTTTTTAACAGTTTCTATTACGCCTTTTGCATAAAAAATAGCTCGCTCGTCATTATCAGAAAAAAACTTTCCATTTTTATCATGTAAAATAAACTTTCTACTAAAAAACAATTCATTATCTATAAAATAAATTTGCATACGTACGGATTGTATGGAGGCTACTTTTATGGCTAATGAATGGTCAACATCTTTAATAATAATATTTTGCCCCGACAAACGAATCACTTCATGTAATTGATTTTTACGTTCATTTACAAGTCCATAGCGTGGCATAAAAATTCTGATATCAATTCCATTTTCTTGAATAGTTTGAGGCAAATATCTGCCTATCTTTGACATATAAGTCTCTTCTAAATAAGGGGTAATCTCTTGATTAACAAATAAAATCTTGTGTGTGGACATAAAATCCTCTTCTTTAATATTTACTTTACAAAAATAGCATTTTTTTTTGAGAAAAACAAGACGAATAGAGAATTTCTCTCTTTTTTTGGCTATATCATTATTTTTAAGTTTATTAAAAAATATTATTTAAAACAAATTCATCATTTCTGACTAAATAGACTTAACATTTTTTTGTTAAAAATTACTCTGATTTTAATTTCTAATCACATAATTATTTTTAGTAATTTTGAAAAATAATTATTAAATGATTATTTTCAGTAATAGCAACTCATAAATAACAATATAATAAATGAATAATTGGACATTTTCAAATGACATGGAAGTAATGTTACGCTATAGTTCTACTGTGGCGCAACAATTAGGAAATGAATTTATAGGTATTGAACATCTTTTCTTAACAATGATTGATATGGAAATTCCTGTTGTAAAACATATTTTTTCCGAATTTGATGTAAATATAGCTCTCATCAAAGAACATATTATAAAAAAAATCACTGAATTATACGATAGTAACCCTAACGTTAACTCTGAATCGTTACCTCTCTACAAACAAACCGAGCGTATTATTAATTTAGCAGGCTTATTTGCAAAAAAATTTTTTAGTAAAAACATAGAAATAGAACATCTTATCCTTTCTATGCTTTGGAAAGATGACAATTATATAAAAAAACTATTAGGAGAATATGGCATTACTTATAAAAAAGTAGAAGCTTTGCTGATACCCGAAAAACTTTCTTCTCGCGAAAGTAATTTTCCATCTAACACCACCGATTCAGACGATTTAGACAGCAATGCTTTTTTAGATGCTTCTGACGATAACTCACAAGAACCTACAAATATAAAAACAGACAAATACAAAAAAAAACCTACCCCTGTATTAGACGCTTTTGGGCGAGATTTGACTAAAGCGGCAGCAGAAGACCGTTTAGACCCTATTGTAGGAAGAGAAAAAGAGTTAGAACGTATTGCTCAAATACTTAGTAGACGTAAAAAAAATAATCCAGTATTAATAGGAGAACCCGGTGTTGGAAAGTCTGCAATAGCAGAAGGCTTAGCATTGCATATCAAACAACGTAATGTGCCACGTATTTTATTCAACAAACGAATTGTTACCCTTGATATCGCTTCTATGGTAGCTGGAACTAAATACCGAGGGCAATTTGAAGAACGAATGAAGGCGGTATTAACTGAATTAGAGTCTAATCCTGAAATTATATTGTTTATTGACGAACTACATACCATTGTAGGAGCAGGCAATGCCTCCGGCTCATTAGATGCCTCAAACATGTTTAAACCTGCTTTAGCTCGCGGCGAACTACAATGTATTGGAGCTACAACACTCGACGAATACCGTAAGCACATTGAATCAGATGGAGCATTAGAAAGACGTTTTCAAAAAGTCTTAGTAGAACCCACTACACCACAAGAAACGATAGAAATATTAAACAATATTAAAAGTAAATACGAAGACCATCATCTTGTTTATTATACCGATGAGGCTATAAAAGCCTGTGTTACCCTTACGCAACGTTATATCAGCGACCGCTGTTTGCCAGACAAAGCTATTGATGCTTTAGACGAAGCAGGAGCTAGAGTGCATATACATAACATTGACATTCCTGAAAACATTATCCAAATGGAAAAACATCTTGACGAACTCAATGAAGAAAAACGAAAAGCAATTCAAAAACAATCTTACGAAGAAGCAGCTAAATATAGAGATTTAGCAAAAGATTTAGAGACTAAAATAACTATTGAAAAAACGGCTTGGGAGAAAAAAATACAACTAAATCGAAAAGAAGTAAATGAAGAAGTAGTAGCCGATGTAGTAGCTATGATTACAGGCGTACCTGCTAAACGGATTGCCAAAGAAGAAAACCAACGACTTGCATCAATGGAAGAAACACTAACCCAACAAGTTATTGGACAATCAGATGCAATACACAAAATATCTAAAGCTATTCGTAGAAATAAAATCGGATTAAAAGACCCTAATAAACCCATTGGTGTTTTTATTTTTTTAGGACCTACAGGGGTTGGAAAAACATATTTAGCAAAAGTTCTATCCAAATACTTATTTGAAAGCTCTGATGCTATAATACGTATTGATATGAGCGAATATACTGAAAAATTCACCATATCTCGTTTGATAGGTTCACCTCCTGGATACGTAGGCTATGAAGAGGGAGGGCAATTAACCGAAAAAGTTAGAAGAAAACCCTACTCTATCGTATTGCTTGATGAAATTGAAAAAGCACATCCCGACATTTACAACACTTTATTACAAGTTTTTGATGATGGTCAACTTACTGATGGGTTGGGGCGTAAAGTAGACTTTAAAAACACTATCATCATTATGACCTCAAACGTAGGTAGCCGTCAATTAAAAGAATTTGGTACAGGAGTAGGCTTTTCTACCACAGCACGTCAAGAAGCAGAAGCTAAAAACACACAAAAAGTAATAGAAGATGCTGTAAACAAACAATTTGCTCCTGAGTTCTTAAATCGCATTGATGATATTATTATTTTCAATTCATTAATAAAAAAAGATATTCATAAGATTATCGAAATAGAGTTGCAATTTGTATATCAACGATTGCATGAGCTTGGTATTCAACTATCACTTTCTGATAAAGCCAAAGATGCTATAGTAGATAAAGGCTGGAGTTCTCAATTTGGAGCAAGACCTTTAAAACGTGCTATTCAAAAATATGTCGAAGATTTAATATCAGAAGAAATTATCAATGGAGTCATTAAAAATGGCGATAACATAACATTGACTTACGATAAAAACAAAGATATTTTTCTTATAAAAAAAAGAAAAATAACAAATAAAAAATAATTTTACTGATGCGTATAGGCGTTAATACTCGATTGTTTGTTAAAGGAAAAATGGATGGCATTGCATGGTTCTCTTACGAAGTGCTCAAACGTATAATAAAAGCACATCCCGAACATGATTTTATTTTCTTTTTTGACAGAAAACCTTTAAATGAGTTTATTTTTGCCGACAATGTCAAAGCTGTTGTCGTTTACCCTCCTGCCCGACATCCTATTTTATGGATTTTATTTTTTGAATTAGGAATAAAGCGAGCTTTAAAAAAAGAAAAAATCGATATATTTCTTTCTCCTGATGGTTGGATTTGCCTAAACACTTCGGTAAAAACTATTAACATTATACACGATATCAATTTTGAGCATCATCCTGAATTTCTACCTAAATTAACACGAGTCTATTTTCAATACTTTTTTCCTCGTTTTGCTCGTAAAGCTAATAGATTGGTTACTGTATCTAATTTTTCAAAAAACGATATTCAAAAAACCTATGGCATTCCTGAAAGTAAAATCAATGTCGTCTACAATGCTGCTGCCGAAGATTTTCATGAAATATCTGATTCTGAAAAAGAAATTGTTCGTAAGCAATTATCAGATGGCTATCCTTATTTTGTATTTGTCGGAAGTGGCAATCAACGCAAAAACATTATAAATCATTTATTAGCTTTCGATTTATTTAGGGAACAAGGCTTTAATGCCAAATTAGTGTTTGCTGGCACTCAAAAGTATTGGACAAAACAAATGATAACAGTCTATAAAAACCTTCAATATCGCAAAGACATCGTATTTACGGGATATGTATCTACAGAAAAATTAAATCGCATCATTTCATCTTCTCATTGTTTACTTTACGCTTCTTATTTTGAAGGATTTGGCGTCCCTATTTTAGAAGCATTCTCATGTAATACTCCTGTAATTACTTCAAATATTACAGCTATGCCCGAAATTGCTGAAAATGCCGCTATTTTAGTGAATCCCTATCACACAGAAGAAATTACAAATGCTATGATAGAAATTTTCACTAATGATAAGCTACGTATAGCATTAATAGAAAAAGGAAAAAAACAATTACAAAAATTTTCTTGGGATACCACTGCCTCACAACTGTGGCATACAATTGAACAACTCAAAAACACAGATTAAATAATTTTATAGAAAAGTTAAATAATCTTCTTTAGTTATTTTTTCGCAATAATGACAAAATAATTTTATCGTATTACCATTCTTGCTATTTAACACTGTAAATTTCTGCAATACTTTCTCGTGATTAGTAATACATTTTGGATTAAAACATTTTACAATACCCTCAATTGTATGGGGCAATGTCAAATTAAATTTTTCGATAACTTCGTAATCTTTAATCATTATCAAAGATGCAGAAGGCGATACTATCGTAATTTTATTTATTTCACTTCTCTCAAAATATTTATTCTGAATTTTTATTATTGCTTTTTTTCCTAATTTTTTACTTTCCAAATTAGTTCCAAATAAAATTTGATTAGAACAAACATCAAGATTTAAAATTTTAATTACTTGAAATAACTTATCGGCAACTATATGGTCGATTACTGTTCCATTTTGAATGGCTGATACTATTAATTCTTTCTTACTCATTTTAATTATTTTATTTTAATCCTAAAATTAAAGATATAAGTGATTGACGTACAAAAACTCCATTTTTAGCTTGTTGAAAATAATAGGCATAAGGAGTATTATCGACATCTATATTAATTTCATTTACACGTGGAAGTGGATGCAATACTTTCATATTTGATTTTGCATTTGTTAATAAAGATTTATCTAAAATACATGAATTTTTCACTTTTTCATAATCTTGAATATCTAAAAAACGTTCTTTCTGTACACGACTCATGTATAAAACATCTACTTTATCTACAACATCTTGAATTTCTGTATACTGATAATATTTTAGATTTCTTTCTTTAATATACATTTTAACAGAACTGGGTAATTTTAAACTTTCAGGTGAAACTAAAAAGAAAGTTGTATTAAAATTACTCATTGCAATGGCTAAAGAGTGGATGGTTCTACCGTATTTTAAATCGCCTACTAATGCAATATTCAAATTGTCTAAACTTCCTTGTGTTTTTTTAATAGAATAGAGATCGAGTAAACATTGTGTAGGATGTTGGTTGGCTCCATCGCCTCCATTAATAACTGGTACAGATGCAACTTCACTTGCCAAGCGCGCCGCTCCTTCTAATGAATGACGCATAATAATTAAATCGGAATAACAGCTTACTGTTTTTATTGTATCTATTAAGCTTTCGCCTTTAGTACCACTTGAAGTAGCTGTGTCGGAAAATCCTACGATTTTTGCTCCTAAGCGATTAATAGCACTTTCAAAACTTAAACGTGTACGTGTCGAAGGCTCAAAAAACAAACTAGCAATTACTTTCCCTTCTGCAATATTTTGATTTTGGTCTTTTTCAAATTCTTCTGCTAAAGAAAGTATGCGTAAATACTCTTCTTTATTGTAATCGGTAATAGATATTAAACTTTTATTTTTCATAATATAATATTGATAAAAAAAAGCGACTTTCTTATAAAGTCGCTTTCAGGTTAATTATTTTTTAACGTATTTTGCAACAAAATCTTTAATAATAGATTTAAAATCGGGTTGTCCAATTTCTTGAAGTTCGTATTCTACTTTTGCAGTAGGTTTATTGATTTTAACAATTCTCGACAAATCAATTGGAGTAGCAATAACTACTGTATCACATGGTGTGTTAGCAATAGTTTTTTCTAAATCCGCAATTTGTTCTTCGCCATAGCCCATTGCTGGTAATAATTGACCAATACCTGGATAAGTTTCAAAAGTTGTAGTTAATTTCCCTACAGTGTAAGGACGTGGATCGACATATTCACCTGCCCCATATTTTTTAGCTGCAACCATACCTGCCCCAATAGTCATATCTCCATGAGTCAAGGTTGGTCCATCTTCTACTACTAATACTTTTTTACCTTTAATAAGTTCAGGTTTATCAACTGTAATTGGAGAAGCAGCGTCAACAACAATTGCATTTGGATTTACCTTATTAATATTATCTCTTACTTCTTGAATTCCTTCTGGCGAAGCAGTATCTATTTTATTAATAACAACAACATCAGCCAATCTTAATGTAGCTTCACCAGGATAATATGAAACTTCGTGTCCAGGTCTATGTGGGTCAACAACAGTAACCATCATGTCTGTTTCGTAAAATGAAAAGTCATTATTTCCACCATCCCACAAAATAACATCGCAGCCGTTTGGATCGTTCTCGGCAGCCCTTAAAATAGCTTCGTAATCGACACCTGAATAAATTACATTACCTCTTACCACGTGTGGTTCGTACTCTTCCATTTCTTCGATTGTGCATTTGTGAGTTTTTAAATCTTCAACAGTGGCAAATCTTTGAACTTTTTGAGCATTTAAATCACCATAAGGCATTGGATGACGAATAGCAACCACTTTAACGCCTAATTCCATGAAAGCTTCAATAATTCTTCTTGAAGTTTGGCTTTTTCCACAACCTGTTCTAATAGCTCCAACAGCAATAACTGGTTTAGTACTTTTTATTGAGGTTTCTTTTGGTCCTAATAAAACAAAGTTTGCACCAGCAGTATTTACCATGGCAGAAATATTCATAATATCAATATAATGTATATCGCTATAGGCAAACACACAATCATGTACATTATGTTCTTTAATAAGTTTTACAAGATCTTTTTGGTCGTAGATAGGTATTCCATTAGGATATAGCTCTACACCTGCTAACTCTTTCGGGTATTTTCTTCCTGCAATGTCAGGAATTTGTGCTGCGGTAAAAGCCACTACATTATAATTAGCATTTCCTCTATAATAAGTGTTGAAATTATGGAAATCTCTTCCAGCAGCTCCAATAATAATTACATTTCTTTTTTTCATCATATTAATTATGTTTTAATGTTATTTTATAATATTTCACACCAATTAAACACATCTTCCTTTTCTCCATATTGTATTCCTTGTAATAATTGAAACAACTTTGTGCTCCAAGGACCAGGTTCTCCATCTTTAGAGAAAGTATAGCGTTTTTTATTATCTAAATCATCAATATATCCTATTGGACTTATTACGGCAGCAGTACCACAAGCCCCTGCTTCTTCAAATGTTTCAAGTTCTTCTAAAGCTACTGGTCTTCGTTCTACTTTCATTCCCAAATATTCAGCCAATTGCACTAACGACTTATTTGTAATAGAAGGCAATATAGAATTGGATTGAGGAGTGATGTAAGTGTTATTTTTAATGCCAAAAAAATTGGCAGCACCGCATTCATCAATATATTTTTTCTCAATTGCATCTAAATAAAACACATTAGAGTAACCTGATGCAACTGCCTCTGTACCTGCACGCAAACTAGCAGCGTAATTACCTCCAATTTTATAAGTACCTGTTCCAAGAGGTGCTGCACGGTCATATTTACGTGTTACTACAAATGGAGTAGTTTTAAAGCCACCTTTAAAATAAGGTCCAACGGGTGTTACAAAAATAATAAACAAATATTCATCAGCAGGTTTTACTCCTACTTGCGCTCCGGTTCCTATTATCAAAGGACGTATATAAAGCGATGCCCCTGTACCATAAGGAGGAATAAAACGTTCGTTTAACTTAACAGCCTTACGTACAGCTTCTTTAAATTTTTCTACAGGAAACTCAGCCATCATAATACCTTTGCATGATGTTTGTAAGCGTTTTGCATTTTCATCAATACGAAATAGGCGTATTTTACCATCTTTTCCTCTAAAAGCTTTTAGCCCTTCGAATGCTTCTTGTCCATAATGCAAACAAGTTGCTGCCATATGCATCGAAATTTCTTCTGATGACGATACTTCTAATTCACCCCAATTTCCATTTCGATAATAACATCTAACATTGTAATCGGTTTTCATATACCCGAACGCTAAATTTTTCCAATCTATATTTGTCATATTCAAAGTGTTTTATATTAAATTATGATTTATTTATGTTTTCTAATTATTTTTTTACAAAAATAAACATTTTATCTATAAATACTCACAATATTTCAATATTTTTTTTCAACATTTTTATTTTTGTTAAGAATTTAATAAATTTTCAGCTGTATTTAAAGCACTTTCAGTTACTTGTTCGTTGCTAATCATTTTTGCAATTTCACAAATTCTCTCTTCAGAAGATAATTTTTTTATATTAGATATTGCTTTTTCGTTCTTTGTTTCTTTATAAACGAGATAATGCGTACTACCTTTTGCCGCTATTTGCGGTACATGTGTAACTGCAATTACCTGACTGTAGAGGGCTATTTGCTGCATTACTTTTCCCATTTTAGCCGACACTTCGCCTGATACGCCACTATCTATTTCATCAAAAATAATGGTAGGGAATACATTTTTTTGTAAAACTAACGATTTCATTGCTAACATTAATCGCGACAACTCGCCTCCTGATGCAATGGCATGAATTGGTTGTGTTTTTGTTCCTGGGTTTGCCGTAAAATAAAAAACACATTTATCAAAGCCTCTATCGTTGAGTGTATTTGTTTTTTCTAGTCGAATGTTAACCACCGCATGAGGCATATTCATAGAATGTAATACACTTTTCATATCGGCTTCCATTTTATTTATTATCTGTTTTCGTTTATCAGAAATATGTTGTGCTATTGTATATAAATGCTTTTCTGATTGAGCTATAGCTATAATTATTTGTTGTTTTTTTGTTTCCATTAATGCAATAGCTTGTAGTTTGTCTGCTATCGTTTGTTGAATTTCTAATAATTGTTCTTCTGTATTTGTTTTGTGCTTTTTTTGAAGTGTGTATATTTCGCTCAGACGTTGTGTTAGTTGTTCTATTTGTTCAGGATTATACACCGTATTTTCTTGTAATTTATCTACTTCTAACACTATATCTTTTATTTCTATTATTTGAGAATAGAGACGAGCCGATATGGCTTGTATTTCTTTTTTATATTTTTCAATACTTTGTATACGATTATGACAGTCGTATAAATTAGATAACACATTGTTTTCATTTTCTTGCAATTGTTGAAGTGTTGTGTATAGTTGTCGTTTTATTTCCTCTGCATTGGTTAAGATTTCTAATTCTTGCTCTAACTGCTGTTGTTCTCCTGATTGCAAATGAGCATCTTCTAATTCTTTGTATAAAAAAGTCCAATAATCTTTATCGCTATTTATATCGTTTGTAAATAAAGTATCGTATTCTTTTTTTAGTTTAATATATTTTTTATAATACTGTTGATAATCTGCAATTTCGTCTTTTAATTGGGCATACTGATCAATTAAAATCAACTGAAAATCTTTATTTTGCAATAATAAATTAGTATGTTGTGCATGAATATCTAATAAATTTTCGCCTATTTTTTTTAATACACTTAAAGCAACAGGAGTATCATTAATAAAAGCACGCGATTTTTCTTGTGGTGTTATTTCTCTACGTAGAATACATTGGTTATCATAATCTATATCATTTTCTTCAAAAAAGTCTTCTAATTCATAATTTTTAATATCAAATTCGGCTTCGATAATACTTTTTTTTGTTTTATCGTATAAAACGGTAGTATCGGCACGTTGCCCCATCAATAGCGATAAAGCACCCAGCAATATTGATTTACCAGCACCTGTTTCGCCTGTTACCACAGAGAATCCGCTTTCAAAATCAATGTGTATACGTTTTATTAAGGTGTAGTTTTCAATACTAAGACTCCGTAACATAGATTAAATCCCTTATAAAGAATTATTTTATCAATTTACTATATTTAGATTCATTTAAAGGATCCATTTGCTTTAAAAGCTCATAAGCTTGCTGACGTTTATCTTCTGATGCTCCCGAAAACACATTCACAAACTCATCACTTTTAGCAGTAAATATCAGACTATAAATCATAATACCTGATTTTGATTGATTAAATTGTTTCAATTCTTCCAAAGTTTGTAAAATATTTACAAGCGCTGCATCAATATCTTTGTGCATTAAATCTAATCCGAGACGATGGTATTTATAATAAAACTCTCTTACTACTTGATAAGATGGATTACTTATGTTTTCTATCAACCAATAACGGTTTTTCTTTTCTTTAGGGTCCCAACCGATAGCATTCGATTGAGAATAATTCATTATAGTCTGACATTGACTATAATAAGGTGTCCCCCCTCCTTGAGAATACGAATCAAATGTTAATCCTAAAAAGAAATTCAAATAAAACCCAACAATGGCAGTAAGCGAATGCTGAAAGCTATTATTATCATATTCAAGTGGCTGATTTAAAGTATAATTAAAAGAAACACTATTATCTTGAAAAGCAAATAAAGAAGATAAATAAGAAGAATTAAATACGGGTCGGCTCAGCTGTACAAGTAGCCTTGCATTGTATTTTCCTTCCGACACTATCTCTTCAATACTCAGCTGTATATTGCATTCTATTTTTTCTTCACTTTTAAAATTATGATTTGACCACTTTCGTTCATTGACAAAAGAGTTTAATTCTTGCTCAAGTGAAGTAAAGGGAGTTTTATCGGCTCCTTGTAATTTTTGAGTACTAACACTTACTTTTGCTTTAAATTCTTGTGAAAAACATGCAATAAAGTTTATCGTTAAAAACAAACTTACAATTAGTCTTTTCATTGTTCTTTATTTTTAATTTTATACTGTTCTAATATATGCTTTACTATTGTTTTCGCAACATTTTTTTTCGACTGCAAAGGAATATTTACAACATTTTCGTCGGCATCTATTAAGCTCACTTTATTAGTATTTACCTCAAAGCCTGCCCCTTTATCTCGCAATGAATTCAGCACGATGTAATCGACTTTTTTTTCTTTTAATTTTTTCTTTGCATTTTCCAATTCGTTATTTGTTTCGAGCGCAAAACCTATAACAATTTGATTTTCTTTTTTGTTTGTTCCTAATGTTTTCAAAATATCAACAGTTGGGTTTAAAGTAAGCTGAATTGACTTTGTCGTTTTTTTTATTTTTTCTATTGATACACTTTCGGGAGTATAATCGGACACAGCAGCAGCCATGATGAGAATATCGGATTTATCTGCTAAAGATTGGCAAGCAGCAAACATTTCGTTTGCCGTTTTCACATCAATTCGTTTGATCAAATGGTGATGGGTTGAGAAATGTGTTGGTCCTGTTACAAGATTAACTTGTATGCCTTTTTCGGCTAATGCTTCTGCTAAGGAAAATCCCATTAGTCCAGACGAATAATTTCCTATAAATCGAACTGCATCAATAGGTTCATAGGTAGGACCTGCTGTTACCAATGCTGTTAGAGAAGCAGATATGTCTTTTTTTTCAAAAACATCATTTATGGTATTAAAAATATCTTCTGGTTCTGCCATTCTTCCTTTCCCCTTTGCTTGACAAGCTAAAAAACCTTCTTCTGGTTCAATTATTTGTATTCCATTTTCGCTCAAATAAGTTAAATTTTTTTGAACAGAAAAATGGCTAAACATTCTTTCGTTCATTGCTGGTGCAATGTATATCTTCTTTTTTGTGGCTAAGAGCAATGTTGTTAAAGCATCGTCAGCAATACCAGCTGCTAATTTCCCTATAAGATTGGCGGAAGCTGGTGCAACTACTACTATATCAGCCCAATCAGATAATGCTATATGCTCAACATTTCGATTGATAGGCAAGGCAAACATATCAGCATAAAGCGTATTATTGCTAAGTGTTTCTATTGATAATGGCGTAACAAAATTGAGTGCATTTTTAGTAGCTGCCACTTTCACCTCATAGCCATTTTTCACAAATAAGCGAATAAGAGATAATGTCTTATATGCTGCAATGCCTCCTGTTATACCAATTAATATGTTTCCTTTTACACTCAATAGTAGTTTTTATTCTTCGGGTTTACGAAAGTAAATTTTATCTTCTAAAAACTCTTCGATAGCTAATAAAGAAGGTTTTGGTTTTTGTTCGTATTGTTTAGCTAAATCTATTTGTTCTCTACTTTCTAATATTTCTTCCATTGTATCGCGAACTGGCGCAAATTCTTGCATTTTATCAGAAAATTCTTCTTTTATATCTGCTAAAATTTGATTGGCTCTTTTTGATAAGATTACAACAGTTTCGTAAATATTGCCTGTTGCAGAATCGAATTTATCAACATCTCTTGTAATAGCCAATGTGTTTTGTTTTACAATTTTAACTTCTTGATTTTCTTTTTCTTGATTATCCATTAATATAATATTTAAAATTACTAATTAGTTTTTTCTATTTTTATTAGTTTCGTCATTCGTTTTTCGGCTTCATCTGATATTTTTTTTGCTTCTTGTAGATAAGAAGATGTTGGAAATTTGACATTTAATTTATTTTTAGCATCTATTACCATTTGAAAACGTTCAAGTTTTTTTGCATCAACGCTTTTCATTGCATATTCGTAGTTGTTTTTTACTAAAACAAACAATGCCTCCTCCACATATTTACTATCGGCATAATCTCTCAATAAATTTTGAAAAGCTACTTGAGCTGATTTATAATTACTTGTACGATAATACATAGACGCTATAGAAAAATCTTTTAAGGCTAATTTATTTCTAACACTATCTAACATGACATTTACTTCTGCAATATACTCGCCAGAAGGATAATAATTAGCAAACATTTCTAAATTTTCTTTTGCTAAATAAGTGTCGGTTTGGTCTAAATTATAATCTGGCGAATTTAAATAATACGCTTTTGCTTTATAAAAAGCTGCATCTTCGGCACGAAGACTTTGCGGGTATTTTCGTAAAAAATCATTAAAATAAAATGCTGCCACTAAATAATCAGCATTATGATAATAACTGCTGGCAAACAAAAACAAAATAGAATCTCCTTTGTCTGTACCTAAATACAAAGGATATATCTCTTCAAACAATTGTGATGCTGTTAAAAAAGAACCTTTTGAATAATACATTTTAGCTGCTTCAAATTTTTCTTCTTTTGTTTTGTATTTGCGAAACTTACGATTGGTTTTAGTCGTATTTTTTTTCTCTATTTGTTTTTCCTTTTTCTGTAAAGGCTTCTCTTTCCCTTGTGAAAATATAGGAACAGACATTATAACAAGTAATGTAAATATAAGAAATACAGCTTTTTTCTTCAACATGTAGTATCTGAGTTTTGTTTTTTTTCCAATCTGCAAAATTACATTTTTTTTTATTACTAATACACCCTTATCTACATATTAATGTATTTTTCATTAAAATATGTAACGATAACTTTATCTACTCTGTTTTTATTGTATAAAAAAAAGAGAATATTTTTTTATCGAGCTATCCATAGCGTAGGATTGAGAGGAATGCGTTCTTTTCGTATTTCAAAATGAAGTTCTGACTTGCTATCATCGGGAACGGCTTTCATAACTCCAATAGCTTGTTTAGTATTGACTTGATCGCCTGATTTGACATACACACTGCCTAAATTACTATAAACAGTTAAATAGCTACCATGGCTAATTATCACAACATAAGCGCCATCAATAGCACTTACTGTCGATACTTTTCCTTTAAAAACAGCACGTACTTGTGAAGTTTTATTTGTTAAAATATTAATACCATTATTGGTGATTTTTATAGAAGAAACTTCTGGATGCGAATAGGTTCCAAAACTTGTGATAATCGTTCCATTGTCTACAGGCCAAGGAAGGACTCCTTGATTTTTAGCAAAATCATTATCTAAAGCCACGTTAGCTTCAGCTGTTTTGGGCGAAGCAGCTGCTTTGGTTCTACTTTTAGCTAATTCAGCTTCAACAATTTTTGCTATCTGCGCATCTATTGCTTTTTGTCTGTTTATTTTAGCTTTTATCTCCTTATTAATTTGATTTTCTTTGGTTTTTAGGGTTGCTACTACTTTATCTTTTTGCTGTTGTTGTTGTTGTAAATTTATTTTTTCTTTACTTTTATTGCTTAATAAATCTTCCTTATCTTGTTTTATATTTATTAAATTCTCTTCTTTCTTTTTCTTCGCCATTTGCGTTTTTTTGATTAGTAACATATGACGATTTAAAGCATTAGAATACTCTTGCAAATAACGCATCCGCTTAATAGCTTGATGTATATTTTCAGAAGAGACAATAAAACTTGTTTTTGCAAGTATATCTCGATGTTTATAAGCTATATAAATAGCTTTTTTATATTCTTTTATCAATTCATCTAACTTAATTTGCAGCTGAGATATCTCGTTAGTGGTTTCTTCTATTTCGACATCTAAACAAGAAAGTTCTGAAGTAATTGTTTGAATTAGTTGTTCTTGTTTTTTTATTTGATTGGTCAAAAGTTGTATTTCGCGTAAAGATGCTTTTTTATTTTTTGTTGTTTCTGCTAATATTTTTTTCTGTTGAATCAATTCGTTTTCTATTTTTTTCCTTTCATTAGTTAGGTTATCTTTAGTTATTTGAGAAAATACAAAACTATGATTAACAGCAAATAAAATAAAAAATAATCGTAAAAAAGTATACTTTTTGATGTATCTACACATAATATATCTATAATGTTACAAAAATAAACACTCTTGTCTTATAATAAAAAACTTTTTTGCAAAAGTATTTCACAACAATATGTTGATAAAAAAATACTATCCAAAAAACGTTTAATTTGCTTTTTTTTTACTCTCTTATGTTTTTATTCCATTTTTTTGATTTCACAGTCTTAGTTGTATTCAAAATTACAATTAATATAAAATCATTTTTTGTATTACTTTATTTTCTCTTACTGCTGTTTTTCACTTAGTGCTAACCAACGTTCAAATTTTTCGTCCAATTCTTTCGACAAAGAAGTGTATTGTTTGTAAATCTCTTCTATTTCTTTAGCATTTCCTATTGGATGCGACATTTTTTCTGTTATTGTATTTTTCTCGTTTTCTAATGTTTCTATTTCTACTTCTAATTGTTCTAATTCTTTTACTTCTTTATAAGTCAATGTTATTGTTTTGTTTGTTAATTTTTCTTTTTTTTGTTTTTCATTTTTTTTGTTCGTTCTTATTCTTTTTTCTTTTAATAATTTTTGTTTTTTGTAGTCGGCATAATTGCCATAAAAATCTTTTATTTTTCCATTTTCTTCAAAAATAAATAAGTGGTCTACTAACTTATTCATAAACCATCTATCGTGTGAAACAATTAGCAAACACCCTTTAAACAGCGATAAAAAATTTTCTAATACATTCAAAGTATCTATGTCAAAATCGTTGGTAGGCTCGTCGAGAATTAGAAAATTTGGATTTTTCATCAATACTAATAAAAGGTAAAATTTACGTTTTTGACCTCCACTTAAATCCTCATAATAAGAGTATTGTGTTTGAAAAGAAAATCCAAAATGATTTAAAAATTGCGAAGCAGAAATATAATTTCCATTTTCTACACGTATCATTTCTGCTTGTTCTTTAACTATGTCAATCAATCGTTTTCCATGATATGATTGCGATAGTCCTTCTTGTCCATAGTAGCCAAAAACGATGGTTTCGCCAGCAACAATACGACCAGCAGTAGGTTTTAATTCGTTCATCACTAATTTCAGAAATGTTGTTTTCCCGGCGCCATTTTTTCCTACTATTCCACATCGTTCGCCCCTTTTAAATACATAGGAAAAATCGCGAATAATCCAATTTTTATCGTACTTAAAATCAAGATTATTAATTTCCAATATTTTCTTTCCAATGCGTTCGGGTATAACAGCAAAATCAGATGACGGCTGTTGAGTCGTTTGATTAATTTTTTCTTTAATTTCTTCAAAACGTTGGATACGTGCTTTTGCTTTGGTAGTACGGGCTTGTGGTGTCGCTTTTATCCAATCTAACTCTCTACGGTATATCGATTTAGCACTTTCTATTTCTGATAACTGATTGGCAATACGTTCTGTTTTTTTTTCTAAAAAATAATTATACTTCCCTTTGTATCTATACAATTGTCCTCCATCTAATTCTAAAATATCGGTACATATATTATCTAAAAAAAAGCGGTCGTGAGTAACGAACAATAAAGTCATATTCGTAGTAGACAAATAGTCTTCCAACCATTCTATCATTTCAATATCAAGGTGATTAGTCGGTTCGTCTAATAGCAATATTTCCGAATCGGACAGTAATGTTTGCGCTAAAGCTACTTTTTTTCTTTCGCCACCTGATAGCGAATTGAAATTTAAAAAAATATCTTCAATTTTAAATTTACTTAGTATTTCTTTTACCCTATTTTCAAAATTCCACGCATCTGCAATATCCATTTGCGCCATTATATCTTCTATGTTTTTTTTATTAGCAGCATTAGCATCAACACTATATGCCTTTAATGCTTTTTCATAAGTTTTTACCGTTTGTATTAATGGAGTATTTGCATTTAAAATCACATCTAATATTGTATGGTCTTCATACATTTCATTATTTTGAGGCAAATAAGCAATGTGGATATTATTTCTTATCGTAACTTTTCCTTCATCCACAGTATCGATTCCCATAATTATATTGAGTAAAGTCGATTTGCCTGTCCCATTTTGAGCAATCAAAGCTACTTTTTCTCCTTTGTCTAATCCGAAACTAATACTATTAAACAATAGTTTATCGCCATAACTTTTTGTAAGATTCTCAACACTAATATAATTCATAGAATAAATATTTTTACAAAAATAATAAATAATGATAAATAATAATCATTTTTTTTTATATTTTACCCAAACAATAATGCTAAACAAAAGACAACAAATTGAATGAATAAACGTTTTTCAAATAAATTAATTCTTTTGCATGAAAAATAGACTTATTTTTTATATCTTTCTTTTATTAGCAGTTAATAATCATCTATACAGCCAAAAAAAATATACCATTAGTGGCTATGTAAAAGATGCACAAAACGGTGAAGCAATGACCGGTGCTACCGTTTATGCAAAAGAAAATTACAAAGGCACCACTGCCAATACTTATGGTTTTTACTCTTTGACATTGGAAGCTGGAAGTTATACTTTTCAGGTGTCGTTTATCGGATACGAAACTTATTCGCAAGCTATTGTTTTAACCGAAAATTTAACCATCAACATAGAACTCACTCCTAACAGCATACAAACACAAGAAATCGTTATTAAAGGCTCTCGTGGCAGCGATAACGTTACAACGACAGACATGGGAAAAACTGAAATCAAGGTTGAAACTATAAAAAAAATGCCTATGTTTTTTGGAGAAATGGATATTATTAAAACTATTCAGCTTTTGCCCGGAATACAAAGCTCTGGCGAAGGTAGTTCAGGCTACAACGTAAGAGGAGGCGGAATTGATCAGAATTTAATTTTATTAGATGGTGCTACTATATACAACATCAGCCATTTATTTGGTTTCTTTTCTATTTTTAATACCGATGCAATTCGTTCGGCCGATATGATTAAAGCCGGAATGCCTGCTAATTTTGGAGGTCGACTTGCTTCCATATTAGATGTTAATATGAAAGAGGGTAATATGAAAAAATATGAAATAGACGGAGGTATTGGCTTGATTTATTCCCGTATTAACATTCAAGGTCCAATAGTGAAAAACAAAGCATCGTTCTTGCTATCAGGCAGAAGAACTTATGTCGATTTAGTAATTCAACCATTTTTATTTAAAGACTCTGAATTGAAAGGTATGCGTTTTTATTTTTACGACTTAAATGGTAAAATTAATTGGATAATCAATAACAAACATCGCTTATTTTTAAGTGCTTACTATGGCAATGATGTATACGGATTTCAACATTCGAGCGACATCTCTAACTATATGAAGTTTTTATTTCGCTGGAACAATGCTTCGGCATCTTTCCGATGGAACTATATCATCAACAACAAGTTATTTTTAAACACATCTTTACTGTTTAACGACTATCATTTTAATACCGACCTTATAATTGATATTTACAATTTTTCTATTTTATCAAGCATACGCGATTATACTACCAAAACAGAACTTAGCTACCAACCCAATCCCGAACATCTTTTAAAATTTGGATATAATTATATCTATCACACATTTACACCTAATACATATTCTGCTATTTCTGGAGGTGTAAACATGAATCTAAAAACACAAAACATCTATCATGCAAACGAAGTTGCTTTCTATGCCTTAGATGAATTTCAAATTGGAAAACGTTTTAAATTCAATATTGGATTAAGAGGTTCTTATTTTGAACACATTGGACCTTTTACTGAATACAAACTCAATGAATTAAACCAAATTTCAGATTCTGTTGTATTTCAAACAGGCAAACGTATTAAAGGCTATTGGGGTTTAGAACCTCGCCTATCGTTACGCTTTGCCATAGATACATTTAGTTCTATAAAAGCATCTTACAATCATAATTATCAATACATTCATCAAGTAGCATTATCAACCATTTCTTTACCAACCGATGCTTGGATTCCTTGCAATAGTTTAGTAAAACCGCAGATTGGCAATCAATATTCATTGGGGTTTTATCGAAACTTTAACAATAATATCATAGAAACATCTGTTGAAATTTACTATAAAGACATGAAAAACTTAGTCGAATACAAAGAAGGCTATTCTCCTTTTACAGAAATCACTACAGGATTAGAATATCAATACACACAAGGCAGTGGGTATAGCTATGGTATCGAGTTTTTTGTAAATAAAACACAAGGTAATTTTACAGGATGGATAGGCTACACTTTATCTTGGACTAAACGACTATTCCCAGAATTAAATGGAGGTAAAGTATTTTATGCTAAAAATGACCGTAGACATGATATTTCTATAACTTTATCCTATGAAATACTCCCTAATCTCAACACCTCTTTGGTTTGGGTATATGCTACAGGCAATACAATGACAATCCCAGTAGGATTTTATTTACTTGGTTATAATTTAGTTACCGAATATAGCGAAAAAAATGCTTATCGCATTGCTCCTTATCATCGTTTAGATTTATCTGTTAATTGGATTATTAAACGAACTGAAAAATTTGAACATTCACTCAACTTTTCAGTCTATAATGTGTATAATCGTCGCAATCCTTTTTTTATATCTATCAACACACGATTTAATAGCGAAAACTTTTCGTTTAGCAATACTGCCTATCAAATGTCATTGTTCCCTATCATGCCGTCAATTTCATGGAATTTCAAATTTAAATAAAATATTTTATAATATAATTACGTTTGTGTTTATTAAAGATGTTAACAGAATGAAATTAAAACATTTAATTGTATTATTACTGAGTAGTTGCTGGCTGCTTACCAAAGCTCAAACTTTCCATTACAAAGCAGATGCCTCAATAGATACTAATAAAGTACTAATCGGTGACCATCTTCACTTACAACTATCAATTATCAGTGATTTTAATTCTAAAGTTTTATTTCCACCGTTAAAAGACACTATTATTCAAGGATTTGAAATTATAGAATACGGCAAAATAAAAATTGACACTCAAGACAAGCATCTCAATTATTCTCAAAATTTCACTTTAATTTCTTTTGATTCTGGCAGCTATACCATTCCCTCTATTCAATTTTACAATTCGGATTCTGTTTTATTAGCAGAAACACAAGCTATTTCGATTAGTGTTAATACTTTAAATGTAGATACTACTCAAGCTATTAAAGATATTAAACCTCCGCTCAGCGTATTTTTAACATGGCAAGAAATTTATCCTTATTTAATAATAGGTATTTCAGCTGCACTAATTATAGCTTTAATTATTTTTCTAATTAAACGCATTAAATTTACAAAACATGGGTTAGTAAACGAAAAACAAAAACCCACTATTCCAGCTCATATTATTGCTTTAGAAGCTTTAGAAAAATTACGATTAAAAAAACTATGGCAACAAGGAGAATTAAAACAATATTACTCCGAACTAACAGATATATTACGCATTTATCTTGAAAACAGATGGAATATTCAAGCTATGGAAATGGTAAGTAACGAAATTATTGATGCGCTCAACTTACAACATATTAATCAAGAGTTAATTGAAAAAATAAACACTACACTGTTCCATGCTGATTTAGTTAAATTTGCCAAAGGCGAAACACTGTCCAACGAAAATCAAATAAGTTTTGATAATGTCTTATTGTTTGTACAAACAACTGCCTTAATCGAAGAACATAAAGAAAAATAAAGGAATTGTAAATGATGAAACATATCACATATTTTATTAATTATCTTCAATCTCTTGATTTTTTATACCCCAAACTATTATTTTTACTATTAATCATTCCTATTTTCATTGCACTGTATGTATGGAAAAGAAAAAAAACACAGGCAGCTTTTATTGTATCCAACAACCTTCCTTTTAAAAACAAGATAAAAAGCATCAGGCAACAATTGTTTTTTACTCCCTTTGCTTTACGTATGTTAGCATTTGCATTTATTATTGTAGCTTTGGCACGTCCTCAAACTTCTTTTTCACACAAAACAGTTGATGTAGAAGGCATTGACATAGTTATGGCTTTAGATATATCGGCAAGTATGATGGCAATGGATTTAAAGCCTAATCGTATGGAAGCTTCTAAAAATGTGATACAAACTTTTATAGAAAATCGTCCTAACGATAGGATTGGCTTGATTGTTTATAGTGGCGAAGCATTTACAAAATGTCCTTTAACGAGCGATCATCGCACATTGCTTTTAGCTTTAAAATCGACAACTTTTGGCTACGGCATAATAGACGACGGAACGGCTATTGGCGATGGATTAGGAACGGCAATCAATCGATTAAGAGAAAGTAAATCTAAAAGCAAAGTTATTATTTTACTCTCCGATGGAGCTAACAACACAGGTTATTTAGACCCTCTTTCTGCTGCCGAAATAGCAAAAGAATATAATATTAGAGTATATACTATTGGGTGTGGTACTTATGGGAAAGCACCCATTAACATTCCCAATTATGGCTTGGTTTATGCTGATGTAGATATTGATGAGGAATTATTGCAACAAATTGCTGATAAAACAAATGGAAAATATTTTAGGGCACAAAACACAGGAAGATTAAAAGTAATATACGAAGAAATTAATAACATGGAAAAAACACGTGTTTTAGAAAATCTTTTTACTAATAAAACCGACGAATTTTTTCCTTTTTTACTTATTGCCACAATTTTATTTGTTATTGAAATTATCTTACGGTATACAGTATTTCGTATTCTACCATAACAAACTATTTTGCCAAATTAAATAACTCATACAACGAAAAGCAAATTGTTTAAAATGAGTGTTACCAATAGCAAACTGCTCGTCCCATATGCTTAACAAATGTTTTTTGTCAATAATATTCTCTTTATCTGGCATTTCATATATATAAGATTTCATTTCATCGGCTATTTGGTCTAACCATTGCTCATCGGGGGTATAAAATCCTAATTTTTGTTTACGTAAAAGAATTTCTTCAGGAACAATATTTTTCATAGCTGCACGCAAGATGTATTTACTCCAAGCTTTATGTAATTTATAAACAGAAGGTGTATCAAACAGATGCTGTGCTAATGGGCGATTGTCTGCAAAAGGAGTCAAACAATCTATTCCAAAACATGCCGCCGAATGCACCCCCCAGCGTAAAAGATAAGAAAGATACACAGTAAAATCTTCGTATAAATATTCGTTGAAATTTTCTTTTATCAAACGTTTTGTTTTCTCGCGTTGAAAATAAGCATTCATTTTATTGCCATCTAAACACGCAAGTATTGTTTTTCTTTTAAAAAAAGCAGCATGTTTTTCATTTAACAAATTATTCTTTGTGAAATTTTTTAATAATGTTCTTATTATTGTTTTCAAAGAAACATCAGCAGCATTCGATAAATGACTACAAAATTGCACTCCTTCTTTAAACATCCATTCCGCAAACAATTCATCACACATCAGCGAATAATAGTAATTATAACCTCCAAATAATTCATCGCCTCCTTGTCCGTCAATAATCGAATTAAATCCATGTTGCAAAACTGTTTCCATCACTCGGTATTGCGCCAAAGAACTAAAATTAAAAATAGGAATTCCTTGACAGGCAATTACTCGTTCCCAATCTTCTATTAAAGTTATCGTATTACAATTTACTTTTATCCATTCAGCCTTTGTATGTCGCACAATTTTCTCTGCCCATAAAGTTTCACTTTGATTTATCTCATTGACTGCTGTAAAAGCAGTTAGTGGCATTTCTGGATTTATTGCCTTTATTGTACAAATGATAGATGAGCTATCCAACCCGCCACTCAACCCAACTGCTATCTTTTTTTTATCGGCTATATGATTTTTTATATTGCTAAAAATCAAACTCTTCGTTTTATCTACTATTATTTTTTCATCATACGCATCGTATTTCCCCATACACGATTTATAAGGAAGATAATAGTATTGTTTTTGTATCATTTCTCTTTCATTCCATGTATATGAAATAAAATTAGCAGGTGTTAAGGTAAATATATTTAAATAAAAATCTTGTCGATGTTTCATAATATCTCCCCACAACAAATAAGCTATTATCGCATGTTGATTAATCGTTATTTGCGATGAAAACATTTTGTAAATAGGTTTAATTTCAGAAGAAAACACTAAAAAATCCTCAGACTGATAATAAAATAAAGGTCGCGTTCCAACAGTATCACAAATGGCATATGTTTTTTCTAAATTTTTATCTATTAAAATAATACTTCCATAACCTTCCCACAACGAAAAAGCATTTTCGCCTAATTTCAGATATAAATTAGCAAGCAATTCTTCGTCTGAATTAATATTGTTTTTTTCAAAATAGGTTTCTTTTAAATATTTTTTATTCAATATTTTACCATCAAAAACAAGGACAATGTTATCGTTAGTAAAAATATTTTTCTCTCTATCGGGATTGTCAGCCGTAACACCAATTCCAATATTACTATTTTCTCCATTCTGTGATTGTAAAATATAAAATGGATATTTTCCTCTATGCGATAAGGCATCTAAGCCATGTTGCAATTTTGTAGAAATTAATGGTTGTTGGGATTCTTTTTTTGCTATTATAGCAAGTAATCCTTTCATAGAAACGATTTTATAATAAGATAGATAAAAAGTAGTTGTATTTTAAGTGTTTTTCTTTAACCAAACAACTTGTTCAACGACCTCTCCTGCTTTTAAATTAATTACACCAATAGCAGTCATATTATCTTTAACTGCCCTAATGGTTAAATTTGCTTCGTTTTTCCACACATTTTTTATTTGCCCTTTTTCGTCAGTGGTTCCAACAAAATAAACATCTTTTGCATAACTTTTTTCTCCAACATAGACTGTACAGCCTGCAACAGGGTCGCCCACGGGAGAGCTATTATCGTGAGATTGCATCACTATTATAATGCCTGTACAATCGGTATATCTATCGCATGAAATAGAAAATAAGCTTATAAAAACCACATTTACAATTAGTAAAATAATATTTCTTCGTTTCATAAATATCTATTTTTAAAATTTTATTTTAAAACAACTCTTTATGTACTTTTTTTTTGTAATATTGCTTTTTTTATCAGTGCAAAAATACATCTATTTTTTAGATTAAATTCATATTTCAATAAAAATAATAAAATTTAAATTAATTTATGCGTAACAATTTGATTATCTTAACATTTATCTTATTAACAAATATGTATTTTACCTCATTAAAATCTCAAAAAAACACTATTAGTCAAAAAAACGAGTCTGAAATTATTGTAAAAATTGAAACAACAAAAGGAATTATCACTATCAAACTGTATAATGAAACTCCGCTTCACAGAGACAATTTTATCAAATTAGTAGAAGATAAATATTATGAGGGCTTGCTCTTTCATCGTGTTATCAACTCTTTTATGATTCAAGGTGGGGACCCCGATTCGCGTAATGCAAAACAAGGTCAAATGTTAGGCAATGGCGGACCTAATTATACTATTCCAGCTGAATTTAACAAGCAACTTATTCATAAAAAAGGAGCTTTAGCAGCAGCTCGCACTGCCGACCAAATAAATCCTGAAAAAAGTTCTTCTGGATCACAGTTTTACATTGTACAAGGCAATGTATATAATGACAGTCAATTACAACATTTTGAATCACAGTATAACAAACAATATTCTGATAAACAAAAAGAAATATACAAAACTCTCGGCGGAACACCTCATTTAGATGGAGCTTATACTGTATTTGGAGAAGTTGTTACGGGACTTGATGTGATAGACAAAATTGCTGCCGTTAAAACAGACGCTTCCAATCGCCCATTAGAAGATGTTAAAATTATTTCAATGAATATTCTAAAATAATGATGGAAAATAACTTAGAGACATACAATAGCGATATTGATAATTTCACAACTACTACACTTGAAGAGTTAGAGGTTTTTCGTCTCAAATATTTAGGAAAAAAAGGAATCCTTATCGAATTATTTAATAAAATTAAAAATATCTCTCCCGAAAATAGAAAAGATTTTGGAAAAGATATTAATATTTTAAAATCAAAAGTTTTAGAAAAAATTGAAACTTTAAAAGAAGTTATCAATAAAAATCAATCTACACACATTCATTTTTTAGACGTAAGCAGAACTGCCAATTCTATTACTTTAGGAACACGGCATCCTATTTCATTTGTTACTAATTACATATGCGATATTTTCAAGAAAATAGGTTTTACTATAGCAGAAGGTCCTGAGATCGAAGACGATTGGCACAATTTTGAGTCATTAAACTTTGCCGCTGAACATCCAGCTCGCGACATGCAAGATACTTTTTTTATTGATGAAAATATTTTACTTCGCACCCATACTTCTCCTGTTCAAGTGAGAATTATGGAAACACACGCACCTCCACTACGCATTATTTGCCCTGGAAGAGTATTTCGCAATGAAGCAATTACAGCACGGTCTCATTGTATATTCCACCAGATAGAACTTTTATATATAGACAAAAAAGTATCTTTTGCCGATATGCGTCAAACTTTAGATTATTTTATAAAAGAAACTTTTGGTTCACAGAGAAAAACACGCTTACGCCCCTCCTATTTCCCATTTACAGAACCTTCAGCAGAAATGGATATTTCTTGCGACATCTGCAATGGAAAAGGATGTAATATTTGCAAATATACGGGTTGGGTCGAAATACTTGGCTGTGGCATGGTCGACCCTAATGTATTGACAAATGTTGGCATCGATCCAAACGAATATAGTGGTTTTGCTGCTGGTATTGGGATTGAACGTTTAACACAACAACTGTATAAAACGAAAGATATCCGTTTGTTTTTCGAAAACGACATTCGTTTTTTACAACAATTTACAGGCATTTAACAATAATAAAAAATATAAAAAGTTATTTAATTAAAATTCTTATTAAAAATTTAAATAAAATGGTTAAAAATTATAAATTGATTAATAATTTACTCGGATGGATAGTGGCTATTATAGCTTCGGCTGTATATATCTCTACTGCCGAACCCACAGTAAGTTTTTGGGATTGTGGCGAATATATTGCCACAGCATACAAATTGCAAGTCGGACACCCTCCTGGCGCTCCTACTTTTCAGTTAATAGGGCGTATATTTAGCATGTTTGCCGGTGGCAATGTAGAAAATGTAGCATTTACTATCAATACCATGTCGGCATTATGCAGTGGTTTAACTATTTTATTCTTGTTTTGGACGCTTACTATGTTTGGAAAAAAATTAGCATTAAGAACTGATGGTAGCAAACTAACAGTGTCGAAAACGATTGCTATCTTTGGCAGTGCTTTGATAGGCTCTTTTGCATATGCTTTTACAGATACCTTTTGGTTTTCGGCTGTTGAAGGGGAAGTGTATGCCATGTCGTCTTTCTTTACTGCTTTAGTTTTTTGGGCTATTTTAAAATGGGATAGCGTTTCCGATGAAAACTATTCGTATCGTTGGATTATCCTTATTGCATTTTTAATAGGATTGTCTATCGGAGTACACCTTTTGAATTTATTGACTGTTCCGGCAATGATTTTAGTAGTATATTTTAAAAAATATCAACCTTCAACCAAAGGAATGATATATGCTATACTGCTTTCTTTTGTTATTATTGGATTTATTATGTGGGGATTAGTTCCAGGAATAGTTAAATTTTCCAGTGTATTTGAACGTATATTTGTTAACTCTTTCCGCACACCTTTTAATGTAGGCACTATTGTTTATTTTGTTATAATAATAGGTTTATTAACATGGGGGATTCTCTATTCGGAGCATAAACAAAAAAGACTTCTTAATATCGTTATGCTTTCATTAACTTTTATTATTATCGGTTACTCCACTTTTTTAATATTAGTAATCCGCTCTAATGCCAATACTCCAATCGATGAAAACAACCCTGAAGATGCAGTTGCACTATTGGCTTATTTAAACCGTGAACAATATGGAAGCAATCCGTTAGTTTATGGCGAATATTATAACACTCCTATCCTACGAGCCGAAGATGGCGACCCAGTATATGTTAAAAACTATGTCGTTCGTCATAATGACTATGTAGTAAGTTCGTTTTTTCATAAAAAAGACGCTGAAAACTTTGTCCTTACCAACTCTGAAAAATATAACAATCTCACAATCAGAGGAGAATACGTTATTGGCGACCCTAAGAAAAACTCTAAACTCATTTTTGACGGCAACTATTGCACCATTTTTCCTCGTATGTGGAATCGTGAAAGTGGTCGCATACGCTATTACAAAGAATGGGCTGGCATTAGCGAAGATTATGAATATAGAAATGGACAACAAGTAACACGTAAACCTACTTTTGGTGAAAACCTTCGCTTTTTCTTCCGATACCAAATGGGATATATGTATGGCAGGTATTTTATGTGGAATTTTGTTGGCAGACAAACTATTAATCAAGGCTTTGGAGGAAAACAATCGGGAGCTTGGCTTTCTGGAATTTCTGTTATTGACGATGCACGTCTAGGACCTCAAAAAGCACCAGAACACATGAAAACAAATGGGAGGAACACTTATTATTTTCTTCCACTTATTTTAGGATTATTTGGCATGATATTTCATTTTAAAAAGGACTTTCCAAATGCCTTTATTATTCTTTGGTTATTTGTCATGACGGGAATAGCTATAGGCGTATATTTAAATATGTATGCCTATCAACCACGAGAACGCGATTATGCCTTTGCCGCTTCGTTTTATGCATTTGCTATGTGGATAGGTATTGGCGTTTATGCACTTTACGAAACAATAAAAAAATACATTAACAAAGATATTGCAGCTATTACATCAACAGTAGTTTGCTTAAGTGTTCCAGCTATTTTAGCAGCTCAAAACTGGGACGACCACGATCGTAGCAATAGATATTTAACAAGGAATATAGCAAAAGCTTATTTAGACTCTTGTGCACCAAATGCTATTTTATTTACAAATGGCGACAACGACACCTTCCCATTATGGTATCTGCAAGAAGTAGAAGGCTATCGCACTGATATTAGAATATGCAATTTAAGCCTTATGGGTACCGATTGGTATATTGACCAAATGAAGCGAAAAGCCTATGAAGGCGAACCAGTACCCATGCAAATGACCAAAGAAATGTATCAAATGGGATATCGCGATATGTTAGTTGCTTTTAACGGAATAAAAGAACCACAAGATTTGAGTAAAATTATGAATCAAATCATGTATAATCCAAGTAATCATGTGCGAGAAACAAGAATAAATACCATCACTTTTTCTTTACCCGTTGATAAAGACAAAGTATTAGCTAATGGCACTGTCAGCAGCAAAGATTCTTCAAGAGTAGTTGAACAATTAATATGGCAAATCCCCAACGAAAGCATCTATCAAGTTAATGGGAATGATACTGTTATGGTAATTAGTAAAGCTTATATTGCTATGATGGATATTCTTGCTAACAACAAATGGGAACGTCCTATTTATTATGTTTCAACAACAGGTAACGAATCGTTTTTTGGATTGGACAAATATTTCCAAGTCGAAGGATTGGCTTATCGCTTAGTGCCAGTAGAAATAAATCCAAACGAACTAAAAGGATTTTTATATGGAAGAGTAAATAGCGATATCTTATATGATAACGTCATTAATAAATTTGATTTTTCAGAATATGCTAATCCTGAGGTTTACCTAAGCGAGGACTATACACGAACTGTGCAAAATTTAAAAATATTCTTATTCCGATTAGCCGAAAATTTACTTCTAGAAAACGATCAAAAGAGAGCGAAAGTTGTTATGGATAAATATTATGCTTGGTTCCCTAAAGCAACAATCCCTTACGATTTTCTTGATTTATATATGGCAGAAACCTATTTGAAATTTGACAGTAAAGATTTAAAAGAAAAAGGCATCCAAGTTTTTAACGATTACATTGACCAACTCAATGTTGAAACAGAATATTATTTAAAATTTAAAGGAAAAAATGCTGAAATTGTAAGAGGTAGTTTAGACCGCAACAGAGCTATTCTCAATCAAATAGCAAGAAACTCAGAGCAATATGCTATCGTAGAAACCGACTTTGACAAAGAGTTTAAATTATTGAAAGACAAAGCATCTCTTCATTTATAATTTGAACAATCTGATTCATCGATAAATACACTTGAATTAGCAGACTGTTTTTTTATTATTCATTTTCATAAAATAATAATTCTGGATTATAGATAGTATATTTACTTAAGGATTCGTCTGATTCAAATTTTTGACCTATATAAACACTACCGTCTGCTTTTGTTTGTTTAATTTGTGTATTAGAATAAATTAACTTTTTTTGCACATCCCAAATAAGATGTTCTGTTTCAATAATTTCACCTGTTTCAAAATTAGTGATTACAACATTTCTTTTGGCTTCCATTATATTTTCATTTTCACGATTAATGCCATACAAAGCTGTTAATTTCGATACTTTTGTTTTGCCATTTTTATAGGTAATTATTTCGATTCCATTAGGGCATTCTTGGCGAGGATTTTCTCCATGATAAGTATGTAAAAGTGGTGTTTTAAATTCGTGTGTTACTAATGCTTCTTGGCTAATATATAAATGTATATTCTTTGATATTTCATCAGGAATGGCTTCATTTTTAAAAATCTGATTAATAACAGCAATATCATTACTGCAAGAAAAAAACAAAACGACAGTTATAAAAAATACAACTATCGTTTTTATATGTTTATAATGAAAGCACATGGGTTATCTTACGGTTGTTGCCTCTCCTATCCAACATTCAACACGATAAGATTGTCCTTTTTGTAATCCTAACTGAAAATAAGTTTCTATTTTCGGGAAATATTTACTGACAGTACTTAATTTAGTTTGAGCATCTTTATATATTCTTTGTTTATTTTCATCGTCTTGCCCTGTTGTAAGTGCCATAGCTTTATTGTATTTATCGGCTGCTACCCAATAAATAGCAGACGGAAGTTCTAAAGAACCGCAAGCAGAACTAGAAGAATAATATAAATCGCCAATAACAATATAAGCACGTGCTTCGTTAGGATTTAATTTTAATATATTATAAGCATTTTCGCGAGCAGCCGAATATTGTCCAAGTTGCTTATAGCTTTCAATAAGAATATAATAAGTTCTAATTTTATCTGATTCTTTTTCAAACAATGGAAGTGCTTCTTTGCAATAATTTATTGCTTCAGAATAATTTCCTCTTTTATAACAACTGATAGTAGCCATTGCGAGGGCTGTTCCAGCTGTAGGCTTAATCTTATGTAGTTCTTCTACTGCATTATTATATATATCGTTGTTTGTACAATTTTCTTTAACAAAAAACTTAATAATTTGTCTTAACACACGCTCTTCTTTCGATTGAGCTAATTTTTTCTCATAAATAGCTATTAAATCTTCACATTTTGCATATTTCGAAAAACGAATATCCATATTTTTAGCTACTTTCTGATAGAGGTCAAAAGTTTTAGCTGTTTTAGTAGAATCGACTTTATAATCTTCGTATAGCACATCGTATTCGTCTTTAGAGACCTTATTACTATCTAATTTATCTTGTAAGTCATAAATTTTACGCATTACTTTTTCAAAAGCTATTTCACTTTCATCTAATTTGAAATCTAACACATCAGTTATCTTATCATAAGCATCTATTGTTACCTCAGAAGTAAGTCCTTTGTTGTGCATATAACGCTCTGCTGTAATAAAAAACACGTCTAATACTTGGGGAGATGTTTCTGTTTTGCCCAATTCTATCGCTTTATTAAAAGTTTCGTAAGCATTTTCCCATTCATAAGCTCTGTATACCATGGTATTAACTGCAATTTGCCCTAATGAATATGCTTCATCTGATGGATAACATCTGATGCGTAGTTCGTATAAATCAAATAATTCTTGAATATAAGCTGCTTTTTTTAATGAATCTTTTTCTCCTTTTATCATATAATCGAGAATAATAGGTCCATTTGTAAAAATATTTTTTGTAGACATCGGACAGTTTTCTTTTGTAAACTTCCAATATCCATAGGCTTCTGCATAATTTTGCAAACGGAAAGCTTCTCTATAAAGTGATATATTGGTAATACAAGCTATACTATCTTCTCCATACTTCGGACCTTCCCATTGTGCTTTCGATGTAAATGTTAAAGCAACTACTAATCCTGTTAATAAAATTTTAATCCTATTTTTTTTCATTCTTTTTTTATTTAATATTATTAGTCTAATTTTCTTCTTTGATACCAGCGCTCGTGTAATGCAAGATTAAACGAACACTTTACATAATCTTCTTGTAATAAATTTTTACTTAAAGTTCCCCATTGTCCATATTCAACAATAACGTTTATACGTGTTTTACTTTTTTTCATTGGAAAAGACACTCCAAAATTTATGCCAAGTCTATCAATTTGTTTTTCTTTTAGATAAAGTGGCGTTAATTCATAATAAAAACCCAAACTATATTGTATTTTTCCTATATATTTACTACCCATAGGGCTAGGGATGATACTAGCTCCTAAAGCGTATTTGTATGAATCTTTTAACGTATCTGATTGCATACCTATAACAGCATTTTTCCAGTCGTTCCATGTAAAATCACATCCTATAAAATATTTTTCAGACGACAAAGATACACCTACACCCACCGTTTGAGGTAGTTTTATCTTTATTGTTTCAACTCCATTCCAGTATAAAGTATCTACTACTGTTTCGCCCATAGAGGTATTTCTATAACTTAATAGCATTTCAGATTGATTAGCAAATATAGTAGGAATTGATGGAGTGTAAATTGCTCCTATTCCTATTACTGACTTTTTTAATGGGACAAAATATTGTGTACCAAAAGAAAATAACACTCCCTTAATATTTACCCTATCATCGCCTTTAAAATTAAGAAATAAATTATCTGAAAATTCTGTTGCTCTTATTTTATCATAGTTTCCAAAAAGATATGAAATATTACAGCCTATCGAAAAATTTTTAAACAGCCGAAAAGCATTTCCCCAGTAAAATTCATAAATTCCACCTCTTCCTTTAAAAGCCGTATTTACATTAATAGTATCGTTCCACAAACTTTCCTCATTAATAGTGTAATTAATAAAACTATAAGGTTGAAATCCAAAAGAAGTACCCCAATGTTTAGCAAGCGACAGCCCCAAAGCTAAATAATCAAATGTTATACTGCCGCCTTGTTGTTTGGTGTGATTGTCTTGTATTTTATGGTATTTATAAGTAAATGCTGCATCTATTAGAGCAGAAATAGAATCAAAACCCATATAAGATGCTGGATTTGAAAAATTTACTGCTGTTGGACTTTTATAAGCGTAAGCAACACCACCTATTGAGCTATTTGAAAATGAACTTCGTTTCGCTAACTCACCTAATCCGAATCGAGAATAAGGAGCGCTTAATTGATTTTGAGCAATTAAGCCCTCAGTTATAATGAAAACAAAATAAATAATATTTTTAATTTTTTTGAAGTGCAACATTATGTTTTAGTATTATGGATAAACCTAAAATAACAAGATTGGGAATAGTAATAATTTCGTGTTGAAATTGATGAGAAAAAAAAGACATATCCCCACCCGTTAGAATAACTTTAATGTCGGGATATTTATTTTTATATTGATTAATATATCCATTGCATTCATGGATAATACCATTAAGCACCCCACTTTGAATAGACTCTTCAGTTGTTTTTCCTATAAAATCATTAGATGATTGGGCCTTAACATAGGGTAGTTTTTTTGTAAAATGATTTAACGCTTTTAGTCTCATATGTAAGCCGGGCGATATACTTCCACCTATGTATTCACCTTTTTCGTTTATAAAATCGCAAGTAATACAGGTACCTAATTGTATAATTAAACAATCTTTATTGGGATATAACTCATTAGCAGCTACAGCAACAGCTAACCTATCAGTTCCCAATGTATTAGACGATTTGTAATTATTAAAAATAGGGATAGGTGTTTGATTTGAAAAAATCAAACATTGGTATTTTGAGCATAAATAAGTTTCTAATTTTTCATTTTTCGGTAACACCGAAGATATAATTGCACGATGTAAAGTGTATTTTTGTTCTAATATATTGATATCATCAATACAAAAATTATCGTAATACTCTAGAAAGACGATTTCGCTATTATTTACAATAGCAATTTTTTTATTTGTATTTCCAAAATCAATTATTAAACTATTCAAAACAAGCTAATTAAATGATTAACATAGCATCACCATAAGTTAAAAATCGATAGCGTTCATTAATAGCTTCTTTATAGGCTTTCATTACTAATTCATAACCACCAAATGCAGCAACAAGCATTAACATTAGCGATTCGGAAGGATGAAAATTAGTAATCATTGCATCAACAGATTTGAAATCATAAGGAGGAAAAATAAATTTATTAGTCCATCCTTTATAAGGTTTTATCAACCCCGACATATAAACAGAAGATTCTAATGCTTTTAAAGTAGTTGTTCCTATTGCACATATTTTTCTATTTTTTTCTTTTGCCTCATTAATAATATTAGCTGCTTTTTCGCTTATCTCCATTTCTTCCGAATCGGTTTTATGCTTTGCAAGGTCTTCGACATCTATAGCTTTAAAATTACCAATACCAGCATGTAATGTAATTTCAGCAAAAGACACTCCTTTTAGCTCCAACATTTTTATCATTTCTCGACTCAGGTGAAAGCCTGCTGCTGGCGCTACCACTGATCCTTCTTCTTTTGCATAAATAGTTTGATAATAATCACAATCTTCTTCTGTGATGTTACGTAGTTTTTGTATGCACTCAGGCACAGGCATTAAGCCTATAGAGAACAATTTTCTTTTAAATTCTTCGTAAGTGCCATCAAATAAAAAACGTAAGGTTCTGCCTCGCGAAGTTGTATTGTCGATAACTTCTGCTATCAATGTATCATTATCAAAATAAATTTTATTTCCAATACGTATTTTTCGTGCAGGGTCAACCAAGACATCCCAAAGTCTACTTTCTCTGTCTAACTCTCTCAATAAAAAAACATTAATAATAGAGCCTGTTTTTTCTTTTTCTCCTTCCAACATCGCAGGAAAAACTTTAGTGTTGTTTAAAACAAAAACATCTTCTTCTTCAAAATAATCAATAATTTCTTTGACTATTTTATGTTCAATTGTTTGTTTTTTTCTATTTAACACAAGCAAACGAGCTTCATTTTTTTCTTCATGTGGATATGCCGCAATAAGATCTTGTGGCAAAAAATACTTGAATTGTGATAGTTTCATATTTTTATTTTATATAACTGCTTAATTATCAAATATTAAAATTATTATATATATACATACTCATATTTTAACGTATAAATTTTATTATTATTTTATACAATAAAAAAAGTTGAAAATTTTTTTATTAAAACGGCAATTTGTATTTAAAATTTTGTTTCTTTGTATTTTTAAATTTCAAAAGATCACACATATATATATGACTAAAAATCAGACTTATGGAGAATAATAAAAAAGCGACTGGAAAAGTTTCACAGATAATTGGTGCCGTTATTGATGTTATTTTTGAGCAACAAGAAGATTTGCCAAGAATTTACGATGCATTAGAAATAACAAAAGACAACGGAATGAAAATAGTGCTTGAGTGCGAACAAGACATTGGCGAAAATACGATGCGTTGCATTGCTATGGACTCTACTGACGGTTTACACAGAGGCATGGAAGTTGTCAATACAAGACGAACAATAAGTATGCCTGCTGCTAATTTAAATGGTAGATTGTTAAATGTTATTGGCGATACCATTGACGGAATAGCACCAATTGAAACCAATAATTATCGAAGCATTCATCAAGACCCACCTACTTTTGAAAATTTGACTACTACTGCTGAAGTTTTATTTACAGGCATTAAAGTTATTGACTTAATTGAACCTTATATGAAAGGAGGTAAAATTGGTTTATTTGGCGGTGCCGGCGTAGGCAAAACAGTTCTTATTATGGAAATGATTAACAACATTGCAAAAGAATACGATGGGATGTCCGTTTTTGCTGGTGTTGGTGAACGCACACGCGAAGGAAATGATCTTTTAAGAGAAATGATAGAATCTGGAGTTATTCGTTACGGCGAAGAATTTCTAAAAGATATGGAAAAAGGTGGTTGGGACTTAAGTTTAGTCGATAAAAAACTTTTAGAAGAATCGCAAGCAACCTTGGTATTTGGACAAATGAACGAACCTCCCGGTGCTCGTGCCAGAGTAGCTTTATCAGGGTTAACAGTAGCCGAATATTACCGTGACGGAGACGACCAAGGAAAAGGTCGCGATATTTTATTTTTTGTAGATAATATTTTTCGATTTACACAAGCTGGGTCAGAAGTTTCAGCTTTGTTAGGACGTATGCCATCAGCAGTAGGATATCAACCAACTTTAGCTACTGAAATGGGAATTATGCAAGAGCGTATTACTTCTACTAAAAGAGGTTCTATCACATCAGTTCAAGCAATTTATGTTCCAGCTGATGACTTGACCGACCCTGCCCCTGCTACTACTTTCTCTCACTTAGATGCAACCACTGTATTGAGTCGAAAAATAGCTTCGTTAGGAATTTATCCCGCTGTTGACCCACTGGATTCAACTTCTCGTATTTTATCGCCCGATATAGTTGGTGAAGTTCATTATAAAACAGCTCAAAGAGTAAAAGAAACTTTACAACGTTATAATGAATTACAAGATATTATTGCCATTTTGGGGATGGACGAATTAAGTGAAGAAGATAAACTTATTGTTCATCGTGCAAGACGTATCCAACGCTTTCTTTCACAACCGTTTTTTGTAGCTGAACAATTTACAGGATTAAAAGGTGTTTTTGTTCCTATAGAAGATACAATTAAAGGATTCAATATGATACTTGATGGAGAAGTTGATCAATATCCCGAAGCAGCTTTCAACTTAGTAGGTACTATTGAAGAAGCAATCGAAAAAGGGAAGAAAATGTTAGAAGAAACGAAAGAATAAATCATGAAAGTTGAAATCATATCGCCCAATAAACAAGAAGTAATTGACAATGTAGTTTCTGTTCAATTGCCGGGAAGTGATGGATTATTTGCCATACTTAATAATCATGCTCCATTGATTGCATCTTTAGCAATTGGGAAAGTGAAAATAATTAATACTAACAATCAAACTACTTTCCATGAAATTAGTGGCGGAATAGTAGAAGTGTTAAAAAATAAAATAATCATTTTAACCGAGACAAATTAATTAAAAAGGAGTGATAATCACTCCTTTTTAATTTTTATCTATCAAAATCAAGTTGATTTTTTTCAAAATCTTTACAAGGCATTATTACATGTGCATACCACCATCGCAACTAATGGTTTGCCCTGTGATATAACTCGCCAAATCGGAAGCAAGATAAACAGCCGTATTTGCGACATCAATAGCTGTTCCTGCTTTACGTAAAGGAATGGTTTTCAGCCATGCTTCACGCATTTCGGGATTCAAAACTTGCGTCATTTCTGTTTCTATAAATCCAGGAGCTATGGCATTGCAGCGAATATTTCTCGACCCCAATTCTTTAGCTACCGATTTAGTAAACCCAAGCATCCCTGCTTTTGCAGCAGCATAATTAGCTTGACCGGCGTTACCTTCTAAACCTACCACAGAACTAATATTGATAATACAACCCGAACGCTGTTTGAGCATGATAGGTTGTACAGCTTTTGTAAGATTAAAAACTGATTTTAAGTTAACAGTAAGCACACTGTCCCAATCGGCTTCACTCATACGTAATAATAAATTATCACGTGTAATACCTGCATTATTAATTAATATATCGATGGTTCCAAAATCTTCGACAATTTGTTTTATTGTTTCCTCTGATTCGCTAAAAGAAGCTGCATTAGAAGTATAAAATTTAGCTTTTATTCCTAAATTGTTAAGTTGTTTTTCTACTTCTTTTGCATGTTCGTCTTCTTTTAAATCAGTAAAAGCAATGTTTGCTCCTTGTTGAGCATAAACAAGTGCTATCTCTTTTCCTATTCCACGAGCTGCGCCAGTTATTAAAGCAGTCTTATTTGTTAGAAGTTTCATGTTAATTTATATTTTATATTTAATTTAATGCAAATGTATAAAAATATTTCAAATGTTTATAAATTATCTTTTCAAAAAAGCTCAATAATATTTTCAAATCACTTTAATTATTACTATAAGTCATTATTTTTTAAAAGAATAACACCTATTTTTCTTTAACATCCATTACGTCACGTAAAACATTTCCTAATAGCATAAAAGTAAGTACAAGTAGCATAATAGCTATTCCGGGAACAATAGCCAAATAAGCATAATCTAAAATAATATACCCATAATTTTCTTTAATCATCGTTCCCCAAGAAGGCATAGGAGGTTGCACTCCAATTCCTAAAAAACTAAGTCCTGCTTCGGTAAGAATTGCTGAAGCAAAATTAGCAGCCGATATTACAATAATTGTTCCAGATATATTAGGAATGATATGTTTAAATATAATAGTCATGGAATGAAATCCTAAGGCTTTAGATGCTTCTACAAATTCGCTTTCTCGCATACTAATTACTTGTCCTCTTACTACTCTTGCAATATCGACCCACATTGTTAAACCAATAGCCACAAAAATTTGCCAAAATCCACTCCCTAAAGCAAAACTAATAGCTATTACTAATAATAAAGTAGGTATCGACCACACTACATTAATAAACCACATTATCAAATCGTCTATCCAGCCACGAAAATACCCTCCTATTGCTCCCATAAATACGCCTATTAATAAAGCAATCGAAACAGATATAAATCCTACTGATAGGCTAACTCTTGCCCCAATAATAAGTTGGCTTAATACATCTCGCCCATATCTATCGGTTCCTAAATAATATCTCTTTTGAATAATGTGCTTCTCTTTTATTTTATTTTGTAGTTCTGTAATTTCTACTTTATGTTGTTGATTGTATATATCTTTAAAAGAAATATATTTTTCGTCAGCCAATACTTTTATGCCATTTTTTAAAGGATAAACAACATCAGCTATAAGAAAAAAAGAAGAATTATAAGGTGGTATTTCTTGAAAACGTTCGACAGCAATAGAATCTTTATAAAAACGATAAGAAGATATAGGAATATAGGTATAAGGATTTGTTTGTCCAAACAGCATTTTTTTTAAAAAATTAACTTTTTCTATTTCCTGATTTTTTCGCACACCAAGCATAGTAATTTTAGTTCCTGGCTTCTGTAAACGTATCTCTAACAGTTGTTCGTTGGCGTAAGGAGTACTATCGGGAGTAATTAAATAACCAATTACAGCAATAAATATCATAAAAGAAAGAAAAAATAATAATAATTTTCCTTGTTTTTTTTTCTTAAATTTTTGCCAGACTATTTTACTAATAGACTGAGAAACATACTCTTTTTTGTTTTGAAAAAATAAACCCATATTTATGCTACTATAAAAATTAAGATAAAGCTTGATTGATTTCTGATGCTTCTTGCAGTATTTGTTCGTATTCTTCTGGAGTAAGATCAGCAAAAAAATAATGAATAGGATTTACTTTTTGTCCATTTTTAACCACCTCATAATGAAGATGAGTAGCTACCGACAAGCCTGAGCTTCCCATATAGCCTATCACTTCTCCTCTTTTTACTCTTTGCCCTGGTTTTACTTCTTTTTTTGACAAATGAGCATATATAGTTTGATAACCATGTCCATGATTTAGAACAATATTATTCCCATATCCCGACCCAGCGTTAACTTTGCTTACTATTCCATCGGCAGTTGCATAGATAGGCGTTCCTCTTCTGCCAATAATATCAATGCCTGTGTGCCTTCGTAATATTTTATAAATTGGATGATAACGCATCCCAAAACCAGATACTACTTTAGGATTTTTAACAGGTGATATTGCTGGTATCGCAGCATAAATTTCTTCTTTTTTTTGACTAAACGCCCATAATTGTTTATAAGATTCTAATTGTGTTTGTGTTCGTGCTATCAGCACATCTATTTTTCGGGATAATTCTTTTAAGGTTTTAGAATAATTTTTTGAATCAATATTATCTCCTATTAAATTTTCAATAGAAATATTTCTGTCTTGAATGGGTTCGGCTTCTAACAATACGCGGTATAAATTATCATCTTTCTGCTCCATTCCTTGTAAAACATTCGACAAAAGATTTACACGATTATTTAACACGTGTAATTGCATTTCTGTTTCTTCTAACTCTCTCAACAGCTGTTTTTCTTTGGGTGAGGTGAAAATTTTAGAATAAATTAAAATAATAAGTATCGCAAAAGAAATTACTGTTAATAAATAAACAAGCAATTGCCTTAAACGTTTTTTTATCGTTACTACCTCTTTTTCAAAAGATAAAGATTTATAATTAAACTTATACTTCATTAATTATTGCTATTCTTCATTTTTATAATGAATTTGTATAAACGAAAAACACATATTTTTATTGTCTTAACGCACTCTTAAACTTCTGCCTTCTCGTATCATATCGCTTTTCAAACCATTAAGCCTTTTGATAGCTGCTACACTAGTGTGATATTTACGTGCAATTACCGATAACGATTCGCCTGCTTTTACTTTATGATAGGTTGCCGCACTGTTCTTTTCGCTTACCGAAGTAGTTTGTCCATAAGGGGTGCGGTAATTAAATGTTTCTTTTGTAATAACTAATGTATCGGAACGTAATTTCTTTTTCTCAAAGTCGATTAATATTTCTGGATTGAGTGGATTACCCTGATAACGTACTTCAAAATGCAAATGTGGACCTGTAGAACGTCCCGTACTGCCTACCAAAGCAATAATATCTCCTGCTCTAACTTCTTGATTTTGCTCTACTAACAATTTAGAACAATGAGCATAAAAAGTTTCTAATCCATTTTCATGCCTCACAACTAAAAGATTACCATAAGTTCTATTTCGTTTTGCAATACGCACTATTCCATCAAAAACGCAAAAAATAGGTTCGCCATACTGATTTTTAGTATCAATTCCATAATGATACCGGTAGCGTCTCCAACCAAATTTCGATCTAACTTCTCCAAAATGAGGAAGTTCATACCCTTCTATAGAATCAAAAAGAGGTAAAAAAATACTGTCTTGTAAATTTGTAAAATCTGTTTTTTGTATATGTATTGCTATCGAATCCCAATTTTCGAGCATCACAGCAAGTAATTCATCAGAAATCATAGTAGTATCATTATCATTATACCATCCATCGTTTACGCCATTTTCCTCTACACAGCCTTCATCTAAAAAGAAAACTGAAGCCGGGTCGTTGAAATAATAAGGATAAATAGAATTGATAAAATCGCTATCGTGAATACTTTCAATAATTGTAGGTTCAAAATCATATTCTTCTAAGTCTTCATCTTCTAAATTTTCTAATTTCAATAATTCTATTTTTTGTTGGTATTTTTTATTGGAAATATCTGCATTAACGCAGGCATAAGCGTACATGAGTTCGGGAACTTTATTTTTTTTAATTTGTTTATAATAAACAATTGCTAATGAATCGCTTTGTGTACTTTGATACAATTGTCCCAAAATAAAAGTAATACGATTTTTAAATTTATCATCAATTTTAAAATCTGACAACAACTTCTCTAACAATGGTATAGCAGGGACGTATTGTTGTTGTCGCATATAATTATCAGCAGAAACAAGAAGCCAATCATAATGAAGTAAAGATAAAGAATCATCACTTATCATTTTTTCTTTTGCTTTATTGAGAAAACTTTCTGTCTGTTCAAACTCATTAAGACACATGTATATTTTTGCTAACCATATGTGAGCTGCTACTGCAGATTTGTCATTTTTATATTTGTTTAAAATAATATTAAAATTATTTATTGCTTCTTCATATTTTTGTTGGCAATAGAAAGCTTTTCCTAATAGTAAATAAATTTCAGCTATCATAGGACATGCAAGTGCCGAATTGCTATTAGCCTGTTCTAACTCTATTTGTGATTTTTGAATTAGTTCTAATAAAAATTTATTCGTCGTTTTTGATGTTGCAAAATTATCACAATTATATAAAGACAATATGTTAGAATAGTCGTCTATTGTATTACGTTCTATCAAAAATAAATGCTTGTTTAATTTTACTTTCTTTGATTCTAAGTCTTTGAAACACAAATCTTGCTTTTGTAAATTTTGTCCTTGTATATTCAGCAAAAACACCGTCTGCAATAGTAAAAACAAACAATAAAATAATTTTTGATTTTTAGATATCTTCAATGTCAATCTATTTAATGTTAAAAAAAGCAAAATTAATGTTTTTTTGTTTATAAAAGTCTTTTAATGGCACAAAATCCACGCCAAAAATTAAGAAAACACATTGAATTAAAATATTTAAATTTTATTTTTTTCTCTTTTTCAAAATATACGCTTTTTTACAAATATTTTTTATGTATTTACACCCCATATGTTTAATGTGTTTTTTTTACAATGTTTTTTCTAATCTATTAATCGTTTCAAGTAAAATGTACAAAAAAATAATGGTTGAAGGATTGACGTTCAGGCAAGAAAGTTCGCAAAAATTTTCTTGATTGTACGTAAGCTCGCCATAGCGTCCAAACTATGTTAACATTTTGACGTATAGATATAATAAATATTTAATTTATTTTTATTTAAAATACTCGAAAATTATTTTTCTTCAATTGCAAAAGTAATTTTTTTTTTGATATCTGATACTATTAATAAAAAATAATCACAATTCAGACAAATATCCAAATTGTGATTATTGTTAAAAACCGTTATTAATAACTTCTTCTTCCTTGTGTATTATTTCTTTTCTTGTTGTTATAAGACGTGTTTTCACTTCTTTCACGAGCTTCGTTGACTACGATAGTTCGGTTATCAACTTCAGCACCGTTTAATTCTTCTATAGCACGTTTCGCTTCTTCTTCATTTGGCATTTCAACAAAACCAAATCCTTTGCTTCTTCCTGTAAATTTATCAGTAATAACTTTTGCTGATTCTACTGCTCCGTACTCTTCGAAGACTTCTCTTAAATCGCTTTCCTTAATTGAAAAAGGTAAGCTTCCAATAAAAATGTTCATTATGATTAAAATATGTTAATAAATACTTTTGCAAAAATACATTTACTTATCACACGAAATAATTTTATTTTAAAATAAATTAATATTGTTAAATACCTTTATATTAGCTGTTTGCATAAGGCAACAGTCTATTTAATCAAATAAATTAATAATATTTATCCAAAAAAAATAAATAATTGTTGTTTTTTTTAATTATTAATCATTATTTTCTTTTAAAATTCACCGTTAACGATAGCAGATTTTTTATACTTTCGTAATTCTATTGAATCAATATTTTCATTGTTTAACCTAAGTGTTATTTACTAAAAAATAAAAAGAGCATGAATTCAGAAAAAAAAGAGATTATTACAGCTTTTTATTTCCCTGCTATTTTTGTGCTATTATTATGGATTATTTATTTTATCTCTACTAAAGTATCATTCAATTTAAGTCTTCTGAGTTTGCATCCTTTAGATTTTAAAGGATTGATTGGCATTATCTTTGCTCCATTAATACATTTAGATTTCGAACATCTATTTAACAACACAACTTCATTTATAGTAATTGGGTTTGGGCTATTTTATTTATATAAAAAAGCAGCTATTTCTATCTTTTTTTTCATTTATTTCTTGAGTGGTTTATGGGGTTGGTTTTTTGCTCGCGAAGGCTATCATATAGGTGCTAGTGGTGTAATTTATGGTATGTTTTTCTTTTTAATTGTATCGGCTTTATTAAAAAAAGAAAGAAGACTTATTGCTTTTTCGTTAGTAATCACATTTTTATATGGAGCTATTATTTGGGGATTTTTCCCTGATTTTTTCCCAGGCAAAAACATTTCTTGGGAAATTCACACAACAGGAACAGTTGCTGGTGTAATAGCAGCTTTCTTTTTCAAACATGAAGGTCCTCAGAGGTATGAACCTTTCGCTGACGAAGACAATGCAGAACAAGATAAAGAAGAAGATGACGACGAAGATGCTTATTGGAAATTGCCTAATCAAAACAAAAACTTCAACTAATCAAATATGATGAAACGTTTATTTATTGGCATTCAAATTCCTTATGATGAAGCTTTTTTAGCTGCTTTTGCCAACTTACGCACAATTTCTAATAAATTAGACAAAATAAATTGGATAGAACCCAACAATCTACACATCACTCTAAAATTTCTCGGTGCAACAACTTCTACACTAATTCCTACTATTGAAGACAACATAGCAAGTGTAAGCAGCAATATTTCGCCTTTCACTATCACTCTGAATCGTATTGGAATCTTTGGCAATCGCCATCAAATACGTGTTATTTGGATAGGTGTCAACAATAGGATTGAAGAAATAGATTGGTTACATGAAAAATTAGAAAAACAAATGCAAACAATTGGCTATAAGAATAGTTTTGGCAATTTTGTGCCTCATGCCACTTTGGGACGCGTACATAGTATTAATAATAAAAGAAAATTCTGGGAACAATTTGAAAAACAATCTTATTTATTCAATTTCAGCTTTCAAGTAAAAGAAATAATTTTATTTGAGACGCTATTTCACAAACCACATACGCCGGAGTATAAGATTGTAAAAAAAATTGCATTGAAAAATAATTAAACAAATAATGCTCGCAAAAAATGCGAGCATTTTATTTTGTGGGAGTTAATGGATTCGAACCATTGACCCTCTGCTTGTAAGGCAGATGCTCTGAACCAGCTGAGCTAAACTCCCTTTT
>CAZSTX010000008.1:0-51040 GCA_964610025.1 uncultured Lentimicrobiaceae bacterium
AAAATCAAAGGATTTACAAATTTAAAAAAAACAAAATTTTATTAGTCCAACTTTTTCCTGACTTCGTCATTGCGTACCCCAAAATTCTTCTTCAAATAGTGGTTCAATAATTTTATGTCTTTTCATGAGCATTGTTTTTGAGATTATTTTTTTTAAGAAGCAATTGTTAATTATAAATCTATTCTTCTTCTTTTGACCAACTATATGTTTTTAAAAATCTGTTTTTCAGCTGTATCGATGCAAGTTTATAAATAAATGCAGGTAATTTTTTCGTTGATTCTAATTGACGCTTTTTGGGAGGTGTATTTTTTAATATTTCGTTAAATTTTTCGATAGAAGAACAAACTTGCATGGAGTTAGAAACACCTGTATAATTAAAATAAAACCAATCGTTCTCTATTTCAAAATACATTTGAATATTTGTTTTATTATTTCGCTTTTGTATTTCAATTAATCCCGGCACATATTTATTAATTTCTCTTTTACCACAAACAGCAAGTCCTATATTATTTTTACTACTGAAAGATTTTGTGTTTTGGTTCCATTCAAATTCAATATCAGCAAATAAGAAGGGCATTTGTAGTTTTTTTGGTAATCTTTTAAAGCGATAGTATTGCGCCAATTCGTGGTATGATTTCTGAAATTCAGCAGGTCCTAATAGTTTCATAAGTGCATGTTGATAATTCGTATTTTCTACAATATCAATTCCTTCTAATTGATAAGCCCCGTCAATGGTTTCGGCTATAATACGCATGCAATCATCGTTGAAAAAGAAATCCATAGCTGCAGCTATACGAATAACTGCCGAATCATTCAGCATATAATGAGTAATAGTGCCTATGGGAGTAAATGTTACTCTTCCTAAATTAGTTCCTAAATCTAAATCTCCACTTCCTTTCCCTATACAATTATTTTTATCTAATAAAATAACGTTGCCTTCTGATTCTAAATTTTCTAATTTATCAGGTTCTGCTACAATGAAAGATGCTAATTCTTTATTGAAAGTCAAATACCCTTTTACGCTGATATACTCTGGATTAGCTACTGCATTTTTTGCTCGAGCAAAAGCCGTATATATACTACCACTTCTATCAGAGGCTATAGCTGCTACAATTTTCTTGTTATTTATATCTTTTATTTCTTCATTAATAGGAATTAATATAGAGTCGGGATCTATTTGCCCATTAAATCGAATGGCAACAAAAAAACTATCACACGCATGCAATAATTTTACACCTCCGCTAAACGTAAGAAATCTATCTTCAGCTGCTAACAATGCTTCGCCATTAAAAGAAAAATGTGGACTTAAGGTAAAAATGCTCGTATCATTTTCAATAATTTTAGCTCTTCCACGAGTTAACTTTTCACGATTTACCCATAAAGAATCGAAAAAGAGGACTTGTAATTCTTTATTTTCGTCTATATAATTATAATATCCATTTCCATTATACATATTTCGGGAATGTATTTGTGCCGTAACATCAAACATTTTATAATATTCACTCTCGGTATTAGCTAATATTTTTGCTTGTTTTAATGTGCCTATTTCTGCACGTTTGTATATTTTTACAATTCCTTCTTTCGGAAAAATTGCAGCATCGGCAACATCGATAAATCGGACACCCTCGGCTAAAATTTCATGTTTTTTTAAATTATATGTTGCTTTTTTAGTAGTAAAACGCAACGAATCTTGGGCTGGATGATTTGACACTAATTCATTATTATAAGATTTCATTTGATATAATTCTTCTATATCAGTAGCATTCAAATCGACTTCTGCATATGGGTCGTCATACTTAAACGACAATTTATCTTGGTCTACCAGCCAATCAAATTCTAATGCACGTGTGTAAAACATATTAATTGGGAATGTAATGGAAGAGGCTTCGCCATTTGAGATAAAATTGCCAAATCGTTTTTCAAAATCTATATGAGCTTTATGGTCGAAAGCACTAATATGATAGTCGTTCATGAGCGTATCTTTTAATCTAAAATTCAAATGTTCAGATTTTAATTCATGATGCAAGAAGGTATAGTCTCCACTTGCTAATTCAGCTATATTATATTTCATATTGCCCGCTCCTGTTACCCCAGAAGTTGAAACAAGTAAACGTCCATCAAGGAAGGCTTCGTTGTATATAGTAAAAGGAGTTTTACCACTTCTCACATTCATTGCATCTTTATAAGGTTCCCAATGAACATATATATTTTTAGCTCTTACAGGGGGAAATTCTGTGCCAATATTTTGTTCTTCCACTTGATAATTTTCAAAATAACCATTCATAGAATCAAGAAAAAACACTAAATTTTTCCCTTCTCCATGCGATTGAGAATAATCTAATATTCCACTTCCTCTTAATCCTTGATTGCTTAAATCAATTTTATTTGTAAATATTCCTTTCCCATAATAAGTTGACACTCCAGACGATTCAGTATAATAAATAAATCCCAAAGAGAAATCGGGTCTTACTTTTAAAGGTTTATGAATATCTGGAAAAATACCATCAGAATACAAATAGCCATTAAACAATAATGAATCTGTATTGTAATTGTCCATGTGTGTAATCGTAAATAAATCAACATAATAATAAAAACGATTTCTATCATACACTCTATTATATACAAAACTATGATCGTAATAAACTCTTCCGGGAGATTTGCTCTCAAAATATGGATAACGCGGAAAATTTAACCTGCTAGATTTGTTATTTTGTTGATCAATATATAAAGTTCCAGATATATCTTCAATATAACTCTGTACACGCTGTAAAGGGTATTCGCCCATATAGTTTGGCATTAAACTTTTATCTTCTACATATAGCACAATAGAATCAATAACAGCAAAATCCATTTTAAAATTATCATAAGTAAATTTGCAATTGCTTGCCCAAAAATCGAATAACCCTGCTTCTACTTTTCCATGAAACATAAAATCTCGATTTTTTTGCATAATTATTTTTTTATCACTTGGAAAAATATTTACTATCTGTGTATCACTCACTACTATTAAATCTACTCCGTTAATAGTAAGATCGTAATTTAACAAACTTAAACTTGCATTACTCATCTGAGCTGGTACCGTTGAAGTAAATCGTAATATATCGTAATCTTTTTTTCCTATCTCATTCATTAAATAATTTCCTAATTTATCGTGGTAAAAAATTTCATCGGTTAACATATTATAATCTACAAATCCATATTCTACTAATTGAAAAAGGAAACTTCTCACATCACTTTCAGAATATTTAAAAAAACTTGCAATATCTGCAAGGCTTGCTTTTCTTATCCTATTCAAACGGAAAAATTCATAGAGAGTGTGCATAGGATTTGTTCTATTAAAAGCACGTATTTTATCTATTCTATATTGTTCAAAAAAATCAATTGATTCAAAAACTGCACTATTACTTCCTGTTACTGGTAAAAATTTAAATTCTATCGATTCTTCGTTCAAGTTCCAATAAAGTGCTTCTGAGTATATTTCGACTTGATGATAGGTGTTGTAAAAAGGCATTCGTTCAGAACCATCTTCACCACGAATTAACCACATTTCTTTTTTAGGAGCATTATAGCGTAGATGTATCGCTGAATGGTAAATAGAATCTACTCCAATATACACTGTTGTATTGCACAAAGCTGATTCAATGGAGTTTTCTTTTAATAAAAATGAAGTAGATTTTGTTCTAACTACTATTTTATCTTCTCGTTTAAAATGTATTTGAGCTAAAAATTCTACACTACCTTGTCCTATAAAAGTATTTCCTTTTACATAAATCCCACCAAAATAATCAACATTTTCATATAAGTCTTTTATTGTAATGAATTTATTATAAGATGTAAATCGTGGATAAGTTGCATTTTCGGGTGTTACAGTTGTCGTAATTGCTTTTTCTTCTAACTTTCCGAGTAAAGGAGCGTCAAAATATTTTTTATTGTAATACACTGTATTTTCGGCAACAATAGAAGGACTTTTTAAAGTTATATTATAAATAGGTATTTCGGCATAGGTTTCTTCAGGGTCTAAACCCGCTCGACTCCAGTCGACAGTAGCATTTTCTCCATAAAACATTAAAGTACTCGGATAATACACTCCTTTTGTGTTTCTTATTAATAAACTATCGTTGTCGTTAGTCGCCAATAAATCTAAAGATGGGAATATAATTTTGGGTAATGTATCAAAATCAAAATAATAAGTATTGCAATTTTCAGCTATCCATCGGGTGCTTGTAAATGTATTTAAAATATTTTTTTCAAAAAAATTAGTATATAATTTTAATAAATCTACGTATTTACTTACCTCTTTTTCGATATGATAATTTAAATTTTTTATAAACTGTTGAAAATTTTTATCCGAAGGATAGGTTTCAACAAATACATAATAAGTATTGATAAATGTAGCAAAATGCGGAAATGGTTTCAGCTTTTTTTTCAGCATTTGATTAGCTATTTCAATAAAAGCCTTTTGTTCTTCAGTAGATAAATTACTCCAAAATATTGGAAAAAACACTTTCATGCTATCAATGCCACTTTTATAAGACTTATTAGCACCTTCAAAAAAAGATAACATCTCTGGAATGGTATATTCTGCTTGTGAAGAAAAGCTATTAAACGTTTGGCTTTTTAGCTCATGCATAAAATAAAAAGAAAAAAGTATGCAAAAAATAAGGTTAATTTTTTTCATTATCAATAGACATATTTTAAGTAATAATTAATAACATATAAATAAATTTATTTAAAATATAACGTTACATTTTATTTTTTTCTATCCATTTCCTTGCATTAATAAAGGCTTCTATCCATGGGGAGACTTCGTCTGATTTTCTATTTCCTTGATAATATGCCCATTGCCACGGAAAAATAGCTCTCTCAAGATGTGGCATCATTGCTAAATGCCTTCCATCACTACTACAAATAGCAGCAGTTTGATAATTAGAACCATTAGGATTAGCTGGATAATCAGCATAACTGTATTTCATAGGAATATCATAGTTGTTTTCTTCATAAGGTAAATGAAATTTTCCTTCTCCATGCGCTATCCATATTCCTAAACGACTGCCTTCCATTGCAGAGAGCATCACCGAATTAGTAGGTAAAATATCTACGTTTACAAAAGCCGATTCAAATTTTTTAGATTCATTATGCATCATTTTAGGCTGTTGTTTATGATGAGAATAAAGCAATCCTAAGGCTAACATTAATTGGCAGCCATTACAAACACCCAGCGATAAGGTGTCGTTTCGTCCATAAAAATCTTTTATTACTCGGTTTGCTTTTTCATTAAAAGTTAAAGCTCCAGCCCATCCTTTTGCAGAACCTAATACGTCAGAATTGGCAAATCCTCCTGGAAAAATTAACATATTAATATCTCTTAAATCTTCCCTTCCTTCTATTAAATCGCTAACATGCACATCTTTTACATTAAATCCTGCTAAGTATAATCCGTAAGCCATCTCACGGTCTCCGTTGGTGCCTTGCTCTCGAACAATAGCAGCATTTATTTTTCGCTCTATTGTTTTTATTTTTCCATTAAAAGAAGGAAGAAAATTAAAAAACAATGATTGATTTTGATAATTCTTGTAACGTTCTGTTGCTTTTTGTTCTCCACTTTGCTTAATATCAAACAAATAAGATGTTTCAAACCAAATATTTCTAAAATAAGATAAATCAAAAATATGATTTGAATTATTATGTTTCAATTGTAATTTTTGACAATTGTCAGCTACTTTCACTACTTGTCCTATTATATGATAGTTAATTCCTTCTTTTTCTAAAAAATTAGGGATTAAATCATTAGTAGAAACTTGAATAACAATGGCTGGATTTTCAGCAAAAAGAATTTTAACAATCTCTTTTTCTTTAAAGTTAGTTAAATCTATGTTTAAAGAAATTCTTTTATCAGCAAAACTCATTTCCATTAAAGTAGTTATCAATCCGCCTGTCGACACATCGTGTCCTGCTAATATTTTTTCATCTTTAATCAATGTTTGAATAATATTAAAGACTTTTTTAAAATATACTGCATCTTTTATTGTTGGTGCTTCTTTTCCTACACAATTAAACACTTGCGACAAAGCACTTCCTCCCAGCTGCATATTATCAGACGACATATCTATATAAATAATTTCTGTGTCTTCTTTATATTTAAACACTGGATCAACTATCTTTTTTATATCTTCAACTTCTCCTACTGCTGTTATTATAACCGTACCAGGAGAATAAACTACCTCGCCATTGGGATATTTCTGTGTCATCGACAAGGAATCTTTTCCAGTAGGAATATTAATCCCTAAACTACAAGCAAAATTGCTCGCTGCTTCTACTGCTGTATATAAACGCGCATCTTCTCCTTTATTTTTACAAGGCCACATCCAATTGGCACTTAAAGAAATACTTTGTAATTTGTCAGTAAAAGGTGCCCATATACTATTTGTTAATGCTTCTGCTATTGCCAATATTGAACCATAAGCAGGATTGATAAGAGCTGCTATAGGAGCATGACCTGTTGCTACTGCAATGCCAGATTTTCCTGCATAATCAATAGCAACTGCTCCTAAATCGCTTAAAGGTAATTGCAATGGACCACAGCATTGTTGACGTGCAATTTTTCCTGTTACTGATCGGTCTACTTTATTGGTTAACCAATCTTTACATGCAACTGAATCTAACCTTAAAACTTTTCGAATAAGTTGTTCAAGAGGTTCATTTATTTCTTGTAATTCTGAAAATTTAGTATGTAATGTTTCATCAACAATAATAGTTTTAGGAGGATTGCCAAACATGTCTTCAATAAGCAAATCGATAGGGTTAACATCTTGTAAGGAAAAAATCAAGCGTTGATTTCCTGTAACTTTTCCTACCACATGCATAGGGGCACGTTCGCGATTAGCTATTTTTTCTAATAAGTTTATATCCTTTTCTTTTAGCAATAACCCCATACGCTCTTGGGATTCATTTCCAATAATTTCTTTTGCTGATAAAGTAGGGTCGCCTAACGGAAGTTTTTCTATTTCTATTTTTCCTCCTACATCTTCTAATAATTCTGACAAACAATTTAAATGCCCTCCTGCTCCGTGATCATGCAAAGAAACAATAGCGTTTTTTTCTGACTCTACCATTGTGCGTATTGCATTAAACACTCTTTTTTGCATTTCAGGATTAGAACGTTGTATTGCATTCAGTTCAATATTAGAAGCAAATTCTCCTGTAGCAACTGAAGAAACTGCACTTCCGCCCATTCCAATACGATAATTATCTCCACCTAATACAATTACTTTATCTCCTTTTTCTGGTTTATTTTTAAAAGTATAGTTTTTATTAGTGTAGCCTATTCCACCTGCTAACATTATTACTTTATCGTAGCCATATTTCTGATTATTCTCTTGATGTTCAAATGTAAGTAAAGAGCCATTTATTAAAGGTTGTCCGAATTTATTTCCAAAATCGCTCGCTCCATTAGACGCTTTTATTAATATTTGTTCAGGAGATTGATACAACCATTTACGTGGAGCAATAGTATTTTCCCATTTCTTTTTATCGTCTAATCGAGAATAAGATGTCATATACACTGCTGTTCCTGCCATTGGAATACTTCCAATTCCTCCTGCCATTCTATCACGAATTTCACCACCAGAACCTGTGGCGGCTCCATTAAAAGGCTCTACAGTTGTTGGGAAATTATGCGTTTCTGCTTTAAGAGAAATCACTGTTTTTATTTCTTTTTCTTCGAAATAATCAGGATTTAATGGTGATTTTGGTGCAAACTGCCGACAGATAGGACCGTCTACAAATGCCACATTATCTTTATAAGCTGATACTATTTTATTGGGATTTTCTTGCGAAGTTTTTTTAATAAGTCCAAATAAAGATACCGATTTCTTAATTCCATCTATAATATACGTTCCATTAAAAATTTTATGTCGGCAATGCTCTGAATTTACTTGAGAAAAACCAAACACTTCTGAGTCTGTAAGTTTTCTTCCCAACTTTACTTCTAATTCTTCTAAATAACTGATTTCATCTTCACTCAACGCCAAGCCTTCTTCATCTGTATATATTCTTATATTATCAATATATCTAACAAGTGCTGGTTGCAAATTTATTTCAAATATAGTCTGATTTGGATTTACATAAATTTGCTGTAACATAGGATCGTATATGGTTTTAGCATAGCTTAAAGCATCTATATTATTAGAAGAATTAATTTCTATTAATTCTTCTATTCTCTGTATACCAATAATTCCCATATTTTGTGTGATTTCTACTGCATTGGTGCTCCATGGAGTGATTATTTCGCTACGAGGACCTATAAATATGCCTTTTAATTCACTCTCTAACATCAATTTAGCTTCTGAAAACAGCCATATTAATTTTAAATTTTCTTCTTCAGAAAATAAATGATTTGTTTGAACTGCAAATACTGATTTATTTTTTTGATAATATACAATCATTTGATTTCAAAATTAGTATATAATATATTTTTATTTTACAAAAGTACAAAAAAAAAATTAAAAATTCCACATAAACATATAAAAATTTATAGTGAGGAACAACAATATCTTAACAAAAAATCAAATATTTCATATCTTTGTTTTTTTTATTTATTAAAATAATAAGCGTATGAAAATATCTGGGTTAGATGTGCACAAAGATAGTGATGTTCCCAATAAATTCTGAATATTAAAATAAGCCCAAAAATTTTATCTTTACAGTATAAAAAATATGAAACCTAATTATTTAACAAAATTACAGTTAGCACTTAAATACGATGAGTAAAATATCTTCCCCATAGCAAGGATAAATAAATTTATTCATATTAATCAATTATTCGTATTACTTTTTCTTTTATTTTTGCAAAGATTAAAAATTTATGTATAAAAAATCATGTTAAACCCAAATTTAAATCCTTCTACTGATAATCTTAATCTTGCGGATAAAGAGATAGAAAAAGTAATCCGTCCTTCTGATTTTCGAGAATTTTTTGGGCAAGAAAAAGTAGTAGAAAATTTAAAAATATTTGTACATGCAGCCAAACAAAGAGGCGAATCATTAGACCATGTATTATTGCATGGGCCTCCAGGACTTGGAAAAACAACTTTATCGCATATTATTGCTAACGAAATGAATGTAAATGTTCGTGTTACTTCAGGTCCTGTCATAGACAAGCCTGGCGATTTAGCAGGGTTACTTACTAATTTAGAAGCCAATGATATTTTATTTATCGACGAAATCCATCGTCTTTCTCCGGTAGTAGAAGAATATCTCTACTCTGCAATGGAAGATTATAAAATTGATATCTTAATTGAATCTGGTCCTAATGCTCGCAATGTTCAAATTGGATTAAATCAATTTACATTAGTAGGAGCTACTACCCGTTCAGGGTTATTAACAGCACCTTTACGTTCCCGTTTTGGCATCAATCTACGCCTTAATTATTACAACACTGATACTTTAGAAAAAATCATTATGCGTTCATCGTTAATTTTAAAAATAAAAATTTACGAAAATGCAGCTCACGAAATTGCAAGACGTAGTCGAGGAACGCCACGTATAGCCAATCTTTTATTAAGAAGAATCAGAGATTTTGCTCAAATAAAAGGAAAAGGAATAATTGATATCGAAATAGCAAAATACGGATTAGCTGCCCTAAACGTTGACATGCATGGTCTTGACGAAATGGATAATAAAATTTTATCAACTATTATTCAAAAATTCAAAGGTGGTCCTGTTGGGCTTTCTACTATTGCAACTGCAGTAGGCGAAGATGCAGGTACTATTGAAGAAGTATATGAGCCGTTTTTAATACAAGAAGGATTTTTAGTTCGAACTCCAAGAGGAAGAGAAGCTACCGATTTAGCTTATTCTCATTTAAATATTAAAAGAACAGATATTATAAATAATTCTTTATTTGATTAACTTTTTTTAATGAAAAAACACATTCCTAATATTATTACCTTATTAAATTTATCGGCAGGTGTTATCGCTATTATTATTGCGTTTCAAGAAAATAAATTACAAATAGCAGTAATAATGCTATTATTAGCCGCTTTTTTCGATTTTTTCGATGGTTTAGCAGCACGGTTGCTTCATGTAAAATCGACTATAGGGAAAGAATTAGATTCGCTTGCCGACATTACTTCTTTTGGAGTAGCACCTGCTATTATTATTTATCAACTCTATCAACAAAACACTCAATTTCAAATAAATGAATTAGGAATAAACTTTGCATTTGTATTATTTCCTTTATTTTATGTTTGTTTTTCAGCTTATCGTTTAGCAAAATTTAATACCGACACGCAACAAGACGAGAATTTTAGAGGGTTGCCTACACCAGCAGCTGCATTTGTACTAATATCGTTTACTTTTTTTCCTTTTCATTCTTATTCGGTCATCATTATTAGTGTTACAATAACAGCTCTTTGCTATCTTATGCTTTCTAATCTTCCTTTATTTTCATTAAAATTTAAAAATTTGAAACCAAAAGATAATATTTTTCGTTATATTCTTATATGTATAAGTATACTATTATTAGGATGTTTCTATTTCAAAGCTATTCCATTTATTGTATTAGTATACATAACGCTATCTATTATAAAATTTTCTTTATTAAAAAGTAAGAAAAGCACATGAGAAAATATATCTATTATTTAATTTTTATTTCAATCTTTTTATCATCTTGCAAGGTTTTTTTACCATCGCGCATGTTAAAAGTAACTTCGAAAGAGCAATTATCCACTTTTCCACAAGAAAAAGAACCACAAGAGTATAGGGTTGCTCCTAATGATATTATCCGCATCAATGTTTATTATCAAAATGGAGAAGATTTTTTAGATATGTTTTCGATGGCTGACATGCGAACCATGCACTCTTCTGTCAATCCTAATGTAGGCATTGAGTTTTTAGTTGAATACGATGGGATGATTAAACTTCCGTATCTTGGTTATGTAAAAATAGATAGTATGACTCTGCGTGAGGCAACACTTTTTTTAGAAGAGTCCTATTCTCAATACCTCAACAATCCAATGGTTAAACTCCAAGTAATGAATAAAAGAGTTACTGTTTTTCCGGGAGGTAGTGGTGGATCAGCAAAGGTAATTAATTTAGTGAATAACAATACCACATTAATAGAAGCATTAGCATTAGCAGGAGGGATTAATGATGGAAAAGCATATAAAATTAAGCTGATAAGAGGAGATTTGAAAAATCCTACCATTTATCAAATTGATTTATCATCAATCGAAGGGCTTAAAAAAGCAGATTTAGTGCTACAAGCCAACGATATAATTTATGTAGAACCAGCAAAACTCCTCACTCAATTTATGAAAGAATTCAATCCTTATCTTTCTTTAGCTAACACTATTTTACTAGTTTTACAGTTATTTAGATAATAAATATTCATGAAAAAACAAATCTCAAATATAAATAATGAAGAAATAAATTTTAAAATAATTTTTATTATTTTAAAAAGATATTGGTATGTGCTGCCAGCTTTACTACTTATAGCACTTACGATTTCTTTCCTTTATTTACGTTTTACACCCAATGTTTATCAAGCTAAAGCAGTTATTCAAGAAGATAAAAACAATAATGAAGATATTTTAAAAAGAACATTTAGCGGTGTCATTACAAGAAATATAACAGGAGAAAATAGCATTTTAAAAAGTGTCAATTTTATTACTTCTCCTATATTTTTGAATAAAGTATTAGACGATCTTCCATTAGATGTTGATTATCACCGAAGAAAAATAATCAGAGAAGTAGAAATATTTCCCAATCCACCTTTTACAATAAAAATCAATTCATTACACCCACAATTATACAATACTCCTATTGATGTTAGTTTTTTAAAAGAACAAAAAGGAGAAATCAGCTATGAATTAAACGACCAAATTTTTAGATTCTCTTTTAATTTTAATCCTAACACTATTTATACCACTCCCGATATTCAATTTCAAATAGCATTAAACGAATCTTATGAAAGTCTCATATCACAATCTTACTATATAATTGTTCCAGATACTATTTCAAAAAACAAAAAATATATCCGTAATTTGAGCGTAGTTTCAGACCCTGAAGAGTCGGGAAGTTTCACTATTACACTCAAACACACTTGTCCTAACAAAGCAAGTATTATTGTGAATACCATTACAAAAGAGTTTCAAAATTTTTATTTAGAAAAAGAACAAGAAAGTTATACTAATATTTTAACATATATCGACGAGCAATTAATCTATTGGGAAGAAGAAGTGCAACAAGCCGAAAAACAATTAGATGATTATAAAAAAGAAAATAATATTGACCAAATAGAGCTTTATCTTTTAAATATCGAAAAAATACAACCCGAATTAGAAAAAGCAGAAGAAGATTTAATTACTATTGAACAAAATGAACGTGTGTTAAATAATATTTTAACTACACTAAATAAAAATTTAGAAGAGAAAAAAGAAATTGATATTTATTTTTTGTTAGCACAAATAATAGGCACCGATTTTCAAAAATCACTTAATACTACCCTCGAAATTTTACAAAATTTATTAATAGAAAAAGAAACACTCTTATATAATTATACTCTTAACAGTGGCAAAATCAAGCAAATAGATTCACGTATTGAAACACAAAAAAAATTAATCCAAGAAGCAGTAAAAGTTACTTTAGATAATTTACTAAAAGACAAAACAAAGCTAATCGAAAACATCAATTTGTATCAAGGGTCGTTGTCTATGCAGCAAGATTATTCAAAAATGATGGAACTTAAAAAACTTCAAAATTTAACAGAAGTAAGCCAAATTTCTTATAATAAATTATTAGAAGCTAAAATTTCATATTCTATTATCCGTGCAGGAGTAACCTCGCCTTATATCATTTTAGAAAATGCAAGCTCTGCTCTTTCGCCAATTTCGCCTAAAAGAAATATAACTTTTCTTATTAATATCATCATTGCTTTATTTATTGGATTTGGGTTTTTATTTTTAAAATATTTATTTTTCAACGAGATACATGATCCACAAGATATTATTAATTATACCGATATTCCTTTTTTAGGTGTTATTCCAAAGTGTACAAATAAACAATTAGAAATTTCTCAAATGATAGTAGATAAACACCCAAAATCTACTATTGCCGAAGCTATGCGTAAACTACGTACTAATTTGCAATTTATCAACAACGAAGAAGGTCCTAAAATCATATCTATTACCTCTACCATACCCAGCGAAGGTAAAACTTTTGTAGCAATAAATCTTGCAGCAATAATTGCATTTTCGGGAAAAAAAGTAATTATATTAGATTTAGATATGAGAAAACCGAAAATTCACAAAGCTTTTAACAGCTCCGATAGCTCTATATCTAACACTAAAGGAATGAGTAATATTTTGGCTGAAACACATACGTGGCAAGAATGTATCAAAGAAAGTAGATTAAAAAATCTTCATTTTATCACTGCTGGCAATATTCCACCCAATCCTTCCGAATTAATTTTGTCGGAAAGAATGAAATCTTTGCTAACCGAGCTAAAAAATTCGTTTGATTATATTGTTATCGACAATCCACCTATTGGCATTTTAGCCGATGCCATGTATACTCTGCAAGCAGCTGATTATCCCATTTATATATTACGCTCAATGTATTCGTATCGTCCATTTATTCTTTCGATGGAAAACCTAAAGAAAAATTGCAATGTCAATAATTTATCTTTTATATTAAACGATTTCAACTTGTTGTCGGGCAAAAACAGAGGATACAATTATATATATGGAAAATATAAATACAATAGTTATTATGGAGGATACGGCTCTTACGGCTCTTACGGTTATAGCTATGAAGAAATAGGTGATGAATCTCAAAAAAAATCTTCTTTATTTCATAAATTAGAAAAAATAAGATTTTATAGAAAATTTAAGAAAATTATTAATAAATAATTTTATCTCCATAATGAAAATTATCGCAACTGCAATTCCTGATTTATTAATAATTCAACCTGCCATTTTTACTGATAATAGAGGTCTGTTTTTCGAAGCTTATAACAAAAAAGCATTAGAAAAAAAAGGAATTTACATCGATTTTATACAAGACAATCAATCAACATCTCATAAAAATGTAGTAAGAGGACTTCATTTTCAACAACCTCCTTTTGCACAAGGCAAATTAATACGCGTTATTGCTGGAGCTGTATTAGATGTAGCAGTAGACATTCGAAAAGCATCGCCATTTTACGGAAAACATGTAATGGTGCAGCTAAATGCAAAAGAAAACACAATGTTTTGGGTGCCAGCAGGATTTGCTCACGGATTTGTCGCCTTAGAAGAGCAGACTATTTTACACTATAAAATAAATAATTATTATAATAAAGATAGTGAAGGTACTTTATTATGGAATGATAAAGATTTAAATATCAATTGGAATATTTCTAATCCTATTGTTTCTGAAAAAGATATGATGGGAACAGCTTTTAAAGATTTTATTTCTCCATTTTAATTTCTTGAATGAGCTAACAATACCTACAACTCATCTCAAAGGAAAGAAATTTGCAAAAAAAATTTACAAAAAATCAATTTTTATCTATGTAAATTAGTCCCTATAATACGCAGAAACTCTTGACGGGTATTATATTGCTTTAAAAAAGCTCCTGTAAAATCGGAAGTGGTAGTAACAGAATTTTGTTTTTGCACTCCTCTCATCGACATACATAAATGTTGTGTTTCAATTACAACTGCTACTCCTAAAGGATTTAAAGTTTCTTGAATACAATTTTTTATTTGCGTTGTCAATTGTTCTTGTACTTGCAATCGTCTTGCATACGCATCTACTACTCTTGCTATTTTACTTAATCCTACAATATAACCATCTGGTATATAGGCAACATGTGCTTTCCCAAAAAAAGGCACCATATGATGTTCACACAAAGAATAAATTTCTATATCTTTTACTATTACCATTTCTTTATAATCTTGTTTAAACATAGCCGAACGTAAAATAGCAGGTGGGTCAGTGTAATAGCCTTGTGTAAAAAACTGCATAGCTTTAGCTACTCTTTCGGGAGTTTTAATAAGCCCTTCTCTCTCTATATCTTCTCCTAACAATTTTAAAATAGCACTATAATGTATTTTTAAATCAGCTGTAATTTTTTCATTATAAACATCTTTTCTTTTGTAGCCTTCACAAGAATCTTGCATAATTATTTAATTTATAAAAATGGATTATTTTTTATTTCATATTCAATAGTTGTCGTATCGCCATGCCCTGGAAACACTTTAGTATCAGGTTCTAAAGTTAATAATTTAGTTTTTATACTATTTATTAAAGTGTCGTACGAACCTCCGGGCAAATCCGTTCTTCCGATGCTCTGATTAAATAATACGTCTCCAACTATTACAAATTTATCTTTCATATTATAAACACAAATACTTCCGTTAGCATGTCCAGGAGTATGTAATATTTTTAAATCGCTATTGCCAAGTTTAATTTCTTGATTATCCTCAACATAAGCGTCTACTTTTGGAAGATTTTGTTTGTTAAATCCCATTACCATCGAATAATTATCTGCATGTTTATAAAGTTGAATAGCATCTTTATGTAATAAAAGCTGTGCATTAAAAAATGTTTTTTTAGCAAATTCAGCACCAGCAATATGGTCAATATGAGTATGTGTAAATAAAATATATCTAATTATCAATTGATTATCAGCTATAATACTTTTTAGTTTTTCTTCTTCCAATTCGCTTGCACAAGCAGGATCGACAAGCATAGTTTCTTTGTTTTCAGCTATTAATAAGTAAGTATTAACTAAAAAATGATTAAAAGGAATTGTAATGATTTCCATAACGATAAAAAATTATTTTATAAATCAGATTTAATATCTAACAAAAATTGTTTTATTTTATAGAGCGATTGATGAATTTCAGCATTTGCTTCTACTTTATTTTTATTATTCAGCATTTTTTCTTTTGCTCCTTGTAGCGTATATTTTTTTTCTTTAACAAGATAGAATATGGTTCTAAATGTTTTTATGTCTTCAGCAGTAAAATAACGATTCCCTTTTTTATTTTTAAATGGCTTTAAAATATCGAATTCTTTTTCCCAAAATCGAATTAATGATGCATTAACATTAAACATACGTGCTACTTCGCCAATACTATAATAAAATTTTTCTTTATTTTCTTCTTTATATAACATTATTTTTAATATTACGTAAATTCAGATGCCTAATAATAGACTGATTATAAAAACTAAAAAAAAAAATCTTATAAAAAATTTTTTTTAACAAAGATAAATAAATAAACCATATAAATTGTATTTTCATATATATTTTTTTTCTATTTTTGCATAATAAAATTATTATGCAAAAATAAAACTATAAAAAATAATTAATAATGTATAATTTTTACAATAGAAAAAAAATAATTTCTCATCTTATTTTAATTGTATTTTTTATATCGTTATTGTCAACAGCAATATCGCAAGGGAATAAATCGGGACTTGTAAAAATTTATTTATCCTATGCAAAAGATTATTCAGCATATTTTCATAATATAAATCTTTCCGCTGCTTTTGATATTCAAACCATGCCATTTTTTGGGTTAGGTTATACGATTATGAAACTTGCAGATAGAGACAATCGTTTTATACAAGGAAGTATATCATATAATATTGGTTATCATTTAAAACAATCGACTATTTCGCATAATATTACTGCCTCTATACATAGTAATTATATTACTAAAGTTGACTTAAATCCCTTTGTTTATGGGTTAACTTTGCATTTTATGGCAATTTCAGAAGCAGACGAAGTGTACGATAATTTAACAACAAATGAATATCCTGGGGCACTTATGTCTAATTTCTATATTCGTCCAGAAATAGGACTTTCTTTGCCTTTAAAATACGATAAAAAAATAACTTCTTGTTTGATTACTTATGGATATAATATCCAAACTTTTTGGAATAGAAATGAGATAAAAAAATACAAAGAAGATATAAAAAATAATGAAAATATAGATAATTCTTTTATGCCATATACTTCTAAATCACATCATATGGTTACATTGAAAATAAATTTTCGTATTATCCCAAAAAAGTCACGAACATATTTTTAAGAAATTTTTTTAATAATGAATTTATATAAAAACAAATTTTTAATTTTAATTCTGCTAATTGCTTTTTGTAATATAGCAAATGCGCAAGTCAATCGTAAAGGACTTAAAAATAATTATTCAAAAACAGGAAAGAGTTTTGCCCTTATTCGTCATGGAATCACTGGGCAATTAGCCTACGATGCTTACAAAACACCTTTTATTGGAGTAGGATATGTATCAACTCAATATTTTGGAATTGGCAATCGATTTATGCAACAATCTGTAACTTACCATTTAGGAATGCAATTAGATAAATTTGGCAAGCCACACGAGTCTGCCTTTATCCATAATCTTATTGGCACATTCCATTGTAGCTATATAGGAACTGCCGATTTAAATCCTTTTATTTATGGAATTGCTATTCATTTTACAACAGCAAAAGATAAAAATGTATACATGGACCCTAGCGATTATAATACCAAAAAAGGAGAGTTTATGTCTAATATTTACTTGCGACCTGAAATAGGATTTGCATTCCCCGTAAAATATGCTGAAAGAACAGAAGAAAAAGTTCCTTTTACTTTTATGATTACCTATGGTTATAACGTAAAACTTTTTATGTATCGTAATGAATTAAAAGAGATAGAACAAGGTATAGAATCTGAACTAACACTCCCTTGGACCTCTCAATATCACCATATGATAACAATGAGGTTCAATTTTAATTTTGCACATTACAGAGAATTTCAATAAAATATAAAATTATCTTACAATGAAAAATTTTTTCAAAGCAGTTTTAGCTACAATGCTTGGAGTATTATTGCTATGGACGTTACTTTTCTTTACTATTTTATTTATAGGAATTTCGTCTTTATCATCTACTTCTAAAGTTACTATAAAACCCAATTCTATTTTAGAATTAAATTTGAATAGTACAATTGTTGAACGAGTAATGGACAATCCATTCGATAAAATATTCAACAAATCAAACAATCAAATAATTGGATTAAATTATATTTTAGCTGCTATCAAAGATGCAAAAACAAACGATAATATAAAAGGGATATCTTTATCTCTCAACAATATAATAGCTCCCTATGCTACAATAGAAGAACTCCGCAATGCACTTATCGATTTTCGCACTTCTGGTAAATTTATCTATACCTATTCCGAAACGATGTCGCAAAAATCGTATTATTTAGCTACTGTTAGCGATAGTATTTTTTTACATCCACAAGGAACTATTATTTTTAATGGGTTATCAGCAGAAATTTTATTTTTCAAACAACTACTTCAAAAATTAGAAATCGAGTCCCAAATTATTCGACACGGCGAATTTAAAAGTGCTATAGAACCCTTCGTTTTAGATAAAATGAGCAATGCTAATAAAGAACAAATGCAAACAGTTATTCGCTCCACGTGGACAAGTATTTGTTCTAATATAGCAAAAAACAGAAAAATAAACATAGAAAAAATAAATGCTATTGCCGATAGTTTGACTTTGTTTTATAATACTCCATTAGCAGTAACAGAAAATTTTATAGATAAATTATCTTATAAAGACGAATATGAATCATTATTAAAAGAAAAACTCAATACCAAAAAATTAAAAAAAATCAGTTTGTCAGATTATACAAAATCCTTAAAACTAAAACAAACATCTTCTAATCAAATTGCCATAATTTATGCAGTAGGAGATATAATAGACGAAGAAGGTAGCTATCAAACTATTGGTTATAATATTGCTGAAGAAATAAGTAAAGCACGACAAAATAAAACTATAAAAGCCATCGTATTGCGTGTGAACTCTGGCGGCGGAAGTGCTTTAATGTCAGACATTATATGGAGAGAAGTTGCGCTATGTAAAAATCAAAAACCTATTATCGTATCAATGGGAGACTATGCAGCATCAGGTGGGTATTACATTGCATGTGCAGCAGATTATATTGTAGCACAACCAACTACTTTAACTGGCTCAATTGGCGTTTTCGGAATCATTCCAAATATAGAAAAATTTCTATCTAACAAATTAGGTATCACAACTGATAATGTCAAAACCAATGCTCATTCTGATGCCCCATCGTTAACACGTACTATGACACCTTATGAAAAATTAACAATACAAAAAAGCGTAGAAAATGTGTATGATGTATTTTTACATCATGTTTCAGAAGGGCGCAATATGACCATTAAAAAAGTAGATGCTATTGCTCAAGGAAGAGTTTGGACAGGAACTGATGCCCTAAATATAGGACTAATAGACACACTTGGTGGATTAGATTTAGCAGTAAGTATTGCAGCAAAAAAAGCAAAAATCGAAAATTACACAATTGTCGAAAGACCTTTTATAAAAAGTTTTTTAGAAGAATTTTCTACTGCCTTATTAGAAAGTAAAATTTCTATCAACAAAATGAAATCAACACAACTTTACCCCTATTATACTTATGTTGAAACTCTGTCTCACTTAAATGGTATTCAAGCACGTATCCCTTTTATTATAACAATGCAATAAATGTTAACCCGAAGAAAAAAATTAAACTTGATATATTTATCTATAGGATTTTTTAGCGGAATTATCCTCTCGATTGTAATAGTTTATTTTGGAGGGATAAAACAATTTACACAATCAAGTATCAACAAAATACATTACACGCTACCTTTAATTGAAAAAGATACTATAATCAATAAAACAAAAAAAATAAAAATTTATAAAAAAGAATCTTTCCCCATAAAAGATTCTTTAAATACAATAGAAAATCTGATAGAAACAGACACTTTAGACATAGATTCTACATTTCTTTTCGAAGAAGAACAAATAAAACAAGACCATAAAATTGCCTCTGTCGTTTTGCCTATTATTTATATAGAAACAGATTCGAATGAAATAAATGATAGTTATCTCGAAGAAATCAATGTAGAACAATGGGAAAATCCTACTAATTTTGCCGGTTATAAAAAAACTAAAAATACTCTTATTATTTATGGTATAAATTTAGACGAAATTGAAATACAATATATTGACAATATTTTATACCTTATTTTTAGAGATAAAAAACTTCCTTTAAAAGAAAGCAATACCTTTATTCGGTTTTCTGCCGCTTTTTTAGCAAAATAAAAAAATAGACCAAAAAAAAGTGATAAAGTCAGGACTCTTTTTATCATTTAATTTTTTAACAAACAAATGTTTATATACTTTTTAAGGAGCGACCAATTAGCATATTTTGCACAAAATTCCCTATGGATGGATCTGTTGTTTGTAGGTGGGTCCCAAATTTAACTTCCCTTTCGGATATTTTGTGTACGTTATTTTATACGATTTGGCATAATTTAATCCGTCATAGAGTTCGGGATTGGCATATTTTTCATCGTTAAGATACGCATCTAACAGTTTCATTTCTTCCATGATGACTGTTTTTTTAGAACCGTCTTTTTCATCTTTTAACACTTTTTTATGGAGAAGCAAAACAGACTTTTCCACATTCCATACATATTTCTCCGCATACAAAACACGGTTATTTCTACTTCTTTTTGGAGAAATTCCATCTCTTTCTATCTTTAAAATTGTGGTATCTCCTTTTTTTTCTATGTTCTCAATGCTTCCTTTTTCAAAAGAAAGTTTTAACCAGCCTTGTATGTAAAAAGGGAACATTTCGCTAAATGCCAAAAAATAAGGATATAAAAACGGATACGAACAAGCTATTTTACACCAAGCAGTATCAATTTCGCATGTTTTATTATTATGGTCTATAACACACCATGTTTTTCCATTATAAACATACTGTATAGAATCGGTAACGTTTAAAATATTATAATGAGAATTTGCCAAAGAATTCAGATTACTATCCATTTTAAGAAGATTTTTTTTACATTCTTGGGCTTTTTCTTCCGATTTCCATATATTGATAATTTTTCCTGTTCGAAAAAAAAGCACTTGATATTCTTTTGTGTTTATCGAAGGATTTCCTTTTATTTGCTCATTGGCAATTAAATGAACTTCTCCTGAATGAATGGCTTTACCTAATGCAATCAATGATTGAACTTCAGGCCGCTCTGATATTTTTTCTTTTTCTTGGGCAATAGTATTTTGAGAGAAAAGAAAAAGAGTAAAGCCAAAAAATAGCATTAAACATATTTGTTTTAACATTTTCATGGGTGTTTTTTTTTAATTATTAAACTAATCATCCAAATTCCTTATACAGTCGTTATAGGCATTATATATAGCTGCTTTATTGGCTTCATGTTCCATTGCAGTGTTATGAACGCATTTGCTGTATTTTTTCTTATTTATACATTTTTTGTACGCTGCAACCCATCGATCAAACTCAGCATTAAGCTTCTTATCTCGCTCGTCTTCACAAGGTCCTATAGCCATAAACAAAACAACTGTTATTATATTTTCTTGAATGCATTCGGGTAAATTTGAAAATTGAGGATAATTGATTAGCAACTGTTGTTGAAATATATCATAGCTATTTCCCATAGCATTCATTCTGTCCATAGCAATTTCGTATGTGACACCATCAAAAATCTCAGTATAACTAAAATTATTTCCAAAAAACAAATGGGATAACTGTTCCATTGCAGCACAATAATTGTGATATTTTTCACGAAATATAGGGTCATTTTCGTCAGGGTCATCTTCCCATATAGGGAGTAAGATAATTTCTTGTATCAAAGAATCAAATTCAAACATTGAGATGGTATTATTCTGTATTCCATTCCGAAAATAAGCACCAAATGCATCAATTTCAGCGAGATAATCCAAAAAGAATTGACTTTGTGCTAACTCGTAAAGGTTTATCCCTGTAGAGTTTATAAAATTCATAACATATTCACTGTTTATAGATTTGTTCAAATAGCATTTAGTAGCCAGACTTGTCCACAAATCATTAATTGTTTGGTAAGTAATATCATTTCCAGTGCCTGTAATAAAAAGATAATTTTGCTCAATAGGATTCCCTTGTACTATAACTGTATAAGCCAATAACCCGGAGGGAACAACAAGCAAAAGGTCTTCATATTGAGAATTTAATATCAATTTTAATTGCATAGTATATGGCTCATATGGGGGGTCTATAATAGTCATATCTGCAACAAGTATATCAAAAGTTACATTGCATTCATAAATTCGTCCGTCATAATATCCTACTTCAGCGGTACCTTCTACGAAATAATCTATATTTTCTACATTAATAATTGCACTTATATTTACTGTTTGTGTAGGCTGCTGGTAATTGCCCATTGATTTATAATTTTTTGTATCTACTAATTTTCCATTTTGTAAAGCATCCGATTTATATGTGTCTTTTTCGCATGCCAAAAATAGTCCTGCTCCAATTGCCACTATAAAAACAGTAGCAATGATATATTTAATTTTCTTCATTTCTTTATTATTTATAATTATTAGTTATTGTTTTTTTTGTGTGATTTTGCATTTTGTTTAATTTTTTTTTAGCATCTTATGTTTTTTTTGTGCTACTTATTTTATGCTTCCGTTCACACTGTCGTTTTTTTTGCTTATTGTAAAATAAGCGATTTTCTTTTTTTATATTTTCACTTTGCGGGAAAACCCGCTTAATTTTAGTGATTACTTCCCACACCCAGCTGTCATTGTTTTGTTTAACATTTGGGGAAGGAAGGATAATCAGTTGGTTATGTGTAGAAATATGTTTTACAAGCAAAACAATATAGCTAATCGAAAATATAATAATTACAAAACTGATAAAATACAAATCAAAGGAAAGATGTAGCAGTATTATAGAAACAAACAAACAATTAGCTAACAGACTCATTGTGTTTTTAGGTTTATATTTTACAATGCAAAATTACACTTTTTTATAATAAAAATTATTTTTGCTTATAAATTTAGTTTTTTATCAGATATTTTCTATTTTTTTCTATTTTTGCATCTAAAAAATAATCAATGGCTAAAGTTACAAAAAAGAATAAAAAACCGACTAAGAAATCAAAGAATAATCTTTATAAATTATTTAAAATACTAATCTATACATTGGTGTTTTTTGTTGCATTCAGTTTGTTATTTACTTTTATTTACAAATGGATTAATCCTCCCATCACTCCCTTAATGATTATACGAAAAGTAAATGATGATGCAGGTATTCAAAAAAAATGGGTAGCTTTAGAAGATATTTCATCTAATATGCTTGCAGCAGCCATTGCCTCAGAAGATAATAATTTTTTAGGACATAAAGGATTTGATTATGGTGCTATACAGAAAGCTATTAATGAAAATAAAAAAGGCAAACGCAAACGTGGCGCCAGTACTATTTCGCAACAAACAGCTAAAAATGTTTTTTTGTGGCCAGGAAGGTCGTGGATAAGAAAGGGATTAGAAGTTTATTTTACATTTTTAATAGAAACATGCTGGACAAAAGAACGAATAATGGAAGTATATCTGAACGTTATCGAAATGGGAAATGGTATTTATGGCAGCGAAGCAGCTGCCAATCATTATTTTTATGTTTCTGCTAAACAATTGAATAAACGACAGGCTTGCCTTATTACGGCTTGTTATCCAAATCCTCGCAAGTGGAATCCTGCAAATCCAACATCATATATTAAGCAGAGAGCTACCAATATAGGAAATTTAATTCCAAAACTTGGAAAAATTAATTTCGACTCCGAAAACATAAAAAAAGCTCAAGAACGTTATCAAAAAAGAGAAGAAAAAAGATTAAAAAACAAAGCAAAACAAAAGCATTAATATTCAATAGTGAATTGAAAGATGAAACAGAAATTATAAACGCAGATCTAAAATGGAAAATATATTATCCAATAGCATCAGCTTTATTATTATGTAATCTAAAACACAAGCTATAAAACAAGGCAAATATTAAAAATATACGATTTAAAGAAGAAAAAGAAAATCAACTTTTAGATTAATTTCTTTTTAATTTTCTACATTAGTCCCCTATTTTTCAATAAAGGTTCTATATTAGGTTCTTGTTTTCGAAATGCTTTATATAAGATTGCAGGATCTTCTGTATTTCCTTTTTCAAGAATATTTTTACGAAAAGAATTTGCTGTTGCTTTGTCAAATAAGCCATTTTGTTTAAACATTTCAAAAGCATCAGCATCTAAAACAGCAGACCATGTATAGCTGTAATATCCAGCCGAATATCCTGCTGCAGAAGTAAATATATGTTGAAAATAAGGACTTCTATAGCGAGAAATAATTTCAGGAATTAAACCGTATTTAGCAAGTGCTTCATTTTCAAAAGCAATAGGATCGGTAATATTTGGATTTTCTAATACATGGTAATCCATATCAAGAAAAGAAGCAGCTATAAGCTCCGTATTAATAAATCCTTGCCCATAATTGCTCGCAGTTTCAATTTTATTTATTAATTCATCAGAGATTTTTTCTCCTGATAAATAATGTTTTGCATATAATTTTAATATTTCCGGATGGCGTCCCCAATTTTCCATAATTTGAGATGGCAATTCTACAAAATCGCGTGTAACATTAGTCCCAGCTAAGGAGCGATATTTGCAATTGCTTAACAATCCATGTAATCCGTGTCCAAATTCATGAAAAAAGGTTTCAGTTTCATCAAAATTTAACAAACTAGGCATATCAGTTGTTGGTTGAGGAAAGTTAAAAACCAACGATATAATGGGAATTACATTTTCATCTTCTTTTGTTTTATATTGACCACGAAATTCTGTCATCCATGCACCACTTCTTTTGCTTTCTCTTGTATAATAATCCATATATAAAATACCTATAACATTATCATTATCGATAACTTCATACACAACTACTTCAGGATCATAAACAGGAATAGCAGTATTTTCTTTAAATGTTAATCCATAAAGTTGATTACATATCATAAAAATACCATCTCTCACGTTTTCGAGTTTAAAATAAGGTCGAATTACTTCGTCGTTTAAATCATATTTTGCTTTGCGTACTTTTTCAGTATAATATCTCCAATCCCAAGGTTCGATGTTGAATGCTGGTTTTTCTTTATTAGCAAGGGCATTATATTCTTCTAATTCTTCTTTTGCCTTTTGCAAAGCAGGTCCCCATACTTTTTTTAATAAATCATAAACAGCAGTTGTATTTTTAGCCATACGTTCGTCTAATACAAAGTCGGCATGTGTTTTAAATCCCAATATTTGTGCTCGTTCAGCACGAAGTTTTACTATTTGCGAAATAATAGCAGTATTGTCAAATTCACCTCCTATGCAACGATTAGCATAAGCTCGCCAAATCTCTTCGCGTTTTGTGCGATTATCGGCAAATTGAAGAAAAGGTAACAGACTGGGATTATGAATAGTAAAAACCCATTTCCCTTTTGTCTCTTCTGAACGATTAGCAACTTCTGCTGCTGCTACTTTCAAAGATTCGGGCAAACCTGATAATTCACTTTCATCTTCGATTATCATTTTATAGGCATTGGTAGCTGCTAATACATTATTACCAAATGTAAGTGTTAATTTTGATAAGTCTTCGTTTATTTCACGAAAACGCACTTGCTTTTCAGGAGCTATATTGGCTCCTCCACGAACAAAACTTTTATAGGTTTCTTCTAATAACCGTTGCTGTTCAGTATTTAAAGATAAATTATCTTTTTGCTCATAAACTATTTTCACTTTTTTAAACAATTCGGCATTCAAACTAATATCATCGCTATGTGCAGCTAATTTTGGACTAATTTCATCGGCAATAGCAATCATTTCGTCGCTATTATTGGTTTCGCACATATTGAAAAATACTAAAGATACAGTATTCAACAATTCGCCACTATAATCAAGGGCTTCGATAGTATTTTTAAACGAAGGTTTTTCTTTGTTTGCAACAATGGTTTCTATTTCTTCTTTTTGTTGCAACATACCTTCTTGAAAAGCTGGTAAATAATGTTCTGTTTTGATTTTATCAAAGGCAGGAGTACCATAGAGTGTTTCAGGTTTTGAGAAAAACGGATTGTTCATATCTAACTCTCTTTCAATTTTTTTGTCTTTACATGATAGTGTTATCATACATAATGTTAATGTTATACACATCAATTTTTTCATACTATTATATTTTTTTAAATTTGAGTTGCAAATATACAAAAAATAGTCTTAGTTATTCAAATTATTTTTTAATTAATTAAAGCTCTAAAATGATGTGTTAATAAGATTTTTTTTTATTATCCGACTACAACTTCGGTCATAGAATCGGGATTAAAATAAACTTGAGCAATCGCTTGTAATTCTTCTGCTTTTGTACTTTTAATCACTTCAAGAAAATCAAGCCAATAGTCGATAGATAAATTATAATCATTTGCTTCTATATAACGATTTAAAATTGAAAATATGCCATCAAAATATCTTAGAAAAATTCCATAATAATAATTTTTTACTAATGTCAATTCTTTTTTAGGAATTGGCGAATGTTGTAATTTTTTAAAAATATGATGAATAGCCTCGATTGCCTCTTCTGTTTTATTAACATTTACATCAGCAGATATATAAAATATTCCATTTGCTTGGTAAGATGTCATACGCGAATATATTCCATAAGCAAGTCCTTTTTTTTCTCTAATTTCATTCATTAAGCGTGATCCAAAATATCCTCCTAAAACCATATTTAAAAGGCTTAATTTCATCCAATCAGGATGTTGACGCGTAAATAATCTTTTCCCAATACAAATACTAGCTTGCATAGCTTCTTGTTTTTGAATTTTTATTTTTGTCGCTTCAAATTCAAGAAAAGAAGACGATTTAACGAGCAGCGATTTTTGTTCTGGAATATTTCCCAAACTATTATTTACTATTTTTTTAACTTCATCGTCTATTTCACCAGCTACAAATATTCGAGCATTAGACAATTGATAATAAGTGTAAAAAAAAGCAAGTATATCTTCTCGGCTAATAGCATCATAATCGTGAGGAAAAATTAAATCTCCATATGGATGCTCTAAAAAAACCTGTTGTATAAAAGTACGAAAAGCAACAGTAGAAGTTTTTTCTAAACTAACAGCCAAAGATTGTTGTTGCTGTTCTTTGATTAATAGTAATTTTTCTTCAGGAAAAATAGCAGAAGTAAAAACCTCTTTTACAATATTTAATATTTCTTTCAATGCTTGTTTAGGCATATAGATAGAAAAGGAAGCAAAATCTTTATCTAAGGAATTCTCTACATATGCACCTTGGTAATCAATAGCTTCAAATATTTCGGAAGCCTTATGTTGCAGCGTTCCTTCAAACAGCATTTTAGTTGCAATAGCTGCTACCCCTTTTTTATCTTGAAAAAAACTACCCGCTTTCAATCGGATATCTAAGCGCATAATCTTTTGATTTTCATTATGTAAATAAAAAATAGAAATCCCATTTTTCAGATACGATATTTCGGCAGGAAGTATATTTAATGTAGGGAGCAAATAAGTCTTCGGTCGTTTCGAATAATCGATAGTCATAAAAGGATTATTTTTAGATTTTTTTTACAAAAATAATATTTTAATACATATAAAAAATAATTAAATAACTATGAATAAAATATTTTTGGGTTCTGATAATTTAAAAAAAAAACGCTTATATGCATCTTGTTTATGATTTTTTTGCAAAATTAAACTTTTTTTTCTAATGCAAAATCTGGGTTTAATTTTTGTAACATTAGCTTATAATTTTATGTCTATTTTTAGAATGTTTGTTTTGCAGAAAAAATGCAAAGAACATTATCTACATTACGTTTTAGGGTCTTACAATTATCGCTTATTCCCAAAAATCAATGGAAATTTAGTGTTAAATATTGCTCTAACTAAAAAAAAGACGAAGGTGGTTTGAAGACCTTTGGAACTACCCATTAAAAATCCCGCTAATTCCTAATATATAATTTTGGGTTAATATATTATAATTTTCTTTTTTCTTATAAAATATTTTAGTATTTTTGTTGAAAATTTCATTTTAATAAAAACATGCAAAATTAAAATAATGAATATTATTAATTGTTTTTTTAAACAAGCTATTTTTGTGCTATTATTATTTTTTGTGAGTAATTTTTCAATAGCACAAGATATTCATTTTTCACAATTTTGGATGAACCCTATTGCTGTTAATCCTGCAAACGTTGGTTTTTATGATGGTAATTTTCGCATAGGTACTTATAGTCGTTCACAATGGTTTTCTGTAACTAAAGCTTATCAAACTAATGGATTATGGTTTGACTTACCTTTAGCAAAACGTTCATCACATCAAGATATATTTGGATTAGGAATGACTTTCGATTTTGACCGTGCAGGAGATTCAAAATATACTTCTTTACAATCGAATATTATGTTTTCTTATATTCGTGCCCTAAATCGAAAAAACAATCATTTTCTCATGTTAGGACTTTCAGGAGGAATTGCCCAGCGTACAATTAACTATGCCTCTCTCTCTTTTGATGAGCAATTTAGAGAAGATCTATACAATAGCAGCAATCCTATTACAGAAAACTTCCCGACTTCTTCTTTTCTTTTTGGCGATTGTGCTATTGGCATACAATGGTTTTATCAACCTTCGGAAGCCTTTTATTATCAGTTAGGTATTAGTGCATTTCATCTTAATCGTCCGCATCAATCTTTATTAAAAGATAAAAGCATTTATCTACCTATCAAAGGACATATTCAATTCAGTGCTGGATTTGGCATTAATAGCAATATGATTATTACTCCAAGTGTTTTCTATTCACAACAAAAACAATACCGAGAATTATTATTAGGTTGTCTTTATACATATATTATTAGTCGTGATTTAGAAGGTGTTTTGCAAAAATTTGAAATTGGATTAGATTATCGTTGGAATGATGCTATTTACATTGTTATGGGGAGCGAATTTAAACGTATTCGTATTAATGTAAGTTACGATTTTAACATTTCAAAATTATTACCCGCAAGTGATGCAAGAGGAGGAATAGAAATCAGTTTATATTATATTTTTAAAAAGAAAAAAATATTTAAACGACAAAGTATACCATGCCCAATTTTTTAAAACAATATAACAAATGCTAAAGAAATATATTTTATGTTGGCTATTTATTGTTCCATTATTAGTCGTTGCACAAAAAAACGACGAGCTATTGGAACAGGCTATTATAGCAACAAAAGAAAAAGATTATCAAGCTGCATGTTATTTTTACCAAAAATACATTTCACAAACATCTCCTTCTGATCCTTCTATTTATTTCTTATATGCCGATGCCTTACGTCTATCCTACCTCTATAATGAAGCAGAATATATGTTTGAAAAAGGGCTGCTTTTAGATAGCAATCATCGTTACCCAGAAGGTCTTTTTTTGTTAGCATTGGTAAAGAAAAACAATGCAAAATACAATGAAGCATTAGCATTACTCGAAAAATACAAATCTATCTATCACATAGACACTTCTATTTTTTCAAAACGTCTCGCTGTTGAGTTAGAAGCCTGCAAACAAGCAATAATTATTCTAACCGATACCCTTCCTGTTTTTATAGAAAAACTGAATGAATGCATCAATACTCCTTACTCTGAATTTAATGCTATACAACTTGAAGATACAGCTTTATATTTTTCGGCTTTACGCCCATTTACTAGCAACGAAAACACGCATATCATAGAAGATTTTTATACTTCTACTATTTATTCAACTCGTTTTGAAGTTAATGGTTATTCAACTCCTATTCCTATTTCTAAAAAAATTAACAATCCAAAATATCATAATGCTAATTTTTGCTTTAATCACGATAAAAGTAAAATTTATTTTAGCCGAACACCCAATGGTAAAACAACGAATATTTGGGTTGCCGAATGGAATAAAAATAATTGGAAAAAACCAAAACCTCTTCCTCCAATTGTCAATCATAATACTTCTAATAATACACAACCCAATATTGTTCAATTAGATGATGAAAACGAAATTTTATATTTTGTTTCTGACCGTCCTGGCGGTATTGGTGGAATGGATATATGGTATGTCATTATAAGCAATGGCAATTTTGGTGAAGCCATTAATCTTGGTAGTAATATTAATACTCCTGGAAACGAAATTACTCCCTTTTATTATTCCGAAAAACAAGTACTTTATTTTAGTTCCGATTGGCACAGTGGTTTAGGTGGTTATGATATTTTTAAAGCAAAAGGTTCTATGAGTGCATGGGAAGATCCAAAAAATATGGGATTCCCAATTAATTCTCCAGCTAATGATATTTATTTTACTATTAATGAAGTAGATAGCGATGGATACTTTGCCTCTAATCGTCAATCGGCTTATGCCATAAAAAATGCAACCTGTTGTAATGATATTTTCTTATACGAATGGACGCCTATGAAGGAAAAATATCATATTGATACTTTATGGGTTAAAGATTCTATTAGTACGATACAACTTTTAACAAAAATTTTACCCATTGACCTTTATTTTCATAACGACGAACCTGACCCAAAAACATTAGCTATTACTACCAATAAAAACTACAAACAAACATTAGATGAGTATATTACTTTACAAAATCTCTATCGAGAAGAATACTCAATGGGCTTAGAAAATCGAGAAAAAGAAGAGGCTATAGCAAAAATTGATAATTTTTTTAATGATTATGTTATAAAAGGTTATGATTTGCTTGAGCAATTTACTTCGCTATTAATTAGAGATTTACAAAGAGGAAAATCTATCAATATTACAGTAAGCGGTTTTGCTAGTCCTCTTTTCTCTAGTGAATATAATATTAATCTTTCTTTACGTCGTATTGAAAGTTTAAAAAATTATCTACGAATATATAAAAATGGGATTTTTATTCCTTACATGAATGGCATAGAAAAAAACCAATTAAAAATCATCAATGCTCCTAAAGGAAAAACAATGGCAAAAGAATATGTGAGCGACAATCCTAACGACAAGCGTAACTCTATCTACAGCATGGCAGCAGCATTAGAAAGAAGAATACAGATATTTGGTTATGACGAAGATACTATTATAAACATAGAAAATGATTTTTTTCTATCTATTCCCGATTCAGTACTTATTTTTAATCCTTTAGAAAAAGACATAAGTACTTATGTTAAATATATCGAAATAAAAAACTGGAGTAATGACACTATTATTCTTGAAAATAAAACAAATCATTCAAAATATTATGATAGTCAATTAGAAAAAAACATACTACTTCCTAATGAGAGCGTTTTTTTAACATTAACGCTTTATTATCGTATTTTTAAAATATCATCTTCATTTACAATAAATTTAACTGCAAAAAACACAAATTTACAAAAGGATATTAATATTAAATGTATGCTAAATCAATAAAAATTAATTTATACTTCTATTATCATCCCTTCTTCGGCTCCTATTGTTTTAGGAAAAACCATACGCGCTTCATTAATTAAATCGTCTGTATTAGCATAACGATTCGAGTAATGTCCTAATAATAAAGATTTCACATTTGCTAATTTTGCTATTTGAGCTGCTTGGGCAGCTGTAGAATGTAATTTTTCTTCTGCAACATGTTCCATATTGTTCATAAAAGTTGCTTCATGATATAATAAATCGGCATTTTTAATAAACGGAATTATTTTTTCAGAATATGCAGTATCAGAACAATAAGCAAAACTTTTTGGGCTATGAGAAGATGGAGATGTAATTTCTGCATTTTTAAATACCCTATTTTTTTCTTCATCAATATAGTCTTCGCCTGCTTTGATTCGCAATATTGTTTCAGGCGAAAGTTGGTATTTTTTTACAAATTCTTTATTGATATTAATAGTTCTTTTTTTCTCTCTAAAAACAAAACCATTTGTTGGAATACTATGTAATAATGGAAATGTTTCTACACAAATTGCTTCATCTTCATAAATAATTGCTTGTTCATTTTCTTCTATTTCATGAAAAAACAATGGGTAACATAATGTTGTATTTCCTGCTATCATTTGAATGTTAATAATTTCTTTTAACATTTTATGGGAATAAATATGCACAGGGTCTTTTCTGCCAAACAAATGAAATGTTGAAAGCAAACATACTAATCCAAAATAATGGTCTCCATGTAAATGCGATATAAAAATCCGATTAATTTTTTGCATACGAATACCCATATTTTTTAATCGCATTTGCATCCCTTCACTACAATCAATTAAAAAAAAGTTACCTTCTCTTTTTAAAGCAAAAGCACTAGAAATACGAGAACCTACAGGCGTAGCCGAACCACAACCAATAACAAACAATTTGAATCCCATATTATTTTTCTCGATTCTTATTTTCCTTTTTATCAGTTGTTTTTTCTTCTTTTTCTATAATATTATCTTCGATTTTTATTTTTTCTTTATTGTTTTCTTTTCCGAGATAATCAGGTAATTTCATTCCAGCCATATTAAACAAATCATTGAGAGGAGGCACCGAGTTCATCAATCCTGACACAAAATTAGCAGTAGTGGTTTTTTCTCCTTTTGCATTATTGCCATCCCAAACCATTATTTTATCTATCTTAAGATTACGTATTGCTTCAACTTGTGTTTTAACTAATTCGGGAAGTTTTTCAGCAATCAAATAAGTAACTGCGTTTTTAGTATCTCCGCCAGCAGCTTGTACTAATTGTTTGTACCCTTCTGCTTGTTTTGAAAGAATTTCGTAAATACCTTTTCCTTCTGCTTCCATTTTTGCAAAAATAGCGTCTGCCTCACCTCGTGCTTTGCGACGATATGTTTCTGCTTCGGCTTCAGCATTAATAATCGCTTTTTCTTTTTCTATTTCGGCAGTAACTACTACATTGGCTTTTTGAGTAGCTTTTTCTCTTTCAGCACGCGTTGTTTCAGCCTGTTTTTCTGCTTCGTAAGCTTCTTGTAAGGCTTTTGCTTGTTGCACTTTCTCTGCTGCTACTGCTTTTTTCATCGCTTCTGCTTCACGTTCACGACGATCAGCATCAGAATTAGCAATAATTATTTTTGCTTGATTTTCTCCCGAAACAGCTGTTGCATTAGCATCGGCAGTACGAATACGTGTATCTCTTTCTGTTTCTGCAATACGAATATCTTTATCTCGATTGGCTTCTGCTTTTCCGATTTCTCCAAATCGTTCTTGTTCGGCAACACTTTTCTTCGCTTCGTTAATAGCTTTTGCAGCAGCTTCTTTTCCTAAAGCTTCAATATAACCTGACTCATCTCTTATATCTGTAACATTTACATTAATGAGCTTTAACCCAATCTTTCGCATTTCTTGCTCTACGTTTTGACTAATATTAATAAGAAATTTATCTCTATCTGCATTTATTTCTTCTATATCCATCGTTGCAATTACTAAACGCAACTGCCCGAAAAGAATATCTTTAGCCAACTCTTGTATTTGTTCCGACCTCAATCCTAATAAACGTTCTGCTGCATTATTCATATTGTCGGGTTCGGTAGAAATTCCTACTGTAAAACGACAAGGAACATCAACACGAATGTTTTGGCGACTCAATGCATTTGTTAAATTACACTCTATAGAAATAGGCGTTAAATCTAAAAAAGCATAATTTTGAAATACTGGCCATATAAATGCCGCCCCTCCGTGAATGCATTTTCCTGAACTATGCCCACCACTAGCATTTTTTCCTGTTTTTCCGTAAACTACTAATATTTTATCTGAAGGACAACGTTTGTATCTACTTAAAATAGCTGCAAACGTTATAAAAAAAACTGCTACAACAACGATAATTAAAAAAGCTAACATAATAATTTTTATTTAATGATTTTTATATTTTTTCTACACATAATACATTCCCTTCTACTACTTCTTTGATTATAACAATATTTCCTGTTTTTAGCATTTCTCCTTTTGTAATTGCATCATATTCTCTAACGCTATTTTGAATACTTACTTGTATTTTCCCTTTTCCTTCTGCATTGCTTGGAATAGGAATATAAACAGTTGCAGTTAATCCAATGGCTTGTTGAATATTAATATTGCCACTTTCAACCATTTTGCTTAATCCATAAAAAATAAACATGACTCCAGCTACTAAAAAAACACCAACAAATACAGATATAATTATTATCCAAATTTTACTATCTAATAACTTATCAAAAACAATGTATGACCAACTAAAACCTAAAAAAAAGTTAATAAAATTCCGAAAAGTAAACAATTGAAAAGGAGTTGAAGTTAATTCAGTTATAGATGTATCGCCTAAATTTGTAGAAAAATCAACATCAGAATCCATTCCGATAAAAGTCATAATCATTTGTATAATAAATATTAAACTTGTCGAAAGAGCTATTATCCATGCTGTCTGCTGAATAATATCCATTGAAGCCCACCATATTTCCATAATCATTAATAATATAAGTTTCCGCAAAATTACTTATTTTTTATAAATAAAAGATATTTATTTATGTTTTTATGTAATATTTTTATAAGTTTTAAATATCTATATAGTTAATATTATCATAAATAAAAAAGAAAATACTTGCAAAATAATTCTATTTACATTTTTACGTTATACAATATATTGGGAATTTAATATTATTTTTATAATGAAGAAAATAATCTTTTGGTTGCATAGTGCGCGTTATGTAGCTCTTCCTCAGAGCTTACTTCCTGCTTTATTGGCAGTCTGTATGGCGATGCAAGTTGATTCATTTTCATGGCAACTTGCTATTGTTGCATTAGTTGGAGTAATATTTACACATTTAGCTGCAAATTTAACTGATGATTATTTTGACTTTCGTAAAAATAAAGAACAAATTTGTCAACAAAATCTTTCAAGTGTTTCGCCTATTCGAAAAGGGAAATGTAACTATTTAATAAACAATATTATTACAGAAAAAAAACTATTAAAAATCATTCTTTTTTTATTTTTAATAGGGCTTATATGCGCCAGTATTATTTTTATTTATAGAGGAATTATTATTCTTTATTTTATAATAATTACCGGATTTTTAAGCATTAGCTATTCAGGCTTTCCTTTACATTTAAGTTATCATGGGTTAGGAGAAATTATTATAGGTTTTATTTTTGGTCCACTGCTTATGTTAGGGGTATATTTTTCGGCAAGTGGTTCTTTTTCTTCATCAATATTGATTGTTTCTCTCATTATCGGAAATTTAGTAAGCAATATCTTATTTTCTCATTCGATTATGGATATAAAAGCCGATAAAAACATGAATAAAAAAACATTAGCTATATTACTAAAAAGAAAACCATTCGTATTTACAACTGCTTTTTTATTTAATATACTTCCTTATCTAATTTTAACTTATGGTATTATAATGAAATATCTTAATTTTTATTATAGCATTATTTTTTGCTTGTTGCCTTTGTCTATTTTATTATTTTATTTATTATTTCAGTATAATGTTCATCCTGAAAAGAAATATCGTAAACGATTTTGGATGGGACCTATGGAACAATGGGAAGCTATCACAAAAGCAAACATTGACCAATTTATGATAAGATGGTATTTGGCACGCAATATTTGTATGTTTTTTTGTTTAATAATCGCTATAATTAGTTTTTTATAATGTTACGTTATTCATTAATTGCAATAGGATTTATCTCGCTTTTTTTAGGTGTTATTGGAATTTTTGTTCCATTGCTACCTACCACTCCCTTTTTACTACTTACTTCTTTTTTATTTTATAAAAGCTCTCCACGTTTACAACAATGGCTTTTAAAAAATCCCTATTTAGGCAAGTATATTTCTGATTTTCAAATCCATAAATCTATTTCAAAAAAAGTGAAAATATTTTCTCTCTCTTTACTTTGAATAACAATTTTAAGTACTTCTATTTTTTTTATTAGTATTAATTGGGTGCGTATACTTTTGATAATAATAGCAATAGCTGTTAGCATTCATATTTTGTCTTATAAAACATTGCAATAAGTATTTTTGTAAAGAGAATTTAAAATAATTGTCTATATATTTTTTTCCTACTTTTGCATACAAATTAATCAATTATATAATTTATAATAAATCAATAGAATATAATATTTTTTATTTAAATTGTATTTACTATAGACTAAAAAAATGTCAATAAGAGAAGAAAATTTAGAGATTTGGGGAGCTAAAAAAAATAATTTAAAAAATTTTAATTTAACTATTCCACGAAACAAATTTGTTGTTATTACTGGTTTGTCTGGTTCTGGCAAATCTTCTCTTGCTTTCGACACTATTTATGCCGAAGGACAAAGACGCTATATGGAAACATTTTCTGCTTACGCACGCCGTTTTATAGGAGAAATGGAACGTCCCGACGTAGATAAAATTACAGGCTTAAGTCCTGTTATCTCTATTGAACAAAAGACAGTCAATCGCAGTCCACGTTCAACTGTTGGAACTATTACCGAAATTTATGATTTTTTACGTTTATTATATGCACGCGTTTCTACTGCTTATTCTTACAACACCAAAGAACCCATGGTGCGCTATACCGAAAAGCAAATATGTGAGCTTATTATCAAAAACTATAACAATAAAATTATTTCTATTTTAGCACCTATTATCAAAGGACGGAAAGGTCATTATAGAGAAGTTTTTCAACAAATATTAAAATGGGGGTTTATTCAAGCACGCATTGATGGTGAAATCAGAGAAATTACACATCGCATGCAGCTCGATCGTTATAAAACACACGACATAGAAATAGTTATTGATAGCTTAAGCATCAAAGAAAGCAATTCCAATCGATTAATAAAATCCATTGAAGTAGCCATGAAATATGGAAATGGCATTTTAATGGTATTAGAAAATAAACAAACAACTCCTAAAATATATAGTCGTTTATTAATGTGTCCTACAACAGGCATATCTTATCCTGAACCAGAACCTAATACTTTTTCATTCAACTCACCTTATGGCTCTTGTCCTCATTGCAATGGATTAGGAGTTGTTACCGAAGCAGATGCTAATAAATTAATAAGCGAACCACATAAATCGATTCGTAATGGCGGAATAATTCCTATAGGCTCTTATAAAGCCAATTGGATCTTTAAACAAATAGAAGGGATAGCTATGCAATACCAATTTACACTTGATACCCCTATTGAACAAATTCCCCAAGAAGCTTTAAACATAATTTTTTATGGAAGCGACAAACCCATTATGATTAAAAGCGAAACTTCTAATGCTTATACTTATTCTAATAATTATGAAGGAATTATTAATTTTATCATTTCACAAAACACAGAAGACGCACCTGCAAATGTTCGTAAATGGGCGCAACAATTTATGCATACTAAAACTTGTGATATGTGCAATGGTACCCGATTAAAAAAAGAAGTTTTGTATTTTTTAATTGGAGGAAAAAATATAACTGAATTATCATCATGGGATTTACGTGTTTTAAACGAATGGCTTCTCCATATTAATGATTATTTGGATAAAAAACAACAAATTATTGCTTACGAAATCATTAGAGAAATAAAAACACGATTACAATTTCTTCTTAATTTAGGAATTGATTATTTAAGTTTAAATCGTTCATCTCAAAGTTTATCAGGTGGAGAAGCGCAGCGTATCCGATTAGCAACACAAATTGGGTCACAGCTTGTAAATGTATTATATATTTTAGACGAACCAAGCATTGGGTTGCACCAGCGCGATAATCAACGCCTTATTTCATCAATAAAAAATCTTCGCGATGCAGGAAATTCTGTTATTGTCGTTGAACATGATTTGGATACGATGCAAAATGCTGATTTTATTGTCGATATAGGTCCTTATGCTGGCATTAGAGGTGGTTATGTCGTTGCTAAAGGTAGCTATAAAGACATTTTAGCATCTAATTCTCTTACAGCTGATTATCTTACAGGAAAAAAAAGCATTTCTCTCCCTACTAAACGCCGCAAAGGAACTGGGAACATAATTACATTGAAAGGGGCAAATGGGCATAATTTGAAAAATATTACTGTTAATTTTCACTTGGGGAAATTAATTTGTATAACAGGAGTTTCGGGAAGTGGCAAGTCTTCGCTTGTCAATGCCACTTTATATCCTATTTTAAATCAATATATTTATCGTTCCGAAAAAAAACCTTTAAATTATAAAGAAATTATAGGATTAGAAAATATAGATAAAATTATCGAAATTAATCAACAAGCCATAGGGCGTACTCCTCGCTCCAATCCCGTAACCTATATTGGGATTTTTGATGATATTAGAAAATTATATGCCTCATTACCAGAGTCTAAAATTCGCAACTATCAAGCAGGACGTTTTTCTTTTAATGTAAAAGGCGGGCGATGTGAAGTGTGTCAAGGAAGTGGTGTTCGCACTATCGAAATGAGTTTTTTGCCTGATGTTTACGTACATTGTGAAACATGCAATGGAAAACGTTACAATCGTGAAACACTCGAAATTCGTTATAAAGGGAAGTCTATCAGCGATGTATTAGAAATGAACATTAGCGATTCTATTGCTTTCTTCGAAAACATACCTGCCATTCGTTCTAAATTAGAAATATTGGATAAAGTTGGATTAGGCTATTTAAATTTAGGTCAATCCTCCACTACTCTTTCAGGCGGAGAAGCACAACGTATAAAATTAGCTGCAGAATTATGCAAAAAAGATACTGGAAAAACTTTTTATATTTTAGATGAACCTACAACAGGATTACACTTTGAGGATATAAGAATGCTATTAGACGTATTACATCAATTGGTAAACAAAGGAAACACTGTTGTTGTAATTGAACACAATATGGATGTTATAAAAGTTGCTGATTGGGTTATTGATTTAGGTCCCGAAGGAGGCAATAAAGGAGGTAAAATTATTGCTGAAGGAACGCCTGAAGAAATTGTAAAAAAAGGGAAAGGATATACAGCACATTATTTAGCTTCTTATCTAAAATAAAAAAAGGCTTTTACTTTTATGTGTAAAATCCTTTAATTATTTCTTAATTTTTATTATTTTTTAAATAACTTATCAGTAATTAGTCGCTCCTTATCAACTGAAAATTACATCAAACAGTAAAAAGTAAACTATTTAAATTTCTTGTTAAAAGCAATAAAATACATAAACTATATTTATCGCCTCTCAAATATTCATTAAAAACTGCTTAATTTACTCTCTTATAAATTTTCTTATCATCAGGATAGCCTTCGCCTTCTACAATAAGCGTTAATGTTTGATTTTCTATTAACTCGTATTTATAAGTAATCTCAGCCTGCGGTTGTGTGCCTTCTTTTACTCTATTCAAAAAAGTAATTTTATTATGCTTTCTTTCAAAATTACCTTTTATTTGCCATTTGTCCCACTTCCCTTGTTTACGTTCAAAAAAATCTTGCGTATAAGTATAATCAACACCAGAATTAAACAATAATGTTTCTTTACAAGAATCAACATCTAATCCTCGTAATTCTTTGATATCACACTCCCATTTGCCTACTATTGGAAGTTTATCATACTTATTACAACTTATTAATAGCATTAAAACAGCAATATTAAGCATTACTGCCGCATTTCTTTTTATTTTATTTGAGTGATTTTTAAGCATTTTATTTATTTTTTAGTTAAATTTATATTTTATTTTATTTTTTACAAATGTATATAAAAATATATTAATTCAAACAATAACTTAAAAATATTATTTTAATAAATTCATTACAGTTTTATACACTAAAATAGGTGCAACTTCGAAAGAGTATTTTTTCTCAATTCTTTCGGTAAATCTATGTGCGTCTTTTCCAAAAGCTCCAATGTCAAGCACAGGGAGGTCAAGTTTTTGCATATCTTCTATTGGCAAACTATATTTTGTTCCAAAACCTGGCATATTATTTTTAAGCGCCGCAATAATTTTTGGATCTTTTGGTGCAGCCGCATAGCTTAGGTCGGAAATATATGGGAAAAACTTTTTGTAAACTAATTTATAATCAGATTTTGTAGTATTTACAGCATCAGCAACAGCATCTAATAAAGCTTTTTCTCTTGGCAATTTTCCTTCTACATAAATATGCGGGTAATATGGCGGAGTGAAATATACAATCACAACAGGATCTCTATCTGACCATAAATGATGTGTATATTCAACTATTTTCATAGCGAAATCTCTTTGGTCTATGCTATCGTCTTTTAGCATTTTATCAGAAAGTACTTTCAATTTAGCGTCAAGTTCATCGCCCATTTCAGCTTTAACTTTAATATAAAGTTGATCGTAAGAAATAACTCTTGATTTCCAAGGAAGTTGTTTATATTCTCTTTTGGCAAGATCACAAAATCTTTTGTACTGAGTATTTAGATTGTCTATTGAAGTTTGAAAAGCCTCGTCGGCAGCTTTCATCATTTTGTCTAAAACTTCGTCGGGCGTGCTTGTGTGAGTTGCATAATTGAAAAATAAATTAGCATACTGCACAGTTTGAACAGAATATTCTGGTTTTAAGTCTCTTTGTTTTAAAGTAATAGGTGGTAAAGAAACTTCACCTTCCGCCACATCGCAGAAGTCGACATTTAAATTAATTCTGCAAGTAATTGCCGAAGCAATTTGGTTTGCATCAATTCCTTTAAAAGATTCGCCGACATGAGTTTCTTTTCCAACAACATAAAACGAAGGCATTAATTTTCCGACAGTACCAATATAAACGTATTTATTTTCGTCACCTTCAAATTCCGAAGTCATATAATCGGTATCTAAAAGTGCTAGATAATCTAATTTTTCTTCGTCTCTAATTTTAACGAGTTCGGGAACAACCGACAGCATTCCGAAAGAGTTAGATTCTTCGTCGCAAACAGCTGCGTAAATTAAATTTCCTTCAAAATTTTCAATATCTTTAGAAATTTCTTCCATAACAGCCATAATAATAGCATCTCCGGTTTTCATATCAAAAAGTCCGCGTCCGAATAAATAATCTCCTGATTCTAAATCTTTTTTAGCTTCGGGAGGAAGGGTAGAAGCAACTTTTTTTAACTCTTCGGTAAGTTCATAAGGACGATGAGCAAATTCTTTTAAATTGCCGTAATCCGAAATTCCAACAGTATCAATATGTCCAATCATTACGACAGTTTTTTTACTATTACCTTTTCCGCCTTTCATTTTAGCAATTAAAGATTTTCTGCCAAGTTTATCATTTGGCACATTTACAAATTTTAAATCTTGAGGATTTTTTTTGTAATAATCCATTTCCATGAAAATGTCGTGAACTTTTTGAACAGAATTAAGCTCACCGGCAGTTTCTACAACACTAAGTTGATTTGTAAGCTGAACAGCAATACTTTCTATTCTTGCTGCTAGTTTTTCATTCATTACCATATTTATTCTTTTTTATATTTAATTACTTAGCAAATATTTTTATTTTATTTTTCTTTCTAAATTATCTATTTGCTTTATTAATTGATTAATTGTTTTTTTTAAATCGTCTATTTCTCTTTTTTGTTCATTAATTAATTTTTCTTTATTCGAAATGTTTTTTTTAATTTCGAGTAATTCTCTTTTATGATTTTCAATATTTTCACTATTTTTTTCTTGTTTTTTTTCTATATTATTAATATCTTTAATACTAATTTCAGACTCCCAAATTTCTTTAAATTGATTCACTATCAATATTTTTCCATCACGAGCAGTTCCAAATCGTTCAAGAGTAGGTTCTTTTAATACTTGTGAAAATGTTGGCAATACAAACGATAAAAATACAGCAAATAACAAAAGTTTTTTCATAATTATTTTATATTGATATTTTTTTAATTATTTAAAGTTTATGCAAAAATAAATAAAATTTTCTTATCTAAAAAATTTATCTCTTAATTTTTACAGTTAATGATGTAATTTAATCAAAGAAAAATCGTTAATATAATATCTTTTAATATATACCATTAAAAAAAATATAAATGGCTAAAATAGAAGTTAAAATAAGTTATGTAGCCGAATGGTCGGACAAATCTGCTCGTGTTTTAGTATTGCAAACCAAAAGCAAAAAAATTTCATTTCCTATTATTATAGCAGAAAATGAAGCTTTTAATTTAGTTAAAGAATTAGAAAACTTGACATTAAAACGTCCACAAACCCACGATTTATTGTTTTCAATATTGAATAGTTTTAATATAAAAATGAAATATGCACATATTTATAATTTAGTTGAAGGTATTTTTTATACTCGCATCCATTGTGCAGACGACAAACAAGAAATCAATGTCGAAGCACGAATATCTGACGCTGCCATTTTAGCATTAAAATACAATAGCCCTTTATTTATAGAAGATTTTATTTTAGAACAAGTAGGATTGTTTACCGAAGGAGACGAAGAAGGAGGTAGTGCAGAGAAAAAAAATAATTTAACACTAAAAACTATTCAAGAATTAGAAGTTCTTTTAAAAGAAGCTATCGAAGAAGAAAATTATGAATACGCTTCTATCGTTAGAGACGAAATCAATAAAAAAACAACCAAATAATGAACTTTTCTGATTCTCTCAAAGGTAATACTTTCTTTTATTCAGACAGTTTATTTGAAAATACAACTAAACCCATTCCGTCTATTGCAAATATTAATAAAATTTCATGGAGCGATAATATAGAAAAAAATCTAAAAAACAACATCTTATATCAACATTTTGATAAAAAATCTTCCATAAAATCAGATTCATTATCAAATAAATTTATAATATCGCACAGCAAAACTACTAATTATATTCAAGGTAAAAAAAATGAGATTTTTCAGATAGATTATTTTTTTTTATTTTTCATTCTTCTTTTAACTATTCTTGCTATTATAAAAATACAATCTCAAAAAATATTTTCAGCTACTATCAAAAGTATTATTAATCCTAAATTTTCAGCAATTTTATCACGGGAAGGGAATTTTTTTAAATCTAGAGCATTTATATTTATTCTCATCTATGCTTGTTTCGGATTAGGATTAATATTATACGTTTTTTTTGGGCAGTATTTACCAATTATCAACGAAGGAATAAAAATACTTTACTTAGTAATCGGATTTAGTCTTTTATTTTTAATTAAAACACTAATAATTTATGCTATAGGAATATTTTTCAACATTAAAACACTCGCTATAAAATACATACATCAAATAATATTTATCAATTATTACATTGCTATTTTTATTTTTCCATTAGCTTTTATTTATAATTATTTTTCATATGCTATTATTTTATACACTACTATTATTTTATTATGTCTTCTTTTTATATACAGAATTGTTAAAGGTTTTTTAATATTTCACACAAAGTTTTATGCGTATGAAATTTTTTTATACCTTTGCACTATAGAAATTTTACCTTTATTGCTTATTGTAAAATTTACTATAAATTGGCTTTAATCAACAGAATACATAATTAAAACAGATTAAATTGAAAGTAAAAAATATTCTTTTTTCTCAAAATTCTCCCAACGATTTTGCAAAAACACCTTATGCTAAGTTAGTAGATAAATACGGAGTACAAATTGATTTTCATAAATTCTTTCAAATAAAAGGAATTGATCCTATTTTATTCAAAGATAATAAGATAGTTATATCTAATTATTCAGCTATTATTTTCACTAGTAAAAATGCAGTAAATCATTTCTTTGAAATATTAAAATCACTTAATATAACACTTTCAATAGATACAAAATTTTTCTGCATTAATCAATCTACTGCTTTCTATTTAAAAAAATTTGTTGTTGTTCGTAAAAGAAAAACATTTTATGCTAACGGAAAAGCAGACCATCTAGCAAATATATTAGAAGAATATAATGAAGAAAAGTTTTTATTACCTTGCTCTTTAGAAACATGTGTTAATCCACTTTTAACATTATTAGACCAAAAAAAGATTAATTACACTAAAGCAGAAGTCTTTCAAATCGTAATGTCCGATTTACGTCATATTAATATAAATAAATATGATATGATAGTGTTTTTCAGTCCATTTGGAATTCAATCATTAAAAGTAAATTTTCCAAACTATAAACAAAAAACGACAGTAATAGGTGCATTAGGATATCAAGTTCTAGAAGAAGCTAATAAAATAGGAATAAAAATAGACATTACAGCTCCTACAGCAATACATCCTTCTATTTTCACAGCAATAGACGATTACTTGCAAATATCAAATGGAGTAAAAAAATGAAATTATTTAAGTTCTCTAAAAAAGAACGTATTTGTAAACAAAATGATTTTCAATATGCTTTTTCAAAAGGAGAAATGATTAAACATTTTCCTTTTCGTTGTATTTATATAATTCGACCATCTGATAAATTGCAAATAAAAATAGGTATTTCTGTTCCGAAAAAAACAATAAAACTTGCTATTGAACGTAATCGTATAAAAAGATTAATAAGAGAAGCCTATCGTGTCAACAAGCACTTACTCCATGATTATTTTCAACAACAATCTATAGAATTGTTGATTATATTTGTTTATATTTATAAAAATAAATATTCTTTTAACGAGATGAATAAACAAGTTAATGCTTTATTAAACAAAATAATAGCAAGAAATTTTACAAAACAATTGAAAAATCAGAATATTAATGAAAATTAATATCATTTTTATACTATATTTGCAAACTCAAAATAACTTTAAAATATATCTATAATACACTCATAATTAAATAATTTACAAATGCAAAACAGAGGTTTTATTTTATTTATAGCCATTATATTAGGATTAATCAGTATTTATTCACTTACATTTACTTTTTGTACAAGAAATGTCGAAAATAAAGCAAGCAAATATGCACATAATATTCCTAACGTAGAAGAAATAAAAATACGTGCAAACGGTGACCTATTTATGGAAACTTATCTGCTCGATTCAGTCTATAAATTACGAGAAGCAGAATATTTACAAAAAATGTCTGACTCTGTAATTTATAATTTATTATTTGCAAAATGGACTTACAAAGAATGTAAAGAATTAGAATTAAATTTAGGGTTAGACCTAAAAGGAGGAATGAACGTAATGTTAGAGGTATCCATTCCTAACATTATTACTTCTTTAGCCGGAAATGGTGCTAAAGATTCTCTTTTTGTAAAAACAATGAAATTAGCAAATGAAAAACAAAAACATTCACAAGATAATTTTATAACATTATTCGAACAATCTTTTAAAGAAGTTGCACCTGAAAATGCAAAATTAGCAACGATATTTAGAAAATTAGAGCTAAAACAAAATAATCCTTCCAATAAAGATGTAATTAAAGTCATTACTGAAGAAACAGAAGCAGCTCTAGAAAATACATTTATCATATTAAGAACGCGTATTGATAGATTTGGAGTAACACAACCTAATATTCATCGCTTGCCACAATCAGGTCGTATTATGGTTGAATTACCAGGGGTAAAAGAACCCGAAAGAGTGAGAAAGCTATTGCAAGGAACTGCTAATCTAGAATTTTGGAAAACATATGAATTTGCAGAAATTCAAGATTATTTTGTTCAAATTAATGATCGACTTTCTGAAATAAATAAAGCCGAAGAAAAAGACACTACCACTCTCGAAAATAAAGAAACACTAGAAGTTTCAAAAGAAAAAGATATTACCACTACAGAAACTGCTGCTATCGATTCTATTACAAACGACGCAACCTTATTTGATGATAATGAAATAGTTCCAGAAGGACAAATGACTCCCGAAGAAATAGCCATAAAATATCCTTTATTATCGAAAATTACTTTTAATGACCGAATGTCTGATAAAGGTAAATATGGACCTTTGGTAGGCTATGTTCACGAAAAAGATACTGCTGAAGTTAATAAAATATTGAATCTTTCTTGGGCTAAAATAATTTTACCACAAGACCTTAAATTATGTTGGCATGCAAAAACAGGAAAAGACAAATCTCCTTTTCATCAATTAATAGCTCTAAAATCTTCTGGCGAAAAAGGTGCCGTATTAGACGGAAATGCCGTAGTAGATGCACGTCAAGATTTCAATGAAAGGGCTGGCAATGAAATTTCTATGACTATGAATGCTAACGGAGCAAAAATGTGGAAAAAAATAACCGAAGAAAGCATAGGACATAGTATCGCCATTGTACTCGACGATTTAGTATATTCCTTTCCTGTAGTAAATGATGTAATCCCCAACGGACGTTCATCGATAAGTGGAGCTTTTTCCTTAGAAGAAGCAAAAGATTTAGCTAACCTATTAAAAGCAGGAAAATTACCAGCACCAGCAGTTATCGTATCAGAAGAAATAGTAGGACCTACTTTAGGGAAAGAATCCATTCGTGATGGGATTGTATCATTTATCATTGCATTTATACTGATACTTTTATACATGTATTTTTTCTATAATAGAGCAGGACTTGTTGCAGGAATAGCCCTTATCTCCAATCTTATTATTTTAATGGGAGTAATGGCTTCATTAGGAGCAGTATTAACATTACCCGGAATAGCAGGGATGGTGCTATCGTTAGCAATGGCTATTGACGCTAATGTGATTATATTTGAGCGTATTAGAGAAGAAATTAGAACTGGAAAAGGAATACGATTAGCATTAGCCGATGGATTTAAAGCTTCTTATTCTGCTATTATTGATGGAAACCTTACTACGATGCTTGTAGGTATTATTCTCTTCATTTTTGGGTCAGGCCCAATTCAAGGATTTGCTGTTACTTTAATTATTGGTATCATTACCTCTATGTTTACAGCAATTTTTGTATCAAGACTTATTTTCACATGGCTATTAGACCATAATAAATTTATTAACTATAGTAATACAATTACTGAAAACGCATTTACAAATGTCAATATCAATTTTATTGGGAAACACAAAATATCTTATATTGTATCTGGTATAATTATTGGAATTAGCATTATTTCATTATTTGTAAAAGGGTTAGACTATGGTATTGATTTTACAGGAGGGCGTAGTTATACCATACGTTTCGACCAAAGTGTAAGAGCAGATAAAGTAAGAGAAAGTTTAACCGTAGCCTTTGACGGAGTAGCCCCAGAAGTAAAAACATTTGGGTCAGACAATAGAATGAAAATAACAACCAATTGGCATATTAATGAAAATAATCCAGAAATAGATTCTTTAGCCGAACAAAAATTATATGAAGGATTAAAACCATTTTTTAAATCAGATATTTCTAAACGAGAATTTAGTATAGAAAATCAAAACGTAGGTGTAATAAGTGCTTTAAAAATAGGAGCGCTTGTTTCAAGAGATATTACTCGCGGAGCTTTTATGTCAGTATTTTTTGCTTTAATAGGTATCTTTACTTATATTGCTTTTCGATTTAGAAATTGGCGATTTGCTCTTGGGGGCGTTGTTGCCTTATTACATGATACCTTATTTACAATAGGAATGTTCTCCTTATTTTATGGGATTTTCCCTTTTACGATGGAAGTAGATCAAACCTTTATTGCTGCCATATTAACCATCATAGGATATTCTATTAATGATACAGTAATTATTTTTGACCGTATTCGCGAATTTAGAACATTATATCCTAAACGTTCACTATATGAGAATATTAATCAAGGAATTAATGCTACATTAGGACGTACTATTAATACAAGTCTCACTACTTTTATAACCTTACTTATTATTTTCATATTTGGAGGAGCAGTACTTAAAGGCTTTATGTTTGCAATGATGATGGGAATTTTAATTGGCTCTTATTCGTCTATTTTCATTGCATCTCCTATTGTTTTAGACTTTGGACGTAAAAAATTGAAAAAAGAATAAAGAAATCACAATAAAAAAAGAGGTTAATAAAAACCTCTTTTTTTTATATGATACATATAAAATAATTTTAAAAAAAATAGGTTAATATAACTATACAATTTTAAATAAAATGCTATTAAAAAAAAGTTTAATTTCTATTTGCTTTTTACTAACTACAATAGCCATACATTCTCAAGAAATTGCTTTATTAAAATACAGAGGCGGAGGAGATTGGTATGCCAATCCAACATCATTACCTAACCTTATCAAATATTGCAATAAAAACCTATCTACAAACATATCATCTGTGCCAGCTACAGTAGAAGTAGGAAGTAAAAATATTTTTAATTACCCTTTTCTACATATGACAGGACATGGAAATGTTGTTTTTTCTGATGAAGAATGTCGTAATTTAAGAAATTATTTAATCGGAGGAGGATTTTTACATATAGACGATAATTATGGATTAGACCAATTTATCCGCCCACAAATGAAAAAAGTATTTCCAGAACTTGAATTTATAGAACTCCCTTTTAATCACCCTATTTATCATCAAAAATATTCATTCCCTAATGGGTTGCCAAAAATACATGAGCACGATAATAAACCTCCGCAAGGATTTGGACTTTTTTATGAAAATCGGCTCATTTGTTTTTATACATACGAATGCGATTTAGGAGACGGATGGGAAGATGCTATAGTCCACGGCGATTCAGAGGAAATTAGAACAAAAGCTCTGAAAATGGGAGCTAACATCATACAATATGTATTTACCTACTGATTATGAATGACAAAATACGTATTGACAAATGGCTTTGGATGGTTCGTATATTTAAAACTCGAAACATTGCTAATGAAGCATGTAATGCCGGAAAAGTTAAAATAAATGGTATTAGCTGCAAAGCATCAAAAGAAATAAAAAAAAATATCGAAATACAAATACGTATAGGTCAATTATTAAAAACCGTTAAAGTATTAGATTTTCCAAAGAGTCGCTTGTCTGCTAAACTAGTACCTGATTATTGTACAGACATGACTCCACAAGAAGAATATGATAGATTGCATTTTTTACGCAGTCAAGCAGTCGTTCGCGAACACGGTCTTGGACGACCTACCAAAAGAGACAGACGTCAATTAGATTATCTTAAAAAAAAATTATCAGAAACAAACGAATTAGAAGATAAATAATTTTAATTAAAATAACAATATCCCAGCATGAAAACATCTACATCAAATTATAAATTTAGTTTGTTTATTATCGGAATTCTCTATTTTGTCTTTGGTTTTGTAACTTGGCTTAATGGCACTTTAATTCCTTTTCTGAAAATAGCTTGCGAATTAAGCGATTTTTTGGCTTATTTTGTAACTTTTGCTTTTTATATTTCTTATTTTATTATGGCACTGCCATCTTCTTTTATTTTAGAAAAAACAGGGTTTAAAAATGGTATAGCTATAGGTTTATTTGTTATGGCAATAGGTTCGGCTTTATTTATTCCTGCTTCTTATCAACGATCATATATTTTATTTTTAATAGGATTGTTTATTTTAGGGACAGGTCTTTCATTGATGCAAACAGCAGTAAATCCATATGTTACTATTTTAGGACCTATCGAAAGTGCAGCTAAGCGTATCAGTATTATGGGAATATGTAATAAATTTGCAGGTATTATTGCTCCTTTACTCTTAGCTACTTTGCTTTTTTCGGGAACAGAACATATAGTGGAAACAATAGAAAAAAAACTACAACCTGCACTTCACGAAAATATGCTCGACACCCTTGCATTACAATTAATAAATCCTTATATTGTAATGACAATTATTCTTGTTTTATTAGGATTCTTAATTCTAATAACTCATTTACCAGAAATTGATAAAAATGAAATTACTGAAAAAAAAGCTAAAAAATCTATTTGGAGATATCCTTATATGTGGATAGGAGTCGTTACACTATTTTTTTATGTTGGCGTAGAAGTTATTGCAGCTGATACCGTTATTTTATATGGAAAATCGCTTGATGTTCCTGTTGAATCTGCAAAATATTTTACAAGTTTAACCTTAGTCTCAATGGTTATAGGCTATTTTATAGGTGTTGCTCTCATTCCTAAAGTTATTTCTCAAAGAAAAGCATTGATTGGATGCGGTATTTTAGGAATTATTTTAGTTTTTTCTGCCTTAATAGTTCCTTCCACTTCTTATTTTACTTTCTCATTTATTGACATAACCACATTACAACCCATTAAAATGATTATTCCTTATACTGTTTTTTTCATTACTTTATTGGGATTGGCAAATGCTTTAGTTTGGCCAGCAATATGGCCCTTAACTTTAGATGGCGTGGGACATCATGCCAAAAAAGTATCTGCTTTTTTAATTATGGCAATAGCTGGTGGGGCATTATTACCATTAGTGTATGGCAAGCTGGCAGACAACATCGGAACTCAACAAGCATATTGGATAGCAATACCTTGCTATATGATAATTTTGTTTTTTGCTTTATATGGATACAAATTAGGGAAAAAATAAAATTATTATATAAATTGGCACAGAAATTGCACTTAACTTAACAAAATTCATTTTACTATTTTTGTGAAAATACCCCATCTCTTCCCCGATGGGTATTTTCTTTTTATATACTTTTGTAAAAAAAAATATTGCAAAAATAAAACTTCACTATAAATGAAAAAACTATTTTTACTAAGTTTTATTTTTTTACTTCATTTATCAAAAGCACAAGATATTATTTTTATTTATGATGGAACAAAAATAAACGCTCAAGTTATCTCTATTGAAAACGAAATAGTAACATATAAAATATGGAATAATTTGACAGATACGATTTATACTATTCCTCAAAAAAAAATAATTATGATTAATTATGCTAATGGAAACAGAAGTATCTTTGCGAATAATGAAAACAATATGCTGCCATTTCCATCTTATAATGAGAATGAACTATTAGAATACGACAAACTATCCTCTTCAAAACTACGTCTTGGAAATAAACTATTAACAGAAAAAGAAGCTTTTTATTTACTTTTTTACGAAAAAGGAAACATCTATAGCGACACATGGCTGGGAGCTAATAAGCAAAAACATGTAGGAAATATATTATTTATTTCAGGTCTGTTGTTAAGTATAAGTTCAAATATAGTAATTATTTATGATATTTTATACAAAAATAACATACCTATTTTACTTTTAAGTTTTTCAGGACATACGATAGGTTTAGGAATGTTTACTGTGGGTTTAATATTTAAGATAATAGGAGAAAGTCGTATGAATTGGACTTTAGACACTTATAATTGCAAAATAAGATTAAACAATCAGACTTCACTTAATTTTATGCCATCTCCAACAGGATTGAGCTTGCAATTAAAATTTTAAAACACTATTAAACACAGAATGCATTAATAGTCTATCACAAATCAATACATATTTA